>NZ_JACCEY010000016.1:195193-218800 GCF_013591995.1 Rhizobium sp. WYCCWR 11146
TGTAAGCGTGGCGGCCGCAAGGCGCAGCGCTATTCACACCCCGCCGATATTTCGCTATCTCGATGAAGAGAAAAACAACGACTCCGCTCCCGCGGGGCCGGACGGGGGAACATCCATGCCATCAATCAAATCCGATATCGAAATCGCGCGCGCCGCGGCCAAAAAGCCGATCTTCGAAATCGGGGCGAAACTTGGTATTCCGGTCGAGCAACTCGTTCCCTATGGTCACGACAAAGCGAAGGTCAGCGCCGAGTTCATCGCCGCGCAAGCGGGCAAGAGGGACGGCAAGCTGATCCTCGTCACCGCGATCAATCCGACACCGGCGGGCGAGGGCAAGACGACCACCACCGTCGGGCTCGGCGACGGGCTGAACCGGATCGGCAAGAAAGCCGTAGTCTGCATCCGCGAGGCCTCGCTCGGTCCGTGCTTCGGCGTCAAGGGCGGGGCGGCCGGCGGCGGTTATGCGCAGGTCGTGCCGATGGAAGACATCAACCTGCATTTCACCGGCGATTTCCATGCGATCACATCGGCGCACAATCTGCTGGCGGCGATGGTCGACAACCACATCTATTGGGGCAACGAAGAGAATATCGACATCCGCCGCATCACCTGGCGGCGGGTCATGGACATGAACGACCGGGCACTCAGAAGCATGGTCTCATCGCTCGGAGGCGTCGCCAACGGTTTCCCGCGCCAGGGCGGGTTCGACATCACCGTCGCCTCCGAGGTCATGGCGATCCTCTGCCTCGCCACCGACCTCAAGGATCTGGAGCGGCGGCTCGGCGACATCATCATCGGCTATCGTTTCGACAGGACACCGGTCCATGCGCGCGACCTGAAGGCCGACGGCGCCATGGCGGTGCTGTTGAAAGATGCTATGCAGCCGAACCTGGTGCAGACGCTGGAGAACAATCCGGCCTTCGTGCATGGCGGGCCCTTCGCCAATATCGCCCATGGCTGCAATTCGGTGACGGCGACGAAGACGGCGCTGAAGCTCGGCGACTATGTGGTGACGGAAGCAGGCTTCGGCGCCGATCTCGGAGCGGAAAAATTCTTCGACATCAAGTGCCGCAAGGCGGGGCTGAAGCCGGATGCGGCAGTCATCGTCGCGACCGTCCGGGCGCTGAAGATGAATGGCGGGGTGAAGAAGGACGATCTCGGCACGGAGGATGTCACGGCGCTGAAGAAGGGCTGCGCCAATCTTGGCCGGCACGTCGCCAATGTGCGCCGTTTCGGCGTGCCCGTCGTCGTGGCGATCAACCATTTCGTCTCGGATACCGAGGCCGAGATCGCGGCGGTCAAGGAATTCGTCTCGAGGCTCGGCGCCGAGGCGATCCTCTGCCGCCACTGGGCGCTGGGTTCGGCCGGCATCGAGGAACTGGCGCACAAGGTGGTGGAACTGGCCGAGTCAGGACAGGCGAAATTCCAGCCGCTTTACGGCGACGATCTTTCGCTGTTCGAGAAGATCGAGATCGTCGCCTCGAAGATCTATCACGCCGGCGAGGTGACGGCAGACAAGGCGGTGCGCGACCAGTTGCAGACATGGGAGGAGCAGGGTTACGGCAAGCTGCCGATCTGCATGGCGAAGACGCAATATTCCTTCTCCACCGATCCGAACCTGCGTGGCGCGCCGGAAGGCCACATCGTCACGGTGCGAGAGGTGCGGCTTTCGGCGGGAGCGGGCTTCGTCGTCGCCATCACCGGCGAGATCATGACGATGCCGGGCTTGCCGAAATCACCGTCGGCGGAACGGATTTTCTTGAACGACCAAGGTTATATCGAGGGATTGTTCTGATCCGGTGATGGCTTGGCTGGCTGTCTCATTAGGCGACGTCGATGGCTTTTCTCCCGTTCGGGACCTATGAGCAGCCAGAGGACCAGCCGTTCCAAAGTGCCTGTCAGCAACATTCCGACGGCAAGGAACCAATGCAGTTTGCCGGTAAAAACGAATCCAATGCCCAGGAAAACGAGAGCCAAGATCGCGTAACATGCGATGATCCTCATTCGCGGTGGGCCTTCCGTCGATATTCTACAGCTTTGGTTTGGGTACGTCGGTTCTCGATTCAAGCGTGAAGCGCAACTCTTTGAAATGATTAATGGCAATAACGATAGCCACCCTTCCTCTCGATGACGTCGAGATGGAAATGGGTTTCGTGGGCGGCGTCGCTTTCGGGGTCGAGGACGGTGGTGAAGTAGAGGCAGCCGGCGGCGCTGACGGTGCGCTGGAAGGCGCCGGTCAGCGTCGAATCCTCGCGACGGGAGCGGACGGCGACATCCTCACCCTTTTCGAAATGGAAGCTCGCAATATCGATGGCGTTGCCGCGGGCATGTTCGGAGATCTTGCCGGTTCCGGCGCCGTTGCGCAGACGGCACATATAGGACGTTGCCTGGTTGACGGTGGTGATGCGGCCCTGCTCCGGCAGGGCGGCGGAAGCCGCCGGGATGACGCTGTCCTTCATCCAGCGGGCAAGGGCGAGTGCCGCCGGGCAGCGGATCGTCGCCTCCGGCTTCAGCTTGATGCCGGGCAGGGCTTCGGAGACGATGATCGGCTTGTCGATGCCGCAGCCATTACCATCGTCGATGCGCTGCGTGTCCTTGAAGACGACGCCCAGGGACTGGAGTGCGGCCGTGCATTCGGCATGTCCCGCATCGCTTTCGGGTTCGATCGTCAGGTGTTGCTCTTCAAGTGTCTGCTCGCCGGGCGGCTTACCTTCTTCCGTCGGCGGCTGCGAGCTATCGGGGCTACCTGGCGGCCGCGGCGGACCTTGCATCGGCTCTGCCGACCCGGGCTTTGAGGGTGCGGCCTGCGGCGTTGGCGGCGGGCTCGATGCCGGTGCCTGCGGATCCTTTACATCGGGCTTCGGCTGCGGGGCCGGGACCTCTTCAGGCTTGGGCGGTTCTGCCTTTTCCGAAGAAGGGGAGGCGGGGCTGGTCGCCTGTCCGGCATCTGGCCGAGGTTCGGGCATTGGGCCTCGCGGGGGCAGGCGGGCGCCGGCAAGAATAGCGGTTGCGGCGAAAAGGATCGCCAATGTCGAAAGTTTTCTCAACGCGTCCGATTCCTCGTATCCGTGGCTAAAGACAACGCATGAGGGCGTTTTTCGTTGCAATTGTGCAACGTGATTGAAGATCGCTAAAACTTGATAGGTATATTCAACATAAAACGAGGACTTATGTTGACAATGCTCCTCATGTTTTTTATGCGGCAAAAAGAAGGCGGAATTCTGCTCCGCCTTCATCCGTAAAAGCCCAGCCAGCCCCTCGAGCGTGCGAACGCCACGACCAGCCAGCCCGGTAGTCATCATTAGAGGGTAGGTTATGATCGTCCGGCATTGGCGCTCGGTTCTATTGGTCTGCACGGCAGCCACAGTTGTTCTTCCTGTTTCGCAGTCTTTCGCGCAAAGCGCTCCGGCAACGGCGTCGCAAGCCACGGCGGAGGACAGCACCGTCCTGCAGAAGATCGTCGTCAAGGGCAAACGCGTGGCGCCGGGCAGCGTCGCCGATACGCCGCTTGCCACCGAGATCACCGCCAAGCAGCTCGAAGAAAAGCAGGTCACCAATTTCGACGATATCGGCCGCAGCGTCGATGCAGGCGTGAATTATTCACGCGGCGACGCGGGCTTCAACCTGCGCGGCCTTTCCGGCGCTCGCATCCTGACCACCATCGACGGCATTCCGATCCCGTATATTTCGAATAGTTCGCGCCAGGGTGCCTTTGCGCCGGCCAACGCCAATGGCGGCGGCGACACCTTCGATTTCGATTCACTGTCCTCGCTCGATATCGTGCGCGGTGCGGATTCGAGCAAGGGCGGTTCCGGCATGCTCGGCGGCGCCATCGTTCTCAATACGCTGGAGCCGGAGGATCTTATTCCCGAAGGCCGGGATTGGGGTGCGATCGTCAAGTCGACCTATGACAGCGAAGACCGCAGCATTTCCGGCTCGGCCGCCGCTGCCAAAAAGATCGGCAACACGTCGATCCTCTTTCAGGGCGGCTACCGCAAGGGCCATGAACGCGACAATATGGGCGACAATGATAGCTACGGCCGTTTCCGCACCGAGGCGAATCCGGCTGATTTCGATCAGAACAACCTGCTCTTCAAACTGCGCCAGGAGCTGGAAGGCGGCCATCGCATCGGCTTGACAGCGGAGCGATTCCGCCGCGATCTTAAGACCGACCTGCGCCAACTCCAGGGAGGCACCAGTCCTCGCAACTTCATGATCGACAATTATGACAGTCGCGAACTGCGTGACCGCGATCGCGTATCGCTCGATTATGATTATGAAGCGCAGTCCTCCGACGCGTTCTTCAGCAGTGCACGTGCCACGCTCTATTGGCTGGATTTGAAGAAGGAAGCCGGCAGCAGGGGCCGTACGACCGCCAATGTCGCCTATGGACGTAACAACGAGATTGAAAACGAAACCTGGGGCTTCAGTGGTACGGCAACGAAGGATTTCGAATATTCCGGTCTTAGCCACTCCGTTCGGGTGGGCCTCGACGTCGGCGTTTCGAGCTGGAGCCAGTATAGCTGGGCACTTTGCCCGACGCCCACAACGTGCCCGGCGCTGAACAACCAGGCGGAAGTGCCCAATGTCGACAGCCAGAATCTTGGGCTTGTTGTCGAAGACAAGATCGAAATCGGCAATACCGGCTTCGCGCTGACACCCGGCTTCCGCTTTGACTGGTTCAACTATAATCCCTCGACCGGCGGGAGTTTCGCAAGCAATACCGGGCTTACCCGTTTCGGGGACCTGAACGACCGAACGGAAGCTGGCCTGTCACCAAAGATTCTTGCGACATACGAGCTGACGCCTGACGTGCAGCTCTACATGCAGCTGGCAGTGGGGTTCCGGGCACCCACCGTGGACGAACTCTACAGCCGCTTCTACAATCCGACGGGCCGCTACGCCCAGCTCGGCAATCCCGATCTGGAACCCGAAATCGGCCGCGGCGTCGAAATCGGCGCTAACTTTGACACGGGCGATTTTACCGGTCGGGTCGCGGCCTTCCACACCCGCTACCAGAACTTTATCGAGACGGTGACGAGCGTCGACGCGACCGGCTTTACGGAATTCAACTACACGAACGTGTCTGCGGCCACGATCTCCGGTATTGAAGCCAGCGCCGCCAAGACATTCAATAACGGCATAAATCTGCATGCGTCACTTGCCTATGCATATGGCAGAAATGAAGAAACCACTCAGCGCCTACGCTCGGTGGCACCGTTCAAGGCGATCGTCGGCGGCGGCTGGAGCAACGAGAATTTCGGCTTCGACCTTTCCTCGACGCTGTCGGCCGGCATGCTCACAGACCATCTCGATACGCCCGTCAGCAACACCAACGACACGACCTTCGATGCGCCCGGCTACGCAATCGTCGACCTGACTGGCTGGTGGACGCCGGAACAGGTGCCGGGCCTGCGCGTGCAGGCAGGCGTCTACAACATCTTTGATCAGGAACATTACAACGCGCTCGCCGTGCGCGAGGTCAATCTGAGCTCGGCGACGGCGTCCCAGCCGCGGGAGTGGTATTCGGAGCCGGGCCGTACGTTCAAGGTCTCAATCACCAAGACTTTCTGATCGCGATCACGCCTTCAAGGCTGGGGAGGGGCGGCTTTCGGGCCGCCCTTTTTCATTCCCACAATCGCCTCTTGCGCAATGGCTGATCTCAGGCTAACAATTTTCTCATGATCAAGTCATTGAACATTGCTGTTTGGTGGTGGGTTCGCTAAGGCGGCCTCGACCAATCGTGTCCAAAGACGACGAGTGAGCCGCCCGAAACTTCGAGGCGGCTTTTTTTGTTTTATGGCCGCCTGTCGTCCGGGCCCCGATAACGGAGTGGAACAATGGTAACGATCCTGCGGGATGATGGTGCGGAAATCTACGAGACCAAGGGCGGCATTACGGTCACGCGGCAGCGGCGGGCGATCCCCTACGGCGATGCGGTCTCTTCCTATATCGACAAGCTCGACGAGCGCCGCGGCGCGGTGTTTTCGTCGAACTACGAATATCCGGGCCGCTATACACGCTGGGATACGGCCGTCGTCGATCCGCCGCTCGGCATCTCCTCATTCGGGCGCGACGTCTGGATCGAGGCCTATAATGAACGCGGCGAGGTTATCCTCGGCTTCGTGACCGAGCGGCTGAAGACCGTGTCCGACATCGTGCTCGGCGCTTCCTCGGCTCGCCGTCTCGACCTCACCGTCAAGACGCCGGACCGGGTGTTCACCGAGGAAGAACGCTCGAAGATGCCGACGGTCTTCACGGTGCTGCGCGCCGTCACCGACCTGTTTTATTCGCAGGCGGATGCGAGCCTCGGCTTTTACGGCGCCTTCGGATACGACATCGCCTTCCAGTTCGATGCGATCGATCTGAAGCTGACGCGACCCTCCGACCAGCGCGACATGGTGCTCTACCTGCCGGACGAGATCCTCGTCGTCGACAACTACGCCGCCAAAGCCTGGGTCGACCGTTACGACTTCGAAAAAGACGGCGTGACGACCGAGGGCAAGGCCCAAGATATCGCAGCGGAGCCCTTCAAACACACGGATGCCATTCCGCCGAAGAGCGATCACCGGCCGGGCGAATATGCCGAGCTCGTCACCAAGGCGAAGGAAAGTTTCCGCAAGGGCGACCTTTTCGAAGTCGTGCCCGGGCAGAAATTCATGGAGCGCTGCGACAGCAAGCCGTCCGACATTTCCAAGCGGCTGAAGGCGATCAATCCGTCGCCCTATTCCTTCTTCATCAATCTCGGCCATCAGGAATATCTGGTCGGCGCCTCGCCCGAAATGTTCGTGCGCGTTTCCGGCCGTCGCATTGAGACCTGCCCGATTTCGGGCACGATCAAGCGCGGCGACGACCCGATCGCCGACAGCGAGCAGATCCTGAAGCTCCTGAATTCCAAGAAGGACGAGTCCGAGCTCACCATGTGCTCGGATGTCGACCGCAACGACAAAAGCCGTGTCTGCGAGCCGGGTTCGGTCAAGGTGATCGGCCGCCGGCAGATCGAGATGTATTCGCGCCTCATCCACACGGTCGACCATATCGAGGGGCGGCTGCGCGACGACATGGACGCTTTCGACGGTTTCCTCAGCCACGCCTGGGCCGTCACCGTCACCGGCGCCCCGAAGCTCTGGGCGATGCGCTTCATCGAGAGCCATGAAAAAAGCCCACGCGCCTGGTATGGTGGGGCGATCGGCATGGTCGGCTTCAACGGCGACATGAACACCGGCCTGACGCTGCGCACCGTGCGCATCAAGGACGGTATCGCCGAGGTGCGCGCCGGCGCGACGCTGCTCAACGATTCCATTCCTGACGAAGAAGAAGCCGAAACAGAACTGAAGGCCTCTGCCATGCTTTCCGCCATCCGAGACGCCAAGACGGGCAATTCCGGCAGGGTCCAGCGCGATGTCGCAAGCGTCGGCAAGGGCGTCAGCATCCTGCTCGTCGATCACGAGGACAGCTTCGTCCACACGCTCGCCAATTACTTCCGCCAGACGGGGGCGACGGTTTCGACCGTGCGCACGCCGGTGCCGGAGGAAGTTTTCGACCGACTGAACCCGGACCTCGTCGTGCTGTCGCCCGGACCCGGAACACCGAAGGATTTCGACTGCAAGGCGACGATCAAGAAGGCACGGGCGCGCAACCTGCCGATCTTCGGCGTCTGCCTCGGTCTGCAGGCGCTCGCCGAAGCCTATGGCGGGGAACTGCGCCACCTGGCGCTGCCGATGCACGGCAAGCCCTCGCGCATCCGCGTGCTGGAACCGGGCATCGTCTTCTCCGGCCTTGCCAAGGAGGTGACGGTCGGGCGTTACCACTCGATCTTCGCCGATCCCTCGACGCTGCCGCGTGAGTTCATCATCACGGCGGAAAGCGACGACGGCACGATCATGGGTATCGAACACGCCAAGGAACCGATCGCCGCGGTGCAGTTCCATCCGGAGTCGATCATGACGCTCGGTGGCGATGCCGGGATGCGGATGATCGAAAATGTCGTGGCGCATCTGGCGCGCAAGGTGAAGACGAAGGCTGCCTGAGGATTTCGACGGTTATTCGGCCTGCCCTTTCCCCGACTGCGGGGAGGGGCAGGCCGTTTTCGAAAGGCCGGTTGACTTCTTCAGACAAATCAGAACATTTCAGGAACGATCAATCGGGATATTCGACGTGGCCAATGCTGAAAAGTTCATCGTTCTTCCCTATCGCAAGAACCGCGGCAATCTCGTCCCCGGTGAAATGCGCCAGGCATCGAACTCCGTCAGCGCGGAGAAAATCGCCTCGGCGATGTCGGAGCGTTTCGTCGGCGTGGCGGCTTATGCCGTGATTGTCGATGAGGAAACCGGGGATATGTCGTCGCCGCGATTGCTTGCACGATATGGCGAGATTGCCGATCTCAACGCCGCCTGAGACGCGGTTTTCAATATGGAGACATCGCTCTACCTGCCGGTCAAAGCTTTCCTGGAGGCTGCGGGTTATGTCGTGAAGGGCGAGGTCGGCGGGTGCGATCTCGTGGGCCTCAGCGATGCCGAGCCGCCGGTCGTGGTGGTCTGCGAACTCAAGCTCTCCTTCAACCTCGAACTGCTTCTCCAGGCGGTCGACCGCGCGGCGATGAGCGATGAGGTCTGGATCGCGGCCCGCGTCTCCGCCAAGGGTCGGGGGCGAGAGACCGACAAACGCTATCGCGATCTCTGCCGCAGGCTCGGCATCGGCATGCTCGGCGTCTCCGATGCCGGCGAGGTCAGCATCATCGTCAGTTCCGTCTCGCCGATGCCGCGCACCAATCCCAAGCGGCGCACGCGCCTTGTCAAGGAGCATCAGCGCCGCCACGGCGATCCCGCAGTCGGCGGCAGCACGCGGGCGCCGATCATGACCGCCTATCGTCAGCAGGTGCTGCTCTGCGCCGCCGCAATCGAGCGTGGGGTCGGGCGGCCGCGGGATATGAAGGCTCAGGTGCCCAATGCCGGCCGAATCCTGCTCGACAACGTCTACGGATGGTTCGAACGCAAGGAGAAGGGCGTCTACGCCCTGACGCCTGCAGGGCAGGCGGCGCTCTTGCGCTGGCCGCAGACTATTCTCTCCGAGCCTGCTCCTTGAGCCATGCGGAAGGGGAACCTCATTGCCCTTTGACAAATCCGCCGTCTTCCCCCATATCACCCTGAACTGAACCGCCTGCGCGACATTCGCGTGGGCGGTTTTGCGTTTCAACGGCTTGAAAGCTGCAATTCATTCGCAACCGCAGGGGAACGATATGAGTGACAACGGCGATCTTACGGTTCGCAAGCTGGCGATGTGGGGCATTCCGCTGTCGCTCGGCGTCATGGGGCTGAAGATGGTGGCCTGGTGGGTCACCGGGTCGGTGGCGCTGCTGTCGGACGGGCTCGAATCGTCGGTCAACGTCGTTGCCGCTTTCATCGCCTTCTTCGTCATCCGCTATGCGCAGAAGCCGGCCGATCACGACCATCCCTTCGGCCATCATAAGGCGGAATATCTATCTGCCGTCACCGAGGGCGTGCTGATCGTCGTCGCTGCCCTGCTGATCGTCAACGAGGCGGTTGGTTATCTCGCCGAGCCACGCATGCTGGATGCACCTGTGCTCGGCCTTGCGATCAACTTCGCGGCCGGTGTCGTCAATGCGATCTGGGCGCGGCTGCTGATCCGGACTGGACGCAGACATCGCTCGGCAGCGCTGACGGCGGATGGACAGCATATCATGTCCGACGTCGTGACCTCCGTCGGCGTGCTCGTTGGCCTGCTGCTGGCGCTGGCAACGGGATATGCGATCTTCGACCCGGTGCTTGCCATTCTCGTTGCCGTCAACATCCTCTATCAGGGTTGGAAGGTGATCTCGCAATCGATCGGCGGGCTGATGGACCAGGCAGTCGAGCCGCAGGAGGAGGAGGCGATCAAGCAGGCGATCGCCAGCCACGCGGCGGGCTCGATCGGCGTGCATGACCTGAAAACGAGGCGGGCGGGCACCGTCACCTTCATCGATTTCCACATGGTGGTGCCCGGCGGGATGTCGGTGCGGCAGGCGCATGATATATGCGACCGCCTTGAGGATGCCATCAGGGCGGTGCACGAGGGCGCCACTATCGCAATTCATGTGGAGCCGGAGGGCGAAAAGGCTCACGGCATCCGCGTCAAAGTCGTCAAGGAGGCATGATGCCGAATACCGATGTTTCCAGCCTGTCGATGCTGGGTCAGCAGACCGAAACCGCGCAATCGCCGGAGGAGGCGGTGCTTGAAAAAGTGCCGTCCAACCATGCCGGCACCGATTACGTCGTGCGCTTCACCGCGCCGGAATTCACCTCGCTCTGCCCGATGACCGGGCAACCGGATTTCGCCCATATCGTCATCGACTACATTCCGGGCGAATGGCTGGTGGAATCGAAGTCGCTGAAGCTCTTTCTGCATTCCTTCCGCAATCACGGCGCTTTCCACGAGGATTGCTCGATCTACATCGCCAAGCGCATCGTCGAGCTGCTCGATCCCAGATGGCTCAGGATCGGCGCCTACTGGTATCCGCGCGGCGGCATCCCGATCGACGTCTTCTGGCAGACGGGCAAGCCGCCGGAAGGCGTGTGGCTGCCGGAACAAGGCGTTGCCACCTACCGCGGGCGTGGGTGAGCCGCGGTCGGGCGCAGCCCGAGCAATCGATCCAGTGAATC
Organism: Rhizobium sp. WYCCWR 11146; assembly: GCF_013591995.1. Lineage (NCBI taxonomy): Bacteria > Pseudomonadati > Pseudomonadota > Alphaproteobacteria > Hyphomicrobiales > Rhizobiaceae > Rhizobium > Rhizobium sp. WYCCWR 11146. The sequence goes on from NZ_JACCEY010000016.1 coordinate 205,852, forward strand.
GATTGCAGCGGCGAACGCCCTGAGCCCAAGCGAAGGGCCGGGCAACGGTGCAGCAAACGCTGTCCGTCGCCGGCCCCTAGAACTCACACATCCGTAACGTCGTCGCCGGACGAGTCGTCGCCATCGTCGTAATCGGCCTGCTGCACGTTGGCGTTATCGTTGTCATCGGCAGCGTTGTCGGAGGCCTGGCGGGTGTCGTCGTTGCCGTAATAGTTGTTGATGACGGTTTCCTCGGTCGGCGCGCTAGCATTGCCGAAGGGATTGGTGCCGAAGGGCGAGCCCCAGCCGAGCGAGGACATGTGGTTGCCGAAGATACCGCTCAGCGAATTGGCAAGCAGCATGCCACCGGCAACGCCCGCCGCCGTGCCGAGCGCACCGCGCAGGAAGCTACCGCCGGCGGACGGCGCATAAGCCTGCTGGCTCCAGGGGCCGGTCGGCTGCTGCGGCATCTGACGGACATCGCCGCGGGTATCGTCATATTGCGACTGAGAGGTCTGGCGCGGCGCGCTGCCCCAGGGACCGGGAACGGGTGCCGACTGCTGCGTCTGGCTGGTACCGAAGATTGAGCTCAGGAAGCCGCCGCCCTGTTCGGCCTGGCGGTGTTCGCTCTCGCCGGCTTCCAGCTGGTGGACACGCTCTTCGAGTTCCTTGATGTGGTTGGCGGCCGCCTCCAGCCCCTTTTCCTGAACGATGACGGCCTGGGCCAGATAGTAGGTAGCGGAGGGCTGTTCGCGCGTCGCCTGGTCGATCAGGGCCTCGGCGTCGCGGTCGCGCGGTGTGGCCGCGGCGGTGCGTACGCGGTCGAAGAGGGCGGTCAGCAATTGGCGTTCTTCGGGTGACATTGTCCTGCCTCCTAATCATCTGATGCGGCGTTTGCCGCGTGAGGGCTGAGGTAGGAACCGATTTAGGCTTTTCAAAGCCTTTCGCCGTTACAATTCAGTAAGGCTTGCAGAACGGCGCGCGGCTTCTTAAGGATATCTCCATCGCTTCGGTGCCTTGTGTTTTTCCCGCATTGTTTTAGGCATTGAGTCGCACTATGTGCGAGGAACCCGAATTCATCTCCAAGAGGTTCGAATGAACGACGAAGACCAGGACGACAAGACGAAGGAACTGCCGCTCGGCAAGGAAACGGAGGCGAATCTTTTCAAGTCGCGTTCGATCTTCATCTACGGACCGATCAATCAGGAATTGGCGCAGAAGGTCTGCTCGCAGCTCGTGGCGCTTGCCGCGGCCAGCGACGAGGACATCCGTATCTATGTCAATTCGCCCGGCGGCCACGTCGAATCCGGCGATTCCATTCATGACATGATCAAGTTCATCAAGCCGAAGGTCTGGATGATCGGCACCGGTTGGGTCGCCTCCGCCGGCGCGCTGATCTATGTCGCCACTCCGAAGGAGCGGCGCCTGTGCCTGCCGAACACGCGCTTCCTGCTGCATCAACCCTCCGGCGGCACGCGCGGAATGGCATCGGACATCGAAATCCAGGCGCGCGAGATCATCAAGATGAACGAGCGCCTGAACAGGATCATGGCAGCAGCCACCGGCCAGCCGCTCGACAAGATCGACAAGGATACGGATCGCGACTACTGGCTTTCGGCCGAAGAGGCGAAGGAGTATGGCCTCGTTTCACGGATCGTCACGTCGCAGGCCGATATCTAAGTTTTATCAGCCAAAGCTGCCAGGAACCCGCCCTTGCCTGCCGATCGCAGGTGAGGGCGTTCTGTTTTCGGATAGTGCTTGAACGGAGATGGTCTCCTATCGGCAAGGTCTGAACGGAAAGCACTGAATCCGGACTTGCGTCTGGGACAACCATCATGCTCCATGCGCCATTCCAGCAGCCTACGAGTCCCGCCATGCTCAAAGATTTTTCCGTCCAGGCCCTGTTCATGGGGCTGCTGACCGCCTTCGTCGGTTCCGCCAGCTCCTTCGCCGTCGTGCTGCACGGGTTGCAGGCGGTCGGCGCCACGGAGGTGCAGGCGGCTTCCGGGCTGATGGCATTGTCGATTTCCATGGGCGTCTGCGCGATCGTGCTCAGTGCCGTGACCCGATTGCCGGTCAGCATCGCCTGGTCGACACCGGGTGCCGCACTGCTGGCAAGCACCGGGGCGATCGAGGGCGGCTTCAATGCGGCGGTCGGGGCATTCCTGATCTGTGCTGCGCTGATTATCGTTGCTGGGCTGTTCAAGCCGCTCGGGCGAGCGGTTGCCGCCATTCCGGCACCACTCGCCAATGCGATGCTCGCCGGCGTGCTGATCGGCCTCTGCTTCGCGCCGGTGAAGGCGATCGGCTTCAATCCGCTGTTCGGCCTGCCGATCGTCGTCGCTTGGATCGTCGTCGGCGCCTTCAAGCGGCTTTGGGCGGTGCCGGCAGCACTCGCGGCCTTCGTGCTGGTGCTCGCCTTCGGCGTCGATATCCCAGACGGTGCGCTCAGCTCGCTGGAACAATCACTGGTGCCGACGGTGGAAATCGTCCGGCCGGTGTTCAATCTTGCCGGCCTCATCTCGATCGCGTTGCCGCTCTTCATCGTCACCATGGCCTCGCAGAACATTCCCGGCATCGCGGTGCTGAAGGTCAATCACTACGACCCGAAGCCCGGTCCGCTCTTTGCCGTCACCGGCTTCTTCTCGCTGCTCTCGGCGCCGTTCGGCGGCCACGCGGTCAATCTGGCTGCGATCACTGCAGCGATGTGCGCGGGGCAAGATGCCCATGCCGATCCGAAGCGGCGCTACTGGGCATCGCTGATTGCCGGCGTCGGTTATATCATCCTCGGCTTGCTTGCCGGCGCGGTGACGGCCTTCGTCGCATTGGCGCCTCCCATCCTGATCGAGGCGGTGGCGGGACTGGCGCTGGTCGGCGCCTTCTCGTCCTCGGCAATGTCGGCCTTCCAGGCTCCGGACTCACGGGAGGCGGCGGCAATCACCTTCCTCGTCACCGCCTCCGGCGTTTCCTTCGGCGGTATTTCCGGTGCCTTCTGGGGCCTGATCGCGGGTGGGCTGATGCTCGCACTGTCTCGGCTGGTGAAGATTTGGAAAGACCGGGCTCAGTCGAGGTAACGGAAGGTCGTTCTGCTCTCGAAATGCCGGATCCTGGCGCTATCAGGCAGTTCCGCCGGCTATAGACGGGTAGCTCGTCGACCGTTGGCGGCGACCAAAAGCCGGGCAAGGACTTGCCAGCGTCACCGCCCGAGGCTATAAGCGCGGTCATGAAGACCACTGGCGCCAGAATTTCTGACACGATTGCACGCGGCCGCATCGCCCTGCGTGACAATACGCGCGCCCTGACCTCGCTTCTTCTCCTCGGCCTTACGCGCGGTTGCCGGGTCCTTTGAGGAGCGCCCGGCGGCCGAAAGCCCGCCCGGCCATCGCTCCTCGCGACTCACTTTCAAAATTGACCTAACGACCGACAAGGTCCGCATTTGTTTATCGCCAAGCCCGACGTGATCGGCTAAGAGCGGGCAAATGCCGGGACGAGGAGACGATACGATGGACGCGAAGACGCAATCCCCCCGAGATAAGATGGACTCCAAGAGCGAGATGAGCCCCGCAAAAGGCATGCCCGACGCCGCGGTGAAATACCGGGCCTATCCGCAGGTGAACATTCCCGACCGCACATGGCCGACGAAGACCATTACCAAGGCACCGGTCTGGTGCTCGGTCGACCTGCGCGACGGCAACCAGGCGCTCGTCGACCCGATGGGCCACGATCGCAAGGCGCGGATGTTCCATCTGCTGATCGAGATGGGCTTCAAGGAAATCGAAATCGGTTTCCCCTCGGCTTCGCAGACCGATTTCGACTTCGCCCGCTGGTGCGTGGAGGAGGGCAATGTGCCCGACGACGTCTCCCTGCAGGTGTTGGTGCAGTGCCGCCCGGAACTCATCACCCGCACCTTCGAAGCGCTGGAAGGAGCAAACCGGCCGATCGTGCACTTCTACAACTCCACCAGTGAGTTGCAGCGCCGCGTCGTCTTCGCCAAGGATGTGCAGGGCATCAAGCAGATCGCCGTCGATGCCGCCAAGATGATCACCGATATGGCCACGAAGGCTGGCGGCGGTTACCGTTTCGAATATTCGCCGGAGAGCTTTACCGGCACGGAACTCGATGTGGCGCTGGAGATCTGCAACGCCGTCATCGAGGTCGTCAAGCCGACGCCCGATAACAAGCTGATTATCAACCTGCCGTCCACCGTCGAGATGGCGACGCCGAACGTCTATGCCGACCAGATCGAATGGATGTGCCGTAACCTCGACAATCGCGAGAACCTGATCGTTTCGCTGCATCCGCATAACGACCGCGGCACCGGCATTGCCGCTGCCGAACTGGCACTGCTGGCAGGGGCCGACCGTGTCGAGGGCACGCTGTTCGGCAATGGCGAGCGCACCGGCAATGTCGACATGGTGACGATGGCGCTGAACATGTTCACGCAAGGCGTCGATCCCGAGATCGACTGCTCGAATATCGAACGCATCAAGGAAGTGTTCGAATATTCGAACCAGATGGCGATCGGCGAGCGTCATCCCTATGTCGGCGAACTGGTCTACACGGCCTTCTCCGGCTCGCATCAGGATGCGATCAACAAGGGTATGAAGGCAGCACAGGTCGCCAACCATCCCGTGTGGGAGGTCCCGTACCTGCCGATCGATCCGCGCGATGTCGGTCGTTCCTACGAGGCGATCATCCGCATCAACTCTCAGTCCGGCAAGGGCGGCATCGCTTATATCTTGCAGCAGGATTACGGGCTGAACCTGCCGCGCAACCTGCAGGTGGAATTCCGCGAGGATATCCAGCGTATCACCGACGTAGAGGGCAAGGAGCTTCCGTCCCGGCGCATCTACGACCGCTTCATCGAGCGCTACGTGACACAGCCGGAAGGGCGCCTGCGCTTCGTCGACCATCACACCTATCCCGACACCGAGCACAAGGGCCAGCGGATCGTCGCAGCCGAGATCACCGACAATGGGGAGATCAAGCGCATCGAAGGGCGCGGTAACGGTCCGATCGACGGCTTCATCAATGCGCTGTCGCATTATCTCGGCATCGAGATGTCGGTCGAGGACTATTCCGAGCATTCGCTCCAGCATGGCTCGAACGCGGCGGCGATCTCCTATGTCGAGACCTCCTATCCCGGCGGCAAACTCTTCGGCGCCGGCATCAATACCAACATCGTCGCGGCATCGCTGGAAGCGATCGTCTCGGCCGCCAACCGCGTGCTCGACGTGAAGGCCGGCAAGGCCTGATTTCGGAAGGCCTCAGGCCGCGACCGCATCAGCGCGGCGCGGCCTGACGATGCAGTCGGCAATCTCGCCGGCTTCATTTCGCGCCTCTGCGTGGCGCTGGCCCCATTGGCAGAGCGCCAGCAGCACCGGTTCGAGGCCGAGGCCGAGTTCAGTCGCGCTGTATTCGACACGGGCGGGGACCTCGGCAAAGACTTGGCGGGCGACCAGCCCGTGCTCCTCCATCTCGCGCAACTGCTGGATCAGCACTTTCTGGGTAATGGCGGGCATCATCCGCTTCAGCTCGGAAAGACGTTTCGGGCCGGAGAAGACGTAATAGAGGATGATGGGCTTCCAGCGCCCCGAGATCACCTTCAGCGCACGCTCGACCGGCAGCTCGGGGAGTCTTTTCATCGGCTCAGCCATGGTCACCTCCTGGTGGGTATGGCACGAAGGAGTGTGTATTTTTATCTGATAGTCTATTGCTAAACCTGCCCCACGCCAATCAGACGTGAGGTGCATCTGCCATGAAAGCCGTCCAATTCACTCGCTTCGGTCCGCCCGATGTCCTCGAGGTCGTAGAACTGCCGGTGCCCGAGCCGGGCCTGAGCGAGGTTCTCGTCCGCGTCCATGCGGCGGGTGTCAACTTCTTCGAGGTGTTGATGCGGGCCGACCGCTACGCCGTAACGCCCGACCTGCCGATGTTTCCCGGTGTCGAGGTTGCGGGTACGATCGAGCGAGCAGGGCCTGGTTCCGATCGCTCGCTCATTGGCGCGCGAGTTGCCGTTCCTCTCTTTGCGATCGGGCGCGGTTCGGGCGGCTATGCCGAATTCGTCGCGGTCGATGGCGGGGCGGTGGTGCATCTGCCGGATGCGCTTTCATTTGCGGCGGCTGCCGGGCTGATGGTGCAAGGGCTGACGGCGTTGCATCTGCTGCGCCGCAGTCCTGCGAAAGGCAAGAATGTTCTTGTGAGTGCGGCAGCGGGCGGTGTCGGGTCGCTGCTTGTGCAACTCGCGAGACGTGACGGGGCGAAGATGCTGATCGCGGCAGTGAGCAGCGACGAGAAGAGGGCGCTTTCCCTATCGCTTGGCGCCGATCATGCGGTCGATTATACGGCGCCCGGCTGGCAGGAGGACGTCAAGACGCTGACCGGAGGGCTCGGCGCGGATATCATCTATGAAACCGTCGGCGGCGCGTTTTCAAGGGCGGCGCTCGATGCGCTGGCGCCTTGCGGCGAGCTGGTGCTGGCGGCGATGGGGCGGTTCGGGCTTGAGGCGGCCGATGTCGAGCACATGCTTGACGACAATCAGTCGATCAAGGGATTTTCGTTATTGCCGCTGCTGACGTCTCAGGGGGTGCGGGAGGATCTTGCCGAGCTCTTCGAGCTTGCCGCGGCGGGCGCCCTGACGGTTATCGACGGCGGTCGTTTCCCACTGCATCAAGCGGCGGAAGCGCACCGCGCCATCGAAGGGCGGCGGGCGGTCGGCAAGGTGGTGCTGGTGCCTTAAATCAAAGCGACGCACGATGTCGTACGATACCGCTCCGACATCATGCTCCGGCAATCAGATCGCGGTGGCGATCTCCATGGCGAGCTGGCCGAGCGTTGCTTCGGCGGAGGGGCCGGCAAGCACATAGGAGGTGCCGGCATTGTGCCAGGTCACGAGGCCGATCTCGTCCTTGATCGTTTCCTTGAAGTCGTCGGTCTCTGGCGGCTGCGCGTCCTTGCGGAAGCAAATGGAGATGATGTCGCCATCGGAATTAGAATAGACGAGCTGTCCGACAGGGCGGCTATCGCCAAGGATGACGCGCGCGCCCTGGAAGGTCCAGGCTTCGGCGCTCAGATCCGGCACGCGGAAGGGCACGCCGATCGCCGTCGTCAGCCAGCTGGAGATTTCCTCGGCCTGCGAGGCGGGCACTTCGACGAGATGACGGGGCTGGCGGATCAGCAGGCGCTGATAGGCGGTGACGTCGCCCAGCCAGTCGTTGGTATTGGCGGGTGCCGTATTGGTGGTCGCCGTGCTGGCAATCTCGTCGGCATCCGGCGCGGTGCCGACGAAATAGCCGATACCACAACCGACGACAAAGAGGATGAGGGCGGCGGCCAGCGCCTGCGGGCCGCTCGGCGCCAGTTTCACTTGCGGGCGCGTGGCGCGCTGGGCGATCGGCGTTTTCGGCGGCTGCGTGCTCTTGATCGAGCGGACGAGGGCGAGCGGTACAGGCTCCTTCAGGATATCGTCGAGGCGGCGGCGGCCGAAATCAGCCCCGTGGCGCAGCTTCTCATGCAGCCGGCGTGCATTCTCGTCGCTTGCCAGACGCTGCTCCAGTTCGTGCCGCTGTTCGGGCGAGACTTCGCCGTCGAGGAGGGCGGTGAGCTGGGCTTCGAGCGGCAATTTCCTAAGATCGAGCAAATTCAGAACCTGTGGATCGGGTGGGTGCCGGCAAGCGCGGCGAAATGCAGCCTCGCGGTCGCGAGCTGCGAGACGACGTTTGCCACCGGAATGCCCATGATGTCGGCCGCCTGCTGGTAGCTGTGGCCTTCGACGTCGACCAGTAGGAACATGCTGGAAACGCCATCCGGCATATCGGAAATCATGTGATGGATGGTGTCGGGATCGACTGCGGCCGAGCGATCGCGCGCGGCCTCGCGAATATCGGTGACGTTGCCGCGGACGGAAGCCTTCGGCTTGCGCTTGCGGTTGTCGTCGGTCCATTGTTGGCGGGCAAGCGTGTAGATCCAGCTTTCCAGCCGGCCTTCGCCGCTCCATTGATGACCTTTGGAGATGGCGCGCTGACAGACGGCCTGAACGAGTTCATCGGCCACGGCAACCTCACCCGCGAGCGTGATCGCGAAGCGGCGAAGGCGGGGCAGGAGGCCGACGAGATCACGCCGGAGATCGATGGTCGTTGCGGGCTGACGCATTGTCTATCCAAAAAGCATTCACAATGGTTTCGCGGACGAAGGGTTCGCCGTCGGGCGCGAAACCGACTTTATCGACGCCGTCGATGCATGTGCTTTATGAAACAAGTCTCCTGCACTTCGCAAGCATCCGGTCGTCTTCATCCCTCTTTCCCAAGGGATTTTCGTATTGTGGCCTGCAAAGCTTGCGTCAATATGTCTTGTAGCCGTTCAAGCTTTGCAGCAGGGAGCGATAGGCCCAAGTGCCTTCGCCGCCGCGATCACGGATTTCGACAAGCTGGACGCGGGCGCCCTGGATGTCTCCCTGTTCCACCAGCGCCATGCCCATATAGGAGCGGGCGAGGATATAATTCTCATCCGCCTGCAGCGCCTTGCGGTAGTAGGACATGCCGAGCTCCATGCGGCCGGCCTTGCGGTTGGCGTAGCCGAGATAGTTCAGGACGCGCGGGTCGTTCTGGTTGCGAGCGAGATTGAGCACGGTGATGGCGTTGTCATACTGGCCGGCATAGGCAAATTCGCGGGCGAACTGATAGAGATCGTCGTCGTTGAAGCTGCTCTTCTTCGGGTTGACACATTCCTTCTTGGCTTTGTCCCAGACCTTGCCGCCGGTGCAGGTCTTGGTCGTCTGGGTCTTCGGCGGCGGATTGGTATCATCGTTGCTGTCGCCGGCCGCGAAAGCGGCCGTGGCGATGCCGAAGGCAAAGCCGGCGGCGAGCGAAAGTCTGGACAGGTGGCGGAAGGAAGAAGTCATCGGCGCGCTCCGTTCTCAGGCAATGCAGTTGCTCGGATTGTACGCTTACCACTAAAAATACCAAGAGGGTAAGCAACCTCTATGGCAAATGTTGCGACGGTGGACTGATGTCCTCGCAGATCGATTCAAGTGCCGCACAAAAAGAGCTAGGAACCAGCGCTAAGGCGCGAAAATATCGGCGCTTTCCGGCATCACCGTGTCACCGGCCCTGTTGAGGCTGAAGCGCTCGCCGCTGAGCTCCCAGGCGCCGGGTGAGCCGTCGATGGAGAAGAGGTTGTAGGCGGCGGGCGGCTTGATGCTGCCCGGTCCCTGCGAGGCAGAGGCGATGCCGACGACCGGCACCGGCTGCATCTGGCCGCGCAGCCAATGCAGCGTGTTGAGGTGCGTATGGCCATGCAGCACGAGTTCGGCGCCGCCCGTCGAAATCACGGCGGCGAAGCGGCGGATGCCGATCATCCGTTTGTAGAAGGCCGTGGCGCCGCGGATCGGCGGGTGATGGATCATGACGACGCGGAATAGACCGGCTTCGCCAGCCGCACGCAGTATGTTGACGGTATCGCGGGCCTGTCGCGCGCCGAAAAAGCCAGAGGCGGCGAAGGGAGGGGTGGCGACCGCCGTCGAACAGCCGACAATCGCGACTTTGCCGCGAACGCGCAGATAAGGAAATATATGGCGGTTCTCCGGCCATTGCGGCGGAGCGAGATCGCCGCGGACATAATCGTACCAGGCGCGCATCGACTTCTCGTAGGCGCCGGGCACATAGGCATCGTGATTGCCGGGAACGACCGACGTGTCTGCAGGATCGCCGAGCGCGCGCAGCCAGGCGGCGGCCGAGCGGATCTCGATGCCGCTCGCCAGATTGACGAGGTCGCCGGTGACGGCCAGGTGATCGGCCTGATGGGCGCGGATGTCGTCGAGCAGCAGATCCAACGTGCTGCCGAAAAGGTGCTTGCGTCGATTTCGATGCCAGTTCACAAAGCCTGTTATGCGTTTTGAAAACAGCTCTTGAATGGAAAGACTGGGCAACGGCCCAAGGTGGACGTCGGAGATATGCGCGAGCTTGAACATGCTACGAGACATAGACCAGCTTATTGACAAATCAAACACATCCGGCGCGATGAAGAGCTGAAACGGAGCGATGGTGGATAAAGAGAACCGGCCCCTTTACATAAGGCTGGCGTTGCGCCTGCTGCATGTCTATTTCAGCTTCGTCCGCAGTATGACGGTGGGTGTGCGGGCTGCCTGTTTCGATGCAGACGGGCGCATCTTTCTCGTGCGCCACAGCTATATCGGCGGCTGGCACATGCCGGGCGGCGGGCTGGAGCGCAACGAGACCGTCGAGGAAGCGCTCGTCAAGGAATTACGCGAGGAGGGCAACCTCAGGATCATCGGCAAGCCGCAGCTGTTCCAAGTCTATTTCAATACCACGACCACAAAGCGCGACCATGTCGTCTTCTACCGGGCGACCGTCGAGCAGACGGCGCCGCGGCCGCCGGACTGGGAGATATCCGACAGCGGCTTCTTTTCCCTCGACAGCCTGCCCGAGGGCACGACTAAGGCGACGCATCGCCGTCTCGCCGAGCTTCGCGGCGAGCAGGAGCCCGCCCACCGCTGGTGAGCTTCAGGCGGCAGCCATTCAAACTGCTACAGCGTCCTTTGCGCGTCTGAAAAGACGCGCGGCGCTGTAGTACGGCCGTGCGGACTGTCGAGATCGAGCGCCGGGCCGACGGGAACGATGCCGGTCGGATTGATCGTCTTGTGGCTGCGGTAATAGTGCTGCTTGATGTGGTTGAGGTTCACCGTCTCGGCAACACCCGCCGTCTGATAGAGGTCGCGCAGATAGTCAGGCAGGTTGCGGTAGTCGGCGATGCGGCGGATGTTGCACTTGAAATGGCCGACATAGACGGCGTCGAAGCGCACCAGAGTGGTGAATAGGCGCCAGTCGGCCTCGGTTTGACGGTTGCCGAAGAGGTAGCGGCCCTTGGCGAGGCGTTCGTCGAGCATGTCGAGTGTTTCGAACAGCGTGCCGACGTTTTCGGCATAGGCTTCCTGGGTGGTGGCAAAGCCCGCCTTGTAGACGCCGTTGTTGACGGTGTCGTAGATGGTGGCGTTCAGCGCATCGATTTCGGAGCGAAGGTCCTCGGGATAGAAATCGGCTGTCGAGCCGGTAAGCCCGTCGAAGGCGCCGTTGAACATGCGGATGATCTCGGCGGATTCGTTGTTGACGATCGTGCCGGTCTTCTTGTCCCAGAGCACGGGAACGGTGACACGGCCGGAATAGTGCGGATCGCCTTTGACGTAGATCTGCCAAAGCGCGGACGCGCCGAAGAGGTGGTCGCCGGTGGCGCCGTCGCCGACCTTGAATTCCCAGCCGTTCTCGACCATCAGCGGATCGACGACCGAAACCGAGATCAGCTCTTCGAGCTTCTTCAGCTTGCGGAAGATCAGCGTGCGGTGTGCCCAGGGGCAGGCGAGCGAGACATAAAGATGGTAACGTCCGGCTTCGGCCTTGAAGCCGCCGCTGCCGGAAGGGCCGGCCTCACCGTCCGATGTCACCCAGTTGCGGAACTGCGAGGGCTGCCGCTTGAAATGGCCCTTGCTCTCCTTCGTGTCGTACCAGGTGTCATGCCAGACGCCGTCCACCAGCATTCCCATGATCTTCATTCCCTTGATTGCGTGTTGGAACGGAAGATATCGCAGATGGCAGGGCTTTACAGGCAGCAAAGATTGAACAGTGCGTCACATCGTTCGGGCATCGCATAATTCAAAGTGTTGCAGCGTCCTTTGTGGCTCTCGAAAAGATGTGCGGCGCTGTGGTCGTGCATTTTGCGTTGGACGACGGAAATTTTTCCTGCTATCGGCCTTTTCACGATTTTCGGACCCCTGCTTGATGTTCATTTCCAGAAACCCGCGACGACGCTGATGCTCCCGAACGCCCAAGGCGTGTTCGAGACCCATCAATCTGTCCATCCGGTTTCTGTCATCATGTACAAGCACGATCTCGTCTACCTCACCGAAGACGCGTCTCATGACGCCGCCATCGAACACATCAACGAAGAAGCCTTCGGTCCGGGCCGCTTCACGCGCGCTGCCGCGCGCATCCGTGAGCAGGGACCGCATGATCTGTCGCTCTCCTTCATCTGCACCGATAATGGTGAGACGATCGCCTCCGTGCGCATGACGCCGGTGCTGGCCGGCACGGTGAAGGGCCATCTGCTCGGCCCGCTCGCCGTCCGCCCCTCTCACAAGAACCAGGGCATCGGCCGGGAACTGGTGCGGATTGCGGTGGAGGCGGCAAGACGCAAGGGCTCGGAAGCCGTCATCCTGGTCGGCGATCCGCCCTATTACGGCCCGCTCGGCTTCGAGAAGGTCGCCTACAATGCGCTTTCCTTCCCGGGGCCTGTCGATCCCGGCCGCGTGCTCGTTGTTCCGATCGCCGCGGGCGTGCATGAGCGGCTGAAGGGCATCATCGCCTGGCACGGATGATCAGAGGTTTTTGCGGAGGAAGCTGCGCGTGCGGCCTTCCGGGAAATCCTGAAGCTCTCCGAAGACCTCATAACCCTGACTGATGTAGACATGCAGGGCCTTCGAGCTGAAGGTGTCGATCCAGGCGCCGCGGCAGCCTCGGGCTCTCGCCTCGTCTTCCGCTTTGGCCAGGAGCTTGCCGGCAAGACCGGTGCCGCGCAGGGTATCGGGAATATAGAGCATCTGGGTGAAGAGCCAGCCCCAGGCGGTGAAGCCTGAAAGACCGCCCGTCACCTTGCCATCGGTATCGCGGATGAGGACCGCGAGCGGCCGGCGATCCGATGGGCCGAGATCGGCGTTGTTGAAAGCCGAGAGCGCATCGGTGATCACTGCCAGTTCCTCCGGCGAGGGCGAGGCGGTGAGCTCGAATTCCGGCATGAGTGAGAGCCTTTCCTGGTCAGATTGAAGCATTCTGCCGGAGCAGGTTTTCGTCAGGGCAAAGGCGATTGGCGAAGGGCATACCTCTTGGTACGTCCGAGCCGATCGCCTCTGATCCTGGCGGAAAGATGCCCGGCCCTTCGGGTTGGCTGAAACGGGCCGGCTGAT
>NZ_JACCEY010000016.1:218952-256868 GCF_013591995.1 Rhizobium sp. WYCCWR 11146
ACGCCCTTCGCGCCACCACATGGCGCCGAAGGCGAGCAGCAGGATGCCGACGCCGGCGAAACCGGCAAAGAGCGGCAGCGTGTTGATGCCCTTCAAGACCGTCTCGTTGGTCATGCGAATCATCATGCGATCGTTGTCGGAGACGCGGACCTGGCCGCGCACCGGCAGGATCGGCGGCACGGAGATGGCGCCATTTGCGTTGGAGACGCGGGCGACGAGACCCTTGCTTCTGTCGGCGACCGGCTGCAGTACATCGGTCGTCGAGATCATCGCCTTGAATTCCGGTGCGTCGACGGCGCCGATATGGACAAGCGTCGACAGCCTACCGTTGCGGATTTCGAAGAGGCCGATTTCGTCCATCCTCTTCTCGGCCTTGTAGAGCCCCGGTTCGGACTGGGTGAGCGGCAGGGTTTCGGTCTTGCCGGACGGATAACGCACGGTGGCATTGCCAGGATTGTCGCCGATCGTCTGGCGGGTGACTTCAAGGGTCCGGCCGGAGGCGCGCGCCGTCAGCGCTTCTTCCTCGAGCGCCGGCTCCTTCATCAGCCAATGGGCGATACGGCGATAGAGCGAAACGTTCGGACCGCCGCCTTCGAAGCCGCGCGCCCAGAGCCAGCCCTGATCGGAAAGCAGCATGGCGACGCGGCCCTGGCCGGCGCGGTTCAGCACCAGCAGCGGGTGGTTGTCGGCGCCGAGCATGATCGTCTCGCCCTGCGGCCGGTCGACATCGACACTGCGGAACCAGCGGCCCCAATGCGGCGGGTCTTCGCCCGAACCGTCCAGACCGCGCGTGACCGGATGTTTGCGGCCTTCCTCGGAGAGGCGGGGATAGAAGGCCTTCTCGATCATCTCTCCGGTGGGCGTTGCGGGCAGGACCGAGGAAAGCGGCGTTAGTGCAATGGAATCGGGGCCGGCATGCTCGGGACCGGCGGCGATCAGCAGCGCGCCGCCGTTGTCGACATATTGCGCTATGTAATCGTAATAGAGCAGCGGCAGCACGCCGCGGTGCTGGTAGCGATCGAAGATGATCAGGTCGAAATCCTTGATCTTGTCGACGAAGAGCTCGCGCGTCGGGAAGGCGATCAGCGACAGTTCGTTGATCGGCGTGCCGTCCTGCTTTTCCGGCGGACGCAGGATGGTGAAGTGGACGAGATCGACCGAGGCATCGGATTTCAGCAGGTTGCGCCAGGCGCGCTCGCCGGCATGCGGCTCGCCGGAGACGAGCAGGACGCGGAGATTCTGGCGGATGCCGTCGATGACGTGGACAGCGCGGTTGTTGGCAGTGGTGACTTCGCCGGGAAGTGCTGCGACCGAGAATTCGAGCACATTGCTGCCGCCACCCGGCACCTTGAAGGAGAACGGCGTATCCTGCCCGGGTGTCGCCTGCAGGGTGGCGATCTCGTCACCATTCAGCTTTACCGTGACATCGGCTGTGCCGCCGGGGCTCGGGCCGTCGTCGAAGACGCGCAAGATCACCTGCTGCTCTTCGTTGACGATGCCGAAGCGCGGTCCCTTGATGACTTCGATACGGCGATCGAATTCGTTGGCCTTGCCGGTGACGAGGCCATGGATCGGCGCGTCGAAACCGAGCGCCTGATTGGCGCCCGGAACATCATGGACTTCACCGTCGGTCAGCATGATGGCGCCGCCGATACGGGCGGGCGGGACATCGGCAATGTTGGCCGACAGCGCGTCGAACAGGCGCGTGGACGGCACGTCGGAATTGACGTCGCCTTCGACATCGACGAAGCGGGGCTCAATCTGGGGGAAGCGGGCAAGCTGTCCCTTCAAGGCCGCAAGCGCATCGTCGGTCATCTTGACGCGATCAGGCGTCTGCTGGCTCTGGCTTCGATCGACAAGGACGGGAACGATCGTCGACAACTGATCCCGATCTTCCTGCAGCAGCACAGGATTGGCAAGCGCGGTCAGCATGGCGAGCGCTGCCAGTGTTCTGATCCAGGCGCCACGAATGCCGCGCCAGATCGCGAAGGCGGCGATAACAGCGCTGACGACAGCCAATGCAGCCAGAACCGACCAGGGCAGGAAGGGCGAAAAGTCGAATGTCATCTCATTGTCCTAACCGTTCGAGGAGGTCGGGAACATGGACCTGGTCGGTCTTGTAGTTGCCGGTCAGCATGTACATCATGATGTTGACGCCGGAACGGTAGGCATATTCGCGCTGCGTTTCATCCGACGGTACGGTCGGCAGTATCGGTACGCCGTTTTCGTCGATCGCCCAGGCGCCGGCGAAATCATTGCCGGTGATCAGGATCGGCGAAACGCCGTCGGCCGTCGCCGCCGATTTTTCGCTCGGCCCCTGACCGCCTTGCCGGGCCTCGATCCAGAGAGGGCTGCCGGCATAACGACCGGGAAAGCTCGACAGGAGATAGAAGGATTTCGTCAGCACGTGATCTGATGGTACCGGCTCGAGTGCCGGAATGTCGAGATTGGCGAGGATTGCCTGCAGCCTCTCACCGTTGGCGCTGACATTGCCGCCATTGTCCAATGCGCTGATCTGATCGCGCGTATCGAAAAGCACGGTGCCGCCATTGCGCATATAGGCATCGATACGGCTGATCGCCGCCGAAGACGGCATCGGCGCCGTCGCCGAAACCGGCCAGTAGATGATCGGATAAAAGGAGAGCTCGTCTTTGGTGAGGTCGATGCCGACGGGCGGCGCCGGCTCCAGCGTCGTGCGAAAAGTCAGGAACTGGGTCAGTCCCTCGAGACCGCGCTCGGATATATTGTCCACGTCCTGTTCGCCGGTGACGACATAGGCGAGGTGGGTGTTATCAAGTCTTTGCAGGATGAGGTCGTCGCCGGGCTGGGAGTCGTCGGCGTGAAGCGTGCCGGGTTGGATGAGAAAGCCGGCGCAGACGGCGACCGCGATCATCGCGGCGGTGCGGACAGCCGGGCGCAATCGCGAGAATGCGCCATTCATGAAGAGGACGATCAGGCTATCGGCCAAGAGCAGCAGAAAGGCTGCGAGAAAGAGTGCGGGTTTTGCCGACCAGCTTTCGCCGCCGATCAGGCCTTCGCGCACGGCATTGGTTCCTGTTGTGTCGAGTGGTTTCAGTTCGGCGTTCTCGGGCAGCACGTTCAGGGAGGTGAAACCGTCCTCCGAACCGTAGAGCCCGGGAGGGTTGTCGAAATTCGCCGTCGGTTCGACTCCTGCCTGCGGAATGAGCGGCCGTGCCGATCCCGTTTCGGAGACCAGCGTGCCCTTGGCCGTCAGCATGCGGAATGGCGGCAGGGTTTCGGAGACACGCACATTGCCGCGCGCCTCCGATGTCACGCCGCCAGAGCGCGATATCTGCAGGAGGTGGCGGAGCATGTCGACGAAAGTGCCTGAGATCGGCAGATCGGACCAGGTCGCTTCCGCGGTGACGTGAAACAGGACGATCTGACCGGATGCGAGCTGCTTCATCGTGACGAGCGGCGTGCCGTCAGCCAGGCTTGCCCAGGTGCGTTCGGCAAGATCGGGTGTCGGTTCGGCAAGCACTTGCCGCTTGACGACGACATCGGCGGGACGCGTTATGCCGGCGAAAGGCCCGAAACTCGGAAATTCGGCAAGCGACTGCGGCTCACTCCAGGACAAGGTGCCGCCCAGCGCCCGTTCTCCCTGACGCAGGATGACAGGGATCAGCGGATCGTCCGCAGGGGCTGCTGCCATGCGCGGGCCGGCAAAACGCAGAAGCATGCCGCCATTCGATATCCAGCGCGTCAAAGGCTCGTAGGTCTCCTCCGGCAGCCGGCCGATATCGGCCATGATAATGATGGAGGGATTGCTGGTGAGAAGTTTTGGTATTGCGACCGAAAGATCGGAATCGGCAGGTTGGATCAGATCCGCATAGGGTTGCAGCGCCCGCTGGATATAATAGAGCGGCGAGAGCAGCGGCTGGAACTCGTCCCCTCCTTCACCTGACAGCAAGACGACGCGGCGGCGCTTGAATGCGTCGTCGAGAAGGTGGACGGCGCCTGCCGTCGCGCCATTGTCGACGCTGACGCGCGCGAAATCGTTGCGCATCTCGAAGGGGGCGGTGATCGAACTCGTCGCGACGCTCTGGCCGGGGCGGAAATCCGCCCTGCCATTGGCGATCGAGCGGCCCTGGGTATCGACGGCGTTCAGCGCTACCGATGCTGCCTGCGAACTGTTGAGCCGCGTGACCTTGACGGTCATGGCATCCGCCGCATTGTTGGCCGCCGTGATCGCGACCGTCCGCGCGGCATCGCCCTCGATCAGGCGCAGATCTGCGGGCTGAAGTTCGGCGAGCCTGCGCGCCGTCGCGTCGTCGGCCTTGGCGGCGGCGCCGTCGGTCAGGAAGGCGAGGGTGCCGGGCTTGATGCCGTTCAGCGCGGCGCGCAGCGCCTGGAAGGCACGTTCGCGGTCCGGTACCAGCGGTCGCGGCTCGGCGGCGCGCAGCTTGTCGCGGGCGGCAGCGGCGGTGCCGGGCACGGCGTCGTTGGTCGGATCGGCAGTAAAGGCGATCGACACAGGCGTGCCGGCGGATTCGGCGTCGTCTATCAACGCGTCGGCGGTCTGGATGCGGCGCTCCCAGTCGGGTGCCGCTGCCCAGCTATTGTCGACGAAGAGGACGAGCGGGCCACCTGATGCGAGCGAACTGGTGCGCGGATTGAAAACCGGATCGGCGATCGCAAGGATGATGGCGGCGGCGAGCAGCATGCGCAGCAGCGTCAGCCACCAGGGGCTTTGCGCCGGCGTCTCCTCGCGCTTCAGCACGGAGGCGAGGATTTTCAGCGGCGGAAAGACTTCGGTCTTCGGACGTGGCGGCGTCAGCCGCAGCAGCCACCAGATGACCGGCAAGGCGACGAGCGCGCCGAGAATGGCGGGATAGGCGAAAGCGAAGGGAAGGGCGTTCATAGCTGCCCTCCATGCGTTGCCTTGGCCGGCATGCCGGACAGATACATGTGCACCGCGACCAGCGCCTCCGACGCAAGATGATCGGTGCGGTGGCTCGCGAAAGTCCAGCCGAGATGGCGCAGCGACTGGCCGAGGCTCTCCCTGCGGGCGAGGTAGGCGTTGCGATAGGCCTCGCGGATATGTTCGGCGCGGCCGGAGATAAGTTTGGCGCCGCTCTCCGGATCGGTGAATTCGGTGCGGCCGCTATAGGGGAATATCTCTTCGGCGGGATCTGATATCTCGACCACGTGGCCGCGTAGGCCGCGGCGGGCAAGCGGGCCGAGCCGTTCCATGATTGCCGGTGCATCGTCGAGGAAATCGCCGATAAGGACGAGGTCGCTCCAGCCGCGGATCATCGCCGTTTCCGGCAGGCCGCCGGTCAGCGGCGTGTGCATGAGAGCGGATGCGAGGCGTTCGGCGGCGTTACGGGCGGAAGCGGGTTCCATGATGCCGGGGCAGCCGATGCGCTCGCCGGAGCGGGCGAGGATTTCGGCAAGCGCCAGCATGATGACCAGCGCGCGGCTTTCCTTGGAGACGTTGCCATAGCTCGACTTGTACATCATCGAGGGCGACATGTCGCACCAGAGCCAGATCGTATGCGCTGCCTCCCATTCGCGCTCGCGCACGTAGGTATGGTCGTCGCGGGCGGAGCGGCGCCAATCGATGCGCGACAGGCTCTCGCCCTCGGCATAGGGTCGGAACTGCCAGAAATTCTCGCCGATGCCGCGCTTGCGGCGGCCATGCCAGCCGGCGATCACCGTGTTGGCGATGCGCTTGGCTTCCACCAGGCAGTCCGGCACCAGGGCGGCCCGCTGCCTGGCGCGGGAAAGGGCATCGCTGCCTGACGTCGGGTTGACGATCTGTCCGATAGATGCCACGCGTCCGGCTTCCTTATCCCTTTGCCTGCTTGACCAGTCCGGCGATGACGTCACGCACCGACATGCCTTCGGCGCGGGCGGCGAAAGTCAGCGCCATGCGGTGCTGGAGAATGGGTTCGGCGAGCGCGAAGATATCGTCCAGAGACGGTGCGAGACGGCCTTCGTAGAGCGCGCGGGCACGCGCGCAGAGCATCATCGCCTGGCCGGCGCGCGGGCCGGGACCCCAGGCGACGTTCTTGTCGGTCGAGGCATTGCCCTGTCCGGGGCGGGCGGAACGAACCAGCGCCAGGATGGCATCAACGACCGTGTCGCTCACCGGCATCTGGCGTACCAGGGTCTGGATCTCGATCAGCCGCTGGGCATCGATGATGGCTTCCAGCCGGGTTTCGCCCAGGCCCGTCGTCTCAAGCAGGATCTGGCGCTCGGCGGCGAGTTCGGGATAGTTGACGTCGACCTGCAGCAGGAAGCGGTCGAGCTGGGCTTCGGGCAGAGGATAGGTGCCTTCCTGCTCGAGCGGGTTCTGGGTGGCGAGCACATGGAAGGGCGCCGGCAGGTCATAGCGCTGGCCGGCGATCGTGATGTGATATTCCTGCATGGATTGCAGAAGGGCCGACTGGGTACGCGGCGAGGCACGGTTGATCTCGTCGGCCATCAGGAGCTGTGCGAAGACCGGGCCCTTGACGAAACGGAAGGAGCGGCGTCCACTATCGTCCTGGTCCATTACCTCGGAGCCGAGAATATCCGAGGGCATCAGATCCGGCGTGAACTGGATGCGGTTGGCGGCAAGGCCGAGCACCTCGCCGAGCGTGGTCACCAGTCTGGTCTTGGCAAGGCCGGGAACGCCGACGAGCAAGGCATGACCACCGGACAGCACAGCGAGAATGGTGTTCTCGACGACGCTTTCCTGACCGAAGATCACTTTCGAGACTTCCCCGCGAATGGCGGCGATATCGGAGAGCGCCTTTTCGGCGGCGGCGACGATCGCCTTTTCATCGAGGCTGGCTTCGGTCTTCATCATACCCATGCGTATCTCCAACGGCTGAAATCATTCGGCAGCGAATCGGCGGACTTATACATGTGCCTCATACCCGATAGAGTTATGGAGATGTGACGGGCTGACAAGTTCGTTGCGAATGACTATCTCGTGACTTTACTTCGTTAAGGACAAACCGGGACGGAAGAATGGCAGCCGAGGAAATCAGCGGACAGGCGGATGCGGCGGGACTTGCCGCACTGATTTCGCGCGCGTCTCAGGAAAATGCCGGTAAAAAACGAGGATTACCGCCGGTCGAGCGGTGGAATCCGCCTTTCTGCGGCGATATCGACATGGAAATCCGGGCTGATGGTTCCTGGTTCTACATGGGCACACCGATCGGCCGACCGGCGCTGGTGCGGCTGTTCTCGACGGTTTTAAGAAAAGACGACGACCAGAAGACCTATCTCGTAACTCCTGTGGAAAAGGTCGGTATAAGGGTCGTCGACGCGCCTTTCATCGCCGTGGAGATGAGCGTGACGGAGGGGCACGGCCGACAGGTGCTGACCTTCCGCACCAATGTCGGCGATGTCGTGGAGGCGGGAGGAGAACATCGGCTGCGCTTTGCCATTGCGGGCGAGAATGCCGAATTGAAACCCTATCTGCATGTGCGCGGGCGGCTGGAGGCGCTGGTGTCGCGTGCGGTGATGTATGAACTGGTGGCGCTCGGCGAGACGATCGAGGTCGAGGGACAGGCGATGTTCGCCGTCCGTTCGGCCGGAGAAGTCTTTGCGATGATGCCGGCCGATGAACTGGATGCGCTTTCCCGATGAATGATGCGATTACCCAACGTTATCCGCTGTTTTCCGCAGCCGAATTCCGCCGCCGCGCGCTCAACCAGAATGGTGGGCCGGTCGATCATGCCTGGCGCGATCACGGGGACCACATCCTCAATCCCGATATCGTCGCCGAGGTCGAGACCTTCAAGCTGCGCGACGCCGCCGTGCTCGTGCCCGTCGTCGACAACGGCGAGGAAGCGCATGTGATCTTCACCAAGCGCACGGCGACGCTGCGCAAACATTCCGGGCAGATCGCCTTTCCCGGCGGCTCGATCGATCCAGCCGATATCTCGCCCGAAATGGCGGCGATCCGAGAAACGGAGGAAGAGATAGGCCTGGCCGGTTCCTTCGTCGAAACCGTCGGGCGGCTGCCGAATTACCTTGCCTCGACGGGCTTCCGCATTACGCCGGTGCTCGGCGTCGTCTCGCCGGGCTTTGCGCTGACGCTGAACCCGACCGAGGTGGACGACGTGTTCGAGGTGCCGCTTTCCTTCCTGATGGATCCTGCAAATCACACCCGCGACAGACGTGTCATCGACGGCATCGACCGGCATTTCTATCGCGTGCCCTATGAAACCAGAATGATCTGGGGCATCACCGCCGGCATCGTCCGCACGCTTTACGAAAGGCTTTATGCATGACCGGCATCGCCGACCAAGCATGGTTCCGCGACCCGGCCCTTGGCCGGATCTTAGCGCTTCTCAACGCCGATGGTGGGGCCGATGGCGGGGAAGCTCGGGTGGTTGGCGGAGCGGTGCGCAACAGCCTGATGGGCCTACCGGTCAATGATGTCGACATCGCCACGACACTCAGACCGGAGGCGGTGATGGAGCGGGCGGCGGCTGCCGGCATCAAGGCAGTCCCAACCGGCCTGGAGCACGGCACGGTGACGCTCGTCATCGACGGCAAGCCCTTCGAGGTGACGACCCTTCGCACCGACGTCGAGACCGACGGACGCCATGCCAAGGTTGCCTTCAGCACGGACTGGAAGGCAGATGCCGAACGGCGGGATTTGACGATCAACGCGCTCTATGCCGATGCAAAGGGCGAGGTGGTGGATCTCGTTGGCGGGCTTGCCGACATCGAGACGCGCAACATCCGCTTCATCGGTGATGCCGCAAGGCGTATTGCCGAGGATCATTTGCGTATCCTGCGCTTCTTCCGCTTCTTTGCCTATTACGGTTCCGGGCGGCCGGATGCCGAGGGGCTGAAGGCGTGTTCCGTCGCGCGTTCGAAACTGACGACGCTTTCGGCAGAACGCGTCTGGTCTGAACTGCGAAAGCTGCTAGGTGCTGCCGATCCTGGCCGGGCGCTGCTCTGGATGCGGCAGGTGGCAGTGCTGACGGAAATCCTGCCGGAATCGGAACGATGGGGGATCGATGCGATCCCTTCGCTGATCGCCACCGAAAAGGCGCTCGGCTGGACGCCCGATCCTTTGCTGCGCCTTGCGGCGATCGTGCCGCCCGATGCGGCGCGCATGGAGGCGCTCGCAGCCCGGCTCAAGCTCTCGAATGCGGAAGCGGCTACTCTCAAGGCCTGGACCATGGCAGCGCCCGTTAATGACGAGATGTCGTCGGCCGCCTTCGAACGGCTGCTTTACCGCAACAGCACCGACGGCATCTCGACACGGCTGAAGCTGGCGCTTGCGGTTGCGCGCGGCAAGGCTGAAAGCGATTTCGATGAAATGGCGCGGTCGGCGCGGCTTATCAAGCTGCTGGACAGGGCAATGCACTGGAAGAAGCCACAGTTTCCGCTGAACGGCGGCGACGTGATTTCGGCAGGAATCGCGTCCGGCCCGCGCGTCGGCGAGCTGCTTGCCGGCCTGGAAAACCAATGGGTGGAGGAAAACTTTGCTTCCGACCGGGCGGCGCTGCTCGCCCGGCTGCAGGAACGCGTGCAATAATCAGGCGGCGGTCGCTTCGTCACGGATGCGAGCCTTGATATTATCCACCATGTTCTCGCGGATCGTGGTTTCGCCGTGAGCATCTTTCAGGTGCTCGACGGCACGGCGGACCACCTCGGCGTCACTATCCGCTCGTGTATGCCAGGCGCAGCCCGGAACGAGAGTGCCGCATTCGAAAAGTCGCATGGTCTTCTCCTCTGTTCGAAACACAACGACGATCGCGATCTTACGCGATTTATGAATGTGCGGGGGGAGGGAAGGTTCCGGCCGGCAATCGACATGCCGGCCAGTGAAGGCCGTGTCAGTCGGGCATCGCCCATGCTTTGTAGGTATCCAAGAGGTGGCCGGGCATGTTGCTGTTGGCGGCCGCTGCTTCGTTCTGCAGCTGTTCCGGCGACTTTCCGCCAGCCAGCTGCAGCTTGACCTGCTCGATGAAGCAGGACAGCGGCAAATCCGAGCCGCTCTTGGCCCGCAGTTTCTCGGCGATGCGCGTCAGAAACTCGGACGTGTCGATCGTGCGGGATGTTTCCTCGACATCCGTAGACGTTGGCGAGCCACTTTGTATCGTCATGACAATCCTCCTCCGATTGTTACGCACATACATATAAAGTTAGGACTCACTGAGTTTTCGTGAAGGTCTATCACCTCGAATTTATCGATGAGATATCACAGTTTCATGGCCAGCGGACGACGGGGGGCAACGAAGAGAGAATGGATTCAACGTTGCCGCCGGTCTTCAGGCCGAAGATCGTGCCGCGATCATACAGCAGATTAAATTCGACGTAGCGGCCTCGGCGGATCAATTGTTCGTCGCGATCGACCTCTGTCCACAATTTATTGAAGTTGGAGCGGACGATTTTTGGATAGACCATGGCGAAAGCCCGGCCGACATCACGCGTGAAGGCGAAATCGGCGTCCCAGCCGCCGGCGTCCTCGCTTGAATGCAGCCAGTCGTAGAAGATGCCGCCGATGCCGCGGGCCTCGTTGCGGTGTTTCAGGAAGAAATATTCGTCGCACCAGGCTTTGTACGCATCATAATCGGCGACGGCATGATTGCGGCAGGCGATCTCCATGGCCTTGTGGAAGAGCTGGCTGTCTTCGTCCTCCTGCGTGCGGCGGCGCGACAGCACCGGCGTCAGGTCGGCGCCGCCGCCGAACCAGCGGCTGGTGGTGACGACCATGCGAGTGTTCATGTGCACGGCCGGAACGTTTGGGTTCACGGGATGGGCGATCAGCGAGATGCCCGAGGCCCAGAAACGCGGATCGTCCTTGGCGCCGGGTATCTGGGCGCGGAAATCCGGGGCGAATTCGCCGTAGACAGTGGAGGTATGGACGCCGACCTTTTCGAAGACGCGGCCTTCCATCATCGACATCCGGCCGCCGCCGCCGGCGCCGTTTTCGCGTGACCAGTCCTTGGCGACGAAGCGGCCGGGCTCCTGGTCGGAAAGCGGTCCTTCCAACTCATCCTCGATGGCTTCGAAGGAGGCGCAGATCGTATCGCGCAATCCCTCGAACCAATTGCGGGCGGCAGCCTTCTTCTCTTCGATATCGTCAGGCAAGCCGATCGGCAGTTCCGGTCTTTCCATTTACGCCTCCAACTGTCGACATCTCCTTTAGAGGCGACTCGCTCATTCTTGATTGCTCGCCATGATTAGCAGTTGGTGCCGCATCTCGCCAAGCCGAGGCAAGCACCGCCGAGCACTTCCAAGATTCGACTCGCAAATCAAGAATTTCGATACTACCTTTTCCGAGGAGGTAGGTTTGATGAAGAATGTTCCAGGGCCTCCGTCCTTCGACGGCCTGAAGCGCAGGATAGCGAGACATCGGGCGGAAAATCCCCCGAGCAAGAAAGACCATTTCGTGCGTGAGACATATTGCCTCGGCCTCATGGACGCACGGGCCAAGGCGCGTGAATGGTTCGACGAATATCCGAAAGCCGCCTACTGGACCGAGGTGGAAAGCTGGCGCCAGCTCGACGGCGATCAGATCGAATTCACCATGCGCCGCCTGCCTTCGGCCGATTGACCGTCACTTCGCAGTGGCGCGCACGCGGCTTTCGATCAGCAGGCCGCTTTCATCCATGATCGGATGTGCCACGGAAACGATGTGGGCGTTGATGCGCTTCAGGTCGCGCAGCATGTCGAGATGCAGCGAACTCGTCTGCAGGCTGTCGGCGCGTCCGTCACGTAGGCGTTCGAGGTGGCGCTCGGCAGACTGTTTCTCCATCCGGCGCACCTCGACCTTCACCTCCATCATCTGGCGCGCCAGATTGAAATCGCGGGTGACGAAGATCGTCTGGGCGACGCGCAGATTGTCGATGGTCAGGTCGAACAGCTTGCGTAGTTCCTGATGACCATCCTCGGAAAATTTCAGGCCAAGGGAGATCTTCTTCGCCACCTGCTCCAGCAAGCCCTTCTCGATGATATCGCCCATATGTTCGAGGTTGATCGCATAATCGATGACGACGATCGAGCGGCGGGCGTTCTCGTCGCTGAGACCCTCGCGGCCAAGCTTCGAGAGATAAACTTTCACCGCCTGCTGCAGCCGGTCGACGCGCTCTTCGAGGGCGGATATCTCGGCAAGTTTCGATGCGTCGTTACGCTCGAAGGCTTCGGACACCCGGATCAGCATGCGCTCGATCAGGTCGCCAACGCCGAGCACTTCGCGGGTGGCGCTGGCAAGGGCCACGACCGGCGTCGAAAGCTCCTGCGCATCCAGATATTTCGGGGCGCTGTCAGGCTCGGCCTGATCCGGCACCAGCCGGGCCATCAGGGCGGCGAGCGGCCGGGAGAATGGCCAGGCCAGCGCCGCCAGCAGAAGGTTGAAGGCAAGATGCGCATCGACGGGCAGCTTGGCAGGGCCGAAGGGCAGCATTTGGATGAGTTCCGCGCCATATCCCGCCAGCGGCAGGGCGATGAGGCAGCCGAGCGTGCGGACGGCGAGATTGCCGAGGGTGACGCGCCGAGCCGAAGCCGGCCCGGACAATGTCGCGACAACAGGCGGTATTGCGCCGCCGAGGTTGGCGCCGAGCACGAGCACGATGACAAGTTCGGCGGAGACCATGCCGGCCGAGGCGAGCGACAGGATGAGCACCACCACCGCAAGGCTCGACGAGGACGCGAAGGCAAGTGCTGCCGAGACGATCATCGCCACGGGCAGGGCGCCGTCCAGCAGGCCGATGAAGGCGGCAAGGGCGGGAGAGGCGCGCATCGGTTCCGTCGCAAGGCCAAGGAGGTGCAGCGACAACAGCATCAGCCCGATGCCGATCAGCGCTGTGCCGCCGCCCTGGCTGGCGCTGGAACGGCCGCGGCAAAGCACGATGCCGGCAAGGATCAGAAGCGGAGAGAGCCATTCGATGCCCGTTGCCACGATCCAGGCGGTGATCGCGGTGCCGACATTGGCGCCGAGCAGGACAATCTGCGCCATGCGCGGCTTGATCAGGTCACGCTCGACGAAGGAGGCGGTCATCAGCGCCGTTGCCGTGGAGCTCTGCAGCGCGATGGTTGCGACGAGTCCTGACAGGAAAGAACGAAGGCTGCCGCGCGTGCCCGTCGCCAGACCTGTTCTCAGGCGGGCGCCGAAGGCCCTGGACACGCCATCCTTTACCTGCGCGAGGCCGAACAGCAGCAGAGCCACGGCGCCGAACAGGTTGATCATGATGATTGTAGAGTCCATTTTATTGTTTTTATTCTTCTTTCACAGATCTGGAGAAATGCGGTTTTCCTCACATGGCCATTCCAACTTGTTGGAATCATGGAGGCCAATGCTGAATTTTTGATTGCCCGGCTAATAAATATACGCCGGTTTGACGGATAGACAACGTTATTTTGCGACATATTCGGGAGCGGATCGGCAATTCCGCCAGCTTTGCTCCGCCAGCGCCGGTGTCCGTCAGGCCCAGACGGTTTGGCGCATCGCCTCGCCGACGATCATCGCGGCCGAGACGGCGAGGTTGATCGACCGCTGGCCTTCGATCATCGGGATCAGCACGCGCGCATCGGCTGCTTCATGCACCTGATCCGGCACGCCGGCGCTTTCACGACCGAAGAGCAGGACATCGTCCGGGCGGAAAGCAAGATCGGTGTAGCGCTCCGCAGCCTTGGTCGAGGCGAGGATCAGGCGGCGGCCGGTGGTCAGACGCCATGCCTCGAAGCGGTCCCAACTGACATGGCGGGTGAGGGCGACGGCGGCGATATAGTCCATGCCGGCCCGTTTCAGGTTGCGGTCGGAGATGTCGAAGCCGGCGGGTTCGATCAGATCGACAGCGAAGCCAAGACAGGCGGCGAGACGCAGGATGGTGCCGGTATTGCCTGCTATATCCGGCTGATAGAGTGCCAGTCTGAGTGAAGTCATGATGCGCCATCTTCCCGCTTTCGCCGCTCAAGGCCTAATGCAACTGTGATTTCGGCGCAACAGGGCGCGTTTTGACCCGAAGAGATGAAATTTTTGGCACAACAGGGCTGGAAAATTCCTCGTTTTCGCGTTATCGGTGCATATCTTCAATCGCCAGCAAGGAGCGCCAGAATGAATATTTTGCTGTATGTGCGCCTCCCGGCCATGATGCCAAGCAGTGCGATTTTCCGCCGATAGGGCGGGTTTCTTCCCTGAATTTCCTTTTTTGATCCATTGTGCGGCTGTCTCAGCCTCGCCCCTTGAACGTTCGGTTCCCATATGTGCTTGCATAGCGCTGGGATGGCGCGAAGCCGGGAGCCGGAACGCTGACGTTTCGGAGCAATTTCATGTTTGGCTGGTTCGAACAGCGACTCAATCCCTTTCCAAGCGAGGACCCTGTCGCCCCGCCGAAAGGTCTCTTTGCCTTTTGCTGGCATTACAGCAAGCCGGCTGCGCCCTGGCTCGGCCTGATGGCCGTGCTGACCGCGCTGATCGCTATCGGCGAAGTGGCGCTCTTCCAGTTCCTCGGCGACATCGTCGACTGGCTGACCAATGCCGACCGCGCCACATTCCTGGAGAGAGAAGGCCACAAGCTTTTCTGGATGGCGGCGCTGGTGCTGATCGGCCTGCCTGTGGTCGCCGGGCTCGATTCGCTCATCATGCACCAGATGATGCTCGGCAATTATCCGATGATCGCACGCTGGCAGATGCACCGCTTCCTGCTGCGCCACAGCATGTCATTCTTCGCCAATGAATTTGCCGGGCGTGTCGCCACCAAGGTGATGCAGACCTCGCTTGCCGTACGCGAAACGGTGATGAAGATCCTCGACGTCTTTGTCTATGTCGTCACCTACTTCCTGACGATGATCATCGTGATTGCGGCGGCGGACTGGCGGCTGATGATCCCGATCCTCGTCTGGCTCGCGGTCTATATCAGCATCGTCGCCTATTTCGTGCCGCGGCTTCGCAAGATCGCGGCGGCGCAGGCGGATGCGCGTTCGATGATGACGGGCCGCGTCGTCGACAGCTATACGAATATCGCGACGGTTAAGCTGTTTTCGCATGCGGGCCGCGAGGAGGTCTATGCCAAGGAGGGCATGGACGAGTTCCTGCAGACCGTGCACAAGCAGATGCGCAAGGTGACGCTCTTCCACATCTTCGTCTACGTGAACAACTGCGTTGCGCTCTTCGTCATCTCGAGCCTGTCGATCTGGTTCTGGCTGAACGGGGCCATCTCGGTCGGCGCCATCGCCATCGCTATCGGTCTTGCCATGCGCGTCAACGGCATGTCGCAATGGATCATGTGGGAAGTCTCGGCGCTGTTCGAGAATATCGGCACGGTCTATGACGGCATGGAGATGATGAGCAAACAGCACGACATCGTCGACAAGCCGGACGCACCCACCCTGACGGCGAAGAAGGGCGCGATCCACTACGACCGCATCCGCTTCCACTACGGCAAGAGCAAGGGCGTCATCGACAACCTGTCGCTCGACATCAAGGCAGGCGAGAAGGTCGGTCTGGTCGGGCGCTCCGGTGCCGGCAAGACGACGCTGATGAACCTGCTGCTGCGCTTTTATGATCTTGAGGACGGCCGCATCACCATCGACGGGCAGGATATCGCCGGTGTCTCGCAGGAAAGCCTGCGTTCGCTGATCGGCGTGGTGACGCAGGACACCTCGCTGCTGCATCGCTCGATCCGCGACAACATCGCCTATGGTCGTCCCGAAGCGACGGACGACGAGGTGATCGAGGCTGCCAAACGCGCCAATGCCTGGGAGTTCATCGAAGGGCTCGTCGACATGCAGGGCCGCGCGGGGCTCGACGCGCAGGTCGGTGAACGCGGCGTCAAACTGTCAGGCGGCCAGCGGCAGCGCGTCGCGATCGCCCGCGTCTTCCTGAAGGACGCGCCGATCCTGGTGCTCGACGAGGCGACCTCGGCGCTCGACTCGGAAGTCGAGGCGGCGATCCAGGAAAACCTCTTCGCCTTGATGGAGGGCAAGACGGTGATCGCCATCGCCCACCGGCTGTCGACGCTGACGGAGATGGACCGGCTGATCGTGCTCGACAAGGGCCGGATCATCGAGGCCGGCTCGCACAGCGAACTGATCGAAGCAGGCGGTATCTATGCCGACCTCTGGAACCGCCAGTCCGGCGGCTTCCTCTCCGATCACGCCGACGAAGCGGAAGTGGCGGCGGAATAAGAAGAATGAGGCCCTCCCTGCGAAAGCGGAGAGGGCCTCTTTAATTCTTAGGATGGCTATAAGCTTGCCGGACGATTGCTGAAGGCCTGACTGCGTCTGCCTCTTATCCGTTCACAGACTGTCGGCCCAATCGATCACGCGGTGAGTTTCGACGACCACCATGGTGTTGGCGGCGGCGATCGTGCGCAGCGCGACGAGGCGGCGGTGCTCCTCCTGATCGATCCAGGTGGCAATGGCCTCGGCGACGATCTCGTCGCGCGGCAACCCCAGGACGAATGCCAGGGCATCCAGCCTTTCTGCAAGCGGAAGCGGAATATGCACATCGAGCATTTTCGTTTCCATGGAAGTGGTCTCCGGTAAAGCGCGATCGTAACGTGAGATTGTGACCGGTTCGGGGGCATTCAATGGGTATGCCGCCGATGTTACCATTAATTACCAAAATATAAGGTTTCGGTCGCTTTTCATTCCCTTTGCCGGTCCGGTTATTCCGCCTATATCGCTTCTATGTTCCTAAGCCCCATCCTCCGCCGGTTCGAAACCTGGATCGATCCGTTCCGCCCACGCGCCAATCTCCAGCCGCCGCGCTCGACGCTCGGATTCATCTGGTTCTATATCGGCCAGGCGAGGATGCCGTTCATCGCCATGCTCGTTCTCGGCGGCGCGTCGGCGGCGATCGAGGCTGCGCTCTTCTGGTTTGTCGGGCGGCTCGTCGATATCCTCGGCAGCATCACGCCGGGTGCCGGCTGGAGCGGCCTTCTCGCAGCCCATGGCGGCGAATTGTTCGGCATGCTCGCCCTCATCGGGCTGGTGCGCTTCGTCATCGCCTTCCTGATCGCGCTCGTCGATCAGCAGGTGATCACGCCGGGCTTTTACAATCTCGCACGTTGGCAATCCTATCTCCACGTCTCCAGGCAATCCTTGTCGTTCTTCCAGAGCGATTTCTCCGGACGCATCGTCACCAAGGTCTGGTCGGCGGGGCAGGCCACCGGCGATCTCGTCACCTCGCTGATGGAAAGCGTCTGGTTCGTCGGCATCTATGCCGTAACGACGCTCGTGCTCGTCGCCCGGCTGGACTTTTCCCTTGCCGCCGTCGTGCTGTTCTGGCTTGGCGCCTTCAGCCTGCTGGCGCGCCACTTTGTCCCGCGGATCCGCCATCATTCCCGCGAAACGGCGGAAGCCGGATCGATGCTGAACGGCAGGATGGTCGATTCCTACAGCAACATGCAGACGCTGAAGCTGTTTGCACGCGACGAGGAGACCGACCGCTACATGCGGCAAGGCTTCGATATCTATCAGGATACGGTGCTGCGCTTCACGCGGTTCATCACCGGCGTCAGGGCCTCGATGGCGCTGCTCTCCGGCCTGATGATCGTGACGATGGCGGGACTGAGCGTCGATCTCTGGCTGCGCGGCCTCATCAGCTCGGGTGCGGTGGCGTTTTCGCTGGCGCTGGTGCTCAGGCTGAATTTCCTGCTCGGACGGTTGATGACGCAATTCAACGGCATCATGCGCAACCTCGGCACCATCCAGAACGCTGCCGAGCTGATCTCCCAGCCTCTGGGGCTCGTCGATCGGGCTGATGCGAAGACCCTGATAATCCGGCAGCCCGGTGTCCGCTTCGACAATGTTTCCTTCCGCTACGGCAAGGGCCATCAGCCGGTCGTCGAGAATTTCTCGCTGACCATCCGCCCGGGCGAAAAGGTCGGGATCGTCGGCCGTTCGGGCGCGGGGAAATCGACGCTGATGAACCTGCTGCTGCGCCTCTACGATATTCAGGACGGCCGAATTCTGATCGACGGCCAGGATATTGCAGCCGTGACGCAGGAATCTCTCAGGATGCAGATCGGCGTCGTCAGCCAGGACACCTCGCTGCTGCATCGTTCGGTGCGTGACAACATCCTGTTCGGACGGCCCGATGCCGGTGAGGAGGGGCTGGTCGAGGCGGCCAGGCGCGCCGAAGCCATCGACTTCATCGAACGCCTGCAGGATCAGCAGGGCCGCAGAGGTTTCGATGCGCATGTCGGCGAACGCGGCGTCAAACTGTCCGGCGGGCAGCGGCAGCGTATCGCCATTGCCCGCGTCATGCTGAAGGACGCGCCGATCCTCGTTCTCGACGAGGCGACATCAGCGCTCGATTCGGAAGTGGAAGAAGCCATCCAGTCCAATCTCCATCGGATCATGGAAGGCAAGACGGTGCTTGCGATCGCCCATCGGCTGTCGACGATCGCCGCGCTCGACCGGCTGATCGTCGTCGATCTCGGACGGATCATCGAGGAAGGCAGCCATGACGCACTGCTTCGCCACGGCGGGCTCTATGCCGAACTTTGGGCGCGCCAGTCCGGCGGCTTCCTTGCTACGGACGAGGATGCGGGCTCAAGGGTCGACGACGAATTCCGCCATGAGGCCAAAATGATTTGATCCGAAGCCGTTCTCGATGCGGCGGACCGATTTCAGCCGCAGCGGCGCCCGGGTAAAGATATGATCGATAGGAATACCGAAGGCGCCGGCGCGGATCGGCCATGTCGCGGGCTCCAGCGATGCCGTGCCCAAGCCTTGAGTGCGCATGAGATACTGCACGTCGGGCGCCAAAATCGACGTATTGAAATCACCGGCAAGGACGAGCGGTCCCGAAAGGGAAGGGATGATCTCTGCTAGATCCCAGATTTCGAGGCCGTGGAACTCGTCGTAATAAGGTTTTGTCAGGTGCGCGGCGAGGAAATTGACCTTCTGGCCATCGAAATCGATTGTCGAGATCGTCAGCCGGTTGCGCCAGAGCAGGCCGAGATTGCGGATGCGGGGTTCGATCAGCGGACGCTTCGACAGCACCAGCGTATCGCATTGTTCCATGCCGACACCGCAGCCGATATAATAGGGATAGGTCTTCAACAACCGCGGCAGTTCCGACAGCAGCGGCTCGGCCTCCAGGATGTTGACGACATCGGCGCCTGAGGCGATGACCATGTCGGCGATGTCAGGGCCGTTTGCGAAATTATCGTTCTCGATATTGAAGGACATTAGCCTGAACAGGGCCGTGCGGCTCTCCTCGACTGATGGTTCGGCGAATTCGCGCATCATCACGATGCCATGGACTGCAAGAACCACCGATACTGCTAGGGTCAGCAGGCCATACCAGTGCCGCTTGACGAGAAGGGCAGCGACCGAGGCCACCGCGCCGGCTGCCGCCAGATGAACCTGGAAGCTGTAAAAGAAGGACAGTAAATAGAAATCGGTGATGTATCGCAAGGAGATAATGGCGAGAACGAGCGTCGTAAGAACGCTGAATACGCAAAAAATCGTGGCTCTCATCCGCTCCGGTCCGGCTCACTGGCATGGCTCGGACTGCGCCTATCACGAGGGCATTTTTGTTGCAATGCAACATAATGGCAAGCGCGTGTTTGCCTTAAAAAATTCATCCGAAATTTCCCGCGACATTGTGCCCTCATCCCCTTGCCAAGGCTGGACATAATTTGCGATCAAGCATAGAACGCGCCGGATTGCTGGGGAATCTATGGCCGAATTGTGTCTAGAGAGATTCGCCGGTAGAGGGGTAGGGCGGAATTCCGCGAAAATTGCGCAGAGGATGTTAGCCGTGAGCGAACACGAAACGACAAGCGAGGGCACGGGCGAACCCACTCGCCGTGATTTCCTTTATCTCACCACTGGTATGGCGGGCGCCGTCGGCGCCGTCGCGGTCGCTTGGCCGTTCATCGATCAGATGCGTCCTGACGCTTCGACGCTTGCTCTCGCCTCCATCGAAGTCGACGTTGCCAGCCTCGAGCCCGGCATGTCGCTGACAGTCAAGTGGCGCGGCAAGCCGATCTTCATCCGCAATCGCACGCCTGAGGAAGTGGAAGCGGCAAACGCCGTCCAGCTTGCTGATCTGAAGGATCCGATCGCGCGCAATGCAAACCTTCCTGTCGACGCTCAGGCAACGGGTGTTGACCGTTCGGGCGGCAAGGGCAAGGAAAACTGGATCGTCATGATCGGCACCTGCACGCATCTCGGCTGTGTGCCGCTCGGCCAGGCCGGCGAATACAATGGTTGGTTCTGTCCCTGCCATGGCTCGGTTTACGATACGGCCGGCCGCATCCGGAAGGGTCCTGCGCCCGAGAACCTGGCGATCCCGACCTTTTCATTTGTGTCCGATACCAAAATCAAGATCGGTTGAGGGGAGACTGATATATGAGTGGCCATTCCAGCTACGAGCCATCAACCGGCCTCGAGAAATGGGTCGATGCGCGCCTTCCACTGCCGCGCATGGTCTATGACAGCTTCATCGCCTACCCGGTTCCGCGTAACCTGAACTATGCCTATACCTTCGGCGCCATGCTCGCCGTCATGCTGGTGGTGCAGATCCTGACGGGCGTCACGCTCGCCATGCATTACGCCGCTGAATCGTCGGTCGCCTTCAACTCCGTTGAAAAGATCATGCGCGACGTCAACCAGGGCTGGCTGCTGCGCTATATGCATGCCAACGGCGCATCCTTCTTCTTCGTTGCCGTCTACCTGCACATCGCCCGCGGCCTCTACTACGGCTCCTACAAGGCGCCGCGAGAAATTCTCTGGATTCTCGGTGTGGTCATTTATCTCCTGATGATGGCGACTGGCTTCATGGGTTACGTTCTGCCCTGGGGCCAGATGTCCTTCTGGGGTGCGACCGTCATCACCGGCTTCTTCTCGGCCTTTCCCCTGATTGGCGAATGGTTGCAGCAGTTCCTACTCGGCGGCTTTGCCGTCGAACAGCCGACGCTGAACCGCTTTTTCTCACTGCATTACCTGCTGCCCTTCATGATCGCCGGCGTCGTCGTCCTGCACATCTGGGCGCTGCACGTCGTCGGCCAGACGAACCCGACGGGCGTCGAGGTCAAGACGAAGACGGACACGGTGCGCTTCACGCCCTATGCGACAATGAAGGATGCGCTCGGCGTATCGGTGTTCCTGTTGGTCTATGCCTATTTCGTCTTCTACATGCCGAACTTCCTCGGCCATGCCGACAACTACATCCCGGCCGACCCGTTGAAGACGCCAGCCCACATCGTTCCGGAATGGTACTTCCTGCCGTTCTACGCGATGCTGCGTTCGATCACCTTCAACGTCGGCCCGATCGATTCCAAGCTCGGCGGCGTGCTCGTGATGTTCGGCGCGATCATCGTGCTCTTCTTCCTGCCCTGGCTCGATACCTCAAAGGTCCGTTCCGCCGTCTACCGCCCCTGGTACAAGCTGTTCTATTGGCTGTTCGTGATCAACGCGATCATCCTCGGCTGGCTCGGCTCGCAGCCGGCGGAAGGCCTGTTCACCACGATCTCGCAGATCTGCACACTCCTCTACTTCGCTTTCTTTCTGGTCGCGATGCCGGTTCTCGGCTTGGTGGAAACACCGCGCCGCATCCCGAATTCGATCACCGAAGCGGTGCTCGAAAAGCGCAACAAGACCGCAGCGGTCAAGGCATAAGCGAGCGACGGAAGGGAATAGAAATATGAAAACGCTTGTTACAAGCATTCTCTCGTTCGCATTCGCCGCCGGTCTCGGCAGTGCGGTGCTGGCCCAGGAGGCGACGCCCGCCAACGGTGCGGCTCCGGCCCATCACGCGGAAGGTGAGACCCCGCATTATCCGCTGAAGCATCCGAAGGAGGAGGAATGGTCTTTCGCCGGTCCGTTCGGCCATTACGACAAGGGCCAGCTCCAGCGCGGCCTCAAGGTCTACACGGAAGTCTGTGCAGCCTGTCATTCGATGAAGCTCGTGCCTTTCCGCACGCTCGACGAACTCGGCTATTCCGAGGCGCAGGTGAAGGCCTTCGCCGCGAATTACGAGGTCCAAGACGGTCCCGACGCCAGCGGCGAGATGTTTACCCGCAAGGCGGTTCCTTCCGATTACTTCCCGTCGCCTTTCCCCAATGCTGAAGCCGCGGCTGCTTCCAACAATGGCGCGGCTCCGCCCGATTTTTCGCTGATCGCCAAGGCCCGCTCAGTCGAGCGCGGCTTTCCGCAGTTCGTTTTCGACATTTTCAAGCAGTATCAGGAAGGTGGCCCGGATTACATCCACGCGCTGCTGACCGGCTATGAAGAGCCGCCGGCCGGTTTCCACGTGCCGGAGGGTGGACATTATAACCCTTATTTCAACGCTGCCGCCGTGCTTGCCATGCCGAAGCCGCTCTCCGACGGGCAGGTGACCTATGACGACGGCGCGCCGGCGACGGTCGACCAGTATTCAAGGGATGTTTCCGCCTTCCTGATGTGGGCCGCCGAGCCGCATCTAGAGGAGCGCAAGCGCACCGGCTTCATGGTCATGATCTTCCTGGCGATCTTCACGGTGCTGATCTACCTGACGAAGCGCTCGATCTACGCCAACAAGGAACACTGAGCGTTCCCGATCGACATTCAAAAGGCGGCCTCTGGCCGCCTTTTTTGTTGGTTCCGCCCCTGGCAATTGATAGGGTGCGGCCCAGTTTCATGCCCTCGCAGAATATGGACTTTCCATGAACAATACGACTTCGGAGCTAGCAGCCAGCATCCGCTCCATTCCCGACTATCCCAAGCCCGGTATCATCTTCCGCGACATCACGACGCTGCTCGGCAACCCTCGGGCTTTCCGCCGGGCGGTCGACGAACTCGTGCAGCCCTATGCGGGCACGAAGATCGACAAGATCGCCGGCATGGAGGCGCGCGGCTTCATCCTCGGCGGCGCGGTGGCGCACCAGCTTTCCTCAGGCTTCGTACCGATCCGCAAGAAAGGCAAGCTGCCGCACGAGACCGTGCGCATCGCCTACAGCCTGGAATATGGCGTCGACGAGATGGAGATGCATCGCGATGCTGTCCAGCCCGGCGAGAAGGTGATCCTCGTCGACGACCTGATCGCCACCGGCGGCACGGCGGTCGGTGCCACGAAGCTGCTGCGCCAGATCGGCGCGGAAGTGGTCGGCGCCTGTTTCGTCATTGATCTACCGGATCTTGGCGGCCGCAAGAAGCTGGAAGAACTCGGCGTCGTCGTGCACACGCTGGTCGAATTCTCCGGCCATTAAGCCCTCGTCCTGCTGCCTGCAGCGTCAGTCGAATTCGAGCACGCCGCTTTCGAAGCGGATAACGGCATCGCCGTTTTGATTGACGCCCTCGCAGAGGATGGTGTTGAGGTGCCATCCCGGCCGCGACGCGAGCGCCCGGCTGGAGAGGAAGGCGACGGAATAGGTCACGACGTCGCCGACGAAGACCGGCCGTAACCATTGCAGTTTCTGGAAACCGGGTGATGGGCCGAGGTTCGGCGACGTCTGGCCATTTTTCGCAAGTGCGGCGCTCTGTCTTTCCCAAAAGGCGAGGAAGGTTCGCATCCAGGCGGCGGTGGTGTGCCAGCCCGAGGCGCAGAGGTCGCCGAAGAGGGTGTCCTTGGCAGCTTCTTTGTCGACGTGGAAACGCTGCGGATCGTAGCGCATCGCGAAACGGATGATGTTTTCCTCGGTAAAAATGTAGCTGCCGATCTCGGCCTTCTCGCCAACCGCGTAAAGCTCGGACATCCTCATGCTGATGTCTCCGGGTTTATGCCGATATCGGCGGGGCGGGCGCGCATGCCGAACATGACCGAGTTCTCCGAGACGCAGACGAG
Organism: Rhizobium sp. WYCCWR 11146; assembly: GCF_013591995.1. NCBI lineage: Bacteria > Pseudomonadati > Pseudomonadota > Alphaproteobacteria > Hyphomicrobiales > Rhizobiaceae > Rhizobium > Rhizobium sp. WYCCWR 11146. The sequence continues at coordinate 242,657 of NZ_JACCEY010000016.1, forward strand.
TTCGCCGCGCTGGTTTTCCACCTCGTGGCGAAACTTGACAATGCCCATGCCGGGGCGCGATCGCATCGGCCGGGCTTCAAGCACGGTCGAGTTGCCGGACAGCGTGTCGCCGGCAAGCACCGGCTTTCGCCATTCCATCAGATCGACGCCCGGCGCACCTTCGCAGAGCGAGTGCAGCACATAACTGTCGGCCATCATGCGCATGAACATCGAAGAGGTATGCCAGCCGGAGGCGGCAAGGCCGCCGAGAATGCTGGCGCGGCCGGCAGCCTCATCGAGATGCATCGGTTGCGGGTCGAATTCGCTTGCGAACTCAATGATTTCCTCGGTGGTCACCAGCTTCGGGCCAAGCGCGAAGCGGCGGCCGGGCTGGAAATCCTCGAAGGAAAGCTTTTCTGCCGACATTCGCTCCTCCCGCCATATGCAGCGCACAATGCTTACAATAGCATCCGCGCGGGCTCAATGATTCCGGGGAGATAAACCGGCATGACTGAACTAAGGTCGATACTCGACGAGGCCGTGCGCCAGGAGCTGATTTCGCCGGAGGCGGGCGGGCGGCTTTTGCCGTTCCTGACGGAGCGCGGGGTCGTCGTCGCCGGGCGCGGTGTTGGCGTCGCTGAGGCACTGCCGGCAATGGCGGCGGAGGGGCAGGTCTGGTCGGATACCGAGACGCCGCGTTTCGTGCGCGGCTTCCACGACGTGCTGATCACCATTGGCGTCGTGGTGGCGCTTGGCGGCCTCTGGGGGCTTGCCGCACTTTATGCCGTGCTGCCTGCAATCATCGTGCTTTCGGAAATCCTGGTGCGCCGCCAGCGGCTCGCTTTGCCGGCCGTCGGCCTGACGATTGCGCTGCTCTGCTGGACATTCCTGCTGATGTCCTTCTTCTTCAAGCCGGTAACATCAGCCTTCAATGATATCGGGGCGGAGGCGACGCAGTTCGTCGCCGGCTTCCCGATCATTCTCGGCCTCTATTATGCCCGGTACCGCGTGCCGCTGGCGCTGGCGCTCTGCATCATGTCGGCCCTTGCGCTGGTGCTCACCCTGCTGTTGCGCCTCATGCAATGGGCGAGTGGCGATCCGCAATTCTTCTCCAACCATCCCCTCCTGCTCGCGGTGGTCTTCCTCGTTTGCGCGCTCGGGCTGTTTGCAACGGCGCTCTATTTCGACCTCGGCGACCGGTTGCGCCGGACGACACGCTCCGATATCGCCTTCTGGCTTCACCTCGGCGCGGCGCCGGCTCTGCTCTTCAGCGTAAGGCTGCTGATTTCATTCGACGGCAATTTGCTCGATGTTGCCCAGACCGTGTCGATCAAGACGCCCATCATTGTTATCAGCGTGGCGGTGTTGATGCTGATCGGCCTTGTCATCGACCGGCGCGCCTTCGTCACGTCAGGCCTGCTGTCGCTCGGTTTTGCGATCTACGGCATTTTCCGGCAAGGGAGTGCGACGGTTGATACCTATATCTTCACGACCCTGATCGTCGTCGGAGCGATCGTGCTCATCATCGGAACAGGCTGGATGCCGCTGCGCCGCATCGTGCTGCGGGCGCTGCCGGCCGCCATTTCGCAAAGACTGCCGCCTGCCGTCTTGGCGGCGACCCCATAAAGCTACGTCGCCCGATCTGCTGAGCAGTTGGGCGACGTAGCATTGGCCGGGATAGCAGCGGTTTCCGGTTAGAGCGGTTCAGCTTTTCCTGGAATTGCTTTAGGTGTTGAAGCGGAAATGGATGACGTCGCCGTCCTGGACGACGTATTCCTTACCTTCGTCGCGCGCCTTGCCCGCATCCTTGGCGCCGACTTCGCCGTTGTATTTGATGTAGTCGTCATAGGCGATGGTGTTGGCGCGGATGAAGCCGCGCTCGAAATCCGAATGGATGACGCCGGCGGCCTGTGGCGCCTTGGTGCCGCGCTCGATCGTCCAGGCGCGCGTTTCCTTCGGGCCGACGGTAAAATAGGTGATGAGGTGGAGCAGCTTGTAGCCGGCGCGAATCAGCCGGTCGAGGCCCGCCTCGTCAAGGTCGAGGGCGGAGAGGAATTCCTTAGCTTCCTCTTCGGGAAGCTGGGCAACCTCCGCTTCGATCGCCGCCGAGATGACGACGGTTTCAGCACCCTGTTCCTTCGCCATCACCGCAACGGCCTCGGTGAATTCATTGCCGGTCGAGGCATCGCCTTCGGCGACGTTGCAGACGTAGAGCACCGGATGCGAGGTCAGAAGATTGAGGCTCTTGAGGATGACGATTTCCTCCGCATCGAGCGTCGACAGCAGCGTGCGAACCGGCTTGCCTTCGTTGAGCAGCTTCAGCGAGGCTTCCATGATCGGCAGCATCGCCACCGAATCCTTGTCCTTGCTGGTGGCGCGCTTGCGGGTCTGCTCGGTGCGGCGCTCGAGGCTCTCGAGGTCGGCAAGCATCAGCTCGGTCTCGATCGTCTCGGCGTCGGCGACGGGGTTGATGCGGCCCTCGACATGAGTGATGTCGCTGTCTTCGAAGCAGCGCAGCACATGGACGATGGCATCGACCTCGCGGATATTGGCGAGGAACTGGTTGCCGAGGCCTTCACCCTTCGAGGCGCCGCGCACCAGGCCGGCGATATCGACGAAGGAGATGCGGGTCGGGATCAGTTCCTTCGACTTGGCGATGTCGGCCAGCTTGCGCATGCGCGGATCGGGAACGGCGACTTCGCCGGTGTTCGGCTCGATGGTGCAGAAGGGATAATTCGCCGCCTGTGCGGCGGCCGTCTTGGTGAGCGCGTTGAAGAGGGTCGATTTGCCGACATTCGGCAGCCCGACGATACCGCATTTGAAGCCCATGGCTAAAACCTGCTGTTCTTGAATTCCTTGCTGGTGCCTATGGGATAAAGGAGCAATATGGTCAAGTCTTAGAGAGCTTTTAGCGTCGCTCACTTGCCGACGGATCGGTGCTGGCCTATTCTTGAAAGCGACGGAGATTTGGACGTATTGCTGATTTCACCAGAATGCCGGTCACTGTTCGCATAGACGAAGTTGACCTTTCGGTGACGATGCCGGCGACCAGCTCCTGCCCGTTTGAGGTCGGGAGCCGCACCGGTTAACCGTCAAAAATTCGTCATCGACAATGATTAGATGGTTTTGAAGATTCCTGACCCCATGTCATCAACGGGTGGATTTTTCCGATGAGTGACAATGACATTGCCCTGAAACCGAAGGCCAAGGTGAAGCTCAAGCTGGACAAGCCGAAGCTCTACAAGGTCATTCTCGTCAATGACGATTATACGCCGCGCGAATTGGTGATCATGATCCTGAAGGCCGTCTTCCGCATGAGCGAGGAGACCGGCTACCGGGTGATGATGACGGCGCACAAGCTGGGTTCCTGCGTGGTCGTGGTCTGCGTCAGGGACATCGCCGAGACCAAGGCCAAGGAAGGCATCGACCTTGCCAAGGGCATGGGCTTTCCGCTGATGTTCACCACCGAACCGGAGGAATAGGCGTTTTCCGAGGGCCGCCCCGAATATGGATTCAGGGCCGGCGGATCTGATAGCCGGTCTTGTCCTGCAAGAAACCGCAATTCTCATAGAAGCGCAACGTTGCCGGATTCTTGGAGCTGGTAAGCAGCATCACCTTGTAGCATCCGTCGTTCCAAGCCTCGGCGACCGCGTGGCCGATGACGGCGCGGGCATAGCCGCGCTTGCGATGATCGGCATGGGTGACGACGTTTTCGATGAGCGCATAGGGCGCGCCGTTCCGTGTCAGGTTCGGCACGACGACGCTTGTGACGGTGGCGACGGCGACCTCACCCGCAAAACCGATGAAGACGGTCATGCCGGGCTGGGCCAGGATGGCGGAAAAGCGTTCTTCGGCAATGGCCTCGTCAAGAACCGGATCGGTGGGGTTCAGGTGACGGTAAAGCGTCATGAGACCGGCAAGATCGCCGCGGGCAGCCGGGCGGATGATGACGTCTTGATCCGGCATCGGTCTCAATCGCCCTTTTTGCCGAACATCTTTTTCAGCATGTCGGCCATCGGGCCGGTGGCCGGCAACTTCGGCTGATTGTGGTTGCGGGCCTGATGGATATGTGACTGGCCGGCCGGCTTCTTCTCGGCGTCCTTCTTTTCCTTCGCCGGTTTCTCCTCCTCGGCCTTTCCGCCGAGCGCCAGCGCGATCTTGTTCATCAGCTGCGAATCTTCGTTTCGCACCAGCATGTCGGCATTGTCGGCGAGCGTGTCGAGAAGCGGCTCCAGCCAGGCCTTGTCGGCCTTGGCGAAATCGCCGAGCACATGGTTCTGCACCATTTCCTTGATGCCGGGATGGCCGATACCGAGGCGCAGCCGCCGGTATTCCCTGCCGCAATGCGCATCGAGCGACTTGATGCCGTTGTGGCCGTTGTGGCCGCCGCCGGTCTTCAGTCGCGCCTTGCCCTCAGGAAGGTCGAGCTCGTCGTAGATGGCCACGAGATCGGCCGGCTGGAGCTTGTAGAAACGCATCGCTTCGCCGACGGACTCGCCGGAAAGGTTCATGAAGGTCTGCGGCTTGATCAGCAGCACTTTCTCGCCGCCGACCTCGCCCTCGGCGATCTCGGCCCTGAACTTCTTCGACCAGGGCGAAAAGCTGTGGCGCCGATGGATGGCGTCGACGGCCATGAAGCCGATATTGTGGCGGTTGCCGACGTATTTGCCGCCGGGATTGCCGAGACCCGCGATGATCAGCATGGCCTGTTTTTCCTCGCTAAAGCATGTCGCGCAAAAGTGTGCAGCGGTTTTGCGACAAACGACATGCGTAAAAACAAAGACCTAAAGCACGACAAGCGAATCTGAAAGATCGCGACGCGCTTTGGAACTTCCCGCCGTTCACCACCGCGAAATGAAAGCAAAGTCAAGCGGAAAGGGCAGTTGTCTTCGGAGTCATTCCGACAGGTTCATGCCGTATTTCAGGAAGATCTGCTTCTGGTCGCCATCGGCGATCAGCTTGTCGAGAGCAGCCTGCATCCTGGCGAGCAGATCGTCCGGAAAGTTCTTCTCGCAAGCGATGCCCATTGGCTGGGCGGAGAGCACGGTCACCAATTCCACCGGCTGGTCGGCCTTCAGCTTTTCGAAATAGAGTTCGGAGATCGGCATCATGTCGATGCGCCCGCCAAGCAGCTTGCGTAGCGTCGCATTGAAGTCGCTGGCGACATCGAGCTTGGTGAAACCCTTCTCCTTCAGGATCGTCTCGGTATAGTCCTCGCGCTGCGTGCCGACCGTATACTTCTTCGCCTCGTCCAGATTGCCGGCGGTGACGCCCGAGCCCTTGCGGGTGATCAGGATGTTGCGGTCGATGAGCAGCGGCTCGACCCATTTGAACAAGGGGTCGCGTGCGCCGTTGTGGGCGGTCGCAAAGACACAAGTCATCGGCGCCGTGCGGGCAAGGCCGAAGGCGCGCGCCCAGGGCATGATCTCGATCGTGTAGTCGACGCCGATCGCGGCCATCACCTTTTCGACCTGCTCGACGGTCGCGCCCTTGATCTCCTTGCCTTCGCGATAGTTGAAGGGGGCATAGTCCTCGGTCGTGAACGTCACCGTTTGCGCATGGGCGGTGCAGGGCAGCGCCAGGCATGCGAGAAGCAGGAGCTTTTTCATCTGCATCATCTCCTTGGTTCTTCGTTCACGAGGCGCGTGCGACGGCCGATTGCGAGGCCGCCAGTTCCTCGATCAGCGTGGCTGCGTGCTGCGGACGATGGAAGAGATAGCCCTGGCCATAGTCAAGCCCCATCTGATGGAGCGTGCGGCATTCCTCTTCGGTCTCGATACCCTCGGCAATGACGGTGCAATTCATCTTGTGGGAAAGCGTGGTGATGCCTTCGATCAGCATGCGGCTCTTCTGACGCACGTCGTCGTCGCCGTCGTTGATCGCGCGGGTGAAGGACTGGTCGATCTTGATGATGTCGACGGGGAAGCGGTTGAGGTAGCTCAGCGACGAATAGCCCGTGCCGAAATCGTCAAGCGCGATGCGGCAGCCGAAACGGCGAAGCTCCGTGACGATCAAGCGGATTTGCGGGTTGTCGTGCATCAGCACGGCTTCGGTGATCTCGACGACGATGCGCTCGGGCCGGATGCCGTGGCGGCCGACGATGGCGGCAAGACGGGCCGGCAGCGCCGGTTCGAACTGCAGCGGCGAGAAGTTGATGGCGAGATAGGTATCCTGCATGCCTGATATGCGGGAAATCTTCGCGAGGTTGGCGATCGCCTTTTCCATGATGACGTTGCCGACGCGGACGATCTTTGCCGTTTCCTCGGCGACGCTGATGATCTCGGCCGGCGGCATCAAGCCCTTCTGCGGATGGTTGAGGCGCATCAGCGCCTCGAAGCCGGCAATGCCGCGGCCGTTCAGGGTGACGATCGGCTGCAGGAAGGCTTCGAACCAGTTGTCGACGAGGCCGGCTTCGATATTGGCCTCGATTTCGGCGCGGCTGCGGGCACGGTCGAGCATGGCATTGTCGAAGAGCTGCGCGCCGTTCTTGCCGTCGCGTTTCTTGGCATACATCGCCATGTCGGATTTTTGCAGCAGTTCGGCCGCGGTTTCGGCATGATGCGGATAGATGGCGATGCCGACGGAAGCGCTCAGATGCATGTCGGGGGTGAATGGCGTTTCGAAGATCGAGGCGATCTGCTCGCACATCACCTTGGCGCGGGTTTCGGCGTCCTTGGCCGGCAGCAGGATGGCAAATTCGTCGCCACCGAGACGGGCCGCCTCGTCGGAGGGGGCAAGATGGGTCTTCAGGCGCTCGACGAGCTCGACCAGTGCCATGTCACCGGCGGCATGGCCCATATTGTCGTTGATCCACTTGAAACGGTCGAGATCGACGAAGAGACAGGCGAGTTCCTGGCCGGCGGCATCGGCGGCGGCAATCTTGTTGTCGAGGACGGCTTCGAAGCCCTGGCGATTGAGAAGCCCGGTCAAGTGATCGGTGATTGCCTGGCGGTGGTTGCGGTCCTCGGAGGCCTTGAGTTCGGTCACATCGGTCATGACCGATAGCGAGAGGCGGTCTTGAGCGCCAGCTCCCGCCTCCGATTCCATGATGAGGACGTCCATGGTGCGGCCGTCCAGGCAAACGAACTTGACGGTGACGGTCATGCCGCTTTCGGCCTGGCGGCGCTTGACGAATTTGTCGCGGGTCGCGGGGGTGACGAGATTGGCGAAGTTGCGGCCGATGACGGCGGCACGGTTATAACCTGTGGCAAGCAGCCAATAATCGCTGACGGCGGTGATGCGGTCTTCCTCGTCGAGCGAGAAGAGCATGGCGGGCGTCAGATTGTAGATGTCGGTGGCGCGGCGGTGGGCGAGCTTCAGCTCCTTTTCCTCGCTTTCGAGCTTGGTCTGCATCTCGTTGAAGCTATGGGCAAGCCGTCCCATCTCGTCGTTCGACTGCCAGTCGACATGATGGCGGGAGCCCAACTGGCGGGTGGCCTCGATTGCCGCCGTCAGCCGCATCAGCGGCTGGATGACGAAGAAGCGATTGCCAATCAGCGCCGTGCCGAAAACGGTCAGCACCGCGAAGATGAAGATCGAGATGAAGACGACCTCTTCCTGCTTCAGGCCGGAAAACAGGCCGAGCGCAGGATAATAGACGCTGATGCTGCCGAGGTTCTTCGGACCGTCGACGGTGTTGTAGATGATGGCGCGCGACACCTGCACGAGCTTGCCGTCGAAGGAGCGCGGAATGGTGGACTGGCTGACGTCGAGCTGGCCTGACTGGTCACGCACTTCGACCCTGACGATGGCGCCCTGGGAAACGACCGTCGCGCTGATCTGGGTGACGCTGTCCTCATCGAGGTCCCACAGGGGCTTGGCCAGCGCCTGGGCATTGGCGACAAGAAGAACGGAGATATGGTCGCGTATTTCCTTGTCGGCCCGCTCGGAGGAAAGAAAAAGGAAGAGAACAAAGAGGGGAGCGACAAAAACAAGCAGCGCTCCGCAAACTATCGCAAAAAATCTGTTCTCAACGGAATTGTTCATGGTTCCGTCTACTCCCCAGGCCGGCCATATTTGCTGTCGTGCGTTGAGGCGGGCTTCTTCGCAACTGACGGAGCATGCTTTCACGAATTTGTTAAATGTTGCTGAAACGGGGCGTTTCCGGGCAATGAAAAGCCCGCTTTCCAGGGGAAAGCGGGCCATATGCTTTACAAATTGGTCGAAGCGATCAGGCTTCGGCTCCACCTTCCGCAGCAGTCTCGTCAATGCCGCCAGCCGGGGCAATGATGGTCGCGATCGTGAAGTCGCGGTCGATCACAGGAGTGACACCCTTCGGCAGGGTGACTTCCGCGATATGGATGCTGTCACCGATCTTCTTGCCGCTTAGGTCGATGTTGAAGAACTCAGGGATCGCATCGGCCGGGCAATGAACTTCGACTTCATGGCGAACGATGTTCAGAACGCCGCCGACCTTGAGGCCCGGGGACTTCTCTTCGTTGATGAAGTGAACGGGGATTTCAACGGTCACCTGGGTGTTGCCGGAGACGCGCAGGAAATCGACATGCATCGTGAAGTCACGGACCGGATCGAGCTGGTAGTCCTTCGGCAGAACCTTGTGCTTCTTGCCGTCGACGTCGATCGTCGCCACGGTGGTCATGAAACCACCGGCGTGAATGCGCTTCGTCACCTCATTGGTGTTGAGAGCGATGGCAATGGGGGCCTGCTTGTCACCATAGATGACAGCGGGAATCAAACCGTTGCGGCGAAGTTCACGGGCGGACCCCTTACCAACCCGTTCGCGCGCCTCGGCCTTGAGCTCGTAAGTTTCCTGGCTCATGGCTATTCCTTTCGAGGTTATTTGGAGAGTTCGGCGGCGGGCAAAAGCCTTGTTCCGACGAACCGGAGGCGGTATGACCCGACCTCATCCGCGTTGCCTCCAAGGGTGTCTACACGGACCGGTGGCCTATATTATAAGTCGATCGGAAACGCAAGTTGCGGATTTGGGTTGTTTTTCGCCCATATACACGCTTTCGCCAAGGTTTAACCATCGAAAACGAAATCGGCGGCGATTAATAAATCCTGCGTTTACCCGCCAATATAAGCAGGGCCGTCTCAATTTGCCGGTTGCCTCTCATGTTAAGCGTCCTTTCCTGTATCACCGTCGAACACAGCCTTCCGCATCTGATCTTCGCCACCGTTATCTGTGTGCTCGGATCGATGCTGTCGATGCGCCTCTTCACCCGGGTGCGCCGATCGCAGGGGCTGCAGAAAACCAACTGGCTGTTTCTCTCCGGTTTCGTTGGCGGCTCGACCATCTGGACGACGCATTTCATCGTCATGCTCGGTTACCAGACGCCGGTGGCGAACGGCTATGAGCCGACGTTGACGCTGCTGTCGCTGTTTGCCGCTGTCGCGACGACGATGATCGGCTTTGCCATCGCGTCAATCGCGCAGAAGAGCGCGCTTATCGAGGCAGGCGGCGTGATCGTCGGCCTCGGCATCGCGGTCATGCACTATGTCGGGATCGCCGGTTACGAGATCGAGGGTCGTCTCGAATGGCAGGCCTCCTATGTCGTCGCCTCGCTGGTCTTCGCCGGCTTGTTCGGCGCGGTCGCCACCAATCGCATCGGTCGGCCGATCACGCGTTTCTGCCGCCACGGGGCTGCCCTTTCGCTGATCCTTGCGATCGTGCTCACGCATTTCACCGGCATGGCGGGACTGACGATCCTGCCGGATGCCACTGTTGCGGCACCCACCGAGATCATCTCGGACGGCATCATGACCGGTCTTGTCAGCGCCGTCATGATCATCATCCTGGCGCTGGGTGCCTCCACCTATATCATCGACATGCAGTCGACGCAGGCAGCCGTCGAGCGTTACCGCCATCTGTCGCTGCATGACCCGCTGACCAGTCTTGCCAATCGCGCCGCCTTCAACGAGCATCTGTCGGCTCTGGTCAACAAGCCGAAAGACATGACGGCCAATATCGCCGTGCTTTCCTTCGACCTCGACCGTTTCAAGGAAATCAACGACGTTCATGGCCACGCCGCCGGCGATGCCGTGCTGCGCGCCGTCGCCGAGCGGCTGTCCAGGATCATGCAGAACGGCCAGTTCGTGGCGCGGGTCGGCGGCGACGAGTTCGTGGCCGTCATGTGCGATTATTTCGTCCGTTCAGACGCCAAGGGACTAGCACAACGCATGCTCGACGAGATCGCCCGGCCGATCGAATGGAACGGCCATGCGCTGACCGTCGGCTCCAGTATCGGTATCTCCACCTATCCCGGACAGGCGGACACTTTGGACGACCTGCTGTCGCAGGCCGATATCGCCATGTATCGGGCAAAATCGACAGCGACCAACAGCATATGCTTCTACGAGCCCTCGATGGACCAGGCAGCGCGCGAACGCAACGCGCTGGCGAGCGAGATGCGGGAGGGATTGGCGCGCGGCGAATTCGAGCTGTTCTACCAGCAGCAGAATGACACGCTGACGCGCGACATCGTTGGCCTGGAAGTGCTCCTGCGCTGGAGACATCCCGTGCGCGGCTACATCTCACCCGTCGAATTCATTCCGATCGCGGAAAAGACCGGCTTTATTATTGAGCTTGGTGAATGGGTGCTGCGGGCCGCTTGCGCGGAAGCGGCGACCTGGAAGAACCCGCTGCGCATCGCCGTCAACGTCGCGCCGCAGCAGCTCGGCGACAACCGCCTACCGCAGATCGTGCATCAGATCCTTCTCGAGACCGGCCTGCCGGCGGCGCGACTCGAGATCGAGATCACCGAATCCGGCATCATCGCCGATCATCAACATGCGCTGCAGGCAATCCGCCGGCTGAAAGCGCTTGGCGTGAAGGTGGCGATGGACGATTACGGCACGGGTTATTCGTCACTGTCGACACTGCAGAGCTTCCCGTTCGACAAGATCAAGATCGACCGCGCCTTCGTCGACGGCGTCGTCACCAACAAGCAGTCTGCGGCAATCGCGCGTTCGACGCTCATTCTTGCGGCAAGCCTCGACATACCGGTGCTTGCTGAAGGCGTCGAAAACGAAGACCATATCGACTTCCTGCGACGGGAAGGCTGCCTGCAGGTGCAGGGCTTCCTCTTCGGTAAGCCGGGACCGCGCTCGGGCATCGAGGCGATCGTCAACGGCGAGGTGCCGGCCGTACAGCAGGAAACGGTTCTTGCGCCGGCCGTGAAGAAATCCGCGGCCGCGTGAGTGGCAAATTGCCATTCTCTGCCGCAGCTGAGGTTGACATCGGCGCGCTTCGCATCTTTGGATGGCCCGCATTCAAAAAAGCGGCTGAGGAGAAATCGGACTATGCGTCTCAAACTTGTCACGGCAACGAGCTTGCTGGCACTTTGCCTTGTCACCACGGCCCAGGGTGTCGAGATCAATCAGGATGGCGCCAATGCGGTCAAGGACACGCTGACGAAGCTGCTTCCCGAGGATCTGGCGAAGAGCGGCCTGATCACAGTCAATCCGGCGGGGGCGCGATACGAGATCATTTACGATCTCGCGAAGCTGCTCGCCAAAGCCGATCCGGCGACATTCGCGATCAACGGGCTGACGCCGTTCTCGATGTTCGCCACGCCGCTCGACAGCGGGCTCTGGAACATCGAGGGTGACAACAACCTCAACGTTTCCGGCCATTTCAAAGGCCCCGACCAGAAGCCGACGGATTTTTCCTACTCCATCGCTTCGCTTGTCTACACCGGCGTCTTCGATCCGGCGATCAGCTATCTGCGCTCCGGCACCTTCACCGGCAAGGACATCAAGGTCACCAGCAAGTCCGACACCGAGGAAGTCCATGCCAGCATCGCCGCGATCGACCAAAAGCTGAGTTCGACGGACAGCGCAGGCGTCAACGGGCGTATCGATTTTGCGGGCAGCGGCTCGATGTCCACTTTCGTCGAGCAGGTTTCCGGCCTGCAAATGCCGCCCGTTGAAATCCGTGCCGATTCGATTGATTTCGATGCCAAGGTGAATGGCCTGCCGGCCAAACAAATCCGCGAGATCGTCCTTTTCGTTCTCGACCATCTTGAAGAGAAGGAACTGAGCCCCGAAAACAGCGACAAGATAAAGGGAATGCTCAAGCAAGCCTTCCCGATTCTTACCTCGTTCAGCGAAACGATCGGGGTCAACAATCTGACCATCAGCAGCCAGATGGGCAATGGCGGCGTCAAGGCGTTCGATTACAATGTGGCTGTCGACGGGCCGAGCGACGCCATGCGTTTCGGCTTCGGCATCAATGCGCAGGACATCAGCCTCGACAGCCCGCTGATGCCGGCAAGCTATTCGCCTTTCGTGCCGACCAGCTTCGATCTGCAGCTGGCCATTCCGAATATGGATTTCGCAACCTTCGGCGACGCATTCATGGCGGTGGATTTCAGCAGCGCCGAGGCGCCTGAGACGAGCGGCGAGGAGATGGCGAAGAAGCTCTTCCGCGACGGCCGGCTCGCCGTCGAGTTTCCGAAGATCAGCGCCAAATCCGATGTCTACGACCTCGATATGACCGGCAAGATCGAGGGGCGGGTCGACACCGAAAAGGACTATTCGATGGAAGCGACGATCCTTGCCCGTGATCTCGACAAGACGATTGCCGCGGTTCAGGAGCTTGCCAAGACGGATCCCGATCTCAACCAGGTTTCCTTCGGCATCATGATGGTGAAGGGCTTCGCCAAGACCGATGTAGATGGCCGTTCGCGCTGGGACATCAGCATCAGCCGCGACGGCGCGATCGCCGTCAACGGGCAGGTGGTCAAGGGGCCGGATGGTCCGGACCAGGATCAAGATCAGGGGCTGGAGTCAGACCAGGAGCAGGAACCGGATCAGGGGCAGGACGCGGTACCTGCGCCGCCGCAGCAGCCTTGAGCGTTATCAATTGGGATCAGAAATGAAAAGAAGCCGGCCTTGTGCCGGCTTTTTTGTGCCCAACGATCGTAACGGCGGTTTATTCTGGGCTTTCGTTGTCGCCGAACGCGGCTCGGCGACAATCAACGGGCCAGCAATTCATGCGGCTCGGAGCGCATGCCCGGTAATAGCTTGGTCTCTGATGCAGAAATTGAAAGAGCCGGTCGAATGCCGGCTCTTTTTAATCGAAGAGGCTGGAGACGGACTCTTCCTGAGCCGTTCGGCTGATGGCTTCGCCGATCAGAGGGGCCGTGGTCACGATGCGGATATTGTGCGCCGAGAGAACCGCGGTGGTCGGCTGGATCGAATCCGTGATGACGAGTTCGCGCAGCTTCGAGGAAGTGACGCGGGTGACTGCGCCGCCCGAGAGAACGCCGTGGGTGATATAGGCGGTGACGCTGGATGCGCCCTTGGCCAGCATCGCGTCGGCCGCGTTGCAGAGCGTGCCGCCGGAATCGACGATGTCGTCGATCAGCAGGCAGTCCTTGCCGCTGATGTCGCCGATGATGTTCATGACTTCGGATTCACCCGGCCGCTCGCGACGCTTGTCGACGATGGCCAGAAGACAGTCCAGCCGCTTGGCAAGCGCGCGGGCACGCACCACACCACCGACGTCAGGCGAGACGACCACGACGTTACTGAGGTCATAATGGCTCTTGATGTCGCGCGTCAGCACGGGCATGGCGAAGAGATTGTCGGTCGGAATATCGAAGAAGCCTTGGATCTGCCCGGCATGGAGATCGAGCGTCATGACACGGTCGGCGCCGGCTTCGGTAATCAGGTTTGCGACCAGCTTGGCGGAGATCGGTGTGCGGCCGGAGGCACGGCGGTCCTGGCGGGCATAGCCGAAATAGGGAAGGACGGCGGTGATGCGGCGGGCTGAGGAACGACGCATGGCGTCGATCATGATCAGCAGTTCCATCAGGTGGTCGTTTGCCGGAAAAGCGGTGGGCTGTACAAGGAAAACGTCTTCGCCGCGCACATTTTCCTGGATTTCCACGAAGATTTCCTGATCGGCAAACCTTCGAACACTGGCTTTCCCCAAGGGAACGTTGAGATAGTTGCAGATCGCTTCGGCGAGTTGCCGGTTCGAATTGCCCGCGAAAACCTTCATTTTGGTCCGCCTGTTACGCGCTGATAGCCGCGCTTTTTAGTCAGCTTCCCCGTGAATGCAAGGGCAAAGGCGCCACAGGCTTCCATATTTGCAAAAAGTTTGTGACTAACCGCCCTGAGCCTGCCGCCAGGAAGAGAATTCCGCGATGGTTTTCGAGGCGATCTGCTGCATCACCGAGGCTGGAACGCCCGCCCATGGATCGGCCGCGGCCGTCGGCACGCTTTCCTGGCCCTGGATGCGGTGCAGGCGGGCGCCGCCGCTGTC
>NZ_JACCEY010000016.1:256980-399403 GCF_013591995.1 Rhizobium sp. WYCCWR 11146
GTAGCCCTTGAGGATGTAGTCGCTGCTCGCGTCGTTCGAACTCTTGATGGAAAGGCCGTGCGCGCGCGCCTCGGCACCGAGCTGGCGCGAGAGCGGTGTCACGGCCTGCACCGGCGCGCCGATGATCGGTAGGAAGCGCACGGTATTGCCGCGGGCGGAGGAGGAACTGGGGGGGAGGGCGGCGGTCTGCTGCGGCTGTTGCGCCTCGGCCGGCGGAGCCGGTTGTGCGGCAAGCTCACCACTGGCCGCCGGCGGGGGCAGCGATTGTCCGTCGATCGGAGCAGAGGCGGCCGGTGAGGAGCCGCTTCTCGACAGGGCGTCTGCCTGTTCCTGCATCGTCGTCGGCGCCGCGCCGGTGCCGGGCCGATAGGCCCGCTGCGACTGATCATAGGCTGGATGGTAGCCGCCCTGCTGCGAGCTTCCCGAGAAACGCGGCTGGCGGGTGCCCGCCAAACGCTCGGCTTCGCTCTGCGTCACCGGGCTCGACGGGGCTCCCCCGGAGGAATTGCCGATATCGACCTGGGGCGTCAGCGCATCGGTCGTATTGCAGGCTGTCAATAGAGCCATGACGAACAGGAGCGTGGGCACAATCGCAGCTCGCGTCATCCCTTGGTCTGTCCTTCCCGCAATCGCAATCAGCCCCACCCGAATTTATGCGGGTGGGGACGGTCATCTGTCAATTCCGGATTCTCACCGGTCAGAGCCCGATGAAATCGAGCGGATGGCGGGATAGCGCGCGCGGCGCGTCCGCTGTCGTCAGATAGGTCTGGCCGAGCGTCATCGCCGTGCCCGTATCGGAATCGGCGATGATCATGTGCACGAAGAGCGACATGTTCGGCTCGATCGGCTGCGGATTGCCGACATGAAACATCTGATGCTCCATCCAGGAGGGCGAGAAGCGGGCGCCGAGCGAATAACCGCAGGCATTCAGCCGGTGGCGGGCCAGGCCGCGCTCATCAATGATCCTGGCATGCATGTCGAAGACATCGCCAAAGGTCTGGCCGGGCTTGAGCACGGTCTCGATCGCCTCGATGGTTTCGCGGCAAGCGTTATAAAGCTCGCGGTGGCGATGCGTCGGCTCGCCGATGACGATCGTGCGCATCATGGCGGCATGGTAATGCGCATAGGCGCCGGCCCATTCGAGCGTCAGCTGGTCGTTGGCGTCGAGCTTGCGGCGGCCGGCCTTGTAGCGGCAAAGCAGGGCATCGGCGCCGGAGCCGATGATGAACTCGTTGGCGGGGTAGTCGCCGCCGCCGGAAAAGATCGCGCCCTGCATGGCGGCGAGGATATCGGCCTCGTCGGCGCCAGGTTTTGTCAGCCGGATCGCGGCATCGAGCGCATCGTCGGCGAGAACGGCGGCGCGCTCGACATAGGCGACCTCCGTCGGGCTCTTGATCAGGCGCAGGCGGCTGACGAGGTAGGAGGCGTCGACGATCTGGCCGAAGGTGGTCATTTGTGCGTCGAGCAGCCGGGCGACGCGGCCGGTCATGCCGTGCGTATCATATTCGATGCCGATGCGGGCGCCGAGCAGGTCCATCTCGACCAGCAGGTTCTTCAAGTCGAGCGTCGGGTCGGCATTGACCCGGTCGACCCAGATATGGATGTCCTCGAGGATCGAGGTATGCCTGGCCTGGCGAAGATCGGCCGAGCGGGTGATCAGCGCCATGGTGCCGTCGCTCTTGACGACCAGCGTCTGGAAGAAGCAGTAGCCGAAGGTGTCGTAGCCGGTCAGCCAGTACATGCTTTCCTGGGCGAAGAGCAGCAAGGCGTCGAGCTTTTCTTCCTTCATCTTCTCGGTGAGGCGCGCAAGCCGGCTTGCGAATTCGGCCTTTTCGAAATGCAGTGCCATTCTGCTCAAGTCTCCCTGATTGATATCGCGGAAATCTGGCGGCCGTAATCCGGCTCCTTGCGATGTGTCGTCCTACGGTAGGAAAAGAAGCGCTCATTGTCCGGATAGGTGCAGAGGCCGAGGCTTTCGGCACGCACGCCGGCTTTCGTCAACCGGTCGACCGTCAGCGCCGGCAGGTCGAACATGGCGTGGCCGGGCGCTTCGGAAGGCACGAAAAAGCGCTCGTCCTCCGGGTTTTCGGCGACGAAACGCTCGACGAACTCAGGGCCAACCTCATAGCTCGCCTGGCTGATCGAGGGGCCGAGGCAAGCGACGATGCGAGCGCGGTCCGCACCCAGTGCCTCCATGGCGGCAATGGTGTTTTCGAGCACGCCCGTCAGCGCACCCTTCCAGCCAGCGTGGGCAGCGCCGATGACGCGATTGTCGGGGTCGGCAAACAGGATGGGTCCGCAATCGGCGGCGAGCACGCCAAGCGCAATGCCAGGGGTGCGCGTTACCATCGCATCCGCATCGGGGCGGGCGCCGTCGTAATCGGCGCCGATCGTCACGACATCGGGGGAATGGACCTGATGCACGGTTGCCAGCCGCTCGACCGGCAAGCCGAACCAGGCGGCGACGCGACGACGGTTTTCCAGGACTTTGTCGCGTTCGTCGCTGGAGCCGAGGCCGACATTAAGGCCACGATACAGCCCTTCGGAAACGCCGCCGGCCCGAGTGAAATAACCGTGCCGGATCGTGGCGCCCGCCGCTTCGTTCAGCAGCGCGCTTTCGATCGGTGCGGGAGAGGCCGCGTCCTGCATCTGTGATTCCGGGGTTTTCGAGGGGTTTGGTATTATCCCAAGCGCATCGCATATACGGCGCGCTTCAAGTTCTTGTTTCGGGCGGATGTTGAACCAGCCGCGTGCGCCCTGTCAATCCACCGGACGAAAGGGCATGAGATCGAGGGCGGGATAGGAGACCGCCATCACCTTGAAGAGTTCGCCCATCCGGCCTTCACCGGCGCCGGCGAGCCTTTCGACCGCCGCCTGGATGACCTGTTGGGTTTGCGGCTCGCGATCGCGGCCGAGGGCGGCGGCACGTTCGAGGATGCCGAGGCCGGTCAGGAAATCACCCTGGTGCAGGGCGCCGTTCAGATGGAGGCCGGCCGCAAGCGCCGTTTCGGCGAGCTGCTGGAAGTCGACATGGCTCGTCAGATCGGCTTCGCCGGGATGGGCGAGCGGCGGGTCGAATTCATGCATGCGCACAGCCTGCAGCGTATCACCGAAGCCGGTGACGAGATGGCCGTAGTCGATCGTAAGCGCCGTGCCGCTGAAGGCGCGCAGCCGCTCGCAGATCGCCATCATCACCGCCTGGCGGGCAGGCGAGATCTCGAAGAGCGTGCCGACCGGCACGTTCTGCACCGGTTCGGGAAGAAGCGTGGGATCGAGACCGGCGACGCCGGCGGCGAAAGTCAGCTCGCCATCGGCGTCGATACCGACCATGCGCTCACGGAAACCCGTCGGCATGCGGACGAACTGGCGGATCGGGATGGCGTCGAAGAGTTCGTTGGCGGCAATCAGCGTGAAGCCGGGCGGTACTTCGTCGAAGCCATTGTGCCAGGTGATCTTCTCGCCGTGGGGTTCGAGCGTCTGGCGCTGGACGTCGCGCAGCCGTTCGCTGGTTTCGACGAGATGCACGGTCATGGCGTCGAAAAGCGGTGGAGCGATGCGGGAGATGACGCGCAGCATGTCTGATATCATGGTGCCGCGGCCGGGGCCGATCTCGACGAGGCGGACGCCTGTCGGTGTGCCGTGGCGCTGCCACGCATGGACGATGAAGACGCCGATCATCTCGCCGAAAATCTGGCTGACCTCGGGCGCGGTGACGAAATCACCGGAACGGCCGAAGGGCTCCCGGGTGCGATAATAGCCGTGTTCGGGGTCTGCCAGGCAGAGCGAGAAATAATCGGTGACGCTGATCGGGCCGTTGGCCTGGATAATCGCCTTGATCTTTTCGCCTAGAGCGGTGGTCATGTCGCGCGTCCTGCCGTTTCAGAGCTGCAGCGCAGCCTGGCGGCGGGCCCGCAGCATCGCCCAGAGGCCAAGCAGGATCATCGGGGAGGAGAGCACCATGCCCATGGTCAGCCAGTTCGTGCCGAGGAGGTAACCGAGCTGGGCATCAGGCTCGCGGAAGAATTCGACGAAGATGCGCGACAGCGCATAACCGCAAACGAAGACGCCTGTAATGAAGCCGGGGCTTTTCAGCGCGCGCATGCCATAGACGAAGGCGGCCAGCACCAGGAGCAGAACGATGCCTTCGAGGCCGGCTTCGTAAAGCTGGCTTGGATGGCGGGCGAAGGGACCGCCTGTCGGGAAGACCACGGCCCAGGGCACGTCGGTCAACCGGCCCCAGAGCTCGCCATTGATGAAATTGGCGATGCGGCCGAAGAACAGGCCGAAGGGAACGACGGCGGCGACGATGTCGAACAGGCTCCAGACCGGGATGGCGTTGCGGCGGGCAAAGAGGATCATGGCGATCGTCGTGCCGGTCAGGCCGCCGTGGAAGGACATGCCGCCATTCCAGATCTCCAGCGCACGGACGGGACTGCGCAGGACGGCGGGGAGATCATAGAAGAAAATATAGCCGAGACGACCGCCGAGGACGACGCCAAGCGCTGCCCAGACGATGAAATCATCGAGCTGCACCTTTGTGATCGGCGAGGTGTTGCCAGGCCAGAGACTGTCATTGGCGGCGAGGCGACGCGCATAGGCCCAGCCGAGCAGGATGCCGGCGACGTAAGCGAGACCGTACCAG
This sequence comes from Rhizobium sp. WYCCWR 11146, assembly GCF_013591995.1. Taxonomy (NCBI): domain Bacteria; kingdom Pseudomonadati; phylum Pseudomonadota; class Alphaproteobacteria; order Hyphomicrobiales; family Rhizobiaceae; genus Rhizobium; species Rhizobium sp. WYCCWR 11146. Next base: position 261,623 of record NZ_JACCEY010000016.1, read on the forward strand.
TGAATCGCCAGCGGACCGATCGAAAAGGCGATCGGATCGATATCCGGGAAAGGCATGATGGCAAGGAGATCGGCTGCTGTCGGCAAGGTTTTCCACCCGTTGAGTTGCGCGGAACATGCCGCCGCGATCCCGGACGGTCAAGTCCATTGTTCGTGATGGCCCGTTCCCGGCCGGTTCCGGCAAGCTTATCCCGTGTAAAGCGCTTGCATCGTCGATGGCGAAGCCCTACCTCAATCCTCGAGGCCCTGAAGGGCTGAATTCACCTCATGCCAAGGGAGAAAAACGCCATGACGACCGGAACGAACCGCATCATGGACGAATTCGCCAAGCTGATGACCGATGCGGCCGGTGCCGCCCAGGGCGTCCGCAAGGAGATCGAAACCGCCTTCAACGCCCAGGCCGAGCGTTGGCTGAACAGCATGGACATCGTCAAGCGCGAGGAGTTCGAGGCCGTGCGCGAGATGGCGATCAAGGCACGCGACGAGAACGAGGCGCTTGCCGCCCGCATCGCAGCACTCGAGGCGAAGCTTGCCGGCGAGGGCGCTTAAGTCCCGATACGACACAGATGCGGCGTTGCCTTCATGCCACACGCCGCATCTTCCGTAAAAAAACCAGGTGAGTTTTCCACCTGTGGACACTGCCAAAAAAGCCAATTCGCAGAGTCGCTTATTCTCCCTTCTGAATTGAATTTCGAAGAGCCTTTCCACAGTGGCCGGTCCTATTTTCCCTTCAGGGGGCTGGCAGGGGGCAAGGGGCGCTATACACTGATTTTAAATGATGATTCGAAGCGACTTGGTAAGCTCCGGGCAGGTTATCTGCGTTAAGTCTGGCAGCGGTTCAACGATCATCCGAGTGGTGGTTCCGGTATTTTGCGTGTGTCTTTCTTGTGTTCGTACACCAAGTTAGGTCGCATTCGTTCCGGTCAAGAAGGTGCTGCATGAACCTGATGGAATTGGAAGTCGAGCGTCAGTCGAACCCGGTCGATATGATCGAGTACGTTGCCTCCAACAACGACTGGTCGTTCGAACGGTCCGGCGAGGACGAGATCGCGATGACGGTCGAGGGCCGCTGGACGGACTACCACGTCTCCTTCTCCTGGATGGAGGAATTCGAGGCGCTGCATCTTGGCTGCGCTTTCGATATCAAAGTTCCCGACATCAGGGTCAACGAGGTGGTCAAGCTGCTCTCGGCGATCAACGGGCAGGTGCTGATGGGTCATTTCGACCTCTGGCGCCAGGAAGATGTCGTCATTTTCCGCCAATCGCTGCTGCTTGCCGGCGGTGCGGAGCCTACCAATCGCCAGGTGGAGGTGCTGCTTTCCAGCGCGCTCGATACCTGCGAAGCCTATTTCCAGGCATTCCAGTTCGTCGTCTGGTCCGGCATGGAAGCGACGAAGGCGATGGAAGCCGTGCTGTTTGAAACGGTCGGCGAGGCATAAGATGCCGACGACCCCTTTTCCCTCGACACATCCCGTCGTCCTGATCGGTGCCGGAAACATGGGCGGGGCGATGCTCTCCGGCTGGCTGAAAAGCGGCGTTCCGGGCTCGGCCGTCATCGTTGTCGATCCCGGCCCGTCGCCGGCCATGCTTTCGACGATCAGCGAGGCTGGTGCGACCCATCTGACCGCGCTTCCTACGGATTTGAAGGCAAGCGTGCTGTTCCTCGCCGTCAAGCCGCAGGTGATGGAGACGGTGCTGCCGGCGGTGAAGAGCGCCGTCGGGCCGGATACGGTCGTCGTCTCGGTCGCAGCGGGCAAGACGCTCGGTTTCCTCGAGAAGCATCTTGGTAAGGCCGCCATGGTGCGGGCCATGCCGAACACGCCGGCCATGGTCGGGCGTGGTGTCACCGGCGCTTTTGCGAATTCAGGAGTCAGCGATCCGCAGCGCGAACGCGTCCATTCGCTTCTCAGCGTCTCGGGGCCGGTCGAATGGGTGCCGGCGGAAGCCGATATCGATGCCGTGACGGCGCTTTCGGGCAGCGGTCCGGCTTATGTTTTCTATCTCGTCGAATGTATGGCGGAGGCAGGCCGTAAACTCGGCCTGCAGGCGGACCTCGCCATGCGTCTTGCGCGGGAAACAGTCGCGGGGGCTGGTGAACTCATGCACCAGTCCCCCGACGACGCTTCGCGGCTGCGCGAGAACGTGACCTCTCCCGGCGGGACCACGGCGGCGGCGCTCGCCGTGCTGATGGCCGAAGACGGCATGCAGCCCTTGTTCGACGCAGCCCTTGCGGCGGCGCGCAAGCGGGCCGAGGAACTGGCTGGCTGACGGAGACCATATGGCCGAAGAGATCACCTACGCCGATTTCGAGCGTGTCGATATCCGCGTCGGAACGATCATCGAAGCCAGTCCCTTTCCGGAGGCGCGCAAGCCGGCGTTCAAACTCCTGATCGATTTCGGTCCTGACATCGGCATTAAAAAATCCTCAGCGCAGATCACCGTGCATTATACGCCGGAAAGCCTGATCGGCCGGCAGGTGCTCGGCGTCGTCAATTTCCCGCCGCGCCAGATCGGGCCATTCCGCTCGGAAGTACTGACGCTGGGTTTCGAGGATGAGAACGGCGCGATCGTGCTTGCTGCGGTCGAACAGCCGGTGCCGAACGGCCAAAAGATGATGTGAGCGCGAGCTCGCACTAAAGCGCGTCGCGTCGAATCGGATTCACGCGACGCGCTTCAAGTCTTTATTTTATGCAAGTCGTTATCCCAAAACCGCTGCGCACTTTTGGGCGACATGCATTAGTTGTTCGGAGCTTCGCCTGACGTGGTCGCATCGGATCCTCCACGAGGCCTGATCTCCTGCAGGAATGGATTGCTTCGCCGCTCGTCGCCGATGCGGCCGCCGGGGCCGTGGCCGCAGATGAAGCCGACGTCGTCGCCGAGCGGCAATACCTTGTCGCGGATCGAATCGAGAAGCTGCTGATGATTGCCGCCGGGCAGGTCGGTGCGGCCGATCGAGCCGTTGAAAAGTACGTCGCCGAGATGAGCGAAATTCTGCGCACGGTTGAAATAGATGACGTGGCCGGGGGCGTGGCCGGGCGTGTGGTAGACTTCGAATTCATGGGTGCCGAAAGAGATCTTGTCGCCGTCCTTCAGCCAGCGGTCGGGTACGACGTCGCGCAATCCTGATATGCCGTATTTTTCAGCCTGTGTTTCGATCCGCTGCAGCAGCGGCAGATCGTCCTGATGCGGGCCGACCACGTCGATGCCGAGGGCTTCCTTCAATTCACTGGCGCCGCCCGCATGGTCGAGATGGCCGTGTGTCAGCCAGATTTCCTTGATGGTCAGGCCGTTCTGGGCAATCGCCTGCAGGATGAGCGGCACGTCGCCGCCGGGATCGACGACGACGCCTTCCTTGGTATCGGGATCGAAGAAGATCGTGCAGTTCTGCTGGAAGGGTGTCACCGGAATGATGCCGGCCTGGAGCATGCCCATATGTGCCTCGCTTCGTGTCTCTGTTGCTTCGGGTATAGTCCGAAACCACGGCAAGGACAGCCGGAATCTTCCGCCATTGCGGCCTGCCTCACGGCAAAAAGACGGACTGCAACAAGAGTTTATGCCTCTCTTCGCCATTGCCGTAGAGCGGAAAAATCGAATTTTCTTCAATTCTTCAAGGCACTTGGATGAAATCTCCCACAAGCGGCATTTCGCTGGGCGGAGTGCCGGGGAACATCGTGGAACCCCGCGCGTTGTCAGCCCATCGAAACCAAGGAGACGCTCACATGACCTTGAAGAGAAACATTCTGTTGGCTGGAGCCGTGCTCCTGGCAAGCAGTGGTTTTGCGCAGGCGGAGATGATGGCCACGACGGTCAATGATCTCAACGTTCGCGCCGGCCCGGGGCCGCAATATCCGACGGTCGGCCTTGCCACCCGCGGTTCGACCGCGGTGCTTGATGGCTGCATCGAAGGCAGCCGCTGGTGCCGTGTCGACGTCAACGGCATGCGCGGCTGGGTCTATGCCGATTATCTGCAGGTCGATCATGGCGGCAGCTCTGTCATCGTCGAACAGCACCGCGCCGAGATCGGCGTTCCCAGCGTGACTTACGAGTCCACCGCAAGTGTCGTTCCGGCCGATCCGCAGCCGGCACCGGGCGACGAGTTGCTCGGCCCCGTCGGAGCGGTCGAGACCATCACCCCGCCGGAGACGGTCCGCACCTATATCGACACCAATCCGGGCCAGACGGTGCAGCTTGGCGGCGACGTCGTCGTCGGCGCGGAAGTGCCCGGCGATGTCACCTTCCAGACGATTCCCGACTACGAGTACCGCTATACGAGGATCAATGATCGGCCGGTGCTGGTCGATCCCGGTACGCGCCGGATTGTCTACGTCTATCAATGACGTGATCGACAGGAACTGAGGCGAGGCGGACATCGGACCGCCTCGTTCCGGGGCGCTTCTCCCTGCCTTAATCCCGCATCGGTTGATTTTTCTTAACGCTTTCCTCCAAAATATGATAAAATACTAATATGCCGAAGATTCGGCATGGATCGGCGATCGGGGGGATCGCCAGAGGAGGAAATCATGGAAGCCCTACTTCCGCTCATCACACAATTGATTGCCGGCGCAATCGGCGGCAACGCCGCGAGCGCCGCTTTGAAGCAGCAGGCGATCAACGTCGTTGCCCGTACGATCGCCGGTGCGATCGGCGGCGTCGCCGGCGGCATGCTGCTCAGCATGGTCGGTGGGGAAGCGGCTATGACCGGCCTGATCGCCGACGGCATCGGCGGCCTGATCGGCGGCGGCATTCTCTCGACGCTCGCCGGACTGGTCATGGCGCGGGCGCATAGATAAAGGCCCGACTGGTCTGTATGTACAGGCCGCGCGTCTTTTCAGACGCGCAAAGGACGCTGTAGCACTTTGAACCGCTGCATAATTTCATCCTTAAACTGATTCCGATTTAAGGAATTATGCAGTGGCCGGACCGATTGCGTGAGGCCCTTATTCGGCGGCGATCGCCGCCGGATAGACTTCCTTCATGTAGTCGTTCATCGGTGTTTCGGAGATCGTCGACGGCGTGAAGCGATACGGGCCGATTTCGGAAACCCGGTCGATGACAGTTTGGCGGGTGATACCGTTAAGGAAGCAATCCGGGTCGGCGTGTGAATGACGCCATCCTTGATGAAGAAGATGTTGGCGCCGGTCGCCTCAGTGACCTGATCGAGATAATCGAGAGTCATCGCGTCGGCGTAGCCCTTGGCTTCGGCGACGTGCGAGGCGCAGGGCGCTGTCTTCGGATCGGGACGACGGTATTCGGCGATATCGAGGCGGATGCCCTTCAGCTTTTCGGTCGGGTTGAAATAGCTGCCCCATTGCCAGATGGCGATGGCCATGGCGACGTTGATGCGGTTGGTCTGCGCCGCCGGCCGCCATAGGCACGCTTCGCCTTCGAAGACGGGGCTGGCATAATGCAGGCCGTGGGTCAGCACATGGATCTTGGTGTCTTTCCAGGCGACGAACTCACCGTTGGACCATATTTGCCGTCCAGTTGGTCGAAAGGAACTGAAGCCATCCCTAACTCCTACGGCCTTCACGCGCCATGCCTGTTGATTGTTGTCCCCATTACGTTTTATCCACAGACGCGAGGGGAAAATCGCGTATTGCGTCGGAGTGCCGGACAGGCCTTGGTTTCCGGGGAAATGCCAGGGAAATGAGAGGCCGTGCAGGTCTCCCGCAGAGTTCGCGGAAAGCTAAGCGACGCAAATTTATGTCAATAAAGCTGACATATCTTCGCGAAAGTTTTCCACGGCGCGCGGAAGAGAAAGGAAATGCCGATTGTCACGACAGACCGGCCCGAAAGCAGGCAAGCCAGAGCCGCTGGCCACGCCGATGGAAGACACTGAGATCATCGATTTCGAGATCATCGAGCTGTTCTTCTTCGCCTATCGCGACTTCGTTTCCGATCCTGATGCTATCCTTGAAAAGAGCGGCTTCGGCCGGGCGCATCACCGCGTCGTGCATTTCGTCAACCGCAATCCCGGCATGACGGTAGCGGATCTTCTCGAAACGCTGAAGATCACCAAGCAGAGCCTTGCAAGGGTGCTGAAACAGCTGATCGACTCAGGCTATATTCGCCAGGTGGCAGGTCCTGAAGACCGGCGGCAGCGCAAGCTCTATCCGACGAAATCGGGGCGAGAGCTGGCGCTTGCCCTTGCCGAGCCGCAATCGCGCCGCATTGAGCGGGCATTCGAAGGGGCTTCTGCGGAGGCGCGGGAGGGCGTAAAAGCTTTCCTCAGCGGCATGCGGGACAGACAGAAGGCGGATTGAATGGCGGTCAAGACAGATATTTCCGACGATGCGGCGCACTTGCTTGTGGTTGATGACGACTCCCGCATCCGCGCGCTGCTCAATCGTTATCTCGCCGAGAACGGCTTCCGCGTCACCGTCGCCGCCGACGGCGCCGAGGCGCAGCGCAAGCTTACGGGTCTCGATTTCGACCTGATCATCATGGATGTGATGATGCCCGGCGAATCCGGCATCGAGGTTACCCGCGGGCTTCGCGCCATCAAGAACGTCCCGATCATCATGCTGACGGCGCTGGCGGAATCGGGCAACCGCATCGAAGGCCTCGAGGCGGGCGCCGACGACTATCTTTCCAAGCCCTTCGACCCGCGCGAACTGGTGCTGCGCATCAACAACATCCTGCGCCGCAACGCCGGCGGCGAGGGACCGAAGATCGAACAGGTGATGTTCGGCCCCTACACCTTCTCGCTGACCCGCAAGGAGCTGAAGAAAGCCAGCGAGGTGATCCGGCTCACCGACCGCGAGCAGGAGATCATGCTGCTCTTTGCGCGGCGCGCCGGCGACACGATCCCCCGCCATGAACTGATCGGCAACGATACCGAAGTCGGCGAGCGGACGATCGACGTGCAGATCAACCGGCTGAGGCGTAAGATCGAGGACGATCCCGCCAATCCCGTCTGGCTGCAGACCGTGCGCGGCATCGGATACAGGCTGAGCATCGACTAAACTCAAGGTTCGGGACCGGCGCTGATGGTGACGATCGACAGCTTGCGGCGGGAAGACCGCACTTCTGCGCCGGGCTGGCGCTCGATCGTCCGCTGGCTGCGCCGGCGGCTGCCGACCGGACTTTACGCGCGTTCGCTACTGATCATCATCATTCCGATGGTGCTCCTGCAATCCGTCGTCGCCGCCGTTTTCATGGAGCGCCACTGGCAGATGGTAACGGAGCGGCTGTCGCTTGCGGTCACCCGTGACATCGCCGCGATCATCGAGATCATCGAGACCTATCCGCAGAATTCGGACTATAGCGAGATCATCCGCATCGCCCGCGACCAGCTCAGCCTGCAGATCTCGATCGAGCCGGACGGCGACCTGCCGCCACCGCGCGTCAAGCCGTTCTTCTCGATCCTCGACGGCATCCTCAGCGACGAGATCACCGACGAGATCCATCGGCCTTTCTGGATCGACACGGTCGGCAACTCGAACCTCGTCGAGATCCGCATCAAACTCGACAACAAGATCCTGCGGGTACTGACCAAACGCAGCCAGACCTATGCCTCGAACACGCATATCTTCATCGTCTGGATGGTCGGCACCTCGCTAGTGCTGATCGGCATCTCGATCCTCTTCCTGCGCGGGCAGATCCGGCCGATCCTGACCTTGGCGCGCGCGGCCGAAAGCTTCGGCAAGGGGCAGAAGCCCGATAATTTCTATCCGCGGGGCGCCGACGAGGTCAGGCGCGCCGGCCTTGCCTTTATCCTGATGCGCGAGCGAATCGAACGACAGATCGAGCAGCGCACCGCGATGCTCTCCGGCGTCAGCCATGATCTGCGCACCATCCTCACCCGCTTCAAGCTGCAGCTGGCGCTGGCCGGCGACAATCCCGACCTGCATGGGCTGAACGACGACGTCAATGATATGCAGACCATGCTGGAGGCCTATATGGCCTTTGCACGCGGCGAGGTCGAAGAGGATGTCGGCGAGCTGAAACTCAGTGAGATCTTCGCGAAGCTGGAATCCGATTTCGCCCTGCACGGCAAAAAATTCAGCTACTCCATCGAAGGCGATGACGATATATCCGTCCGGCCGAACGCTTTCATGCGGCTCGTCACCAACCTTGCCTCGAATGCGCGCCGATATGCCGATAGGCTCGACATCGAGGCCAAGCACAACGCCAAATGGCTGACCGTCATCTTCGACGATGACGGGCCTGGCATTCCCGAAAAGAACCGTGAGGATGTGTTCAAACCATTCTTCCGGCTGGATACGGCGCGTAACCTCGATGCATCAGGCACCGGGCTCGGCCTTGCGATCGCCCGCGACATTGCCCGTAGCCACGGCGGCAACGTCACGCTCAGTGACAGCCCGCTCGGCGGGCTGAGGGCGACGATCCGCATCCCGGCTTAAGCGTTGGCGGTAGCCGCCAGCTTGACGGCTTTGCGCGCATCGAAATCGTCGAGGTGTTCGACGATCCAGCGCCATAGCGAGACGACCTGCATGAGGAGGTCGCGTCCGAGCGGCGTCAACTCGTATTCGACGCGCGGCGGCACTTGGGGATAAAGCGTGCGGATGACGAGGCCATCCCTTTCGAGGGTGCGCAGCGTCTGCGTCAGCACTTTCTGGCTGATGCCCTCGACCCTCTCCATAAGGCGCGAGAAGCGCAGAGGAGCGCCGGCATCGGAGAGCACATGCAGGATGCGCAGCGGCCATTTCGCCGCCGCCCGTTCGATCAGTTCACGGGCCCGCCCATCTTGTTCGTCCGTCATACTGCTGCAGAAATCGAACATGTCACTGGTCAACTCAGTTACCTCAAGGTGTGTATAGATCGTCTGGGTACCTTCTTTCGATCGGATACAATAGATCATACATGAACCGGGAACCAAACAAGGAGGGTTTCCGATGTTCAGAGTCTGGTTGATAACAGGGAGTTCACGCGGTCTCGGCCGGGCGCTGGCGGAGGCGGTATTGGCCGCCGGCGACAATCTGGTGGCGACGGCGCGCGATCCCGGCCAGCTTGCCGATCTTTCCGAACGGTATGGCGATCAGGTCCTGACGCTGGCGCTTGACGTGACAGACGAGGCAGCGGCAGCGGCGGCAGTCAAGGCTGGTGTGAAGCGGTTCGGGCGCATCGACGTGCTTGTCAACAATGCCGGCTACGGCAATATCGGCTCGATCGAGGATACCAGCCTTGCCGATTTCCGGGCCCAGATCGAGACCAACCTCTTCGGCACGGTCATCATGACCAAGGCAGTCATTGCCCTGATGCGCGGGCAGGGGGCGGGGCACATCATCCAGTTCTCATCCGTCGGCGGCCGGATCGGACCTGCCGGCCGCGGCGCCTATTCGACGGCGAAATTCGGTGTCGAGGGTTTTTCCGAGGTGTTGTCGAAGGAGGTCGCGCCGTTCGGCATCAGGGTAACGGTGATCGAGCCCGGCGGCTTCAGGACCGATTTCGCCGGCTCTTCGACGGTGCTTGCCGAAGGGCGACAGGACTATGCGGAGACGGTCGGCGCTACGGTGCGATTCCAGCGTGAATATGATGGTCGGCAGCCCGGCGATCCTGCCAAAGCGGCTGCGGTCGTCATCCACATCGCCGATCTCGACGAGCCGCCATTCCGGCTGCTGCTCGGCAGCGATGCGGTCCACAATGTCGAAAAGGCGGATGCGGCGCGTATCGAAGCCGATCGGATGTGGCGCACCGTCAGCGTCTCGACCGATTTTGATGCTGAGGCCGAGTCGCTACCCTGGAAAAAGAAGGCCGGTTGACCCAGGCAAAACAAAAGCGCCGCTGAAAAGCGGCGCTTTGCATCAGGGATATTCGACGATTCAGCCGGCGGTGCAGAAGTGGCTGCGACCGTCATTGCCGATATAAGTGCCGCTGCGCGGATCGAAGGTGCGGTAGCGGTAGGAGCAGTAACGCTGCCATTGCGGCGACCAGGGCTCCACCGCCGTGCGGACCGGCTCGTAATATTGCGGCTGATCGACATAGACGCGGCGCGGGGCGCGATAGACCGGAGCCGGCTCGTAGTAATCCGGCTCGTAGGCCGGGTCGATGTAGCGGCGCTCTTCGTAAACCGGACCGTTATTGGCATTGGCGATGGCAGAGCCGACGATCAGGCCGGTCGCAAGGCCGACGGCGCCGCCGACCCACGCATCGTCGTTGCCGTGATTGCCATGGCGCCAATGGCGGTCGCGGGCCGACGCTTCACCGATGGCGGAAAGCGTGAGTGCGGCAGCGGTTGCCGTCAGCAGAAGGGTCTTGGCGAGCCTGTTCATCAGCATAAATCCTAATCCCGGGAACCGAACGCCGGTCCCTTTCTCGATGGTCGCAGTCGTACAGATTTTTAGCTGAACGAAGGCTGAACGACAAAACCCGGCATTGCTGCCGGGCTTCAACTCGAATTCGCCAGCCTTGTTAAGGGTTCAGCCCGCAATCTGCAGATTGACGGCCTTCGGGCCCTTGCCGCGGCGATCTGGCTCCGTGTCGAAGCTTACCTTCTGGTTTTCCGTCAGACCGGCCAGGCCGGAGGCCTGAACGGCAGAAATGTGAACGAAGATATCGGCGCCGCCCCGGTCCGGCTTGATGAAGCCGAAGCCTTTGTCGGTATTGAAGAATTTTACAGTGCCAGTCTCTGCCATGCCTCAGGTCCTTTTCTCTCTGCCCGCCATCCACACGGGCAGCATCATAGCATTGCCTCCTTGCGGGAGGTGTTGGCAGGCAATTCTTGAAATTTGAGAAAAAGGTCCCCTCTACCTCGGCCTGTTCCAGGCAGGACTTTCGCCCGCCATTTTCGGAACCGGCTGACCGGGATATTAGCGTTCCCGGCGCGCAAATACTTAAGGACTTCCCATGCTCGCAAAATGCCCGAACGCGCTGAGAGTGCTGCGTTTAAAGGATTTTGGCAAGCAAAAGTTTTTTAACGTGTCGTTGCGGGCACACCCCTGCCGATATCCAATTTGCGCAAAAACGCAAAATTTCCTTCGCCGATAGGGAATGATTAACGTTTTATATCGTCGGCAATATAAGTTCCGAGCAGATTTTCCCAAAAATGCAACGTGAACGCGTCTCCCGCATTCGATAAATTTTTTTCCCGATGGGTGACCCACCCATATTTGGACGCGTGTTCACGTGGCTGGCAGGCGTCGGCGGGTCAATCCCGGCACGAGTTCGACCACAAGCATAGCGATAAACATGAGCGCGCAACCTGCATAACCTGTTACCGGCATCGTCTCACCGAGCAGCAGGGCTGCAAGCGAGGCACCGAAGAGCGCTTCGGAAGAAAGAAAGATCGCGGCCTGCGAAGGCGTCGTGTAGCGCTGGGCGATCACCTGCAGCACGAACGCCACGCCCGAGGAAAAGATGCCGACATAAAGGATTTCCGGCGCCGCGGCCTGTATTGCCGAAAGGCTGACAGGTTCGACGGCTGCGGCAACGGCCAGCGCACAGACTGCGGTAACGGCAAATTGCGTGGCGGAGAGCGCGAGCGGCCTTCCGGTCTCCGAAACGGTCGTGCCGGCAAGGGTGATCTGGATCGCCCAGAAGACGGCACAGACGACGGTCAGCAGATCGCCAGGTGTCAGCGCCGAGAGGTGGCCGCCGGACAGGAGATAGATGCCGGTGACCGCCATCAGCGCGCCTGGCCAGATGATCCAATGCGGGGCACGGCGCAGAAAGAACACGGCGATAACAGGTACGAAGACGACATAGAGGCCGGTGATGAAGCTGGAATTCGTCACCGTCGTCGTCTGCAGGCCGACCTGCTGCGTGGCTGCGCCGCCGAAAAGGGCAAGGCCGATCAGGATATAGAGCTTCGCATGGCGTGCGCTGGTCTTCTCCTTTGCCTTGCGCGCTTCAAAAAGGACGAAGGGCAGCACGGCCAGCGTGGCGACGGCAAAGCGCAGGCCAATGAACCAGAAGGGGCCGATCGCCTTCATCGCCGTCGACTGCGCGACGAAGCCGCCGCCCCAGATGGCGGCTGCGAGCAATAGGAGAAGGTTCGCCTGAACGCGCGTCATGTCGTCCTCAATGGGAAGGGAGATGTGCCCCGGCGGTTAGCAGTTGCGTTTCCTCCAGGCAAGGGTGAAGATTTCATGCCTGACGACGGAGGTGAGGCCATGCGACACCAAGAATGGAAGCCGGCCGGTGATGCCTCGCCCAGAACGGCAGGCTATTCCGGCACGCCGCTCGTCAGGAAACTCGGCCTTGCACACGGGCAGGCGGCTGCTCTTCTCGGCATTCCTGAAACGATCGTCGCCATCAATGGTTTCGACGGTTTTGCGTCGGTCGTCCGCGCGCTTCCCGAGACGCCTCAGCGCATGTTCGACTATGTGCATTTGTTTACGACAGAACGGGCGGCGCTGGAGGCGGCCGCGCTTGCGCTTTTCCATGCCCTGAGGCGGGATGGGATGGTCTGGATTTCCTGGCCGAAGAAGAGTTCCCGCGTGCCGACCGACATCACCGAGGACGTGCTGCGGGAGGTTCTGCTCCCAATCGGTCTGGTCGACGTCAAAGTCTGCGCCGTCGACGAGATCTGGTCCGGGCTGAAGTTTGTCATCCGCAAGGAGCTGCGCGGCGCGTTGTGACGTCTCAGCCGTTACGGGCTTGGGCTCTCGAGATCCTGAGCAGCGCGCCGTTATCCTCGTCCGTAACCATCAGCAGCGCTCCGTCGGGTGCAACGACGACGTCGCGGACGCGGCCGTATTCGCCCTTGAACAGGCGCTCTTCGGTAACGAAGGCGCCGCCGTCGTCACGCTGCATGCGCGAGAGCAGCTGGAACTTCAGCGCCGCGACGAGGAAATTGCCGTCCCATTCCGGGAACATGGCGCCGCGATAGACGACGAGCGCGCCCGGCGCGATCGAAGGATCCCAATAATGCAGTGGCTGTTCCAGCCCCTCCTTGGCGGTGCCTTCGCCGATCTCGGCACCCGAATAGTCTCGGCCATAGGTGATGATCGGCCAGCCGTAATTCTTGCCGGCCTCGGGCTGATTGATCTCGTCGCCGCCGCGCGCGCCGTGTTCGACGGTATAGAGCTTGCCATCCTTGGCGTCGAAGGTGATGCCCTGCGGGTTGCGGTGGCCTTTCGACCAGATTTCCGGCAACGCCTTGCCGCCGTCCTTGAACGGATTGTCGGCAGGAATGCTGCCATCGGCATTGATGTGGATGATCGAGCCGGCATCGTCCTGCCAGTTCTGCGAGCGGTCGCGATTGCCGCGATCGCCGACGCTGATGAACAGCGAGCCGTCACCTGATATCGCGATACGCGAGCCGTACTGGATATTGCCTGACGTGAAGCGCCGCATCGTGAAGATAGGCGTCACGGCATCGAGTGCCTTTTCGTCAGTGGAAAGCGTGGCGCTGAAGGCTTGAGTGCCGGAGCCCTGGCTGTTGGCGATGGCGGCGGTGAAATAGAGTTTGCGAGATGTGGCAAAGTCCGGTGCGAGCGCCACGTCCATCAGGCCACCCTGGCCACGGGCGCTGACCTTGGGCACGCCCCCAATCGGGTCGGAGACCTTGCCGTCGCGGACGATGCGCATGCGGCCCGGCCGCTCGGTGACGAGATAGGCGCCATCGGGCAACACCTCCACCGCCCAGGGATGTTCGAGGCCGTCGGCGAGCTTGTCGACACGAACCGCGAGATCCTGAGTGTTGATGGTATCGGCTGCATCCGCGGACACGGCGCCGAACAGGACCAGCGCTGCGGCGAAATGGAAGGCGGGCATTCTCTTCATCTTGCTTCCCCGTCGTCTCTTCAGGCTGAACGTGGAGCGGGCAGGGGAGAGCTTCAACCTCATTCGGTCTGCAATAACGGCTTTGTGTTCGGCGGCTGAACCGAGCCCGTCGCCTGGTCGTCGACCAATTCTGCCTCAAGGATGTAGCGCAGCGGCCCGCGTTCGGTGGCATTGAAGGGCCAGCAGGTGGTCAGCACCAGGCGGTGGCCATCGGAGGAGGGATCGATGCCGTTGGCATCCCACGGGGCGATGCGGCCCTCGCCGGCCTTGAAGGTCAATAGTTTGCCGTCGCGGCGAGTGACCTCGATCGTATCGCCCGGCCTTATATATTGCAGCCAGCGGAAATGCGTGTCGCGATGGGCGGCGATGACGGAGGTGCCTTCCTCGCCGGGCTGCGGCGTGTTGGCGAGCCAGGCCGGACCGAAGGCCAGAGCCTCGCCGGAGGCGCCGGAGAGCACGATCGCCTCCTTGCCGAGGCGCGGGGCGCGCACCTTGGCCTCCGTGGTGAAATCCGCCCAGGGCCAGGGTTTTGTCTCTTTCCCCTGAAGCTCCGCGGCGAAGGCGCGTTTCAGCAGGATCTGGGAGAGTTCCGCTTTCGCCTTTAGCAGGAAACCGTCGCCGATCAGCGCCAAGCCATAGAAGGCAAGGCCGGCGATGGCAAAGGCGATCGCCTTTTCGATCGAGGAAAGACGCCAGAGGAAGAAACCCTTCCGCTGGCGAGGCTTTGGCATGTCGTGGGCCGTGGCGGCGGCCATGGCGAGTTCCAGATAGGTCGGAAGCGGCTCGAATTCGGCCGCTTCCTCGTTCTGGCTTGCGGAGAGCCTAGAGACCATTGCGCTTGGCTCCGACCGCGATCATGCGCTTGAGGCGGCGGCGCCAGACGGCCAGTCCGCTTGCCGCCGTCAGCGCCAGGAGCAGCATGGTCAGCCCGCGGATGATCTGCTCGTCGGCGCGCGTCGCCGTCTGCGGCAGGTTCACGGTCGTGCTTTTTTGCGCGATTATGGTGGCTGCCTTGGCGGTCGGGGCTGCGGCCATCATGTTTGCGATCTCAGGCGATGCGACAAGTGCCTGTGTTTCGGCTGCAGCCTGCTCCGGTCCGGCGTTTCCTGCCGGCGTAGCCGAGCCACGACGTTCTACGCCGCCAAGAGGAGCAGCGTTTTCGCCGGAGACTTTATCGAAATCCCAGCCATCCGGCAGGTTGAGCGGCAGCTTGGCCGAGCCGAGCGGCTGATCGGCCGGGCGCGACGGGGTGACATCCACGGCGACCAAGCTGGTGACGCGGGAGACGAGATGGTGGACGAGCGCCACGGTCTCGATATCTTTGTCGAGCGCGGCCGGATCCTGCCGTTCATAGGCACGGGCCTCGAAATCGTCGATCTTGCGCCGTGCCCAGAGCTTGGAAATACCGTTGCCGTCGGCGGCATTGGCGATATCCATCTCGACGCGCCAGGGCTGATCGCCTGTCTTGCCGATGATCTGCAGCTTGCCGGCGGGCTTATCGTCAGGCAGCTGCGCGGTCAGCACGACGGGTTCGCCGCTGTAGAGGTCCGGCATCGGGTTCGGCGTGATATCCTCGACTTTTATGCCTTGGAAGGTCGCGGCGATATCGGTCATGGCCGGGTTCTGCAGCTTGGCGAAAAGCTCGCCCATGCGGCTTGCCACCTGGTCGGTCGAGCCGATCGCCGTAAAGGTCCCGCGGCCGATCTCGGCAGCTTTGGTCATGAAATAGGTGTTCGGGGCCGAGCCGATGCCGACGGTGAAGACGCGGGCATCGCCGCGGTTTGCGGTGATTTCCTGGAACAGCTGCCGTTCGTTGCCGATCGCGCCATCCGTCAGGAACACGACCTGACGCAGCGCGCCGCTTATAACCGGTCCCTGGTTTCGCAACGCATCCTCAAGAGCAGGCAGCATTTCCGTGCCGCCGTCAGCGGTGAGGCCCCTGACATAGGCGATCGCCTTTTCGCGATTGTCAGGCGTCGCAGCAACGAGACCCTTGAAATAGTCAGTCATCGTATCGTCGAAACGGATGACGTTGAAGCGGTCGTCGGGGTTCAGCTTGGAGATGGCAAGCGCCAGGCTCTGCCTCGCCTGCTCGATCGACGGGCCGGACATGGAGCCGGAATTGTCGATGACGAAGACCACTTCGCGTTTTGCCGGCGGCGCTGCCGTATCCGGGGCCGTGGGCGGGGTGACGAAGGCGAGCAGATAGGTCTTACCATCAATCACTTCGCGGAAGAGGCCGGCGCTCGGCATCTTTCCGGGAGCGGCCTTCCAGGTGAGTTCGAAATCCTTATCGGCGGGAACGGTGTCCGCCTTCAGGCTGATCGTCCTCGCCTGGTCGCCATCCTGGCTGATATCGACCGCATGGAAGGACGACTTAACATCGCCGAGTGGGAAACCGGCCCGGAGGTCGACGGTCAGCGAAACCGGATTGATCCTGGCGTTCTCACGCGGATCGAGCACGGGGGCTTCGATCTTGTCGCGGTTTTCCACCGGGTCGCGCGGCGTGGCGAAACCGGCGCCGTTGTTGAACTCGACAGTCTGGACGATCGGCGCCGGATTGTAGCGCGGAGCGACGACCATCGGGAAGCGCAACGAGAACTCGCCACCCGACTGGTGGATGGTCTGCTGATATTCGATCTGGACGACGATGGTTTCGCCGGGACCGATATTGGCGACCTGGTTGGTGAAGATGTTCGGCCGCTGCTGCTCGAGCAAAGCCGTCTTCTTGCCCTCGGCCTTGGCCTGTTCGTAGATCTCGCGGGCTTCCTGGCGCGGTTTGATCTGGCCTTCGATGAAGCGTTCGCCGATCTGCATTTTCAGCGCGTCGACGGCGGAATTGTCCGGTAGCGGGAAGACGTAGGTGCCTTCGACCCAACCCTGGCTCGGATTCTGGAAGCGCTGCGTCACCTTCACCCTGGCGATCGGGCCGGAGACATCGATGGCGACATCGGTTTTCAGCCGCGGCGCTTCGACATAGAAGCCCGGCTCTTTCGACGGAAAGAGCAGCGAGCCGCTATTGACGTCGTTCGGCCGGACAAGCGCTGCGAGCTGGGCGGATGCCTGCGGCGTCTCGGCGGCGCGGGCGGCGGAGGCAAGCCCCAGTATCGCGGCGATGCAGGCGGCAAAGGCGGTGACGGCAACAAGGACTGAAACGGAAATTCGGCGCGCACGAATGCGCCCTATGGCAAACTCATCTTCCAGAAACATTGGCATACCCTCAATAACCAATTTCGGATGCCGGATGATGCGGCTTTGATCTCGGCGCGCTCGCGACCGAATTGCGGCGTGGCGCGGCATTTGTTGCGGCTTATTCGTGGCAATGGCCGAATCCGACGATGCCACTGATTTCAGGGGATAAATCCGGATGACTTCAGAGATTGATTCAAGATCTTCGCATGGCGTTTCGACCTCGTGAAGCAAGCCTCTCCGAAGGGCACGGCACGCCGGGTGGGCGGCGTGGCGAACCGATCAATAAGAATCATGCCACCATGACGCCTTTCCGCTTGAAATGCCGTCATACATTGGACATAGAGCTAACCGCAGAACTCCGGTCCCGGCTTTCTGCCCGTTTCAACCATTAGGACCGTTATCATGGCTTTCCTTGCCGATGCTCTTTCCCGTGTGAAGCCTTCAGCCACCATCGCCGTCTCCCAGAAAGCGCGCGAGCTGAAAGCAAAAGGACGTGATGTCATCGGCCTTGGCGCGGGTGAACCGGATTTCGATACGCCCGATAATATCAAGACGGCCGCCATCGACGCGATCAACCGCGGCGAGACGAAGTACACGCCGGTTTCCGGTATCCCGGAACTGCGCAAGGCGATCGCCGCCAAGTTCAAGCGCGAGAACGGCCTCGAATATTCCTGGGAGCAGACGATCGTCGGCACCGGCGGCAAGCAAATCCTTTTCAACGCCTTCATGGCGACGCTGAACCCCGGCGACGAAGTCGTCATCCCGGCGCCTTACTGGGTTTCCTATCCTGAGATGGTGGCGCTGTGCGGCGGCACACCGGTTTTCGTTTCGGCCACCCAGGAGCATAACTTCAAGCTCCAGGCCGCCGATCTCGAAAAGGCGATCACGCCGAAGACCAAGTGGTTCATCTTCAACTCACCGTCCAACCCGACGGGGGCGGCCTATACGCAGGACGAGCTGAAGGCGCTGACGGATGTGCTGATGAAACATCCGCAGGTCTGGGTGCTGACCGACGACATGTACGAGCACCTGACCTATGGCGACTTCAAGTTCGTCACGCCTGTGGAAGTCGAGCCGAAGCTCTACGACCGCACGCTCACGATGAATGGTGTCTCCAAGGCCTATGCGATGACCGGCTGGCGTATCGGCTATGCCGCCGGTCCGATCCAGCTTATCAAGGCCATGGACATGATCCAGGGTCAGCAGACTTCGGGTGCGACATCGATTGCCCAGTGGGCGGCTGTCGAAGCGCTGAATGGCACGCAGGACTTCATCCCTGCGAACAAGAAGATCTTCGAGGGCCGTCGCGATCTCGTCGTTTCCATGCTGAATCAGGCCAAGGGCATTGTTTGCCCGGTGCCGGAAGGCGCTTTCTACGTCTATCCGTCCTGCAGGGGCCTGATCGGCAAGACGGCTCCGTCGGGCAAGGTGATCGAGACGGACGAGGATTTCGTTTCCGAGCTTCTGGAAACGGAAGGCGTCGCCGTCGTTCACGGTTCGGCCTTCGGTCTCGGCCCGAACTTCCGCATCTCCTACGCGACTTCGGAAGAGCTGCTCGAGGAAGCTTGCCGCCGCATCCAGCGCTTCTGCGGCGCCTGCAAGTAAGCGGTTCTCAAAAACACCAATCGAAGGCCTGCTGGCGACGGCGGGCCTTTTTCTTTACGGCGACGTTGACGATGTAGCTGCATGTAGCTACATTTACCCTCATGAAGACCGTTTCGATCCGTGATGCGAAGAACCGCCTGACCGAACTCGCCCGTGAGGTCGAGGAAGGTGAAACCATTGTCGTGACACGCAACGGCCGGCCGGTGTTCGATCTCGTGCCGCATCAAAAACGCGGCGGTTTGAACCTGGAGGCCGGCGAAGCCTATCTTCGTTCCAAGGGTATCACGCGGACGGAGATGTATATCGCCGACGACTTCGACGATCCGTTGCCGGAAGATTTCCTTCTCAAGCCGCTGCCGTGATCATGCGTGTGCTACTCGACACGCATATGGTCATCGCAATCGTCCAACGAAAGCTGACGGACCGTTTTCCTGATGTCCAACGCGTGCTTTTGAACGCTGCGACCGAAGGTTTCGTCAGCGTCGCAAGCCTTTGGGAAATCGCGATCAAGACACGACTTGGCAAGTTGCAGCCGGGACTAACCCTGGACGTTATTCCAGCCTACCTGCAGGGCACCGGGCTGACGATCCTGCCCATCGATATCGCGCACGTCATCACCGCCGCCGACTCCGAGCCGGAGACGCGCGATCCCTTCGATCGCCTGCTGCTTGCGCAATGCAAGGTCGAGGGGCTGCAGCTTGCAACAGTCGACCGGCTGCTCGTTGATCATCCATTGGCGCTGCGGCTCTAAGTTCACGTTCCGATTCAATATGCTCCTCATCTGAATCCGCTTTACCTCGCAAGTCGTTGAATTCCGATTCAAAACGTGACGCAGAGGGACGTTTTGGCGGGTGATCTGCGGTTGCGGGTTGGCATCAAACCAACTAGATATCCGGCATCAGTTTAAGTCGCCGCTTCGGGAGGCCGGGATTTTGCAGCAGAGTGCCGTGATCGTCTGTTCGGATGTCAACATGCTGCCGGCCGCCTGCTGCACCCTGCTTTCCGTCAAGCGCAATCTCTCAGGTTCCACTGTTGAGTTTCTGCTTCTCGGCATCGACCTCAAGCCGAACGAGATCGCCGAGGTCGGAAATTTCGCTCGGCTGCACGGCATGGCTATCAAGGTGCTGCCCTACAATACGCCGGATACGGCGCTGCAGGCGCGGGGTCGCTGGTCGGGCGCGACGCTCGCGCGGCTCTACATGGATCTGCACATTCCCGATCATGTCGAGCGCCTGCTTTATCTCGATGCCGATGTGCTTGCGGTTGCGCCGGTCGACGACATCTTCGCCATGGATTTGCAGGGCAAGGCGCTTGCCGCCATAGACGATTATGTCATGGCCTTTCCCGAGAAGGCCGGCGCACGGCAGCGGAAGATCGGCATGGGCGAGGGCGGCCGCTATTTCAATGCGGGCGTGCTGCTGTTCGACTGGTCGGCCTGTCGGTCGAGGGGGCTTTTTGCCAGGACACGGGAGATTTTCGAGGAGCGGTCGCATCTTTTCGAGAATAACGACCAGGATGCGCTGAACGTCACTTTCGATGGCGACTGGCTGGTGCTCGATCCGCGCTGGAACACGCAGACCGGCCTCCTGCCTTTCGTCGGCCAGCCGGCGATCATCCATTTCACCGGCCGGAAAAAGCCGTGGCAGGCGACTGTGCCGTGGGTGCATCGCCGGATGGCCAAGCGTTATGCCGAGGATCTCGCCAATACGCCATGGGCTTCCTTCTGCAGGCAGCCGTCGATGACGGGCCGGATCGCGGGGTTCCTTTCGCATTTGGGAAAGCGGATCGGCGGGCTGGCGCGGCTGGCACGGACACGCGCTTATTTCAGCAACAGCTAGTGGGGCGGCAAAGCGCATCGTCCTTGGAAAGTGCATGTGAGCCGATATGGAAGCAATCCCCAGCGACACGCAGACAATGGCCGCCCCGGATAGCGGCTTCAATTTTCTGACGCCGGAGGCGTGGAAGGCGCTGTTGTCGCATTATTCCCACGTCGTGCTGGTGGCAAACAGCGAAGCCGTCGACTTCAAACGGCTGCGAAGCGAATTGCCGGAGACGGCGCTCTACGTCTTCTTCAACAATGTCTATAAGGTGCTCGACGAACCCTTCGCCGGCCATGCGGTGCTGTTTGCCCGCAGCGGCGTGATGGGCGCCAATATCGTCCACAGGCGCGAGGCGGCGGATGTCCTGCGCTTCTTTGCCGGCGACGATTTTTTGGGCGTCGTCAACATTCGCGTTTCCCCGGAGGAAAACTTCAGCGAAGAGGGCCGCTTCGAAGGCGCTGAAACCCGTCACCTTGATCTGACGAAAATGCTCGTCGATCTCTACCCGGTGGGCAAGATCGCGACGAGTGGTTTTGCGGTGGCGCTGTGGCTCGCCGAGCTGCAACTGCCGGGCAAGATCCTGCTTGCCGGCTTTTCGGCGAAGAGGAGCGAGAAGTGGAAGGTCTTCGACGTGCACGACTGGACGTTCGAGCAGATCTTCCTGCGTCTCTTTGCACGGATGGGCACGATCTCGATGATGGGCGGCGTGGACGCTAGCCCCTATGCGGCAATTGCCAGACGGTTTCCACAGGTGCCGCCGATCGAGATCGCGATGACGGCGGCCGAAGTCCTGTCGGAGCGGCTCCACAACGCAAATAGCCAGATCGACAGGCTCATGTCCGTCACCAAATCCATCCGCGCCATCGAGGGTTTCTTCCGGCGCTTCAAGCCGAAAACCCGCAAGCAGCGTTTCCTCGAAAAGTCGAAGGAATGACTGTCGAAGCTCTCCTCAAAAGGTGGGGCTGGCAGGCCGCTCTGTGAGTTGACGCTACGTGCACGGATAGCTGCTCTTGTCGGGGAGGCGCAGCCTTCAAAGCCCCAGCGCAGTCAGCATGACGAAGGTGGCGAAGAGGATGAAATGCGTCATGCCCTCGATGGCGTTGGTCTCGCCGTCGTTGAGGTTGATCGCGGCGGCAATCAGCGTGATCGCCACCATCACCGTCTGTACCGGGGTCATCGCCATGATGAAGGGCTGGCCGGTATAGAGCGCGATCGCCTCCATGACGGGCACCGTCAGAATGACCGTCGACAGCGAGGCGCCCATGGCGATGTTGACCGTCGCCTGCATGCGGTTCCTGAGTGCTGCTCTCAACGCGGTCAGGATCTCGGGGGCGGCCGAAATCGCTGCGACGACGACGGCGGTCACGGCGATCGGCGCGCCGCTGTCGCGCAGGCCTTCGGTCATGAAGGCCGCCATGAACTCCGCGAGCAGGCCGATGATGACGACGCCGGCGAGAATGGTGGCGATCGAGATCGCGGCCGACCCGTCGGGGCCATGCGCATCCGGGCTTTCTTTCTTCCGTTCGGAGCGCGGATAGCTGTAGCTGAAGAAATAGCTGTGCTGGCCAACCTGCATGCGCAGGAAGAGGCCGTAGAGCGCGATCATTGCGACGATGGTGAAGGCGGAATAATAGTGCCATTTGTCGCTGGGCACGAATTCCGGCACGATCATCGAAATGCCCATGGCGGTGAGGATCATCACGCCGTAGGTCTTGCCGGAATTGTCGTTGTAGGGCTGTTCGCCGTGCTTGAGGCCGCCGAGCAGAGCGGCCAGGCCGAGAATGCCGTTGATATCGAGCATCAAGGCCGAATAGATAGTGTCGCGCACCAGCGTCGGCGAGCTCTCGCTGCCCATCATGATGGCGAGGATGATGACTTCGACGGCGACGGCTGAGAGCGTCAGGATCATCGTGCCATAGGGATCGCCGACCTTGACGGCGAGCAGCTCGGCATGATGGGCCACGCGGATCGAGGCGAGTACGATGGTGCCGACCAGGCCAGCGGCGGCAATCAGTGCGACGCCGCGCCCCATCTCGATCACCGCGTGTTCCAAGAAATAGGCGATCGCTGCAACGACAAGTGCGGCGACCAAAAACTTTTCCTCTTTAAGGCGTGACGCGATCCCCAAGCCTTAGCTCCTGTCCCGATTCATGCGTTCTATCTAAGTCACTGATTTCGCATATCAAGAAAGCTCCGGTCGAGTGCCATTTGCAGTCTTCGGCGTTTAATGGAATACTGAACGTCATCGGGGCCGAAAAGCAGATCGCGGCGTCCTCGAATTCTCGTCAAGCGGCCGCGATGATCCGGATCTTTTCCGGAAGCGTGCGAATGCGCAACAAGAAGATGAGGAGACGGATGCATGATCAAGGTGGTCTACGAAGTCGTGCCGCATGACGGCGGCTGGGCCTACAGGCTGGGAGGTGTCTATTCCGAGGCATTCCCGACCCATGCCGAGGCGCTCGAAGCTGCGCGCATCGTCGCGGCCGAACAGCAGGTCGGCGGCGATTCCGCCGAGATCAGTTGGCAGGACGAGAACGGCAAGTGGCATGAGGAATATGCCGAAGGCGGCGACCGGCCGGAAACCGAGGTGGTGGACGGCCAGTGGAAGGATCGCACGGCCGAGGCCTCGCAAGGCATCGGAAGCTAACCATCTCCCGCCAATGCCCGCGTGACGATCGCATCGACGAATTCGCGCTTATGCGCAGTATAGCCGTCGCCGTCCATCCGGAATTCGGCTGCCAGCCTGCGTTTGAGTGCGGCATAATCGGCCGCCGCATGTGGATGCGCGATGAGATAATCCCGGAAAGCCAGCCTGTTTCGATGCGTGCCGTTGCCGGAAGGGCAAAGGTAGACCCGTTCTGCCGGCACCGAACCTTTCGATAGAAAAGCCCAGACATCGTCGTCATAGCGGTTGCCGCGCGGCTCGTAGCCTTCGGCCAGAAGCACGCGTGTGGCGTCCTCGATATGCCCCAGGCCAGGAAGAACGATGTCGATATCGATAAGCGGCTTGGCCATCATGCCCGGTATGGACGTGCTGCCGATGTGATCGATGGCGAGCGCCTGCGGCAGCAAAGCCAGAAGCCTGCCGCGGATGCGCTGGAAGGCTTGCAGCCATTGCGGATCATAGGGCGCGAGTTCAACCGGATTGTGCGTTGCCATCTCGTTCCCGCCAGGTCGAATATCGATGATAGTCCTGCAGGCCCTTGACCAACGCGTCGAAGGTGGCACGGCAGCGCGGCGAAGTCTTCAGGCTCTCATGCATCGCCACCCACGTGCCGAGCGGAATGGCGAAGGCATCGGGCAGGACGTGGACAAGGTCAGGGTTCCCTCGGGCAAGTCCGATCTGGCAGAGACCGATGCCGACGCCGGCGCGGATCGCCGAAAGCTGGGCAAGATTGCTGTCGGTTCTGTAGGAGAAATTGATGCCGGGCACCGCATAGCGTTTCATCGCCATGCGGACATAGGCCGTCTGCCGGTCGAAGCCGATGAGCCGGTGGTTTGCGAGGTCGGCCAGGGTTTGCGGAATGCCGTGTCGTTCGAGATAGCGGCGATGGGCATGAAAGCCGAGGGGGATATCGCCGATGCGGCGCACGACGAGTGCAGCCTGCTGCGGCTCGGCCATGCGCACGGCAATATCGGCCTCGCGGTTCACCAGATCCTCGATCATATCGGATGCCGAGAGTTCGATCTGCAGTTCGGGATAGGTCTCCTGCAGCGGTCCGAGAATCGCCGGCAGCACTTCGACGGCGATGACTTCGCTGGCGCTGACCCTGACCGTTCCCGCCACGCGCTCGCGCTGGCCGGATGCGGTGCGCAAAAGGGCGGCGGTGGTTGCCGCCAGCGTTTCGGCATAGGGCTTCAGCGCCAGTGCGGCGTCGGTCGGCAGCAGGCCATTCGGTGAGCGGGTGAAGAGTTCGGCGCCGATCGCCAGTTCCAGTGCATCGACATGGCGGCCTATGGTCGGCTGGGTCAGCCCCAGTTCGCGGGCGGCGGCCGAAAGCGACCCCTGCTGAAGCACAGTCAGAAAACTGCGGTAGAAATCCCAGCTCGGTTCCTCGCTCATATATTTTTGTATAGCAGATGTATTTCTTTCGTCAATTTCGTTTATACCGCTCTGATGGCATGATCCTCTCATCCGATCGAAGGAGATGATTGTCATGAGCAGTGAAATGAAGACGACGGCCCTGGTTCTCGGCGCAACCGGCGGTATCGGCAGCGCGGTTGCCCGCAAGCTGCTTGCGCGCGGCTGGCGCATTCGGGCGCTTAACCGTGATGCTGCCAAGGCGTCGAGGAGCGAGTCGGCTTTCGAATGGGTGCAGGGCGATGCGATGAATGCCGGTGACGTCCTGAGGGCGGCTGAAGGCGTCGGCCTGATCGTCCATGCCGTCAATCCGCCCGGCTACCGCGACTGGGAAACGCTGGTGCTGCCGATGCTCGACAATGCCATCGCCGCTGCTCGCGCTGTCGGCGTGCGCATCGTGCTGCCGGGCAACGTCTATAATTTTGGGCCCGATGCTCTGCCGGCGCCGACGGAAGAAAGCCCGCAGCATCCGGTGACGAAGAAGGGGGCGATCCGGGTCGAAATGGAGAAGCGGCTGAAGGCGGCGTCACAGTCCGGCGCCGGCGTCATCATTGTCAGGGCGGGGGATTTCTTCGGCCCAGGCACGACGGCCAATAGCTGGTTTTCGTCCGGTCTCGTGACCCCAGGCAAGCCGGTCGGCACGATCAGGAACCCGGGTCGGCGCGGCATCGGTCATCAATGGGTCTACCTGCCCGACATGGCGGAAACCATCGCCCAGCTCGTCGAGCGGGCCGATCGGCTGCCGGCCTTCGCCGTCTATCACATGGAGGGCTTCTGGGATGCGGACGGTATGCAGATGGCCGAAGCAATCAAGCGCGTCGCCGGCGGCAAGGCGAAGATCGGTGGCTTTCCCTGGTGGATCGTGCCGCTGGCGGCGCCCTTTATTCCTGTGATGCGGGAGATCAAGGAGATGCGCTATCTCTGGAAGGTGCCGGTGCGGATGCGGAATACCAGGCTTACGGCGGAACTCGCCAGCGAACCGCAGACACCGATCGACGAGGCGGTCAGGGCTTCGCTCGTGGCGCTCGGCTGCCTGCCCGAACCGCATCGTGACACGGCAGTTGCCTTTATCGGCCACCCGTCGCAGAACGCGGGTTAGCTCTCGAGTTCGGCCAGCGCGATCCGGGCGACCGTCAGGGCCGTTTCTGCCTGCTGAATATTCGGATCGCCGAGGAACCAGGCGGCGGAAAGACCGGAATAGGCGGCGACCCATTGCAGCAGCCGCTTCGGCTCCAGCTTCGCCTCCGCTGAGACGATGGCGAGCTGGCGGCGAAAACGGGCGGGATCGGTGATGACAGGCAATTCCTCGTTGGCGAAGATATTGGCGAAATCGAAGCCGCGTTCGCCGTACAGCCGCTTCGGATCAATCGCCAGCCAGCCGCGTGCCTCGAAATCGAGGATATTGTCGTGGTGGATGTCGCCGTGGAGGATGGTCACATCACGCTGATCGGCAAGGAGGATGTTGGCGATCGCCGAGCAATCGGCAAGCGTGCCGCCATGCTTGCCTGCTGCCGGCTCCAGATCGCGGAACCAGCGGGTAAGGGGGATGGGATCGGGAAGGGGTTTTTCGCGAGGCGCATGCAGCCGTGCCGCCGTGCCGCAGAGGATGCGGCTTGCCTCGTCGTCCTCGCCGTTCATGGCCATGGCAAGCAGCGAGCGTTTTCCCGTCGCCCTTTCGAGCAGCACGGCATCACCTTCATGGGCATAGACATAGGCTGCGCCGTCACCGTCCCACCACTGCATCAGAAGCGCGCCGTATCGTTCGTCGATATCGGCCGCCACTTTCAGCATGGCAGGCCTGTCCTGCCAGAGGACCGGCAGGAGGCGGCTGGAGTGGGTGATGATGGGGTCGCCGTCTGATATCAGCGACCAGCGATCAAGATAGGGAGCAAACATGGCGGCACCCTACAAAAACGCGTCGAAGATGGAAATCCCGCCTTTCGGCGGGATTCGCGTTGGCGTGTGAAAGGTCAGGCGACCTTTTCGAGAATGGGATAGTCGATATAGCCCTTGCCGGTGCCGCCATAGAAGGTCGACTGTTCGGGCGTGTTGAGCGGCAGATTGTGTACCAGGCGCTCGACGAGATCGGGATTGGCGATGAAAGGCTTGCCGAAGGCGACGAGATCGGCGCGGCCGCCCTCGACGGCTTCAATCGCCAGATCGCGATCGTAGCCATTGTTGACCATCCAGTCGGCTTTGCCGCCGGCCTTTTCATAAGTCTGGCGAAGTGCCTTGTAATCGAAGGCGGGATTGTCGCCCTGCTTGTAGTCGCGGTCGCCGCCGGTCTGGCCTTCGACGATATGGATATAGGCGAGGTCGTATTTGGCCAGTCCTTCGACGACATTTGCGAAGGTCGCCTGCGGATTGGAATCGTAGCTTTCGCCGGACGGCGTCACCGGCGAGATGCGGATCGCCGTGCGACCGGCGCCAATTTCCTTCACGACGGCATCGACGACTTCGAAGGTCAGACGGGTGCGATTTTCGATCGAACCGCCATATGCATCAGTACGGTCATTGACGCCGTCGCGGATGAACTGGTCGAGCAGGTAACCGTTGGCGCCGTGAATCTCGACACCGTCGAAGCCGGCGTCGATCGCCGCCCGGGCAGCCTTGCGGTAATCCTCGATGATGCCGGGGATTTCGGCCGTTTCGAGCGCGCGCGGCTCGGAGGTGTCGGCAAAGCTGCCCGTGCCGTCGGCATTGACCAGATAGGTCTTGGCCTTGGCGACGCGGTTGGTCGAAGAAACCGGCTTGCCGTCATTCGGCTGCAGCGTCGTGTGCGAGATGCGGCCGACATGCCACATCTGGACGACGATCTTGCCGCCGGCTGCGTGAACGGCGTCGGTCACGCGCTTCCAGCCGTCGAGAGCCTCTTTGCTGTAGAGACCAGGCACGTTGGCATAACCCTGGCCCTGATGGGTGATCGCGGTTGCTTCGGTGATGATCAGGCCAGCGGTAGCGCGCTGACGGTAATATTCGACGTTGAGGTCGTTGGGGATTGCGCCCGGCGAGCGGTTGCGGGTGAGCGGCGCCATGACGATGCGGTTCTTGACGGATATGTCGCCGACTTTCGTGGGTTCGAAAAGCTTGGCCATGATGGTCCTTTCTTTTGCGGAGGATCACTCGGCAGGGGCAAGGGCGGCCCGGCCCCTGGCGGAGAGATAGGTGAGCGCTGTCGCGCCAAGGCCGATCAGGGCCATCAAGGCTGCGGCGAGCGGAACGCGGGTGAGATCGAAGCCGGCGTCGATGACCAGGCCACCCACCCAGGCGCCGAGCGCATTGCCGGTGTTGAAGGCGCCGATATTGATCGTCGAGACGAGGTTCGGGGCGCCCTTGCCGAAGCCGACGACGCCGACTTGCAGCGCCGGTACGGCAGCAAAGCTTGCCATCGCCCAGAGGAAGAGGGTGATTTCAGCCGGGATGAAGAAGCGGCTCGTATAGCTGAAGGCGATCGAAGTGATGGCGATCGCGGCGAAGACGCCGGCAAGCGTCGCGCCGAGCCGCCAATCGGCAAGCTTGCCGCCGACGAGGTTGCCGATGGTCAGCCCGAGGCCGATCAGGAACAGCGTCCAGGTGACGCCTTCCGGCGAAACGCCGGTGACGTCGCGCAGTAGCGGCGCGATATAGGTGAAGAGGGTAAACATCGAGGCGGCGAAGAAGACGGTGGTGGAAAGTGCCAGCCACAGGCCGCCATTCCTGAGTGCTGCGATCTCGCGCAGGATGCTGCCGTTTTCTTGCTGCTTGTCCCTGGGCAGGATGGCGATCAGGCCGAGAATGGTGACGATACCGATGACGGTGACGACGCCGAAGGTGGCGCGCCAGCCATAAGCCTGGCCGATCGCAGTGCCGAGCGGCACGCCGAGAACATTGGCAAGTGTCAGGCCGGTAAACATCAGCGCGATGGCGCGGGCCTTGCGGTCTTCGGCAACGAGGCCGGCGGCGACCACCGAGCCGATGCCGAAGAAGGCGCCGTGGCAGAGTGCTGTCACGACACGGGCGATCATCAGCACCCAGTAGTCGCTCGCCAGAGCGCACAGCAGGTTGCCGGCGATGAAGAAGGCCATCAGCGCAATCAGGGCGGTGCGGCGCTTCAGCTTCGCAGTCGAAATCGCCATTACAGGTGCGCCGATCGCGACCGCCAGGGCATAACCGGTCACCAGCCACCCGGCCTGCGGGATGCTGACCGAGAGATCGGCGGCGACCTCCGGCAACAGACCCATGATGACGAATTCGGTGGTGCCTATCGCAAACGAGCTCAAGGCAAGAACGAGGAGGGCGAGGGGCATTCTAAAGGTCCTGCGTCAGTTGCTTGAGGAAAGCGGCGATGGTTTCTTCGTTGCGCTTGTAAAAGATCCACTGGCCGACGCGTTTGGTAGTGACGAGGCCGGCGCGATGCAGCGTGCCGAGATGAGCCGAGACCGTCGACTGTGACAGGCCGCAGCGCTCGAACTGGCTGGCGCAGACGCCCATTTCGAAAGGATGCTCCTGCGAGGGGAAATGCGCCTCGGGATTTTTCAGCCAGTTCAGAATGTCCATCCGGGTGGGATGGGCGAGCGCCTTGATAATTTCGTCTTTGTCCATCGTGGTTCGCCGAACTATAAATCGTGTCTGGCCGATATATCGATCGTCAGGCTTCGATATGCAAATCACGGAGGCGTGAGGCGATGGATTTTCTTGAATGAGCAAAATTTGGGCAAAAAAAGAGGGCCACCGGAAAACCAGGGCCCTTATAATTGTGAAGGTCAAAAAACCTCCAGAGGGGAACAGCTAATGCGGTGGTACTGGGAGAGAAACCACAAGATGCATCAGCTGAGAGGGATATGGTGCTTCCTTGAGCAGGTTTCAATGCTTTTTTGTGCATGTCTGCTATGCGCCGCACAAATTTTTTGCGGTGCGGCATTTCGCTGAGGAAGAAAGGCAAAAAAAGAGGGCCACTGGAAAACCAGGGCCCTTATAAGTGTGAAGGTCAAAAACCTCCAGAGGGGAACAGCTAATGCGGTGGAACTGGGAGGAAAAGCCACCATGTGCATCAGCTATGAGCGATATGGTGGTTTATTGGGCAAACGGCAACCCTCATTTGTGCATGCCAGTCATGCGTGTTCTGCATAGTCGGCAATTCATCAATAAAACCGGGCTCAAAAGTTCCAGTTTCTGGCCTTGCTGACGATGAAATCGCGGAAGGCTTTCAGCTTGGCGGCGTTCTTGATCTCATCGGGATAGCAGAAATACGTGTCGAAGGAGGGGACGTCGGCATTGATCGCCAGCTGGATCAGGCCTGGGTCGCGGCCGACGATGTAATCCGGCAGGCAGGCGACGCCGATGCCGAGCAGCGCGGCCCGCTTGATCGAGGTCTGGCTGTTGATTTGCAGATGCGGGATGCGCTTGTTGTCGGAGGAGCGGCCGGCGACCTCAAGCCAGTTGACATCGAGCAGGTAACTCGGCGCCGGTTCGCCGAAGGTGATGATGCGGTGATTGTCGAGATCCTCGACCTTCTGCGGCTCGCCGTGACGGTTGATGTAGGACGGGGCCGCATAGACGTGCATGTGCACGGTGAAGAGCTTGCGCTGGATGAGGTCGGATTGCTGCGGCTGACGCAGACGGATCGCGCAGTCGGCATGACGCATGTTCACATCCACTTCCTCATTGTCGAGGATCAGCTGGATCTGCACATCGGGATAGAGCTGCAGGAACTCCTGGATCTTGTCGGTCAGCCAGCCCTGGCCGAGGCCGACCGTCGTCGTGACGCGCAGCTTGCCGGATGGCGTCTCGGTCGTCTCGGTGAGCTGCATCTTCACGGTTTCGAGCTTCAGCAGCACGTCATGGGCGGTGCGGTAAAGCAGTTCGCCCTGTTCCGTCAGAATCAGGCCACGCGCATGGCGGTGAAACAGCTTGGTGCCGACATCCTGCTCCAGCGCGCTGACCTGGCGGCTGATGGCGGATTGGGACAGATGCAGTTTATCCGCCGCATGCGTGAACGAACCCGCCTCGGCAGCTGCGTGAAAAATACGCAGCTTGTCCCAATCCAATGGCATTCCCCCACCCCTCATGCCGATCTTACTCCGCGGCCACGGCGACGGGCATGTGGCCCGTCAGATATCGCTCGGCTTCAAGTGCTGCCATGCACCCGAGGCCCGCGGCAGTGATCGCCTGGCGGAACGTATCATCCGTCACGTCGCCCGCAGCATAGACGCCGTCCAGGCTGGTCGCAGTCGAATCCGGCGCGGTCCAGAGATAACCATTGTCCTTCAGCTTCAGTTTGTCCTTGAAGAGCTCGGTTGCCGGAGCATGGCCGATGGCGACGAAGACGCCATCGATCACCATGTCCGTGATCGTGCCGGTTCTGACGTCGCGCAGGCGCGCGCCGGATACGGATTGCGGCATCGGCGGCTTGGCCGGCGTGCCGGTAATCTCAGCCACTTCGGTGTTCCACAGAACCTTGATGTTCTCCTTGGAGAACAGGCGTTCCTGCAGGATCTTCTCGGCTCGGAAAAAGTCGCGGCGATGCACTACTGTCACCGACTTCGCGATATTGGAGAGATAGAGCGCCTCCTCGACGGCGCTGTTGCCGCCGCCGACCACGATCACATCCTTGTTGCGATAGAAGAAACCGTCGCAAGTGGCGCAGGCCGAAACGCCGAAGCCCTGGAAATGCTGCTCGCTCTCAATGCCGAGCCACTTGGCCTTGGCGCCGGTGGCAATGATCAGCGTATCGGCGGTCCAGACCTGGCCGCTGTCGGTGCGGGCGACGAAGGGGCGCTGGTTCATGTCGACTTCGGTCACCAAGTCGTTGACGATCTCGGCGCCGACATGTTTTGCCTGCTGCAGCATCTGTTCCATCAACCAGGGACCCTGGATCGGATCGGCAAAGCCCGGATAGTTCTCGACATCGGTGGTGATCATCAGCTGGCCGCCCTGTTCGAGACCGGCGATCAAAACCGGTTTCAGCATGGCGCGCGCGGCATAGACCGCGGCGGTATAGCCTGCAGGTCCGGAACCGATGATGAGCACCTTCGTATGGCGGGCGGGCATGTCATTTCCTTTCGACTGGCAGGAGGGCGGCAGCTAGATAGCAATTGCGGCCGCTTCGCGTCCCTGCGCCATTTATGAACGTCCAATGCTTTTATTCAAGGGCAGCCTTGCGTTACCAACAAGGCAAATCACCCGGATGTGCAAGAATCCGTCAGCGGCGTGAAACTTTCTTGCGTATTCCGCGGCTTTATATAGAAGCTCCCCGCGGAGAATTAAAGAAAGGCAATGATGTGGGTCGTGCGGAACTCGACGTCATCGATATAAAGATCCTCCGGGAACTGCAGGCCGATGGCCGCATGACCAATGTGGAGCTCGCCGATCGCGTCGGCATCTCGGCGCCGCCTTGCCTGCGCCGGGTGCGCAAGCTCGAGGAAGCCGGCATCATTGAGGGCTACCACGCGATGCTGAACAGCCCGAAGCTCGGCTTCGACCTCGTCGCTTTCTGCATGGTCGGCCTCAAGCACCAGTCGGAAGGCAATCTCAAAGCCTTCGCCGCTGCCACCGCCGAATGGCCGCTGGTGCGCCAGGCCTGGATGGTTTCCGGCGACAGCGATTTCCTGCTGCATTGCGTGGCGGAGAATCTCACTCGCTTCCAGGATTTCGTTATCGAGGTGCTGACGGCGAACGAACATGTCGATACCGTGCGCACCATGCTGACGATCCGGCAGGTGAAGAAGCTGGGCCTAGTGGAAGTCTAAAGCCACTCGGCAGATAGACCGTCATCGCCAACTACTTGCGCGAGATATAGCCGCCCCGGTTGATGCCGTGGCGCTGAAGTTTGTCATAAAACGTCTTTCTCGGAATGCCGAGCGCCTCGAGGGTGCGGCGGACGTCGCCGTCATTGGCCGACAGCGCGTCGCGAATGATCTCCGCCTCGTAGCGTTCCAGCCGTTCGGGAAGCGTCGCATCCGTCGGCTGCGGAGGGACCGCTGCCGCTCCACCGCCTTCCACGCCAAGCACCACGCGTTCGGCATAATGCGAGAGCTCGCGGACATTGCCCGGCCATGTGTGCGAGGCGAGATGCCGCCGCACATCAGGTGAAAGCGGTGGGACATCGCGACGGAAGCGCTCGGCGGCGCGCGCGGCGAAGTGCGAAAACAGCAGCGGAATATCGTCGCGGCGTTCTCTCAGCGGCGGTATGGAGATCGTCACGACATTCAGCCTGTAATAGAGATCCTCGCGAAAATCGCCGCGCACCGAGGGATCCCCGAGGTCGATCTTGGCCGCCGCGACGACGCGAAGATCGACCGGACGCACCTCGTTGGTGCCGAGCGGCGTGATCTCGCGCATCTCCAGCACCCTCAGCATCTTGACCTGCGTGGCGGCCGGCATGCTTTCGATTTCGTCGAGGAAAAGCGTGCCGCCGCTTGCATGTTCGATGCGGCCCGTGCGGCGCTTCTGGGCGCCGGTAAAGGCGCCGGCCTCGTGGCCGAACAGTTCGCTTTCGATGACGGTTTCGGGCAGCGCGCCACAGTTCAACGCCACGAAATTGCCCTTCCGGCGGTGGCTCCATTGATGCAGGAGCTGGGCAACCACTTCTTTGCCGCTGCCCGTTTCCCCGGCGACGAGCACGTCCACGTCGGTATCGGCAATATGGCGAAGAATGTTTCTGAGGTTTTCCATGACAGGCGTCTGGCCGATCAGCGGCAAATTCTCCTGCGCATCTTCGGCTGCCTTCCGCAGCATGCGGTTTTCCAGAACAAGCCGCCGCTTCTCGCTTGCGCGACGCACGCTCTGGACGAGCCGATCGGCTGCGAAGGGTTTGGCGATGAAATCATAGGCACCATCCTGGATCGCCTGAACGGCCATGGGGATATCGCCGTGGCCGGTCATCAATATCACCGGGAGGTCGGCATCCATGCCTTGCAGCGTGGCGAAAAGTTGCAGTCCGTCGATCTCCGGCATGCGGATATCGGTGACGACGGGGCCGGCAAAGTCCGCCGGCAGGTCCGCCAGCGCGGCTTTTGCACCGTCATAGGCGGAAACGGAAAATCCGGCGAGTTCGAGCGTCTGGGTGGTGGCGCGGCGCAGATCCTTGTCGTCATCGATCAGCGCAACGGGCATCGGTATGTCCATGACCTTAAGCCTTCCTCAGCTGAACGATGAACCGGGTTCCGTCGCTGTCGCTTGCAACCTCCATCCGGCCGCCGTAGTCGCCGATGATATCCTTGGAGATGACGAGGCCAAGGCCGAGGCCGCTTTCCTTCGAGGTGTTGAACGGCGTGAACAAGCCCTTGCGAATATCAGGCGGGATGCCGGGGCCGTTGTCGGCGACCGTCACCGTTACCATCCCTGCATCGGTGGATGTTCTGACCTCGACGCGACCGTCTCCGGCCTTCGGCGCCACCGCCTCCAGAGCGTTTTGAAACAGATTGATGAGCACCTGCTCGAGACGAATCCGGTTTCCCATCACCTGCAGTTCGTCGGGCGGCAGGTCGATGTCGAGCGTATCCATGCGACCGGCAAACCGGCTGCGCAACAGCATCACCGCGCCCTCAATGACGTCCTTCAATCCGGTTGGTTCGGCGCTGCCGCGGCCTTTGCGGGCAAAGGTCTTCAGCTCCTCGGTGATCGAACCTATGCGCTCCGTGAGCGCCGCAATGCTCTCGAGATTTTCGCCGGCAGGCGTCGTCTGGCCGCGCTCGAGGAAGGTGCGGGCGTTATCCGCATAGGCACGAATGGTTGCCACCGGCTGGTTGATCTCATGGGCGACACCGGCGGCCACCTGCCCCAGGATAGCCAGCCGATTGGCCTGCACCAGATCCTGCTGCACCGCCTGCAGCTTCTGCTCCGTGCTCTTGTGGCCGATGATTTCAGCCTGCAGCCGATCCCGCGCCTGGCTGAGATCCAGTGTGCGCTCGCTCACACGCCGTTCCAGTTCCTCCCGCGCTTGCTGTTCTCGAGAGATTCGCAGGGTGATCGCATGGCGACGGCGCAACAGGAAGGCTGCTCCGGCTAACAGCGGCAGGAGTATGAGCAATGCCAGCATGCGGGATTCGCGAATTCCCGCATCGACGGATGGCCCGAGCGCCACGAGATGCTGCAACTGCCATCCAGTTGCGGGAACCGGCATCCCGACATCGAGAAACCTGGTTTTCCCTGCATCGCCGGGCATGACGATCTCAACGACATCAAGGCTGTCGCCGAGGTTCCTGATGGGGTCGAGCGGTAGAGGCTGAAGTGGCGCAGCGCCGAATTGAAGGCTTTCGCGGATCGCTGTCAGCCGGTCTTCGGCGATCCGGCCGATCGTCATGAACCGCCATGACGGAAGACTGGTTATGAGGACAATGCCGCGCTCGTCAACGACGTAGGACGGGGTCCCCGAGGCGTTCCAATCCGCCTCGACATCGTCGAATTCGACCTTGACGACAACGACACCCAGCAAGCCATTGCTGCCCGAAATCCGCTGGGAGATATAGAGACCCGGTTTCTTGCTGACCGTGCCGAGCGCAAAGTGCTCAGCCTGTCCTCGTTCGACGGCCCCCTGAAAATACTCCCGGAAGCGGTAGTCATTGCCGACGAAGCTCGTCGGCTCGCGCCAGTTGCTGGCCGAAACCGCCATGCCGTCCTTGTCGATGACATAGATGACGGCGGCCTTGGTGCCCGCTGCCAGCATTTCCAACTTCTGACTGAGCCGCTCGAACGTGCCGACATCGCTGCCTGCCAGTGCCGCGGCGATCGCGGTATCCTGCGACAGCACGAAGGGAAGCGCCCGGTATTTTTCAAGAACCGTGCGCAGCAACGCCGCATTCAGCCTCGCATCCATGCGGGCCTGTTCCTCGAGGGCAGCCTCCGCCCGGTGCCGGCCGATCTCGCCGCTGGCCCAGAGGCTTGCGACGACAGCGACAAGGGCGAGCACGGCATAGGCCCACCACATCCGGCGGATGCGGTGTTGCACGGGTAGGGGAGGCCACAATTTCTGCGACACGGACATGGCGGATTTGTGCATTTTTCTGCACGAGACGCAAATGGATTTGTGCGGATTTCCGCATTACTTAATGACCCGTCAGCAGCAAAATAAATTTTTCATTAATAAATTCAACTTGTTGGCTAGTCGGCGCAAAACTGGCACGGCGATTGCGAAGAATGGGGCAACAACGGCTGAGCTGTTGGACTTGAAGCGAACGGCTCGGGAGGCCGGAGTTCGTTCCGGACGAGCCATTAGGAGGACATCATGATCGCAGCACCACTCGATGCAATCGCAGGCAGCAAGGGCAAGAAGCCCTTTTATAGCCATCTTTACGTTCAGGTTCTCGCGGCTATCGCTGCGGGTATCCTTCTCGGCCATTTCTATCCTGAATTCGGCACCCAGCTGAAGCCGCTCGGCGATGCCTTCATCAAGCTCGTCAAGATGATCATCGCGCCGGTCATCTTTCTGACGGTTGCGACCGGCATTGCCGGCATGAGCGACCTGCAGAAGGTCGGCCGCGTCGCCGGCAAGGCGATGCTCTACTTCCTGACATTCTCGACATTGGCGCTCATCATCGGCCTGATCGTCGCCAATGTCGTCCAGCCCGGCGCCGGCATGAACATCGATCCGGCCTCGCTGGATCCGGCCGCCGTCGCCGGCTACGCCGCAAAGGCGCATGAGCAAAGCATCGTCGGTTTCCTGACCAACATCATCCCGACGACGATCGTCGGCGCTTTCGCCGATGGCGACATTCTGCAGGTGCTATTCTTCTCGGTGCTCTTCGGCATCGCGCTCGCCATGGTCGGCGAAAAGAGCGAACCGGTCGTCAACTTCCTCAATGCCCTGACGGCGCCCGTGTTCAAGCTCGTCGCCATCCTTATGAAGGCTGCCCCGATCGGCGCCTTCGGCGCCATGGCATTCACCATCGGCAAGTACGGCGTCGGATCGATCGCCAACCTCGCCATGCTGATCGGCACCTTCTACATCACCTCTCTGCTCTTCGTCCTCGTCGTTCTCGGCGCTGTCGCCCGCTACAACGGCTTCTCGATTGTGGCGCTGCTGCGCTACA
Source organism: Rhizobium sp. WYCCWR 11146 (assembly GCF_013591995.1). NCBI lineage: Bacteria > Pseudomonadati > Pseudomonadota > Alphaproteobacteria > Hyphomicrobiales > Rhizobiaceae > Rhizobium > Rhizobium sp. WYCCWR 11146. The sequence continues at coordinate 298,017 of NZ_JACCEY010000016.1, forward strand.
TCAAGGAAGAACTGCTGCTGGTCCTCGGCACCTCGTCTTCGGAGGCTGCCCTTCCGGGACTGATGAACAAGATGGAAAAGGCCGGCTGCAAGCGCTCGGTCGTCGGCCTCGTCATCCCCACGGGCTATTCCTTCAATCTCGACGGCACCAACATCTACATGACGCTGGCTGCCTTGTTCATTGCTCAGGCAACCGGCATCCATCTCTCCTGGGGTGATCAGATCCTGTTGCTGCTAGTGGCGATGCTGAGCTCGAAGGGTGCCGCAGGCATCACCGGCGCCGGCTTCATCACGCTTGCCGCGACGCTCTCCGTCGTGCCCTCCGTACCGGTCGCCGGCATGGCGCTCATCCTCGGCATCGACCGATTCATGTCGGAATGCCGGGCGCTGACCAACCTCGTCGGCAATGCGGTTGCGACGATCGTCGTGGCACGTTGGGAAAACGAGCTGGATACGGTGCAGCTCGCCGCCGCACTGGGCGGCCAGACCGGGGAGAGTGCTCCCGCTGCCGGGCTGCAGCCGGCTGAATAACTGACCGAACTGTCCGCAGTCCTAAAATTCTTTCAACGGCCCGTCATCCAGCGGGCCGTTTCTCTTTTCTGCCTCAGCTGCGATTGTCGCCGAAAAGGCTGTTGTAAATGGCGCCGATCGCGCTCGCTTCTTTCTCCAGCGCGAAATTCGCCCTGACATGCCGCAGCGCATTCTCGCCATGCGCGATCGCCAGCGCGGGATCTGCGATATAGGGCGCGATTGCCCGCGTCAGCGCCTCGACATCGCCGGCGGCGACGACCGAGCCCGTCTCGCCCGTGACGATGAGCTCGGCATAGGCGCCGGCGTCCGATGCCACCACCGCAGTGCGCGAGGCCATGGCTTCGAGCGGCGTCAGGCCGAAACCCTCGTTGCGGGAAGGGGCGACGTAAAGCGTCAGGCGGCGATACCAGACCTTGATGTCAGGCACTTCGCCGAGGAAGAGGATACGGTCGCTGAGCCCGGCGGCCGCGACATCCGCCTTGAGTTTGTCGCCAAATGCCGTGTGTTCGGTCGTCACCCGGCCGGAGACGACCGCCGTCCAGTCGGGGTGCTGCGGCAGCAGTTCGATCATCGCCTGGACGAAAAGATCGGTGCCCTTCTGATGGCGCACGCGGCCGAAGCAGCCGATGAGATGGCGGCCCGGCAGGCTGGTGGCGGCGATGCCGTCCTCCGCCGTTTCCGGCGGATGGAACAGAGCAAGGTCGACGCCGTGCTGGATGACCGTGTGCGGCACCTCGAGGAACGAGCCGGATCGATCGCTAGTCGCGATGACGGCGTCCATGCGACGGATCAGCCATTTCGTATAGGCGGTGTGCCGGCGTTGCGCGGCCGAGGTGAAGAGAAGCTTCAGCGGCATGCGCAACAGATGGCGCAGCAGGATGCCGACCGCCATCTCGTTGTTGCGGCGAGCGTGCCAGACGCGCTGGCGCCGGCGCGCCGGCGGGCGCCAGAGGCCGAGGAGCTGCCGCCCCTTAAGTTTCGGCAGGTCCTCCGGCAGGCCGGGCCCGAGTGTCGCGATCTTGATGCCGAGCCGGATCTGGCATGGGATGAGCTGGACGATAGTCGATGTGACGCCGGAGAGCCGGCGCTTGAAATTGGGCGCAATGATCTCGACGTCACGGATATCGGGCAAGGGAGGGGTCTCGCGGCTGGCGGGCGATCAGCCCCAGGAAACCTGGAGGATTTCGTAGGCCTTGGAGCCGCCCGGCGCATTGACCTCGATGGAATCTCCGACTTCCTTGCCGATCAGAGCACGGGCGATCGGCGAGGAGATGGAGATGCGGCCGGCCTTGACGTCGGCTTCCTGGTCGCCGACGATCTGGTAGGTCTTTTCTTCATCGGTGTCCTCGTCGATGAGTTTCACCTTGGCGCCGAACTTGATCTTGTCGCCCGACATCTTGGTGAGGTCGATGACCTCGGCGCGCGCTGTCAGGTCTTCCAGCTCGCTGATGCGGCCTTCGTTGTGACTCTGGGCTTCCTTGGCGGCGTGGTATTCGGCGTTTTCGGAAAGGTCGCCATGGGCACGGGCTTCGGCGATCGCCTCGATGATTCGAGGGCGCTCCTCCTGCTGACGCCAGCGCAGCTCTTCCTGCAGCTTGACGAAACCGCCCGGTGTCATCGGTACCTTTTCAACCATTTTTCTGTCCTTCAATCCTCGTATCCGCACAATTAGCGGCGAACACAAAAGAAAACAGGTCCCGAAGGGGAGCTTCGGAACCGTGCCACAATCTTAGTCGGACGCTTATAGCAGATCGCCAAGGCCGATTTCCAGAAAATTCGCATAAAAGAAACGCGGCCCGCCCCGATATCAGGTGGTGCGACTTGAAAATGGGCAGAAATCGGATCGTCCCGATTGACTCTGCATGCCGGAACATATAGTGAACATACTAATGAAGAAGTCGCTAACAGAACGCTTGGCCATCCTTTCCGATGCCGCGAAATATGATGCTTCCTGTGCTTCCAGTGGAACGGTGAAGCGTGATTCTCGGGCTAGTGGCGGGCTCGGTTCGACCGAGGGATCCGGTATCTGTCATGCCTATGCTCCGGACGGGCGGTGCATTTCGCTTCTGAAAATACTGCTGACCAATTTCTGCATCTACGACTGCGCCTATTGCGTCAATCGCTCGTCGAGCAATGTCGAACGGGCGCGCTTCACGCCCGAAGAGGTCATCTGGCTGACGCTGGAATTCTACCGCCGCAACTATATCGAAGGCCTGTTCCTTTCCTCCGGCATCATTCGTTCGTCCGATTACACGATGGAAGAGATGGTCCGCATCGTCCGCGAACTGCGTGTGACCCATAATTTCCGCGGCTATATCCATCTGAAATCGATCCCCGAGGCGTCGCCGCGTCTGATCGAGGAGGCGGGGCTTCATGCCGACAGGCTGTCGCTCAATATCGAGTTGCCGACGGATAACGGCATCACCCGCTTTGCGCCGGAAAAGAAGCCTGCCAATATCCGGCGATCGATGGGGGATCTGCGGCTGAAGATTGAGGCCGCCGGCGAACCGACGCTGCAGACGAAGAAGCGTCAGCGTTTCGTGCCGGCCGGCCAGAGCACACAGATGATCGTCGGCGCCGATGGCGCGAACGATGCGACCATCCTTGCGACCAGCGGCCGGCTTTACAGCAGCTACGGGCTGAAGCGCGTCTATTATTCCGCCTTCAGCCCGATTCCGGACTCGTCGAAAAACCTGCCGCTGATCAAGCCGCCGCTGATGCGCGAGCACCGGCTCTATCAGGCCGACTGGCTCTATCGATTCTACGGTTTCGGCATCGACGAGATCACCGCAAACCAGGCGGGCGGCATGCTCGATCTCAGCCTCGACCCCAAGCTTGCCTGGGCGCTCGCCAATCGGGCCGAATTTCCCGTCGATATTAACAAGGCCGAGCGTGAGCGGTTGCTGCGCGTGCCCGGTCTCGGCACCAAGACCGTCAAAGCGATCGTTTCGGCGCGGCGTTTTCGCCGGTTGCGGCTCGATGATCTCCAGCGGCTCGGCATTTCGATCAAGAAGGTTCAGTCTTTCATCTCGGCGGAAGGCTGGTCGCCGCGCCGATTGATCGAGCGCCCCGACCTTCGCGCCATGTTCGAACCGCAACCCGAACAATTGTCGTTGTTGTGATGCGCCGGGTCGTGCTTGCAGGACGCGGGGAGCTTGCCGAATGGCGTGACGCCGCGCGCGCTTTCGCGGTCGCCGGCATCCTGCCGGAAGAGATCGATTGGCGCGAAAAAAGCGAGGAGGCGGACCTTGCGTTTCAATGCGACGCCATGCCGCCGGCGCCTATCATGGCACGCAAGCCGATGACGGTGCCGCCCGCCTTCATCGATCTCGCGGAGACAGTTCTCTGCCATTCCGACGCGGCGCGTTTTTCCCTGCTTTACCGTCTGCTCTGGCGGCTGCAACTGGACCGCCAACTGCTTGAAGTGGCTTCCGACGAGGACGTCGCCCGTGCCGGGCTGATGGCGAAAAACGTTCGGCGCGACGCGCACAAGATGACGGCCTTCGTTCGCTTCAAGGAGGTTGGTGCGGTGTCGGTGGGCCGTCGAAAATTCCTCGCCTGGTTCGAGCCGGATCACCATATCGTCAGGCGCACAGCGCCCTTCTTTCAACGGCGCTTCACCGACATGGACTGGCTGATCGCGACGCCCAAGGGATCGGCCGCCTGGGACGGCGAGCGGCTGACGATGAGCGACGCGCCGTGCGAAAAACCCAATCTCACCGATGCTACCGACGAACTTTGGCGCACCTACTACGCCAGCATTTTCAATCCGGCGCGGTTGAAGCTGAAGGCGATGCAGGCGGAGATGCCGAAAAAATACTGGAAGAACCTGCCGGAAGCCGATCTCATCCCTGGGCTGATCGCATCGGCGGAGAGCCAGGTGCGGGCCATGGCTGCACGGGAGGCGACCCAGTCGCTGCCCTTTCACGATCGCCTGCAGGAAGCCGCGCGCAGCATTCCGGCCGAGCCCGAAGCGCCGGCGGGCACGCTGGAAGCACTGCGCGCGGAAGCTGCCGCCTGCACCCGCTGTCCGCTTCATGCGAAGGCCACGCAAACCGTATTCGGGGAGGGGCCACGCGATGCCGAGGTGATGTTCGTTGGCGAGCAGCCGGGCGACCAGGAGGATATTGCCGGGCGCCCCTTCGTCGGTCCGGCCGGCAGGCTGCTGGATCAGGTGATCACTGAAGCGGGCATTGATCGCTCAACGCTTTACGTCACCAATGCCGTCAAGCATTTCAAATATGAGCCGCGCGGCAAGCGTCGCATCCATCAGAAGCCCAATATGGGCGAGGTGAAGCATTGCCGCTGGTGGCTCAATCTGGAGATGGCACTGATCAAGCCGAAGCTCATCGTTGCGATGGGGGCGACGGCGCTCGCGGCGCTGACCGATACGAAACAGCGGCTTCAGGATGTCAGGGGGAAAGCGATCGCGATCGATGAGGAGCGAACGCTCTTCGTGACGGTGCATCCATCCTATCTGCTGCGTATTCCCGATGAGCGGCTGAGAGCGGAGGAACTGGCACGATTTCGCGAAGATATGCTGATGGTTCAGCGCCTTATGGTGGCCGCTGCATAAACTGATTCAGAAGCCTCCGGTGGTGCCCCAATGCCAAGGCTGGCGCCATCGCTCATCGAGCGATGGCGTTCCGTATCTCAGGCGAAATAGCTCTGCAGCGGCCGCACTTCCAGATTGCCGGCCTTCAGCGCCTTGATTGCCTGGGCGGCGGCTTCGGCGCCTGCCATCGTCGTGTAATAGGGCACCTTCTGCATCAGCGTCGCACGGCGCAGCGACTTGGAGTCGGAGATCGCCTTGTTGCCATCGGTGGTGTTGATGACGAGCTGGACCTGGCGGTTGCGGATCGCGTCCTCGATGTGCGGACGGCCTTCCAGCACCTTGTTGATCTTGGTGGCGGTGATACCGTTTTCGGCGAGGAAGCGGGCGGTGCCGCCGGTCGCCAGCACTTTGAAGCCCTGTTCGACGAGGATGCTGATCGCCGGCAGCACGCGCGGCTTGTCGGCGTCGCGGACGGAGACGAAGACCGTGCCGTCACGCGGCAGCTCGACGCCGGCGCCGAGTTGCGACTTGGCGAAGGCCAGTGCAAAATCGGTATCGAGGCCGATGACTTCACCGGTCGAGCGCATTTCCGGGCCGAGCAGCGTGTCGACGCCGGGGAAACGGGCGAAGGGGAAGACGGCTTCCTTGACAGCGATGTGCTTCAGCTTGCGCGGATCGGGCTTTTCGCCGTAGGCGGCGAAGGTCGCATCGAGTTTTTCGCCGGCCATGACGCGGGCGGCGATCTTGGCGATCGGCGCGCCGATGGTCTTGGCGACGAAGGGCACGGTTCGCGAGGCGCGCGGATTGACTTCGAGAACGTAGACGGTGCCGTCCTTGATGGCGAACTGGACGTTCATCAGGCCGCCGACATTGAGGGCCTTGGCCATCGCCTTGGCCTGGCGCTCCAGCTCGTCGAGCATCTCGTTGGAGAGCGTGCGCGGCGGCAGCGAGCAGGCGCTATCGCCGGAATGGATGCCGGCTTCCTCGATATGCTCCATGATGCCGGCGACATAGACGTCGGTGCCGTCCGAGAGGCAGTCGACGTCGACTTCGATGGCGTGGCTGAGATAGCTGTCGAAGAGCAGCGGGTTCTTGCCGAGCAGAGTGTTGATCTGGCCGGTCTTGTCGTTGGGATAGCGCTGCTTGATATCCTCAGGCACCAGTTCAGGCACGGTATCGAGCAGGTAGCTCTGCAACTGGCCTTCCGAATGCAGGATCTGCATGGCGCGGCCGCCAAGCACGTAAGAGGGACGCACGACCAGCGGGAAGCCGATTTCGGTGGCGACCATGCGGGCCTGCTCGACCGAATAAGCAATGCCGTTGTTCGGCTGGTTGAGGTCGAGCTTCATCAGGAGCTTCTGGAAGCGGTCGCGGTCCTCGGCAAGGTCGATCATATCGGGCGCGGTGCCGAGGATCGGGATGCCGTTCTTTTCCAGCGCCTCGGCAAGCTTCAGCGGCGTCTGGCCGCCGAACTGGACGATGACGCCGACGACTTCGCCCTTTTCCTGTTCTGCCCGCAGAATCTCGATCACGTCCTCGGCCGTCAGCGGCTCGAAATAGAGGCGGTCCGACGTGTCGTAATCGGTCGAGACGGTTTCCGGGTTGCAGTTGATCATGATCGCTTCATAACCCGCATCCTTCAGCGCGAAGGCGGCGTGGCAGCAGCAATAGTCGAACTCGATGCCTTGGCCGATGCGGTTCGGGCCGCCGCCGAGGATGACGACCTTCTTGCGGTCGGAGACCTCAGCCTCGGAGCGGGCGGCGCCGACAAAAGGCGTCTCATAAGTCGAATACATATAGGCGGTCGGCGAGGCGAACTCGGCCGCACAGGTATCGATGCGCTTGAAGACAGGGCGGACATTCAGGCTGTTGCGGAATTCGGCGACTTCCTTCGGGCGCTTGCCGGTCAGCGTCGCCAGACGCGCGTCGGAGAAGCCCATGGCCTTCAGCATGCGCAGGTTTGTGGCATCCTGCGGCAGGCCGTGCTCGCGGATGCGAGTCTCCATCTCGACGATCGCCTTCAATTCGGCGATGAACCAGGGATCGATCTTGCAGCCTTCGTGGACTTCGGCTTCGCTCATGCCCTGGCGTAGCGCCTGGGCGACCATGCGCAGGCGATCGGGCGTCGGTGTGCCGATTGCGGCGCGGATAGCGTTCTGGCTGGATTCGCCCTCTTCAAAGCCGGGGATCTCGATCTCGTCGAGGCCGGTCAGGCCGGTTTCCAAGCCACGCAGCGCCTTCTGCAGCGATTCGGCGAAGGTGCGGCCGATCGCCATGACTTCACCGACCGATTTCATAGCGGTGGTCAGAACAGGCGAGGCGCCGGGGAATTTCTCGAAGGCGAAACGCGGGATCTTGGTGACGACGTAGTCAATCGACGGTTCGAAGGAGGCGGGCGTTGCGCCGCCGGTGATATCGTTATCCAGTTCGTCGAGCGTATAGCCGATCGCGAGCTTGGCGGCGATCTTGGCGATCGGGAAGCCGGTGGCCTTGGAGGCGAGCGCCGACGAGCGCGACACGCGCGGGTTCATTTCGATGACGACGAGACGGCCGTCTTTCGGATTGACGGCGAACTGGACGTTCGAACCGCCGGTCTCTACCCCGATCTCGCGCAGCACCGCGATCGAGGCGTTGCGCATGATCTGGTATTCCTTGTCCGTCAGCGTCAGCGCCGGCGCGACGGTGATCGAATCGCCGGTATGGACGCCCATCGGATCAATGTTCTCGATCGAGCAGATGATAATGCAGTTGTCCGCCTTGTCGCGGACGACCTCCATTTCATATTCCTTCCAGCCGAGCACCGATTCCTCGACCAGTACTTCGGTGGTCGGCGAGGCGTCGAGGCCGCCGCCGACGATCTCGAAGAATTCCGAGCGGTTGTAGGCGATGCCGCCGCCGGTGCCGCCGAGCGTGAAGGAGGGACGGATAATCGCGGGAAGGCCGACATGGTCGATCGCCTGGGCGGCAATCGCCATGGCATGGCTCATGTAACGCTGCTTGCGGTCGCTCTCGCCGAGGTTCCACTGGTTTTCCAGCTCGTCCAGCGCTTTGTCGAGATCGGATCCCGAGAGGCTTTCACGCAGCTTGACGCGCTCGGCCTCGTGCGTCTTGCGGTCGAGGTCCTTGATGTCGGTGGCGTTCGCCAGCATCGAGCGCGGCGTTTCCAGCCCAATACGGGCCATCGCCTCGCGAAACAGCGCGCGGTCTTCGGCCATGTCGATGGCGGCGGGCTTGGCGCCGATCATCTCGACATTGTAGCGGTCGAGCACGCCCATGCGCTTCAGCGAAAGCGCGGTGTTCAGCGCCGTCTGGCCGCCCATGGTCGGCAGCAGCGCATCCGGGCGCTCCTTGGCGATGATCTTGGCGACGACTTCGGGGGTAATCGGCTCGACATAGGTGGCGTCGGCAAGGCCCGGATCGGTCATGATCGTCGCCGGGTTGGAGTTGACGAGGATGACGCGGTAGCCTTCCTCCTTCAGCGCCTTGCAGGCCTGGGTGCCGGAATAGTCGAACTCGCAAGCCTGGCCGATGACGATCGGTCCCGCGCCGATGATGAGGATCGATTTGATGTCTTGGCGCTTCGGCATGAGTGCTTCCGTTTTCTGGCTGCGCAGAAAGCCGGCCAGGGTGGGAAATCACCGGGTCGGGTCGCGCATGCTGGGTCTTTTCAGGCTAGAAGCGGCTTATAGGCAAATGTATTTGCAAACGGAACCCCATAAATCGCGGAATCGACAGGAATCCAACACGGCGCGAAGGGCTATTTCTCGCCAGGCACGACGAGCACCCGAATTTCGCCGCGCTGCTTCAGGAAGAGCGAAAGCGGGAGTCCCGTCAAGCACCTACAGCGCCGCGCGTCTTCTTTACGTGAAGCGGTGGCGCACATCCTCGGCATAGCTGCGGCTGACCGGGATTTCCGTGCCGTCACGGGTGAGGATCAGCAGCCTGCCATTGTCGCGTTTCAGGCTTTCGACATGGGCGTCGGCCACCCAGTGCGAGCGATGGACGCGAAGACCTGGCGTCGCGGCGGTTTCCTTCAGCGCGTCGGCGAAACGCAAGAGCACCAGTTCGCGCCCGCGGCTGGTCACCACCTCGGTATAGTGGTCCTGGACGGAAAGGCGCAGCAGCGCGCCGCGATTCTCAGGCTTCAGCCGGTCGAGGATAGAGGTTGCGGGGCTGGTTTCCTGAGGTGCTGCGGCTTCGGCGATTTTCTGGCTCATCGCCATGTAGGTCAAAAGGCAGAAGAGGGCGCAGAGCGGCACCGCAAAAAGCGCGCGCTGCAGGCCGCTTTCAAGCGTGTTCGCTTCGCCGGTGAAGACATGGTCGACGAGGCCGACGGTAAAACCGATCGGCAGGGCGGCTATGAGCGAGCCCGCCATCATGCGGGCGAACATCGAGGCGATCGTTCCGCGAAGCAGTCTTTCGGCCGTGACTGCGCAGAGAATGGCGATCGTCCAGGCAACGGCATGCAGCGTCAGCCAGTAGGCGAGGCGTTCGCCGAAGGCCATGCTTTCCATCGTGCCGTAGGGACCGGTGACGGCAAAGAGCAGGACGATCGCGGCAAAGGTTCCCCAGAAGCGCCAGGAATGGAGAAAGACCTGCAATTCGCGAAGCGTGGATTGCAAGAAGAGGTGAATCACGAAGTTTTCCTGCCGTTCGCGCGGTTCGGATTGAGGCGGATGAAGTCTTGGCGGAAAGAAGGACCGAATTCAACCGGATGTCGCCGATGACCCTCGAACCGCTCCTCGGCGCCCCGCTCGCCGTTCAGATCCATGTCACTGCTGTTACGCCGGCGGCACTTCTCGGCGCCTATATCCTGCTGCGCCCCAAGGGCACGTCGCTGCACCGGCTGCTCGGCAGGATCTGGATGGTGCTGATGGTCGTGACGGCGATATCGAGTTTCTTCATTCATGAGCTCGATCTCTTCTACGGGTTCAGCCCGATCCATCTTTTGTCGATCGCAACATTGTTCGGCAGCTGGAATGCGATCGCTGCGGCTCGTCGCGGCGATATCCGTCTGCATAAGCGCATCGTCGCCGGCCTTTATTTCGGCGGCATCGTCCTTGCCGGCCTGTTCACTTTCGTGCCTGGCCGGATCATGCATGCGGTCATCTTCACCGGCGCGGAATGGCCGGCTGTCCTTGCTGCGGCGGTGATCGGCTCGATCCTGATCGCAATCGTGCTGCGTCGCCGACGCGGGCGCCTGATTGCTCGATGAAGTCGCTGGAATTCCGGCCGCCGACGGATATATAGATTCCTTGAGTGCAAGCACAGGCATTGCCGGGGAGAGCGAAGATGGAATGGAGAGGCCGGCGTCAGTCCGACAATATCGAGGATCGCCGTGGCGGTCCGACCGGCGGCGGTTTCGGCCGCGGCGGTGGCTTCAACTTTCCTTCCGGCGGCGGCGTTCGCCGCGCCGGCGGCGGCCTCAGCATCGGCACGATCATCTTCCTCGTCGTCATCTATTTCATCTTCAAGATGATGGGCATCGATCTGCTGCAGGTGCTCGACACCGGCGGCACGACGAGTGGCCCGGGCTACGAGCAGAGCCAGTCCGGCGGAACACGCACACCCGCCAATGACGAGATGACTGCATTCATGCGCACCGTTCTTGCCGAGACCGAGGATACCTGGCAGGGCATCTTCCAGGCGCAGGGCCAAAATTACGAGGAGCCGCGCCTCGTGCTGTTCTCGGGCTCGACGGCATCGGCCTGCGGCTCCGCATCATCTGCAACAGGTCCTTTCTACTGCCCCGGTGACCACAAGCTCTATCTCGATACCGAATTCTTCCAGGAGCTTTCCGACCGCTTTGGCGCGTCGGGCGATTTCGCCGAGGCCTATGTCGTTGCCCATGAGGTCGGTCATCACGTGCAGAACCTGCTCGGCATCCTGCCGAAGTTCAACCAGGCCCGCCAGCGCATGAGCGAAGCCGACGCCAACAAGATGTCGGTGCGCGTCGAGCTGCAGGCCGATTGCTTTGCGGGCATCTGGGGCAAATATACCCAGCAGAAGGGCCTGCTCGAGTCAGGCGATCTGGAGGAAGCGCTGAACGCAGCCCAGCAGATCGGCGACGATTCGCTGCAGAAGCGGTCACAGGGTTACGTCGTGCCGGAAAGCTTCAACCACGGTACCTCGGAGCAGCGGGTCAAATGGTTCAAGCGCGGCTTCGACAGCGGCCAGCTGTCGGCCTGCGATACCTTCTCAGGACCGGTTTGAAGAGAGATGAAGGGGCGCATGGCACGAAGCACATCGCAGCCCCTTCCACTCCTTGCTTACTTCTCGCTGTCCATATGCTGCAGCATATGCTCGGGATAACGCCCACCCGCCGCCGCGTCTTTCGGCACGGCGCGTTCGATGACGGCGAAGTCTTCTGGCGACAGATCGACTGCGCGTGAGCCGAGCGCCTCGGTCAGCCGGTCGCGGCGGCGAGCGCCGATGATCGGGACGATGTCCTTGCCTTTGGCGGCGACCCAGGCGATGGCGATCTGGGCGACCGAGACGCTCTTTGACTTGGCAATCTCGCGCAGCTTCTCCACCAGAGCGAGGTTCTGATCGATATTGCCTTCCTGGAAGCGCGGGCTGTAGGCGCGGAAATCGCCGGCCGTTCCGCCCTGGCCCTTCTGCCAATGGCCGCTGATCAGGCCGCGCGAGAGCACACCGTAGGCGGTGATCGAGATGCCGAGTTCGCGTGTCGTCGGCAGGATCTTCTCCTCGATGCCGCGCGAGATCAGCGAATATTCGATCTGCAAGTCGACGATCGGGGCCACAGTGGCGGCGCGGCGGATCGTGTCGGCGCCGACTTCCGACAGGCCGATATGCTTGACATAACCCGCCTTGACCATGTCGGCGATGGCGCCGACCGTGTCCTCGATCGGCACGTTCGGATCGAGGCGGGCAGGACGGTAGATGTCGATATAGTCGACGCCGAGGCGCTGCAGCGTATAGCTGAGGAAGTTCTTCACCGCGACCGGGCGGGCGTCGATGCCGCTCCAGCCGCCGACGGGATCGCGCAGGCCGCCGAACTTGACGCTGATGACGGCGTCTTCGCGCCTGCGACCCTTCAATGCCTCGCCGATCAGCATTTCGTTATGGCCCATGCCGTAGAAATCGCCGGTGTCGAGCAGGTTGATGCCGGCATCGAGCGCGGCATGGATCGTTGCGATGCTTTCTGCGCGATCGGAGGGGCCGTACATGCCCGACATGCCCATGCAGCCGAGGCCGATGGCCGAGACATCGGGTCCGGTCTTTCCCAAACGATAGGTCTGCATAGTTTTCTCCTATTTCTGCTCCGCGCGGTGCGATCGAGCATCCGCGCCGGGCGGCGTTGCCGGACGCCGTTTTACCGCTTTCGCATTCGGGCGATAATCGGACGACATCGAACAGGCTGTGCGGGGAAATGCACAATGACCGGTCTTCTGTTGAACCGGTCTTCTCTGGTGATCTGGATGCCGTCGCGGCGATTGCAAGGGAACGCATTGCCCGGCGATCCGCTGGGCGGCTGGCGATTTTCTGAAACTGGGACTACGGCGCGCGCCCACCGGTTGAGGCCTCTCATAAATTTCCCGTTGCGCATTATCAAAAACTTTGAAATGTTCACGGATTGTTTCGGTTTCTTTTCTGAGCTATGTCACTTTCTCGGCGACGAGATCGTCTTTTCAGAACCAACCGCTGTAGAGATGCCTCATGCTTGACCCGAAATTCGTTCGTCGCGGCCTTTTCCTGGTCTTCATCATCCTCTTCCTCGACATTATCGGCATCGCCATCATCATGCCGGTGCTGCCCGCCTATCTGGAGCAACTGACCGGCGGCAGCGTCAGCGATGCGGCGATCGACGGCGGCTGGCTGATGCTGGTCTATGCCGGCATGCAATTCCTATTCGCGCCGCTGCTCGGAAACCTGTCCGACCGTTTCGGCCGCCGGCCGATCCTTTTGCTTTCGGTGCTGACCTTCGCGATCGACAATTTTATCTGCGGCATCGCCACCAGCTTCTGGATGCTGTTCGTCGGCCGCGTGCTTGCTGGTATCAGTGGCGGCAGTTTCGCCACCTGCTCGGCCTATATCGCCGATATCAGCACGGAGGAGAACCGGGCGAAAAATTTCGGGCTGATCGGCATCGCCTTCGGCGTCGGCTTCACCATCGGCCCCGTCGTTGGCGGTGTCCTCGGCGAATTCGGCCCGCGTGTGCCGTTCCTCGGCGCGGCTGCGCTGTCGCTTCTGAATTTCATCGCCGCCTGTTTCCTTTTGCCCGAGACGCTGGAGGCGAAGAACCGCCGCCGGTTCGAGTGGAAACGCGCCAATCCACTCGGCGCGTTGCGCCAGATGCGCCATTATCCCGGCATCGGCTGGGTCAGCCTCGTCATGTTCCTGTTCTTCCTGGCGCATGCCGTCTATCCCTCAGTCTGGTCGTTCGTCTCGACCTATCGCTACGGCTGGAGCGAGGGACAGATCGGCCTGTCGCTCGGCATTTACGGCATCGGCGCCGTGATCGTCATGGGGCTGGTTCTGCCGCGGATCGTGCCGGTGCTCGGCGAGTGGAAGACCGCTCTTCTCGGCCTGTGCTTCTCGGCCGTCGGTCTCACCGGCTATGCCTTCGCCTGGGAGGGCTGGGTCGTCTATGTCATCATCGTTGCGACTGTCATGGAAAACGTCGCCGATCCGCCGCTGCGCAGCATCGCCGCCGGCATGGTGCCGCCTTCGGCGCAGGGTGAGCTGCAGGGCGCGCTTACCAGCCTCAGCAGCGTCACCACCATCGCCGGACCGCTGATCTTCACGCAGATGTTCGGTTACTTCACGCGGCCCGAGGCGCCGGTCACTTTTGCCGGCGCGCCCTATCTTGCCGCCGCCCTGTTCATCCTGGTGGCCGCCGGCGTGTTCCTCCTGCGGGTCCGGGTCCGCGAGCCGGCCGAGGCGCTGGAAGCGGCTGGTTGATCGATCAGAAACGCTGATGCGATGATGAATTTTTCATCATCTGCCTCATTTGGGGTAGTTCTTTGCAGGGCTTTGATCTAAGCCCGGATTATATTTCGCCGCAAGCTGCGGCGACGCATATTTCAATCACAGGACTGGTGTCATGGACACGCCGATCGACGCGCGCAGGCTTGCGCCGACAAAAGATAATCGTTGGAGCGCACATTTCCGTGCCACGCTGGCGCTCGGCATTCCGCTGATCGGCGCCCAGCTCGCTCAGCTCGGCATCCACACCACCGATGTGATGATCATCGGACGTCTCGGCGCCGAGCAGCTGGCGGCGATGGTGCTGTCGGCCCAGTTCCTTTTCACGATCCTGATCTTCGGTTCGGGCTTTGCGATCGCCGTCATTCCGCTGGTGGCGCAGGCCTATGGCCGCGGCGACGTCGTCTCGGTGCGCCGATCGCTGCGCATGGGTCTCTGGGTGGTGATCGGATTCTGGATCATCATGCAACCGGCCTTCTTCAATGCGGAACAGATCCTGCTTTTTGCGCAGCAGAAGCCCGAGGTGGCCAAGCTCGCACACGGCTACATCATGATCGGTCAGTTCGGCGTGCTGCCGGCGCTGCTCTTCAACGTCATGCGCTCGCTCGTCAGCGCCATCGGCAAGGCGGGCATCATCCTCAACGTCACCATCGCCACGTTGGTGATGAACGCGATCTTTGCCTATATCCTCGTGCTCGGCCATTTCGGCTTTCCGGCGATGGGGCTCGAGGGCGCGGCGATCGTTTCGGTCGCCGTGCAGACGGCCGGCTTCCTCTTCATCCTGGCTTTCGTGCAGCGGCGGGAAGAGACGCGGCGCTACGAGATCTTCGTGCGGTTCTGGAAACCCGACTGGCACGCGCTGCTGGAGGTCATCCGGCTCGGTTTCCCGATCAGCGTCACCATCCTTGCCGAGGTCAGCCTGTTCACGGTGGCTTCGCTGCTGATGGGCTATATCGGCACCATCGAGCTTGCGGCTCATGGCATTGCCCTGCAATGGGCCTCGATCGCCTTCATGATTCCGCTCGGCCTCAGCCAGG
Organism: Rhizobium sp. WYCCWR 11146; assembly: GCF_013591995.1. NCBI lineage: Bacteria > Pseudomonadati > Pseudomonadota > Alphaproteobacteria > Hyphomicrobiales > Rhizobiaceae > Rhizobium > Rhizobium sp. WYCCWR 11146. Next base: position 313,088 of record NZ_JACCEY010000016.1, read on the forward strand.
CGGCAACGGTGCGCGTCGGTGTCGCCCACGGGCAGGGCGATTATCAGGGGCTGGTGCGCGCTTCGATCACCGTGCTCGTCCTCGCCTGCGCCATTTCGGCGGTGGGCAGCGTGCTCTTTGCCTCCATGCCGCAATTCCTCGGCAGCTGGTTCCTCGACGTCAACTCGCCCGAGGCGCCCGAGGTGCTTGCCTATGCCGGGCCGCTGATCGTCGTTGCCGGCCTTTTCCAGCTGGTCGACGGGCTGCAGGTGATCGCCAATGGATTGCTGCGTGGCCTCAAGGACGCCCGCGTGCCGATGATCATGGCGTTGATCGCCTACTGGCCGATCGGCTTCTTCCTCGCCTGGGCCTTTGCCTTCCCGCTGGGTTTCGGCGGCATCGGCATCTGGTTCGGCTTCCTCGTCGGGCTGGCGGCGGCTGCCGTCATGCTCTGCGCGCGCTTCTACCTTCTTCTTCGCCGGGAGGGAGTGACGGCCGGCGCCTGATATCTCCTGATCAGGCTGCGACCGGCTTGTAGCCGGCGATATCGGCGCGGATGCCGAGCCGTTCGAACATTTCCTGCGGACTAAGGTTCGCCGTCGCCTGCGCGGCGGCGACCGCTGCCTGCGACTGCTCGAACGCCTCGGCATTTTCCCATTCGGCGATCGCCACGAAGTTGAATTCGCCGGGTCCGGCGACCTGTTCCAGGACGGAGTGACGGGTGAAGCCTTCCTGCGCCTGCAGCAAGGTATGTGTGCACACCATATGCATCAGGAACTCGTCGCGCGCCGGGCGCGGCACGGCGAATTTGTCGATCCTGTAGAAAACGCCGTTCATCCATTCTCTCCTGCATCATATGTTTGCAGGTAGCTCTGTAATTCCTCAAGTTAAGTTGAGGTCAATATACGAACGAAGAAAAAGGCCCACCTGTGTGAGCCTTGATCAGATGAGCCTTGATCAGAAGTGTGCATTATTTGAAATCAGCGTTCGGCGAGCGCCGGTTCGCCCTTCTTTTCGCGCACCATGTTGATGAAGCGGCGGAAGAGATAGTGGCTGTCCTGCGGGCCCGGAGAGGCTTCCGGATGGTGCTGGACCGAGAAGACCTGCTTGCCGAGGACGCGCAGGCCGCAATTGGTGCCGTCGAAAAGCGAAATATGAGTCTCTTCAACGCCATCCGGCAGCGACTTCGAGTCGACCGCGAAGCCGTGGTTCATCGAGACGATCTCGACCTTGCCGGTTGTATGGTCCTTGACGGGGTGGTTGGCGCCGTGATGGCCCTGATGCATCTTCTCGGTCTTCGCGCCGAGTGCCAGGCCCAGCATCTGGTGGCCGAGGCAGATGCCGAAGACCGGGATATCGGTATTGATCAGCGTCTTGATCACAGGCACGGCATAGTCACCGGTTGCCGCCGGATCGCCCGGGCCGTTCGACAGGAAGATGCCGTCCGGCTGCATGGCGAGCACGTCTTCGGCGCTCGTTGCTGCCGGCACGACAGTCACCTTGCAGTCGAGGCCGGCAAACAGGCGCAGGATGTTGCGCTTGACGCCGTAATCGAGGCAGACGACGTGGTATTTCGCGTCTGTCGCCTGGAGTTCACCGTAGCCTTCATTCCACACCCACGGCGTTTCGGTCCATTGCGAGGACTGGCCCGACGAGGCGATCTTGGCGAGGTCGAGACCTTCGAGGCCGCTCCAGGCTTTGGCTTCGGCCTTCAGCGTCTCGATGTCGAAGACGCCGTTCGGATCGTGGGCGATGACCGCGTTCGGAGCGCCGTTCTCACGGATCCAGGCGGTCAGTGCGCGCGTGTCGATGCCGCAGAGACCGATGACGCCGCGGGCCTTCAGCCATTGGTCGAGGTGCTTGGCGGCGCGGTAGTTCGAGGGCTCAGTGATGTCGGCCTTGAAGATGACGCCAACGGCGCCGTGGCGGGCGGCAGGCGTCAGGTCCTCGATGTCTTCATCATTGGTGCCGATATTGCCGATATGCGGGAAGGTGAAGGTGACGATCTGGCCGAGATAGGAGGGGTCCGTCAGGATCTCCTCATAGCCGGTGAGCGCTGTGTTGAAGACCACTTCGGCCGGCACCTTGCCGGTGGCGCCGATGCCCTTGCCTTCGATGACCGTGCCGTCGGCAAGAACGAGCAGGGCGGTCGGCTTTTCGATTGTCCAGGGTGCTGTCGCGGTCATCTTCATCCCGTTTCCGGCAGGTGGGCGCGTTGCCGCGCTCGTCGCCATTTGATTTCGTAGGCGTGTGGACACGGCAATGCCGCGCGCTTCAGGCCTGATCACGAATTTTGGTGCAGGTGGCGGTAAATAGCCACGCAATCGCTTAGCGTCAATCTTTGTAGCCGAGATCGCGGCCGTTTTCCTGCGCTTTATCGCACTGACCGCGCAATTTATTTGATCCGCTGCATCAGCGTGGTTTATGAAGCGGCATCAAAACAGGAGTGAAGACTATGCTGCGCGATCAACTCGCCACCCAGCTGAAAGAGGCGATGAAGGCCAAGAATGCGGAGCGGCTTTCCACCGTCCGGCTGATTCAGGCCGCGGTCAAGGACCGCGATATCGCCAACCGCGGCACCGGCAAGGAGCAGGCGAGCGACGACGAGATTCTGCAGATCCTCGCCAAAATGGTGAAGCAGCGTGACGAATCGGCCAAGATCTACGAGGAGAATTCCCGGCCGGAGCTTGCCGCCAAGGAGCGCGCCGAAATCATCGTCATCCAGGATTTCATGCCGAAGCAGCTTTCGGACGGCGAAGTGCGCGCCAACGTCTCGGCGATCATCACTGAAACGGGTGCCGCAGGCGGCAAGGACATGGGCAAGGTAATGGCGGCGCTGAAGGAGCGTTATGCCGGCCAGATGGATTTCGCCAAGGCGTCGGCGACCGTCAAGGAACTGTTGAACGGATAAGCCTCAGACAACTTGTCTTGCCTGCGGTTCGTCACGGACCGCAGGCCCGAGCACCGCTTCGGCGGCGGCATCGATGATGGCGAATTTCGCCGCCTGATAATTCCAGTATTCGCGGATGAAATGGGCCGACAGCCAGAAGTCGCCCTTGCGGGAGGGTTCGGTCCAGCCAATGCTCTCCATGGTTGCTGCCTGCATCAGAAGCCGCTTCAGGTGGGTATTGGAGATCATGAACTGTTCGCGGATTTCCCTGAGCGACAGAGGGCCGAGCACGACGCGTTCGGCCGTCCTTGGAAATTCGGGAAGGCGCGAGATCAGGTAGTCCATCACCAGCCCGCCGGAATTCGCCCAGTTGAAGAGGTTGAAGGTGGCGCCCGGATTGCGGACCGCTTCACTCCCGATGATCGCCCTTGCGATCAGCGGCTGGATCGCTGCCATCATTGCCGAGGGATCGGCGGCAATCTTATCGGCGCGCTCACCGCCGTCGAGACCGTCGAGGATCATCATATGGGCGACGAGCCATCGGGTAAAATGCTGCTCGGCGATTTCGGTAGGCTCCAGGTAGCGTGTGCGCTTGTCGGGGCCGGGAACCGGCCGCAGGAAGCGATAGGCCAGCATTTCCTGCATGAAGGCTGCGGCCGTGTTGCGGCTGGCGATGTCGTTCCTGACCGCAAAATCGATGAAGCGGCCGGAATAGAGGCCGCCGCTCTTCCCGTCGTCGGAATAGCCGTAATGAAGCGCGAAGCCGGCATGGGCCATCAGCCAGCGCTGCTGCGCGGCGAAGATGGAGGCGATGCGCGGGCTCTCGCGATAGATGGCGAGCATCTGATCGGCGCAATGCAGGATGGCAGCGAGAAAGCGATCGTCTGCTGCAAGGTTGTCCGCGGTAAAAGCCATTTGGAGAGGTCCAGGGAGTTCGGCGCATACATCTTTCATGCGAGCGCCGCCTGTCAACGGTTTTATCGATAAGCGGTTAATTTCAAAGGGAGAGTTGTCGCAGCAGAGCCCAAAATTTAAGAAGGCAGGAGCTGGGGGCGCTCCTGCCTTCTTGCTCTTTGCTTCCTCCGGCACGCAGGGCCGAAGCCCAAGCCGGAGGGTATTTGCAAAGGCACCCTTGCGAAGCGGCGCCGGGGGTAGGGATGGTGCTTCGCTCGGGGATCGCTTTGTTGAGATCGAACCTATTGCGGTGCGGCGGCGTATTCAAATTACAAAAAAATAATAATTGCCGGAATCGGCGGTTTGGGAGGCGCCTAGGCGGCTTCTCGGGAGGTGGCGCGAGGGATGATGAGGCGCAATCACCTGATGGAATAACCATTTGTTTCAAAAAGATTTTTTCTCAACTGTGTTGGAGGTCCACGCTCTCGCGGAAGCTTTTCTGACGGCGGAATTCCTGCTCCGAAGAGACAATAATGTCGCACCCTGTCGCAGGGGGCGATAACGCGTTGTTGATTGGATAACCGGAGCCGCCGATGACGGCCGCATAGCCTGTGAATAGCGGGTTTTCATGACAAGTTTCGTGGCATGGAGCGGAAAAGCAGCTTATATGGGAGCTGGCCAAGAGGTATAAATGCGCTTTTCCAACACCTTTCTCGATGATATTCGCGACCGCGTTCCGATTTCGAACGTGATTGCGCGCCGCGTGAGCTGGGACAAGCGCAAGACCAACGTGTCCCGCGGCGACTACTGGGCCTGCTGCCCGTTCCACGGCGAGAAATCGCCGAGCTTCCATTGCGAGGACCGAAAGGGCCGCTATCACTGCTTCGGCTGTGGGGTGACAGGAGACCATTTCCGTTTCCTGACAGAACTTGAAGGTCTGAGTTTTCCCGAGGCGGTACAGCAGATCGCCGATATGGCCGGCGTGCCGATGCCGCTTGCCGACCCTGTGATGGAGAAGCGCGAGAAGGAGCGCGGCTCGCTGATCGACGTCATGGAAATGGCGACACAATTTTTTCAGGATCAGCTGCAGACGGCGAATGGGGCGAGGGCGCGCGCCTATCTGCGCGACCGCGGATTGACGGGGCGCACCATCGAGACCTTCCGTCTCGGCTATGCGCCCGACAGCCGCAATGCGCTCAAGGAATTCCTCGCTGGCAAGGGCGTACTCAAGGAGCAGATCGAGGCCTGCGGTCTGGTCGTCCATGAAAACGTGCCGGTTTCCTACGATCGTTTCCGCGACCGCATCATGTTCCCGATCCTGTCGTCGCGGGAAAAGGTGATCGCTTTCGGCGGACGCGCCATGTCGGCCGACGCGCCGGCGAAATATCTGAACTCCAACGAGACTGAACTCTTCCACAAGGGCAATGTTCTTTACAATTTTGCCCGTGCGCGGCGGGCGATCCAGGGACCTGGCCGCGGTGATTCTCAGGACGACAATGCGACCGGCACCATTATTGCCGTCGAAGGCTATATGGACGTGATCGCGCTGCATCAGGCGGGCATCGAGAATGCCGTTGCGCCGCTCGGCACGGCGCTCACCGAAAACCAGCTCGAGCTGCTCTGGAAAATGGTGCCGCAGCCGGTGCTCTGCTTCGACGGCGACGGTGCCGGCATCCGCGCGGCCAATCGCGCCGCCGAACTGGCGCTGCCGCATCTGAAGCCCGGCCGTTCCGTTCGCTTCGCGCTTCTGCCCGACGGCAAGGATCCCGACGATCTCGTGCGCGATGACGGGCGCGCGCCTTTCGACAAGGTGATGAGCCAGGCAAAGCCGCTCTCCGAGATGCTTTGGAGTCGGGAGGTCAACACCGGCAAGTTCGACACGCCTGAGGCGCGCGCCGAGCTCGAGGCGCGGCTGAAGCAACTGGTCGCCGTCATCGCCGACGAAAACGTCCGCCGTCACTACCAGCAGGATATTCGCGATCGGCTGAACGCCTTCTTCCAGCCGCAGTTCCAGAACCGCAACAATGGCGATCGCCGCGGCGGCTTCAACGGCAATGGCAATTACCGGACGGGCCGCGACAATGCCGGCAAGGCCGGGCCGAAAAGCCCCAGCGTCATTTCAGAAAGGCTCGCCCGCTCGGGTCCCGTGCGCGGCCACCAGAACAATACGGCGCTGCGCGAATGCGTGCTGGCGCTGACCGTCGTCAATCACCCCTCGCTGATGATCGACGATTATGACGAGATTGCCGCGATCGAATATGACAGCCGCGAGCTGCAGCGGCTCTGGTCGGCGATGCTGGGAGCAGCGGCTTCCGTCGCCGCCCCGCATCTGACGCGCGAATATCTGACCGAAAGGCTGGAATTCGAAGGCTTCGGCCCGCTCATCAAGAGCCTCGACCAGCAGGTGCGCAATGCCCGGCTGTGGATCGCGACCGAGCAGGCGGCGATGGAGGATGCGCGTGAGGGATACCGCCAGGCGCTGGCCTCCCACAAGCGGGCGAAGGCGCTGCGCCGGCAGAAGATCGAGCTCGAGCGCGAGATCGCGCTGGCAACCGAAGCCGGCGACGGCGAGGCGATCGTTCAGCTGATGCGAGCGCAGCAGGAAGTGCATTTCGAAGGGGTGCGCCTTGAGAACCAGGAGGCCATCATCGATGGCTTCGGCGTGCTTTCCGGCCGCGTCAAAGGGGCGGCGAACCACTGATGTCGCTGACCGAACGAAACGAACCGGGCTTTTCCGCTTCCGGCGCGCTATTTTCTTCCGGCCGCTCGCCGCTCGATATCCTCAAGCAGGTCTACGGCTATTCCTCCTTCCGCGGCAAGCAGCAGCAGGTGGTCGAGCACGTGGTTTCCGGCGGCGATGCGGTCGTGCTCTTTCCCACAGGCGCCGGCAAGTCGCTGTGCTTCCAGATCCCGGCGCTCTGCCGCGACGGTGTCGGTATCGTCGTTTCGCCGCTGATTGCGCTGATGCGCGATCAGGTGGAGGCGATGAAGCAGCTCGGCATCCGCGCCGCAGCACTCAACTCGTCTCTGTCGCGCGAGGAATTCGTCGAGGTTCGCCGCGCGCTTTCGGCGGGCCAGCTCGATCTTCTCTACGTGACGCCCGAGCGTATTCTGACCGATGGTTTCCGCGAGCTGATCGCCAACGAGAAGATTGCGCTGTTTGCGATTGACGAGGCCCATTGCGTCTCGCAATGGGGTCATGATTTCCGGCCGGAATATCGCGAACTCGGGCGGCTCGGCGAGCAATATCCCGGTGTGCCCAGAGTGGCACTGACGGCGACGGCCGATCCGCATACGCGCGACGACATGATCGAGCGGCTGGGGCTCGATACTGCCGAGATCTTTACCACCAGTTTCGACCGACCGAATATTGCCTATGAGATCGTCGAGCGCGACCAGCCGCGCCAGCAGCTATTGCGGTTCCTGTCCGGCCACAAGGGCGACAGCGGCATCGTCTATTGCCTGTCTCGCGCCAAGGTCGAAGATACGGCCGAATGGCTGAACGGGCAGGGTATTCGCGCGCGTGCCTACCATGCCGGCATGGACAGGGCGGTTCGTGACGCCAATCAGGATGCCTTCCTGAAAGAAGAGAATCTTTGCCTGGTCGCCACCGTCGCCTTCGGCATGGGCATCGACAAACCGAACGTGCGGTATGTCGCCCATCTCGACCTGCCGGGTTCTGTGGAAGCCTACTATCAGGAGACCGGGCGCGCCGGGCGCGACGGTCTGCCGTCCGAGGTCTGGATGGCCTATGGCATGGCCGACGTCATCCAGCGCGGCCGGATGATCGACGAGGGCAATGCTGCCGCCGAGATCAAACGGGTCGAACGCGCCAAGCTCAACGCTTTGCTGGCGATCTGCGAGACCGCCTCCTGCCGCCGCCAGGCAATCCTTGCCCATTTCGGCGAGGCGCATGCCGGACAATGCGGCAATTGCGACACCTGCCTGAAGCCGGTCGAGACCTGGGAGGGCACGGAGGCGGCGATCAAGGCGCTTGCCGCCGTCTACCGCACCGGCGAGCGTTTCGGCGCTGGCCATGTCGTCGACGTGCTCCTGGGCAACGTCAACGAAAAGACCGAACGCTTCGGCCATGCCGAAATGCCGGTCTTCGGGGCCGGCAAGGATATTCCAGCGCGCGTCTGGCAGTCGGTCTTCCGCCAACTGCTCGCCATGGGGCTGATCCGCGTCGACCACGAGGCCTTCGGGGCGCTGAAGCTCGAGCCGGAGGCGCGCTCCGTCTTCAAGCACGAGCGGCAGGTGTTCTTCCGCAAGGACCGGCCGGCCTCGGAACGGCGTACGAAGAAGGCGGAGCGCAGCGAGCGCAAATCGGGACTATCAGGCGCAGACGGCAGTCTCTTCGAGGCGCTGCGGGCCGAGCGCATGGCGATCGCGAAATCGCTCGGCGTGCCGCCCTATGTCGTCTTTCCCGATACGACGCTGATCGCCTTCGCCACGGAGCGGCCTCGCAGCCGCAAGGAATTGCTCGCCATATCAGGTGTCGGGCAGGCGAAGCTCGAACGCTACGGCGATGCCTTTCTGGATATTATCCTGGCGCAAGACAACGGCTGAGCTGCGCGGCCTGATCGTTGAGATCGGGCGAGGGGGCATGGTATTCCCGCTCTTAAGGGAGGAGCGCCGATGGCCCAGAATATCTACGACCGACCGGAATTCTTCGCCGGATATAGCGGCATGAGACGATCCTTGCACGGGCTCGACGGAGCATCGGAGTGGCCGGCGGTGCGCGCGTTGCTGCCCGATCTTGCCGGCAAGCGTGTTGTCGATCTCGGCTGCGGTTTCGGCTGGTTTTCGCGTTTTGCCGTGAGCCAGGGTGCTGCAAGCGTGCTGGCGCTCGACATCTCGGAAAAGATGATCGCCAGAGCAAGGGCCGATACAGTTGAAGCAGCGATCACTTACGAGATCGCCGATCTCGAGCATCTCACGCTTGCTCAAGCCTCCTTCGATTTCGCCTACAGCTCGCTGGCGCTGCATTATATCGAGGATTTCGCCGGTCTCGCCGCGACGGTCTATCGCGCGCTTTTGCCGGGATCGCATTTCGTCTTCACCATCGAGCATCCGGTCTTCATGGCGCCGACCAATCCCGCCTGGGCAGCCGATGCCGAGGGGCGGCGCATCTGGCCGCTCGACCGCTACTCCGTCGAAGGTCCGCGCACCACCGACTGGCTCACCAAGGGCGTGGTCAAGCAGCACCGCAAGCTCGGCACGACGCTCAACACCTTGATTGCGGCGGGCTTTACCCTTCACTATGTCGAGGAGTGGAGCCCGAACGATCAGGAATTGCGCGACAATCCCGATTGGGCGGAGGAGCTGGACCGGCCGATGTTCCTGCTGATCTCGGTACAGCGCTGAGAAGACAAGCCGGCGGCAATATGCTAACCCGGCGGGCAAACGGAAATCTCTGGGAAAGGCCGTCCATGACCTCGCAATTTCTCTCCCATCTCAGCAACGAGATCTCAGCGCTGAAGGATGCCGGCCTCTACAAATCCGAGCGCGTCATCAGCTCCAAGCAGGCGGGCGAGATCGCGATTTCCACCGGCGAGCGGGTGCTGAATTTCTGCGCCAACAACTATCTCGGCCTTGCCGACAACGAGGAGCTGGCCGAGGCCGGCAAGCAGGCGCTCGACCGATACGGCTACGGCATGGCCTCGGTGCGCTTCATCTGCGGCACGCAGGAAGAGCACAAGCAGCTCGAAGCGCGCATCTCCTCCTTCCTCGGCATGGAAGACACGATCCTCTATTCCTCCTGCTTCGACGCCAATGGCGGCCTGTTCGAGACGCTGCTGTCGGAAGAGGACGCGATCATCTCGGACGCGCTGAACCACGCCTCGATCATCGACGGCGTCAGGCTTTCGAAGGCCAAGCGCTTCCGCTACGCCAACAACGATATGGCAGCGCTCGAAGAGGAGCTGAAGAAGGCCGAAGGCAGCCGCTTCAAGTTGGTCGCCACCGACGGCGTCTTCTCGATGGACGGCATCATCGCCAATCTCGGCGGCGCCTGCGATCTTGCCGAGAAATACGGCGCGATGGTCATGGTCGATGACAGCCACGCGGTCGGCTTCGTCGGCAAGAACGGCCGTGGGTCGCCGGAACATTGCGGCGTCGAGGGCCGGATCGACATCATTACCGGCACGCTCGGCAAGGCGCTCGGCGGCGCCTCGGGCGGCTATACCTCCGCCAAGGCGGAGGTCGTCGAATGGCTGCGGCAGCGCTCGAGGCCCTATCTGTTTTCGAACACGCTGGCGCCCGTCATCACCGCCGCCTCGCTCAAGGTGTTCGACCTCATCGAAAACGGCGATGCCCTGCGCAAGCGGCTTTCGGACAATGCCGATCTCTTCCGCACCGAAATGACCAAGCTCGGCTTCACGCTTGCCGGCGAAGGCCACCCGATCATTCCCGTCATGCTGGGCGATGCCAAACTCGCCCAGGATATGGCCGGTCTGATGCTGAAGAAAGGGATCTATGTGATCGGCTTTTCCTTCCCCGTCGTGCCGAAAGGCCAGGCTCGCATCCGCACGCAGATGTCGGCGGCGCATTCGCGGGCGGATGTGGAGCGGGCAATTGCGGCCTTTGCCGAGGCAGGGCGGGAATTGGGTGTGATTTGAGATTGACGGCGTGCCGTGCCGCCCCCTCATCCGCCCTACGGGCACCTTCTCCCCGCTGGGGAGAAGAGGGGATAGCAAAGTCGAGCACCAGAACAAGGGCGGGATATCGTTGATGTCGAACATGATGAAGGCGCTGGTCAAAGCGAAACCGGAAGTCGGGCTCTGGATGGAGAATGTGCCGGTGCCCGAGGTCGGGCCGAACGATGTGCTGATCCGCGTGAAGAAATCGGCGATCTGCGGCACCGACGTCCATATCTGGAACTGGGACCAGTGGGCGCAGAAGACCATTCCGGTGCCGATGGTGGTTGGCCATGAATTCTCCGGCGAGATTGCCGAGATCGGCTCGGCGGTCACCCGCTATCATGTCGGCGAGCGGGTTTCCGGCGAGGGGCATATCGTCTGCGGCAAATGCCGCAACTGCCGGGCGGGCAGGGGCCATCTCTGCCGCAACACGCTCGGTGTCGGCGTCAACCGTCCGGGCTCCTTCGGCGAGTTTGTCTGCATTCCCGAAAGCAATGTCGTGCCGATCCCGGATGATATTTCCGACGAGATCGCCGCGATCTTCGATCCGTTCGGCAATGCCGTGCACACCGCGCTCTCCTTCGATCTCGTCGGCGAGGACGTGCTTGTCACCGGCGCCGGGCCGATCGGCATCATGGGCGCGCTGGTCGCCAAGCGATCCGGCGCCCGCAAGGTCGTCATCACCGATATCAATCCGCACCGGCTGGAGCTGGCGCACAAGCTCGGCATCGATCACGTCGTCGACGCATCGAAGGAAAACCTCGCCGACGTGATGAAGGCGATCGGCATGACGGAGGGTTTCGACGTCGGGCTGGAAATGTCAGGGGCCGCACCTGCCTTCCGCGATATGATCGACAAGATGAACAATGGCGGCAAGATCGCCATCCTCGGCATCGCGCCTGCGGGCTTCGAAATCGACTGGAACAAGGTGATCTTCAAGATGCTCAATCTCAAGGGCATCTACGGCCGCGAGATGTTCGAGACCTGGTACAAGATGATCGCCTTCGTTCAGGGCGGCCTCGATCTCGCGCCCATCATCACCCACCGGATCGGCATCGACGATTTCCGCGACGGCTTCGAGGCGATGCGGTCGGGCAATTCCGGCAAGGTTGTGATGGATTGGATGTGAGGAGACGACATGCTCTATGAAGGAAGCTGCCATTGCGGCAATGTGGCTTTCGAGGTCGAAGGCGAATTCACCGAGGCGCTCGACTGCAATTGTTCGCTTTGCCGCAGGCGCGGCGGACTTCTCGCCTTCGTGCCGCGCGAGAAACTGGTGCTGACAACGCCGGAGGACAATGTCTCGACCTATACTTTCAACCGGCATGTCATTCAGCATCACTTCTGCGCCAATTGCGGCATCGCGCCGTTCGGCGAGGCCGTGGGTCCGAACGGCGCGGCCATGGCTTCGATCAATCTGCGCTGCATTCCCGCGGTCGATATCGGGGCGCTGACGGTGAAGGCGTATGACGGCGCGGCGCGTTAGCCGATATCCGTCAGGCAATGGCGAATAGTTCCTCGGCGTGACTGCAAAAATGGTGGAAACGACTGGTGCGGCGGGCAAAATATTTGCTGCCCTTGTCTTTTGTTCGCCGCATCTTAAATAAGGGTTCGCAATCGCTGCCGCGGTTCAAAGCCTGTGGATAAGGCTTTTTCCGTATTTTTGTGGGCTTTTTTTCGGGAAAAGCTTGACGAGAACAAAAAATGTGGGAATCACCGTTCGACTTGTTGAATGGTGAACTGGGTCAAGGCGGATCGCGCAACCATGGCCGGAAATCCAAAAGCAAGAATGCTTTGCTGTCCGGTGCCGGTAATCGTGGTTAATCAGGCTTTAAATGTCATCCCGTTAGGTGGGCAAAGGTGATTCGAGGGCGGCGCGTGCGGCGCGTCAGGCCCTGAGACAACCCGTTCACCGTAGCGAGATTGGATAGCGTCAGGAAGGCGACGATATAAATGGCAACCAAGGTCAAAGAGAACGAAGACGCGGAAGTCGAACGCGACGGCGCAAGCGACGGCCCTCTTCTCGATCTTTCCGACGACGCGGTCAAGAAGATGATCAAAGCCGCCAAGAAGCGCGGCTATGTGACCATGGACGAGCTTAACGCGGTCCTGCCGTCCGAAGAAGTGACGTCCGAGCAGATCGAAGACACGATGTCGATGCTGTCCGACATGGGCATCAACGTCATCGAAGACGAGGAAGCCGAGGAAGCCGGTGCTTCCGGCGGCAGCGATGACGACGACGCCGGCAGCGACGAGGAGAGCGAAGGCGGCGAACTCGCGCCTTCGAGCGGCACGGCGCTTGCGACCGCCAAGAAAAAAGAACCGACCGACCGTACCGACGATCCGGTTCGCATGTACCTGCGCGAGATGGGCTCGGTGGAGCTTCTTTCCCGCGAGGGCGAAATCGCGATCGCCAAGCGCATCGAGGCCGGCCGCGAGACGATGATCGCGGGTCTCTGCGAGAGCCCGCTGACCTTCCAGGCGCTGATCATCTGGCGCGACGAACTCAACGAAGGCACGACGCTGCTGCGCGAGATCATCGATCTCGAAACGACCTATTCCGGTCCTGAAGCCAAGGCTGCGCCGCAGTTCCAGAGCCCCGAGAAGATCGAAGCCGATCGCAAGCTCGCAGAAGAGAAGGAAAAGACCCGTCGCGCCCGCTCCGGCGACGACGACATCACCGATGTCGGCGGCGAAGGCCTGCCTCCCGAGGAGGAGGAAGAGGACGAGGACGAATCCAACCTTTCGCTGGCGGCGATGGAAGCCGAGCTTCGCCCGCAGGTGATGGAGACGCTCGATACGATCGCCGAGACCTACAAGAAGCTGCGCAAGCTGCAGGACCAGCAGGTCGAGCAGCGGCTGTCGGCTTCCGGCACGCTGTCCACTGCCCAGGAGCGCCGCTACAAGGAACTCAAAGATGAGCTCATCAAGGCCGTCAAATCTCTGTCCTTGAACCAGAACCGCATCGACGCCCTCGTCGAGCAGCTCTACGACATCAACAAGCGCCTCGTTTCCAACGAGGGCCGCCTGCTGCGTCTGGCCGAATCCTACGGCGTCAAGCGCGATAGCTTCCTGGAGCAGTATCAGGGCGCTGAGCTCGATCCGAACTGGATGAAGTCGATCGGCAATCTGGCCGCTCGCGGCTGGAAGGAATTCGCCAGGGGCGAAAACACGACGATCCGCGACATTCGCCAGGAAATCCAGAATCTGGCGACCGAAACCGGTATCTCGATCTCGGAATTCCGCCGCATCGTCCATATGGTGCAGAAGGGCGAGCGCGAAGCGCGCATCGCCAAGAAGGAAATGGTCGAAGCAAACCTTCGCCTGGTCATCTCCATCGCCAAGAAGTACACGAACCGTGGCCTGCAGTTCCTCGACCTCATTCAGGAAGGCAATATTGGCCTGATGAAAGCGGTCGACAAGTTCGAATACCGCCGCGGCTACAAGTTCTCGACCTATGCGACATGGTGGATCCGTCAGGCGATCACCCGTTCGATCGCCGACCAGGCCCGCACGATCCGCATTCCGGTGCACATGATCGAGACGATCAACAAGATCGTCCGCACATCGCGCCAGATGCTGCACGAGATCGGCCGCGAGCCGACGCCGGAAGAACTGGCCGAAAAGCTCGCCATGCCGCTCGAAAAGGTCCGCAAGGTCCTGAAGATTGCCAAGGAGCCGATCTCGCTCGAAACCCCTGTCGGTGACGAAGAGGATTCGCATCTCGGCGATTTCATCGAGGACAAGAACGCGCTGTTGCCGATCGACGCCGCCATCCAGGCGAACCTGCGCGAGACGACGACCCGCGTTCTCGCCTCGCTGACGCCGCGCGAGGAACGCGTTCTGCGCATGCGCTTCGGCATCGGCATGAACACCGACCACACGCTCGAAGAAGTCGGCCAGCAGTTCTCGGTCACTCGCGAACGTATCCGCCAGATCGAGGCGAAGGCGCTGCGCAAGCTGAAGCATCCGAGCCGCTCCAGGAAGCTTAGAAGCTTCCTCGACAGCTAAGGCTTCGCCGCCGCTCTCATTGGAAAAGCCGGGCTCCATGCCCGGCTTTTGCTTTTCGTGATTAATACCAATGATCCCGGCGCCTTTCTTGTCTCTCTGCGGTGACAGGATTATAATCCGGCCACGGGGGAAGGGATCACTCGCGACGCGCGAGCGAGGGTCGACGTTACCTGCGTGGGCCAATCCTCCGTCAGGAGGTGCGACATGACCAGTTACATTCTTTTGATCAATTGGACGGATCAGGGCATCCGCAATGTGCGCGACTCGGCAAAACGGCTCGATGCCGCGAAGAAATTGCTCACCAGCGTCGGAGGCTCCATCAACCAATTCTACCTGACGATGGGCGGGCATGACATGGTCGCCGTCTGCGAGGCGCCCGATGATGCCGTCATGGCGCATTTTACCCTTTCGCTGGCGATGGGCGGCAATGTCCGCACGGAGACGCTGAAGGCATTCCCGGAGGCCGCCTACCGGGATCTCATCGGCTCGCTCGGGTAGCCGGAGCCGGAGATCGTCGATCTTAGATGTTGCGGAGCACTCGCTGCGCTGGCAGTGTCGTGGCGTGCTTCAATTTCCGCGGCAGGCTCCGGCCCGACTTTTCGGCAAGCTCATGATGAAAGCGCTCCTCAGTTTCATGATCGTCACCGGTCGTTCGACAGCCGCTTCCTGACCGATGGAACTGGCGGCGGACAAATGGGATGACGGGATCCGGCGAGGCGCTGCGGCGTCGTTCGCGCTGCATGTCATCGCGATCCTGCTTCTGCTGCTACTGCTGCCGAAGGCGGAGCCGCCGCTGCTATTGCCGGATGACGGTCTCTCGGTGGAGATCGTCCCGCAGGCCGTGGAGCAGCTGAAAATGCCCGAGCCCGCCAAGACACCTTCGCCGGAACAGGCAAAGGCTGAGGCGGCAAAACCCGAAGCCGAGCCGGCGGCGCCGGTGACAAATAATCCGCCAGCTGCGGCAATGCCTTCTGTGGCACCGATCACTCTGCCGGCGCCAAAGCCGGCGGAGTTCATCGAGGCAAGGCAGCTGTTTTCCGACAAGATCCTTGCCGATCCGCGCAGCCGCCGCGCCCGTGAGTCGCTGCGTGGCCTTGCTGGCAGCGAGCGCAATCTGCAGCTCTGTGACCTGGAGGCGCTGGAACAGGTCCGCCGGGCGCAGCCGGCCATGGCGCCGGATGCGCTTGCGCCCTATGCGATGGCGGCGGAGAAGGTCAGCGGCAATAGCGTCGAGGTCAGGGGCGGCGCCTTCCGCAGCAAACGCAAGTGGTACAACATCCAGTTCAAATGCGAGCTCGATGCCGGCTCCGGCAAGGTCGCGTCCTTCGCCTTTCTCGTCGGCGATGCCATTCCGCAAGGTGAATGGCAGGAGCACAATCTGGTGGCCGACGATGGCGCGGCCGACCAATAACCCTCATCGCTGCTCGATCACGCGGTTTTTTTCTTTTGTGGCTTGATGCTGCCGGCTTTAGAGGCCACATCGCTGCTGTGACAGAAGAAGACGTAGAACCGGCGCAAGCGCAGCACGAAACGGGAAAGCAGCGGCCTGAAATCCGCTGGGGCGTCGTTGCGTCCGTTGTTGCGCATATTCCTATCATTGCTCTTCTCATTTTCGGGCTGCCGAAGATCGAGCCGAAGCCTGTCGAAGACGAGAGCGTGAAGGTGGAACTCGTCCCGCCGCCGGAGGAGAAAAAGCCGGAGCCCAAGCCCAAGGAAAAGCCACCGGAGCCGAAGCCACCGGAAGAGGCCAAGAAGGAGCCGCCTCCGCCGCCACCACCACCTCCGCCACCTCCGCCGGCCAGCAAGACTCCCGAGCAAGCTAAGCCGAGGCCTATGCCGACCCTGAACCCTGTCATCGAGTTTGGTGACAGGAATAGCGGCCCCGAAAAATCGTTCGCGGGAAATTCTTCTCAAGGCGAAACCAAACCCGCAACAACTCCGCCGCAGCACGATGCCGAACCTGAGCAGATGCCGACACAGGCTGCTGCGGAAAAACCTGAAACTGAAACGCCTGCTTCAAAGCCCGTGCCAGATGATGTGAAGCTTCCAGAGGTTGCGACAACAGACGTTTCTCCGAAGCCCAACGGGCCGCTGACAGACGTGTCTGGCGAAGCCACGACCAGTATCGAGCAGGCCAAGCCGCCGGAGCAGAAGACCGCTGAAAAGCCGAAAGCGGTCGCTAAAAACAACGACCTGCCCAAGGCAAAAACGCTGTTTTCGCGCATGGGAGATGGTAATTTGCTTGCGCAGACTGCGATCGATGGCCTTCCGCGCAAAGAGCGAGTGGCCACGCTTTGCACTACCGAACTTCAGGGCCAACTGGTTCATGGTTCGCCGAGTTATTTCCCGTCCGCATTGCCTAGTTTCGGGTTGCGAAGCGGGACCGTCCTTGATGTGCCGGATGCAGCCTTTGGCACAGCTAAAGGCTGGTACCAGGTTCGCTTCCGTTGCGAGTTGGATGAGGACGCCACGAAAGTCGTGTCGTTTGCCTACGAAGTTGGTGGATTGATCCCCCGCAGTCAGTATGCGAAATATGAAATTCGTGACTAGTCCTAGCGATCCCGGATTGCGTCTCATCGGGAACAAGCCACGCGCAAGGAACCGCACCTAGCCTCTTTTCATGGCCGTGATGATTCCGGTGAAGTAGAGGACAGATGATATGTCGAACGAGATCGAGCGTTTCTTTGAGCGTCAGGACGAAGCCGTGAGCGCGGTGTTCCTGGAAAACAAAGGCGACGAGCTGACCGATATTCTGGTGGCGGCTCTGGAAGAGGCTTTCGAAATCCTTCTCGAAGCCGCACCAGCCGAAACCGTTCACTGAGGTCGCAGAAGGATCGTTCGGTCTGCCAATGTGCGCAGAGCGATCGCGCCGCTTGCGCTGTCCCGTTTTGCCGGGATAATGCGCCAGCATCAATGGCTCTAGATATCATGTCGATTTTCCAAGAGGATCAACCGCCGTCGGCGGGCGCGCTTGATGCCCGTCTGGCCGGTTACCGGTTCGAACGCGATGCGCTCGGCCGCTCCGCCGCAAGTGTCTTCCGGCTGGAAGCTCTCGGATTGCCGACGCTTTATCTGAAGGTCGAAGAGGTCGGTGATTTCGGCGAACTCGCTGACGAAGCAGCCAGG
Organism: Rhizobium sp. WYCCWR 11146; assembly: GCF_013591995.1. Taxonomy (NCBI): domain Bacteria; kingdom Pseudomonadati; phylum Pseudomonadota; class Alphaproteobacteria; order Hyphomicrobiales; family Rhizobiaceae; genus Rhizobium; species Rhizobium sp. WYCCWR 11146. The sequence continues at coordinate 330,629 of NZ_JACCEY010000016.1, forward strand.
CTTCGCTGGGTCAAGGCTTCTGGTCTGCCCTGTCCTGGTGTCATTGCAGAGGATAGTGACAGTGTGCACAACCGGTTGCTGATCAGCGCGCTGCCCGGAAGTGATCTCGCCAGCGCACCGGTGCTGACGCCGCTTGCGCGGGTTGAACTGCTGGCTGCGGCACTTCTTGACCTGCATCGCCTGCCGATCGCATCCTGCCCGTTCGATCATCGGCTGGAGAGGCGTATCGCGGCGGCAAAAGCGCGGATGCAGGCCGGCATCGTCGACGAGACCGATTTTGACGAGACGCGGCTTGGAAAGAGTGCTGAGGCCTTGTTTGCCGAACTTGAGCGCCAGAGGCCGGATGGCGAGGATCTCGTCGTCACCCATGGCGACGCCTGCCTGCCGAATTTCATCGCGTCGGAAAGGGGATTTTCGGGCTATATCGACTGCAGTCGTCTCGGCGTCGCCGACCGCTATCAGGATATCGCGCTCGCCTGCAGCAGCGTCACCCATAATTTCGGCGAGGCGCTGGTGCAGCCCTTCCTCGAACGTTACGGATTGACGGCACCAGATCCGGCAAGGCTCGATTATTATCAGCTGCTCGACGAATTCTTCTAGGCAGGCATTCTCGCCGCCACGATTGCGTCATCTCACTGCGGCTGGCAGAGTGGCTGGCGATCGGACCTGCGGACAGGTGATGGCGAGAAATCAGTTCAGGATGTTGCGCTCGGCGCTATCAGGCGTCGAAGCGGTGGCGGCGGAAACGCATCACAGCTTCGCGCGCCACACCCATGAGCAATTCGGCATCGGCTTGATTTCCGCCGGTGCGCAGTCATCGCTCAGCGGCCGCGGCATGGTGGAGGCCGAGGCCGGCGACATCATCACGGTCAATCCGAACGAGGTGCATGACGGCGCGCCGATCGGCGAGGGGCGGTCGTGGCGCATCCTCTATTTCGATCCCGCCATCGTCACCGGTCTGTCGCGAGAGATCAGCGAAAGTGGGGCAGGGCGATCGGAAATCCCGCATCCTGTCATCCGCAATGCGGCGATCGCCGCCCGCTTCGAAACGCTGTTTGGCGCGGTGACCGGCGGTAGGGCGGCGGATGGGTTGTTCTGCGAGGAACTGCTTCTGCAACTCGTCGCCGAGGTCATGCGGGAGCGCTGTGGTACCGAAGAGAGACCACCGGTGCCGGCGTCGATCCGCGCGGCTCGAAACCTGATCGACGACGACCCGCTTGCTGCCGTCTCGCTCGCCGATCTCTCCAGGGAAAGCGGGCTCAGCCGTTTCCAGGTGCTGCGCGGTTTTGCCAAGGCGACCGGATTGACGCCGCATGCCTATCTCGTCCAGGCCCGCATCCATATCGCACGGCGGCTGATCGCTCAGGGCATGCCGCTTGCGGAAGCGGCCTTTGCGAGCGGCTTTGCCGACCAGAGCCACATGACGCGTGTCTTCGTGCGCAAATACGGTCTGTCGCCGCGCCTCTATGCCGGCGCCTTTCTCTGAGCCGCTGCTCTCACCTGCAATTTCGTTCAAGACCTTGACAGGCTCCTGCTGTTTTCTCGGCGCATCCAACAGGAGACGCTGAATGTCGAGGCAGGTTCAAGGTTATGTCTATCTGGCGCTGGCGATGCTGACTGTGGGAAGCACGGTCGTTGCCAGCAAACTCATCGCCTCAAGCCTGCCGCCGTTCGGCGCCACCGCATTGCGCTTCGCCATCGCCTTTCCCGTCTTTCTTCTGCTGATGTGGGCGACCGGCGCGCGGCTGCCGAAACTCTCCAGGCAAGACCGCCTCATCCTTGTCATTCAGGCGGGGGCCGGCAGTGTCGGTTACACGACGCTGCTGATCTCCGGCCTCAGCCTGACCTCGGCGGCCGATGCCGGCGTCATCATCGGCACGCTGCCGGTGGTGTCGGCGGCAATCTCCATCCTGCTGCTGCGCGAACGGCCGCAGCGTGCCCTGCTTCTTGCCGTGGCGCTGGCGACGGCAGGTGTGCTGTCGATCGCCGTCACGCCGGATGCCGCCGGAGGCTCGCTCTCGGGCAATGCGCTGATCTTCCTGGCCGTCGTCTGCGAGGGGTTGTTCATCCTGCTCAACAAAAGACTGAAGACGGAGATTGCGCCGCTTGCCCAGTCGACGCTGATGGCCGGCATCGGCTTCATCGTTGCCGCCATCCCGGCTATTTTCGAAGCGCCTTTCGCACATGGTATTTCCGCAAGCGCTGTCGCCGCCGTCGTCTATTATGCGCTCGTGCCGACCGTGGGCGGATTTCTGCTGTGGTATGCGGGGGCAGAAAGGGTGAGCGGTACGGAAGCCGCGCTCTTTACGGCGCTGGCTCCGGTTTCCGCCGTCATCCTTGCCTTCATCATCCTTGGAGAGCCGGTCGGGTTCAGCCAGATCGCCGGTATCGCCTGCGTGTTTGCGGCCGTGCTCGGGCTTGCCTTTGCCGGGAGCCGTACCGTGAAACTTGCCGGAGGGAGATAGACCATGCAGTTCAGCCATTCCGATGCCATATGGCAGGCCTTTCCGGAGCTTCGCGCCGGCACGCTTCATGCGGAAGGGATCGATGCGGATGCCGATGTCGAGGCGGCGATCGCAGGCTTCAGCGCGATTGCCGAGGCCCGGCTGGCCAAAGCCCAGGAAGGCGAATTCCCCGAAATCCAGGCCTGGCGGCGCGGCTTTTCCCGTATGGGGCTGAAGCCGACACAATATCGCTGCGCGTCCGAGGCGCTGCTGCGCCGCTTCCGCCAGGAACATGCGCTGCCGCGCCTGCATCCGCTCATCGATCTCTGCAATGCGGTTTCACTCGCCTTCGCCATTCCGGTCGCCGTCTTCGACACAGATAAGATCGCCGGCGATCTCGAAGTCCGGCGAGCCAGGGGTGACGAGACCTATCTGACCTTCGCTGGCGAAATCGAACATCCGGAGCCGGACGAGGTGATCTTCGCAGACGGTGCGGGAAACGCGCATGCGCGGCGCTGGACGAACCGGCAGAGCGGGCTTTCGGCCGTGCGGGAGACGACGCGCTCGGTGCTGATTGTTGCGGAGGCCCTGCATGTTTCCGCCGATGAGGATATGGGGAAGCTGGTCGCCACAGTTGCGGATGCGCTCGCGGGGCATTGGCCGGTGGCACCCAAAACGGCGGTGCTGAGCGTGGAATCGCCGCGTTTCGAATTCTAAACGAAGGTGGCATTCGAGGCCTTGGGCCGGCGGCATGGCCGCCCTATCTCCATGGGGCCGATATCTCCTGGAGACGAACCACCATGTCAGACAAGTCGATCAAGATTCCGGGGCCGGACCATCCGATCACGGTCGAGCACAATCCCTCCCGTGTCGTCGTCACGCTTGGCGGCAAGACCATCGCCGATACCCATGACGCACTGACGCTGCGCGAGGCCTCCTATCCGCCGGTGCAGTATATTCCGCGGAGGGATGTGGATATGTCGCTGCTTCAGCGCACCGACCACACCAGCCATTGCCCTTATAAGGGCGTTGCCTCCTATTACAGCATCATTGCGGGCGGCGACCGCTCGAAGAATGCCGTCTGGACCTACGAGGCGCCGAACGCCGCGGTCATCAACATAAAAGACCATCTCGCCTTCTATCCCGATCGCGTCGACGGCATCGAGGAAATGGCCTCTCCGGAAGCCGGCACCTTCTGACGACACGCATTGCAGCCGTTCCGGCGGAACATGTTTGCTTCCGGGCCGTTAGGGTCATCTAGCGGGGGATGTGTCGTGCCGAAATTCTACTTTCAGCTCTTCGATCGGGATGGTGCCGGGGCGACCGAGACGGGATATGATTTCGACTCTATCGAGGCTGCCAAAGCGGAGGCGCGGCGCGTTCTCGCGGAGATGGCCGCCGAAGGCCTGCCGACTGCACCGTTGAATATGATGTCGGTGGAGCTCTTCGATGAAAGCCGGCGACCGCTTGCGGAAATCCGGCTGATTCTCGAGGAAATTGCGAAATAGCCACGCGGGCGTCCCGGCCCTGAATGCCTGTCGATCGCGCCAAGCAATCGAACGACTATGTCAAATTTAATTGCCGGCTATGAAGGCGGGTCTTAGCGTCGCGCAATCGACCGAGTCGGATTGATGCGTATGTGTGACTGGCGGCAGCCCCTAACGGCCGCCGCTATCGCAAGACGTCGAGCCATTCATTGTTGAAGACGAGACTGGCAACCGTGACCGGATCGCCCTTCTCGTTGCGGACGGTGATGGCGATGGTCATGCGATCACCCGCAGGCAATTCGTCACGGGCCACATCCAGCAGGATGCGGGTCACTTCTTTTGGAATGTCTTCACGAGATCTGAGCTCGGTGCCGTGCTCATCGCGCGTGGGACCTTCCCCGTTGTGTAGATCGAAATAGTAGCGAGCCATGTTTTTTCCTGCGCGTCACAGGGAGAAATCACAGATGAAGACAATTGTTCCCGAGGCTAGGCATTGATTCTTATAGAAAATATAGGTCGCATCGAAATGGGGCCGGCTTCCAGCGATATCGGTGGGCATGCCCGTGATTGAATCCCTGCTGCTCAACCTTGGAAGCCGTGATCTGCTGTCGGCCGAAGAGGAAAGCCATCTCAGAGCGATCATCGTCAAAGACAGGTATTTTGCTGCCGGGGAGGATCTCGTCTCCGAAGGAAGCAGGCCTGGCTACAGCACGCTGCTGCTCGATGGTTTTGCGGCGCGCTACAAGGTGATGGCCGATGGCAGCCGCCAGATCACCGCACTGCATGTTGCCGGCGATTTCGTCGATCTGCATGCTTTCCCGATCAAGAAGATGGATCACGGCATCGTGGCGCTGTCGTCCTGTCATGTCGCCTTCGCCGATCATGCCGATCTCAAGGCTATCACCGAACGCATGCCGCACCTGACCCGGCTGCTCTGGCTCGACACGCTGGTCGATGGCGCCATCCACCGCGAGTGGATCGTCGCCATGGGCCGGCGCTCCAAGCGTGCCCATATCGCTCACCTCGTCTGCGAACTCTTCGTGCGGCTGCAGGTGGTGAAGCGGACGCGCGGCGCAAGCTTCCAGTTTCCGTTGACGCAGATCGAGATGGCCGACGTGCTCGGCGTTTCTGTCGTCCACCTCAACAAGACGCTGCAGGCGCTGAGGCGCGAGGGCGTGTTCACCTGGGAGAACCGGACGATCACCATCGTCGACTGGGAACGCCTGCAGGAAATCGCCGAATTCGATCCCGGCTATCTCAGCATCTTCAGGGAGCCGCGGTAGGACAGGGCTGGAGGCATCACACAATCCGGTGACGGCGCTTCATTGCGATTGACAATTCGCCCATTCGGGCAGAACACCGCTCCGATCTTGAAAACTCTCCTAAAGGCCGGCGACCGCTGCCGGCCGGTGACATCGCAATGGACATATCCCAAAGCCCGGGGAGCGTTCTTCGCCACCCCGGCTATCTGAACTTCGCTGCCTCCCGCGTCTTTTCCTCGCTTTCCTTCCAGTCCATTGGCATCGCCATGGGGTGGATGATCTACGACCAGACGCATAGCGCCTTTGCGCTCGGCCTCGTCGGCTTGTGCCAGTTTCTGCCGATGGCGGTGCTGACCTTCGTCGTCGGCCATGTCGCCGACCGGTTCGATCGGCGGCGCATCGGACTTGTCTGCCAGTTGATCGAGGCGGTGACGGCGCTGGTGCTGGCGGTTGCCACCTGGCAGCAATGGCTGACGCCGGCCGGCATCCTTGCCGCCGTCACCGTGCTCGGCGCCGTCGTCGCCTTCGAGCGTCCGACCATGGCGGCGCTGCTGCCGAACATCGTGCCGGCCTCGATGCTGCAGAAGGCGGTCGCAACCTCGACCTCGTTGATGCAGACGGCGATGATCATCGGCCCCTCGCTCGGCGGCCTGCTTTATGGCCTCCACCCCGTTGCGCCTTTTGCTATATCCGCGCTGCTCTTTGCCGTCGCAAGCTTCAACGTCATCTCGATCCGGATGCAATGGAGCCCTGCCAAGCGTGAGCCGGTGACGCTCGCCTCGGTCTTTGCCGGCGTCTCCTTCATCCGCAGCCGGCCGGTGATGCTCGGGACGATCTCGCTCGATCTCTTCGCAGTGCTGCTCGGCGGCGCGACTGCGCTGCTGCCGATGTTTGCCAGCGATATCCTGCATGCCGGTCCCTGGGGCCTCGGTTTTCTCCGCGCGGCCCCGGCGGTCGGCGCGCTTGCCATGTCGATCATGCTCGCTCGCCGGCCACTGAGCAGCAATGTCGGCCGCAAGATGCTTGCCGCCGTCGCCGTGTTCGGCGTCGCCACCATCATCTTCTCGCTCTCCACCAATATCGCGCTTTCCGTGCTGGCACTGTTCGTCATCGGCGCGTCCGATACGGTGAGTGTCGTCGTGCGCAGCTCGCTGGTGCAGCTTTTGACGCCGGACGAGATGCGTGGCCGCGTCAGCGCCGTCAACTCGCTGTTCATCGGCACCTCCAACCAGCTCGGCGAATTCGAATCCGGCATGATGGCGGCAGCCCTCGGACCCGTCGCCACAGGTGTTGTAGGCGGGCTCGGCACGATCGTCGTCGTGCTCCTGTGGATGCGGCTCTTCCCCGATCTCAGCAAGGTCAAGACGCTGCAGGGCTAGCACATGCATGACGCGTTGAAAGCGGCGACCGCTCCCGTTAGGTTCGGCCCGAAACATCATTCGGTGGGGATCGGCGTGACGAAAAGTTTTCTATCTTGCGTGCTGGCCGCGTTTTTCGCCTTAGTGCCGGCCGTGGCACTGGCCGAGTGGCAGGCGGTCGAAGAGGTGCGGCCCTATTCGATATCAGGTACCTCGGGGGCCGGGCTCTATGCATCGATCGGCGAGCGTGGGCCGAAGGCGGGCGGCTTCGGCCGGGCAATCGCGCATACCACGTTCAAGCTGACCTGGACCCGGAAATACGAACCGCAGGGCAATGCCTGCGTTATCGTGACCAACCGGCCGAAGCTCATCATCACCTATACGCTGCCGAAACCATCTGCTGAGCTGCCAGCCGCCGTGAAGAGCAGCTGGCAGGCCTTCATATCAGGCATGCAGGCGCATGAGCGGGTGCATGGCGAGACCATCAAGGAGATGGTCAAGGAGATCGAGGTGACGAGCATCGGCCTCACCGTTGCCGACGATCCCGATTGCAAGAAGATCAGGATCGAGCTGACCCGGCGCCTCGGCGAGATCTCCCAAAGACAGCGCCAGCGCGGCCGCGACTTCGACAAGATCGAAATGGGTGACGGCGGCAATATCCAGCAGCTCATCCTCAAGCTGGTGAATGGGCCCTGAGTGGGCCGAAGCGGATAACGGGCGACGTTCTCAAAGCGGTATAGCCAGAAAGCTCCGGTGCGGCTATCAGGCCGCAGCCAGATGCATGGCCATCCCCTTTCGGAGCGGGCGCTTCGTCCCTATCAAGTCTCGGTGGGTGCGTTCAGATCGCGGACAAGGGCTATCAGGTGCGGCAGCAGCTCTATTCGATACCGCGGCGAGGGCAGCGAAGCGGGCCAGGCGTTTTTCGGGCCGAAATAGACGGCATGTATGCCGGCGTTCTCTGCTCCAAGAATATCGGCCTCGGGATTGTCGCCGACGAAGAGACAGTTGTCGACGGGCAGGTCGAGACGGCCAGCAGCCAGCTCGAAAATTTCCCGTGCCGGTTTACGAAGGCCGATATCTCCTGAAATGACCACCAGGTCGAGCCCTTCGTTCAGTCCCGCCGCCGCGATTTTCGGTCGCTGCACATTGCCTTCGCCATTGCTGACGACGCCGACTAGAACGCCGGATTGCTTCAGCGCCGAAATGGTCTGTTTTGCTCCTGACATGGGAACAGCCATGCCGGGATACACTGTCTCGAAGTCGTGGAAGAGGGCCTCAGCAAGCTCGCTTGGAAGACTGAATGTCTCCGCCAGGCGCGGATAAAGATCGCGCTTTCTTACCAGGCCGGCCTTCTCCAGTTGCAGGAATTCAGCAATGTAGTGCTGTTCCTCGACACCGTGCTCGCCAAGACGAAATCGCTGATATTGGAGCGGCAGGAAGGTGAAGACGGTAGCGGTCTTGTCGATGAGGGTTTCGTCAAGATCAAAAAGGACCGCTCTAATCATGGTGTCCCGCCCGATGCTCGCTCAAAGGATTGTTCCGCAAAGCCGGTAAAGCGGAAAACCGGATCGGGGTCAAACCTCACGAGTCGAATGGACGATCGACAGCGGCGCAATCAGAGATGAAAAGGCGGTTGAGCGCTTCGTCCCTGGACCTGCCTGGCCGCCGTCCTATCTCCTCCGCCATAACAAGGCGCAGACGCGCAGAGGAGGAGCGAGATGTCCTATGTCGATGGTTTCATCGTGGCGGTTCCGAAGGGGAATATCGAGGCCTACAAGGAATTCTCGACCTTCGCCGGCTCGATCTGGAAGGAATATGGCGCGCTCGAATATGTCGAATGCATCGGCGATGACGTGCCCTATGGCGAGCTGACCTCCTTTCCCCGCGCCGTGCAGGCGAAGGAGGATGAGGTGGTGGTGTTTTCCTGGATCGTCTACGGCTCGCGCCAGGAGCGGGACGATATCAATGCCAAGGTGATGGCCGATGCCAGGCTCAAGGGCGACCAGTGGCAGATGCCGTTCGACGGCAAGCGGATGATCTACGGCGGCTTTGAGACGCTGCTCAAGCTCTGATCGCCCGAAGCAAGCATTGACTTGCCCGGGCAAGCTTGACTTTGCCCGAGCTTGACTCGTGCCAAGCAGCGCGCCAACTCGCGAGAGATGTCATCTCGAAGCAGGAGAGCGCCTTGCCCCAGACGATCCTCACCTTGTCCACACGCGGACAGGGCCTTTACGAGTTCACCCACCAGGCGGAGGCCTTCGTCAGAGCGTCGGGGCGGGAGGAGGGGCTTCTCACCGTTTTCGTGCGCCACACCTCCTGCTCGTTGCTGATCCAGGAAAATGCCGATCCTGACGTGCGCACCGATCTCCTCGCCTTCTTCCGCCGCCTCGTGCCGCCGGCCTCCGATCCTGACATGGGCTGGGTCGTGCACAGGGCCGAGGGGCCGGACGACATGCCGGCGCATATCAAGGCGGTGCTGACGCAGGTCTCGATCAGCATTCCCGTTGCCGATGGGCGGTTGATGCTCGGCACCTGGCAGGGCCTTTATCTTTTCGAACATCGCGACCGGCCGCACCGGCGCGAAATCGTGCTGCATCTCAGCGGTTGAAATCGGTTAATTCCAGATCCGGATGATCATCCGGATCTAAATCGAAGAAGGCGAGCATGATGTCGTCCGAAAACCGCTGACACTTTTCGGCATCATGCTCGTGAATGCAAACTGAATGCCCGGTTCGAACACCATTCATTTTGCAACGTTTACTGTCGAGACAATCCCTGAAGGGAGAGCTTGGGAATACCAATCGACGGAGACACAACATGACGCATTTCCTGACCAAGGCTTCGCTTGCCGCTCTGCTCGCCCTCTGCACTATTCCGGCCACTGTTTCGACGGCGGCAGCCGCAGGGCCGCAGACGAGCTTTGTCGTCGAGGCGCAATATCATCGTCCGATCCGCGGCTGCTCGCCGATGCACGCGGTGCGCAAGGCGCGTGATTTCGGCCTGCGGAGAGCCCACATCACCCGCATGTCGCCGCGCGTCGTCGTCGTTGCCGGGCGCGACCGCCGCGGCTGGGACAGGATCACCTTCGCGAATGTCCGCGGCTGCCCGCTGATCCGGCGCTGAGGACTGCAGCCGGAGGCGCCGAAGCGGCGCTTCCGGTCTGTTTTGCCTTGACGGTGACACTTTCAGCCGTCTCTTCTCTGACCTGTATGAGTGATTCCCAAATGACGCTTCGGCGTGATGCGGACCAATGGGGAGGGCGGCTCGACCGCACCGACTTTCAAACGAAAGGTTTTTCGATGATGCAGTTTCTGGCAAAGGCGGGTCTTGCCGTCATGCTGACAGCCGGTACGCTTGCCGGCACGGTGGTCCCGGCCGCCGCCCAGTTGAATATCATTATTGGCGAGCCGGACCGTGGTCCGCCGCAGGATTACCGCCGCCCGCCTCCGGGGCAGGGCTACGGCCGGCCGTCGCGCGGTTGCGATCCGCGGCTCGCCGAAAACCTCGCCCGGGATTACGGCTTTCGCCGCACGCGCGTCGTCGACATCACGCCGCGCCGCGTGATCGTCCAGGGCTGGACGCGTCGCGGTCCCGGTGAAATGAGCTTCGGCAATGTGCGCGGTTGCCCCGCCCTGCGCCGCTAATCGTTAGAAGAAAATGCCGCCCCGTCTCCCCGATGTGGCGGCCAAGAACCGCCTTTGCCCGTCTCCCCGGATCGGCAAGGGCGGTTTTCTTTGTGAAAATCTTTTTACAGCGCCGCGCATCTGAAAAGACGCGCGGCGCTTTCATTTTACTGTTCGATCGCGAAGGTCACGGTGACGCTGACATTGTAATTGTTCTCGCCGCCCTGGACGGGAACGGCGGCGTCGGAGGCCTCCTTCATCATCGTGGCGCGATAGACCGGCTGCGGCATTGCGCGCGGCACATTCTCGTTGATCTCAAGAATGCGGCCGAGCTTGACGCCGGCGGCTTCGCTCAGCGTCTTCGCCCTCTTGACGGCATCGGCGACCGCGGCCTTGCGTGCCTCTTCGATCGCGGCGTCCGGCTTGTCGTTGGTGAACTGGATTTCGCCGCCCTGGTTGATGCCGAGGGTGACGGACTGGTCGATCACCGCGCCGAGCTTGGCGAGATCGCGCAGCCTGACGGTGACCGAATTGATGGTCTGGTAGCCGATCAGCTGCGGCGGCGGCTGCTGGCCGTCGACCGGCTGCGGATAATTGTACTGCGGCTGGATGGAAAAGCCGGAGGTCTGCAGGTCGCGCTCAGCGATGCCGCCGCTCTTCAGCGCGGCAAGCACGTCGTTCATCGCCTTGTTATTTTCGTCGAGCGCTTCGCGGGCGGTTTTCGCCTGTTTGACGACGGCGAGATTGACGATGGCCATATCGGGAGCGACGGAGGATTCGCCATCGCCGGTCACCGAAATCACCGGCTCGCGCGGCTTTGCATCCTGCGCGAAGACGGGCGCTGCAGCGGCGAGCGGCAGGGCCAGAAGGGCGGTCATCAGGACAGTTCTGGTATAGATCGGCGCCATGTTTTCATTCCTTGGTTGTCGTTTCCCGGAACAGCTTTCTGTCGGTTGATTGTGAAGCTATTACGGCGGAAAAGACAGGCGCATGCGTAGCGAGAAAAAAATCTAAGGGGCGCATGCGTTGGAGCTGAACCCGGAGGACGTCCGCCGACCCTTAAGAGCCGAAACGGCTGGACCGGAACCGACGGCTCGCTATCATATGGCGATCATCGACGACGAGGAAGCAATGTTCGAAACGCTCGATCCCGTCCCGTCAGAGATCGCCACCGCGATTTCCGATGGCCTGAACGCCTTCAACGAGAGCGCTGAGATCAGACGCGAGGCCTTCGCCATCGTCTGGCGGGAAAATGGAAGGCTTATCGCCGGAATAACGGCGTCCGTTTCCTTCTCTGTTCTTTTCATCGGCAATCTGTGGGTCGAAAAATCGCTGCGCCTGAGCGGCATCGGCAGGAAGCTGATGGCGGCGGCGGAAGAAGAAGGGCGCCGCCGCGCCGCCGTCACGGCCTGCGTCGACACGCTCTCGACCCAGGCCCCGGATTTTTACCCGAAGCTCGGATATGTCGAATTCGGCAGGGTCAGCGGGCATGCGGGATGCCGGCCCGTTGACCGGATCTGGTTCCGGAAGGAATTTTCCGCCGCAACTTGATCAGAAGCCGCTGGCGGCTTCCCATCAGATATCAACTGAAATGACATTGGAGGACGTAATTGCGGGGGCAGACGAGTCGGTTGACTCGCGAATTGTCCTACTAGGCGCCGAAATCGTCCATGAAGGATGGGTGGATGGCGGGCTTGCGCTCTTCGCGTGCGTTGCGAATGCGCTGGGGAACCGCACCGAGACCAGCGACGAAGCGGGTCAGGAGATTGCGGTTGAAAAGTTTATGTATGGCACTCATGGCAGTTCACTCATTCTTTTTTTTGTTAGCCGGCAGCATATATTTTGCCCAGGCTGCCATAACAATGGGCAATTTTGCATGACAGTTATGTGACGGTGCATGGCTTGGGCGAAACTGGCCTAAAGGGCGATCACATTGGCGTTAGAAGCGGCCGCCGAGAGCGGTCGGCCGCTATAAATCCTCGTCTGTATTCGCCGTGGCATGGTAGATTGCCCGCTTGGGGTAAAACCATCCCCTCCGAAGGAGAAGCTCAGATGAACCGATTTTTCGCATTTATCGCGACCGGAACGCTGATCAGCCTTGCCTCGATCATCTCGGCCTGCACATCAACAAGCCCCGATCAAACCTCGTCGATCGGCGGCGGTTATGGCGGTTATTATGAGCGTCAGCCGCTTAATCCGGCGTGTGGGGGTGGATTCAGGCCGAGCGATGGACGCTCTTGTAGCTATTAGGAATGTGCGCCGATCGGGCATGATGCCGCCGGACGAAGTCGCGTGATACTGGCCATCGCCGGAGGCGAACTATCGCGGCAATCAGACTTCTAATTCTCCAGCGCTAATAGCTGCACGGACGATCGTTGCCGAATCCATTGCGGCAGGCAGGCCGAAGGGCAAAGTCGGCGCTCTGAGCGGTATAGCCGACCGAACCCGTCTGCACTGAGTCGTTTGGGCTCGTGGTGCAGGCCGATGCCGACATGGCAATGACGAAGACGGCTGCTATGGCTGCCGATAATTTGCGAGTTTGAAGCATCTCCCCACCCCTCACTGTCCAAAGTGTCCCTATAATCCTGGCAAGTAGTGCCGATGAGGGACCTGATAACTGTCGTTGTCGATCAAGATTTTGTTATTTGCTGAAAACTCCTTCGCCAGCGCTCGCTGCCACGATCAAGGTTGCCACGGCCACGCCTACAGATGTTTGTTTGGACATCGACGATATGGGGAGCCGCAGCCTGTCGAAGAGGTCCCATTTACCCTGCTCGATTGCCGATCTGGAGTAGGTAGGAGGCTCATGGGTGCGGCCATGAATCCAGAGCGAAGGTCAAGCCCGGTCGGCGACGAATTCGCCGAGGTGGTAGCCTTTCGCAAAGGAGATAAGGCGGCCGAATAGGCACACTGCTCCAGGACATCCGCCATCTGCGCCAGCAGCTTGCATTGGAAGAAGGCGCCTTGAGGCGCGGATGCCATATCCTGCGCACACCGGGTCAGGTCGCATTGAAACGCTTGGGTTCCACGGCAAAAGAACAGCAAGCGGCAACGAACAGGGCTTTGGAAAACAAGGCAGAAGTCCTGTCGCAAGTCCTTCCAACCAGTAGAGAACTTAAGTTTATGGGGAGAACAACCTGCGACAGGGAAATTCGGCAGCTATTCAGCGGATGCCAAATTACGCCCGTCGAATTGACCTATTCTATTTCCAGCGGAGTTGGTACCAACGCGAAAGCGTTGATCGTTGGGGGTAATTATGCGTTGCGCGGGATATGGGGTTTTGGCCGTCGCGTTATCAGTATGGGGCGGTGAGGCAGCGGCCGATATGGACCTTAACGGACAGGAACTTGCTGGCGGCCTCGTGCAGATCATCGCTTATGCTGATCCCTGCGCTTACGATATCGACCAGAATGCTCAGTTCATTGGCACAAGTGTGCCGTTGATGGCGAAATCGAACGCGTCGCTGCGCACGATCACAAAGGCTACAGCTAAGTCGCTCGGGTTGCTTAGATGACAGAGGTTACCGCTGCACGGCTTGCCGAACTGGACGATGAGATAGTACGCCTGCAGGCAGTCTATTAGAGCACGCAGAGCGTTTAGCGCGTGGTGAAGAAAGCGAGCAGCCTCAGCCGCCAACCTGGTCGATCGAAGAGCAAAGAGCTTGGTCTGAAGCACTTCAAGCCAAAGTAAGAAACACAATGATCGAGGCCTACGGAGGAGAGGCAATATACAATGCTGTTACCGCTCAAGGCGAAGCGGTGAGGCAGGCTCGCCGCGAGGCGGACCGCTCGATTGCCATTGTTCACGTGACCGTCGTCGAGGAGCAGTTGCGATCAGCAATTGAACGTTATTTCCCTGGAATGCATTCTGATCCACAGGCAATTGATCGTCTATTCGACCCGATGCGATATGGGCCGCTCAGCACTTTCACTGCACGAGTGGATATCGCTTTTGCATTGGGCATAGTCGGATCGGGCGCCTGCAAAGCCTTGAAGCTAATAGCTCAGATCCGGAACAAATTTGCCCACAAGCTTGAGATACATTCATTTGACCATCCCGACGTGACAAGGTTGATCGACAAACTTACATATATGGACTTCGCGATTACCGGGCCGGACGCCGAAGGCCTAATGCACTTGTGGAATCGTTCACCGAACTCGGAGCTGAAGTCTGGAAGCGGATGGCGTGCATCCGACAATCCTTTCGACCATCGGGGAAAGTTTGAGAAGACCTGTGGGTTTCTGCAGGATTCCTTGCGAACGAGCGTGCCGGGAACGACGCATCCAGATCTGCACGAAAAATGAGTACGCCCGGCGAAGGGCGGTTTGTGCGGCTCAGGACAGGGCTTCAAACGCTCGCCATGCCCGTCTTTTGAAACCTCAAAATTCCGAAACCTAGTGTCAAAATTCCGGAATTTCGCGTCCGGCTACACAGGGCATTGCAGCGGAGTGGTGGGCCCGGAGGGCTAACCACTAATCCCGAAAATCAATGAGTTGGCAGAAAGTGGGACCGGAAATTACTCCGCCTGCTTCTTATGTTTTTCGGCGCCAAAGTCCCACCGAACCCTTCTTGCCGCCCCCGCGCTTCAGCGCCAGCTTGCACCCAACCCCGCCCACGGCGGTTATTTGAGCCCAATTTCTGGACATTTGTCGAGCATCTGCCGACAATACAGAACGCATCACAATTGAACATTTTGCCGACCGGCTTCTTGCCGGAAAGGAGGATTTTTTGCGCAATAACGAACAGGCAACGTTGGATGCCTTTGTATCTGACCTGAGAAAACAACTGAAGGTTCCCGATGGCGAGGACTGGCATTCCTACCTGCCAGAAAACGGGAGAGGCGATCGGATCTTTTCTGAGTGGCAGCGCTTGGCTGTTGCGGCACGCAATACAGGCGCGACGAAGTGAAAATCTCAGATATCCGCCGATTGTATGGCCCGCCGTCACGCCAAGGATTTCGCGCCCTGGCAGCATTCAGCCTGGAAGTAAATCCGGAAATCAAATTGTTCGACCTGCAACTAATCGAGGCGGTGGATGGACGTCTAAACGTCTATCCACCGAAATCCGGCAACGGATCGCTCACGGCCGCGCTTGCCCCATCGGCCCGCCAGGCCATCGCTCATCTCGTTGTAAAGGAACTTCATAGTGAACAGCATCTCTACAGCCGGACAGCCTGATCTTTCTCCCCTGGAAATTCGCCTAGCGCTGTTCGAAAACGGCTATCACCCTGTTCTCGCCAGAGGCAAGATCTCTGATGTCACCGGATGGAGAACTCCAGTTGCATCGGTAAAAGACATAGCGGCCCTTACAGCTTCCAATCCGGCATATCAAAACACCGGCCTGTTGTGCGGCGCTCTAGTTGCGCTGGACATCGACGCCCCAGATCCTGAAACGGCCGCAGCCCTGCTGGCCATGGCCGAGGCTATTCCTGGCGCCGATCGCGCGTTACGCCGAGTCGGCAAGGCTCCCAAAATCTGCCTGTTTTTCCGCGCGACCGAGGTGAGGAAGAAGTGCACCACGAAGGCGTACATGGTGGACGGGATAAAATGCCAAGTCGAAGTGATGGGCGATGGTCAGCAGGTACTGGGGTTTGGCGATCACCCCGAAACGGGCCTTCCATATCAGTGGATCGGCTCATCGCCGCTCGATATTCACATTGATGACCTTCCCGAAATTACGGCAGAGGCGATCGACGCCTTTGTTTCCGCGGCTGGCCAATATCTGGCCGCTCATGGTGTGCCGCTGATCCAGCCGAGGGAGGGGGCCACTCAACACGAATACCAGCCTACGGAACCGCGTGCACCCGCAGGTGATGGGATCTGGGCAGAGTTAAAGGCAAAGGCGATGGCCAACCTTGGCGTTTGGGTGCCTGCACTCGGTCTGTCTGGCACGCGCACATATGAGCAAGGATATTTGGCCCGCGCGGACTTCCGGCCGTCGACCTCGTCAACTGGCAAAACAGGTTCCAAGCGCGGTCTGTCTCTTTGCTTTTCGCCTGAGGGCATCGTCGACTACGCCGACGGAAACAAGGGTTTCAACCCGATCGACATATCCGCCGTCGCTCTCGGAGTGAGCCCAACGGAGGCGGCCGACTGGCTGCGTTCAAAGGTAGGGGATGAGCGGCCGCCAGCAGATTCACAAAGGTACTCAGGGCTCATAGCCAGGGCTCTCAGTGGGAACAAGCACAAGCGCCCAGAGGCTGGGGTGGCTGCGGCGCCGGTGCGAGAGATGGTGCCAGCAAACGACAACAACAGTCTGTTGCCAGCAACGCCAGCGATGCACCCAGATCCCTACAATCCATCGGCCGCAGGTGGCTTGATCGCTGATATTGCAAAGTGGATAACATCGACGTCGGTCGTGAAGGTAGCGGAACTATCCCTGGCCTCATCTGTGGCACTCATGGCTGGGATCTTTGGCAGTCGCGCGCTTACACCAACCCGTTCGGGCGTCAATATCTTTGCAACAACGATCGTCAGGACTGCTGGCGGTAAGGGCAGGCCTCCGAGCGCCATCCGAGCTTTGGCGGATAAGGCTGTTCCGGGAGGTGTTGTTTCAAATTCTGATCCGACGTCATTCGCTGCCTTCGAACGAATACTGCGCAGGAACTCATCCGTTGTGGCTGTGATGGACGAGTTTGGTCTCACTCTCCAGGGCGTCAACTCCAAGAAGCAAGACCCTGCGGCTTCATCAATACGGAAGTTCTTGCTCAGCGTCTACGATCAGGCCGACGGTGTGTTCGACGGCAAGGCATATGCCTCAGCCGACACCAAAAAGGACGACACACCCATCATTGGCCCTGCTTTGACCGTGCTCAGCATGACGACGGCAGAAACGCTCTACAAGGGGGTATCAAAGGAAAGCGTCAGTGACGGGTTCCTGAATCGGTTCGTCTTCGTCGAGTCCTCATTGCACCCTGACGGTGTAAAGCCACCAGACCTCAGTGCCGACAGTTCGCCGCCGGCTTCGATTGTCCATGACCTACAGAAAGCTGTGACGAGCTTTCCCGTGAAAGTAGAGATGCCCGGAAGGTCAGCGAAGGTGAAGCACCGTGTCCCATTTGATGATGGCATTGGAAGTACCGCCCATAGGGCTTGGGAGGAGGTCTTCCTCTGGCAGCACAGCCGAGCATGGGATGACACGGAAAGCAAGATCCGCGGTCGTGCGGCGGAGAATACAATCCGTCTCGCCACGCTGCGCGCCATCAGCCGCAATCCATGGAGACCTTTCGTAACCGTCGAAGACGTGCAGTGGGGCTGGGCCATCGTGTTTAAGTCGATAAGCATCATGGAAGCCGGGGTCAAAAACATGGCTGGCTCCGAACAGGAGGAACTGAGAAACGCCATACTGGCGGCGCTCGGAAAGGCAAAGAACGGAGTACTGTACCGAAGCCGATTGATGAGGCTGGCGGATATTAAACACGCAACTATGTCAGACTACACTTCGGCAATGGCTTGGCTGTATGCCTCCGGCGACGTCATCGACATTTCAGAGGATGGGGACGGCTCAAAGCTGATGCTGAACAGTTCCCAAGGCAACGAGGAGTGACGGGAACTTGGGAACTGAAGTGGCATAAAACGGCCTTTCAGTTCCCAAGTGTACGGCAAGTTCCCAAACTTTGGGAACTGAAAATTTAGAGAAAATACATAATAATATCATATAGATAATACCTATATGTATGTGTTTTTTTCTCTCAGTTCCCAAATTCCCAAATTCTCGAAAAACCAGTTTTCACCCACCAAAATCCTAGCCCTTTCCACACTGTGTGGGAAATTGGGAAACTTCGGAAACAGCGAACAAGTGAGGGAGAGCGTAGTGAGAAATTCGATCGTCCTATCGATGGATCAAAAGGCGGCCATCGCCAAGGCAAAGGCATGGTTCGTCAAGGGCCGAGAAACACAACAGGTATTCAGGCTATTCGGATATGCGGGCACCGGAAAGTCCACCGTCCAGCAGGCTCTCCTTCAAGAGCTCAATGTCGACCCATCAGAGGTGCTGTTCTTGGCGCCAACTGGTAAGGCGGCGTCAGTGCTGATCAGCAAGGGTCACGACGCGAAAACGATCCACAAGGCCCTCTACACTCAGACCGGCGAGGATGATTCTGTCTACGAAGCCCTTGAGCGTGAGGCACTCAGCATTCGCGCGAAGCTAACGGCGATTTCGCTTGAAAACCGTTCCGCGTATTTGCGGCGGCTCGCCGCAGTTGAGGCTCAGATGAACGATTCATCATCTCGACCGAAACCTCAGTTTTCTTTCAGGGGGACAACAGCGATCGGCTCTGGCGTGAAGATCGTCATCATCGACGAGTGCAGCATGATAAGAAACGACACTTATAGTGATCTGCTGTCGCTCGAGTTGCCTATCATGTTGGTTGGCGACCCTGGTCAGCTTCCGGCAGTCGAAGGCAGCAATCCGCCACCTTCTCTTGTCACAGATACCCATGAAGCGGACGTGATGCTGGAGAATGTCGTCCGTCAGCACGGCAACTCGTCGATACTTGAGTTAGCAACAATAGTTAGGCGGGGCGAGATTCCGGAGTTCGGTGAATCCAAGAGAGATGGCGAGCACGTTGTTTACAAGGACGCAAGAGGGTGTCGGGGAAACATCGAGAAGATATTCGAGAAGGCCGGTGTAGAATATCCCGAGTATTTCGATCAGATCATATGCGGCAGGAACGTCACCCGCTTTGCTATTAACGATTACATGAAGCGCAGGCACGGCATCCGGCATATATTCCCCGTCGGAGAAAGGGTTGAGAAGCTGATTGTCTATCGGAACATTTTCATCGACGAGCATTTCATCGCAAATGGCGCCGAAATTCGCGTGGAAGAAGACAGGACGCGCGAAGGGGAGATTAAGCCATACAGCCGAGACGATCGCTCCATAGATCACCCTGTAACGATCACGTCATTGGACGGCAAGCCAGTTCGCATCGGTGGCGCTTCACTTTGGAAGCTCCCCTTCGAGGGGCATGCCGAGTTCGAGGCCCGCGAACGCGTTGAGAAGAACGCGGCAGCGCCTCTAGTATACGCGCAATGGTCATGGGCGATCACCGCGCACAAGTCGCAGGGGTCTGAGTGGGGCAGGGTCTGCGTGTTCGACGAGAGCGACGTTTTTCGCGACCACCGATCGCGGTGGCTTTATAGCGCGGTCACGAGATCCAGCCGAGACTTGCTGATGATCAAGGTCTGAGGTGACGCAATATGCAGTGTGCGCCTTTGTGATTCT
Organism: Rhizobium sp. WYCCWR 11146; assembly: GCF_013591995.1. Lineage (NCBI taxonomy): Bacteria > Pseudomonadati > Pseudomonadota > Alphaproteobacteria > Hyphomicrobiales > Rhizobiaceae > Rhizobium > Rhizobium sp. WYCCWR 11146. The sequence goes on from NZ_JACCEY010000016.1 coordinate 350,028, forward strand.
GGCGAAAAACCACTATATATAGTGCTGATCCTTGATAGGTGTACGCAGCCATGATCCACATCCGAATTGGCAGAGCATATGAGTAGACGGATTCGAACCGCGGAGGAATCCGCGCGCCGCGAGAGCGCAATAGCCAAGTCGGCGATGTACACGCTGTTAGCTGACAGCACGGCGCCCCGTGACCCTCGGATGCGCGGCGATCATTATCGCAGGCACTTGGTCGATGCGCACCGGACGATCGAAATACTGCAGTTGCGGATCACAGATCTGGAGCAGGAGCGGGATAAGATTAAGCAGGCTCGCGAATACGATCTTTCCTTATGCGTCACCCGGACAGCGGCTGAGGATGCTCGGCAAGATGCTTTCCGACTTGCCCGACGAAAGGCCGCAATCCTGGCCGAATGGCCGCACGGCGTACCGACCATGCTGTCTGAGGAGATCGACTGCATTCCCGACCCGAAACCGAAGTGGAGCAAGTGATGTCAGCACCCGAAAAGCACCGCGACCTTTCCCGACTTTCTGAGCTCCTGGCGACCCACACCGCCCCAGTGAGCGCCAAACCCAAGAAGGCGCCTAAACTCGTCGCCCCTGCCAACGACAACAAGCCAGCCCGCGCGCTACTGGCTTGGCCGGCATTCGAGCGCCTGGCTCATCGCGGTGACGTCGTCCGCCTGTATGCTCTTCGGCATTGGCGTGACATGATCTTTCCGCGAGAAATCGTGGTTGCCGATGAAGGGCAATACGATCCGGAGACAGGAATTGAAATCCGGCCGTCGGAGGCCGAGCTTCTTGGCGCGGCCGGCTGGAAAGTTATCGATCGCGAGCGCTGGGCCTTCACGGGTGAGATGGTCAATACGTATGAGCCGACGCAGGAGGTCTCGCCTAAATATCGCACCAACAGGAATGGCTCTCTGGAGGCGCGTCTTGGCGATCTGTTGTTTCGGGACGGCGATCTCAAGCAATGGGGCTCGACGAGGAAGGGTGCGGCCCTGCAGCCGGTTGAACGCTCTCGGGGCATCAAAGGCGGCGGCAAGTCATCCCGGTCGGAAAGCGCAATATGGTCCTACATTGAACTGCGTGGCGCCGTTTCGCCACTTACCGCGATACCGTATGCCAAGCCCATATCAAGTGAACCAGCGATCCATGATTGCTACTCACCATTGCCGCGAGAGGCTCCAAACGCGAAAGACAGGCATGGTCGGTACGGAACCGCCGAAGCTCGCCAGTTGCTGCAACAGTTCGGTGTCGACGGGAGCGTGCGCATTGATGAGTTGCCAATCAAGGCTACTCGCTGCCCAGACGGCCTCATCGCTGGGGAACAATGGATCGGAGGAGTGAAGCAACCGAAGCCGACCGGCGAAATATCGGCGCCAGCCGGCCGAGAGCCTGAATTCGTGCGCCTAGTCGAGACGATCGACTATGTCGAACATCTCAGAAGCAGGCTTGGTCGGAACGCCAAGGTTCTCGACATGGCAATCACTGATGCCTCTGCGAAGGATATCGGCGTCGCTATGGGACTTGCACCAGCGTATGCCGAGAAGCGCGGGACGGCGGTGATCGATGCGGCGATCGACGCGCTAATCGAGGTCGACGAGACTGCGCGGCGGGAATTCGCACCATCAGAACAGAAAATTGCCGCCTGATGTCCGGTCGGCGCTAGCGCCGCAGCGTATATTTATGAAGGGATGAATTCCCCAGCGGCCGCCATGTGCGGCCGTTTTGATTTGAGGCGCTGTCGAGCCGCGGACGTTTTTAACTCGCGAGTGCAGACAGGACAGCCTCATTCCCCATTACCGCGGCGCGCCTCCTCTCGCGACGCGGTAGTCCTGCGGCAGGTTGAGGCTTCATCGTCTCCCTGCCGCTTTTGCTATTTCAGGCGCTCCGCAGCCTTGTTCGCCGCGTCCCTATCCGGACCGTGCTTATCGATGATCTCCTGAGCCTGATCCGGGCTAATCCCGTGCTTCTTCGCGAAGTAGCTCACTTCGTATGGTTCGCCTGCTGCGACCTTATTGCGGTCTGCTGCGCCACGCTTCGATTTGTCGTCGGCCATCTGTAATCTCCTCTATTGCATGGGCCACAACGCATGGCGGAATCCACGGTTCCAGATCGGCGCTCAGAAGAGGCGAAACAGTATCGGCGGCTCTACCAATCAGCCCGCTGGCGTCGCATCCGTCACCACCAGCTAGCCACCCAACCCCTTTGCGAATGGTGTCTTGAATCGGAGACCATCACCGAGGCGACCGAGGTGCACCATGCCTTGCCTCACAGAGGCGACCTTGAACTCTTTTGGTCGGGTCCATTCATCTCGACGTGCCGGCCATGTCACGCTTCCCGAGGGCAGCTCGAGGACAATGGCAAGACCGTGGTCCGGTTTGGGCCGGACGGCTGGCCCCTCTGACGGGCAGGGGGTGGTCCATTGTTATGGAATACCGCCGCCGCCTTACCGGTGTCCCCGCATCGCGTACGCATCTGCATTTCAAAATATGACCCCTGACTGAGGATTTTACTTCCATGGCAAGACCGAGGAATCCGCTCGGCAAGGCCAAAGCCGAGGGGCGGGAAACGATCAATGCGGGCCGGTTCAAGGGACGCAAAGAGCCCAAAGGCAATGGCCCGCTCGGGGCTCCGCCGAAATGGCTGACTGATACTGAAACGAATAAGCAGCGTTCGGCGTGGCTCCTTTTCCAAAAAGAGATTCCTTGGCTGATGGAATCGCACCGAATGCTCGTCGGCATGGCCGCGAACATTCAGGGTCGAATCATGGCCAATCAAGATGTTGGCGTTCAGGCGATGAACCTTCTCAGGCAATGCCTCGGCCAGATGGGGGCAACCCCGGCTGACGCCACAAAGGTTGCGGTGCCGGATGGCGACGAAGAGAAAGACGACCTCCTCGACTAGTGCGCTGGATCGCGTGTCCGCTTATGCGCGATCGGTCCTAGACGGCAAGACAGTTGCCGGTCCTCACGTTCGAAACGCCTGCCGCAGACACCTAGCTGATCTGACCAACGGTCATGAGCGCGGGCTGTACTGGGACGACGCGGCTACCACACGAGTTTTCCGGTTCTTTGAAGAGCGGCTGAGACTGAGCGACGGCCAGTTCGACGGAAAGCCGTTCAAGCTGCATCCGTCGCAGGCTTTCAAACTGGGCTCCATCTTCGGCTGGAAGAGAGAAGACGGCACCAGGCGTTATCGCACGGTCTACATCGAGGAAGGTAAAGGCAACGGCAAGTCACCGTTCGCCGGCGGCATTGGCCTCTATGGTCTCATGGCAGACGCTGAGCCAGGCGCGCAGATTTATGCGGCCGCCGCCAAGAAAGACCAAGCGCAGATCCTGTTTCAGGACGCATGCAAGATGGTCCGGCAGGCACCAGCCTTGAACGATCGGCTGAAATTCAGCGGCGGCCTGGGCAAGGAATTCAATATTGCCCATCACCGGTCGCAGTCGTTCTTCCGCCCGATCTCCAAGGAGGCCGGCAAGACTGGCTCAGGCCCGCGGCCTCACTTCGCGCTCTGCGATGAGGTCCATGAACATCCTGACCGCAGCATCATGGAAATGCTGCAGCGCGGCTTCAAGTTTCGGCAGAACCCTCTGCTCCTGATGATCACGAACTCCGGCAGCGACAGGAATTCTGTCTGCTGGGAGGAGCGCGAGCGCGCGGTCAAGGTTGTGGCCGGCACTCAGACGCCAGACGACGATTTTACATTTGTCGGTGAGGCGTGGGAGGGTAGCGACAGCGTCTTCGCGTTTATCTGCGGGCTCGATAAAGACGATGATCCGATGACGGATCCGTCTTGCTGGGTGAAGGCAAATCCGCTTCTCGGAACCATTCTGACGGCCGATTACCTGGCTGGGGTGGTTGCCGAGGCAAGGGCAGTCCCTGGCAAACTGAACAACGTTCTTCGCCTGCATTTCTGCGTCTGGACCGACGCCGACAAAGCGTGGATGTCCCGCGAAACGGTTGAGACGGTCATGGCACCGTTTGATCCAGAGGAACACGCAGGCAAGGATGTCTACCTGGGCATCGACCTTGCCGGCACCAAGGACATGGCTGTTGTTGCGTGTGCCGTGCCGACTGGCACGGTCGAAGTCGTCCGAGCCGACAGCAGCCTGGCAATTCTGCCGACCTATGATGCTTGGATCGAGGCATGGACGCCGGGCGATACATTGGCGGCCAGGACCGCGGCAGACAAGCAGCCGTATGATCTTTGGGTTCGTGACGGTTTTCTAAACGCTCCACCAGGTCCACGCATCCGCTTCGATATCATTGCGGCTCGAGTGGCCGAGATCAACAGCACCTACAACATCAAGGCGATCGCCTATGACAATTACGCGTTCGCCAAGTTCAAAGATGAGCTAGATGCGTTCGGCGTAGAGGCTGAGACCCTGCCACATCCCCAAGGCGGGAAGGTGAGGGCCAGGCCATCTGATGCGCGCGTCGAGGCAGCTAAGGCCGCCGGCGAAAAAGCGCCGCTCGGCCTGTGGATGCCCGGCTCTGTCACCGAACTCGAAAACCTCATCATCGATGGGCGCATCCGACTTCGCAGCAGTCCAGTCCTCATGTCGGCTCTCATGGGTGCGACCTTCAATCATCCACCCGACCCACACGGCAATCGCTGGTTCGTCAAGACGCGGGCTTCGGTTCGTATAGATTCTGCTGTGGCCCTCGCTATGGCGGCGGGAGCCGCAGCGGACGGCGGCGTTGAAATCGCACCGATCGCGTCCCCATGGGATGACCCGAACTTCCAACTAATGGCGGCGTAATGGCTATCAAAGAATGGTTTTCCCGCCAGAATGCGGTGAAGGCGCCCGAAACGCGCGCGAGTATCGAAAATCCGACAGTGCCGGTGAGTGCCGAAAATTTCATGGCATTCTTCGGCGTGCAGAGCGCAAATCTGCCTCACGTCACCATCGACAATGCGCTGAACGTGCCGGCCGTCATGGCGGCGGTGGCGTTCATGTCCCGCACGCTGGCGGCCTTGCCGCGGCACGCCTATCGGACGCGCAAGGGCAACGGAGAGCGTATCGGCGGCAGGCTTGAGACAGTTGTGAACTCCGCGCCAAACGACACAGTGGGCGCATTCAAGTTCTTTCAATGGTTCTGGCAGCAGGTTTTCACCGGCGGCCGCGGATTGGCCTACATCGAGCGTACGCCGCAGGGCATCGACTCGCTATGGCCGATGGATCCGACGAAAACCAACATCAAGCGTGTCGGATTCAAAGTCACCTATGAATACGAGGGTAAGACCTACGACGCGGCCGATGTGATTGACGTGCCATTCATGCTGAAACCTTGCGGGCTTCGGCATTACGGCCCGATCAACAAAGCGTCGAAGGCCATCCAGCTTGCGCTCGCGATGAATGATTACGGCAGCAACTTCTTTGCCGGCGGTGGTGTTCCTCCGCTCGCCTTGGAAGGTCCGTTGCCGGCTGGCGCCGAAGCGATGAAGCGAGCGCAGGCCGATATCAAGCGGTCTGTGGATGCGGCTAAGAACGCGGACGAGCCAATCTTCCCGATTCCGGCAGGCTACAAACTGTCACCCGTCGGGATCGATCCTGCCAAAGGCCAGATGATCGAGGCACGCCGGTTCCAAGTCGAGGAGATCGCCCGTGCGTGGCAGTTGCCTCCGGTATTTCTGCAGGATCTTACGCGCGCCACATTCAGCAACGCCGAGCAGCAGGATCTGCACCTAGTCAAGCACCTAATAAGCCAGTGGGCAAAGGCGCTCGAGGACGAGATGAACCTGAAGTTCTTCGGGCGGTCCGGCGGCCGGTACATAGAGCATGCGCTCGATGGTCTCCTTAGAGGAGACTTTAAGACCCGAATGGAAGGCTATGGAATTGCCATTCAAAATGGCATCCGAAAGCCCGACGAGATCCGTGCCTTGGAGAACCTCCCAGCAGAAGGCGGGCCGGCTGACAAGCTCTACATTCAGGGCGCAACGGTGCCGCTCGGCACATCACCGGCTGCGGCGGCTGCCAACGACAACAATACCGATGATGAGGCCGTTGCGGCATGACAACCAACATTGAAAAGCGCAGTTACGTCGGCGCAGTCGAGCACCGTGCCGACGACGGCAAGCGCACGCTTATTGGCTATGCCGCCAAGTTCGAACGGCTGGCCATGATCGGCAGCTACTTCCAAGAGAAGATCGCGCCTGGCGCGTTCTCCACGGCGATCGGCGGCGACATTCGGGCTCTGGTCGATCACGACCCAGGCCGGGTCGTGGGTCGAACAAAGAGCGGCACGCTCCGGCTGTCCGAGGACGGCACCGGCCTGCGCGTTGAGATCGATGTGCCGGACACTACTGACGGCAATGATCTCTGGGTACTCGTTGAACGCGGCGACATTTCCGGGATGAGCTTTGGGTTCCGCGTCACCAAGGAAACTTGGGACGAAACCGGCGATGTTCCGGTGCGCACGATTCAAGCCGTGGAGCTCTTCGAGGTCTCCGCGGTCGCGTGGCCCGCATACGAAGACACCACGATTGGCCTCCGGTCGCTTGATGCGGCTCGGGCTGATGGCGATTTGGCGAGCCGCAACGCGACCGCAGCCGCCAGGCGTGTAGCCGAGAAGCGCGCGGCGATGGAGCAGAGAATTCGGGGCATCCGGCAGGACGCTTCGTAGTCACCCGGCACCAGCCGGAGGGCCGGACAACACGTCCTGCCATTCACCACAACTGATTACAGCTCGCCGCGGCGGGCTTTTTTATTGGAGAAACGCATGTCCCTTAAGGACCTGAATGAGAAGCGTAGCAAGCTCGTCCACGACGCTCGCGAAGCACTCGACGCCATCACGGCAAATACCGACCAAGCCCGCGCATCTGAGCTCGATACCCGGCATGACACAATCATGGCTGAGTTCGACAGGGTCGAAAAGCTGATCGAAAGAGAGCAGAAGCTCGCGGAGATCGAGAAGCGCTTCGAAGAGCGGCGCGTAGAGCGACGCCCGATATCCGGCGACGGCGAAGCTCGTGGCCAGGATGCTGACGACCAGCTTTCCTACCGCCATGTATTTGCGAAGGTGGTCTGCGGCGGTCTCGACGATCTGAGCGCTGAAGAGCGCACAGTTTTGAGGCAGGGTGCCGCCAAGTTCGAGCAGCGTACTCAGACCGCCGGCACGACGACTGCAGGTGGTTTCACGGTTCCGACAGAGCTGGCGAACGAGATAGTCAAGTCTATGCTGGCTTGGGGTCCGATGTACGACGGCGATGTCGCACGCGTCATCACGTCCTCCGCCGGCAACCCCATGAAGGTGCCGACGGTCAACGACACTGCGAAGTCGGCTGGGGCACATACTGAAGGCGCCGCGCTGACCGATGATGGTTCTGAAGACGTTACGTTCGGTCAGAAGTCGCTCGACGCATACGTCTTCGACACTGAGTTCATCCGGTGGTCGTTCGAACTCGAATCCGACTCGATCTTCTCCATGGAAGCTCTTCTGGCGGATCTGCTTGGTGAACGCCTTGGCCGCATTGCCAACGCACAGCTCACGACCGGCACCGGTTCGTCGGCACCCAACGGTGTCGTTACCGCATCAACGCTCGGCAAGACCGCGGCTTCGGCCACGGCACTGACCTGCGACGAGCTGATTGATCTGGAGCACTCGGTGAACCGAGCATACCGCAAGTCGCCGAAGGCAGCGTTCATGATGAACGATCTGACGGTCAAGGCGGTGAGGAAGCTGAAAAATTCCGACGGCGATTATATCTGGTCGGCCGGCGACGTCACCCAGGGCCGACCGGCTACGCTGCTCGGCTACAAGCTGAACGTAAATGACTCGATGGCCGATATTGCCACGGGGCAGAAGACGGTTCTCTTCGGTGACTTCAACAAGTATTTCGTCAGAAAGGTCGGTTCCCCGGTGATCGGCGTTCTGCGCGAACGCTTCTGGCCGGATCTCGGCATTGCCGGCCTGATCCGCTTCGACGGAGAGCTCGCTGACACTGCGGCGATCAAACATCTCATCCAGGCGTAGTGAAGCGCGGGCTGGCCTTCGGGCTGGCCCGCCTCAGGAGGCGACATGCTTTTGAAAATGACAACGGGCATTTCCGGTCCCGACTTCAATCTCGCCCCCGGCGACACGCACGAATTTGACGACGACGAAGCTGGTCGCCTGATTGAGGCGGCCTTCGCCGAAAAGGCGGACGTGCCCGATGCGGCACCGGCTGAGAAGCGCAAGAAAGGCAAGGCGAATGTGGTATCCACCGAAGGTAACCCAGGCGCCGAGTGAGCCAATCTCGAAAGAGGAAGCAAAGCGTCAGTGTGTCGTGCTTCACGATGACGATGACGCTCTTTTCGAAGCTTTGATTTCTGCCGTCCGCGATCACGTTGAGCGGTACTGCAATACGCCATTGGCAACGCAGACCGTCGAGCTGAAGTGCGATGCCTTTTGCGACTTCGATCGACTTCCTTTGGCGCCGGCCCAGTCTGTCACATCGATTGCGTACGTGGCCGCGGATGGCACGGATGCCGAAGTCGACATCGCTGATATCGAGGAGCGCTTCGACGGCTTCGAAGCTTCGGTTGTTCCGGAATACGGCAAGCAGTGGCCGGTTCCTCGCAACGGATCACGCATCACCATGACAGCCGTTGTGGGATACGAGTCGCTGCCTCCATCCATCAAACACGCAATGCTGCTTTGGATCGCTGAAGCCTACGAGAAGCGCGAAAACGACGCGCCTCCAAGTTGGACCGCGTTTGACGCGCTGCTTTGCAATCATAGACGCGGCTAACCCGCAGGAGAAACTCCATGGCAGACATCGTAATTACATCCACCGCCGTTCTCGCCGCCAGCAATGCTGAGCGCGACAACGGTATCGCCGGAGAGACTCTAGTCGCCGGCAAACCTATCTATCTGGCCTCCACCACAAACCGATGGATGCTGGCAGACAGCAACTCGGCCACAGCCGAAGCACGGCAGCCAAAAGCGGTTGCGCTCAACGGCGCTTCGGTTGGCCAGCCCGTGTCATTCCAGAAGTCCGGCGACATCACGATCGGCGCCACGCTTGTCGCTGGTACGGCATATTACCTCTCAGACACGCCCGGCGGCATCTGTGCCCTCGCAGACGTCGGCTCCGGCGAATACGTCGTTCTCATAGGCATCGCTAAGTCGACGTCGGTTCTCCAACTGAGCTTCCAGTACCCCGGCGTAGCGCTTTAATGTGGGTGCGCTTTCTGGCGGACTATGACTGGCGGGCCACGCCCGCCGTCACTATCGCCTACAAGGCCGATACGGTCGCCAACGTGACCACTCCATGCGCTGCTGCGGCGAAAGCCTCTGGCCACGCCGAGGCGTGTCAACGTCCGAAGGACAGCAGCAAATGACCGATACGCGTGGTGCAGGCAAGTTGCGCGAAAAGCTGCTTTTCCAGCGCCGCGCGATCGTCGACGACGGAATGGGAAACGAGCAATCTGGTGACTTCGCTACGGTTTTCACTGCGGCAGCCGAACTAATCCCGCTAAAGGGCGGCGAGCCGGTTCTGGCCGCGCGTTTGTCTGGCGTGCAGCCATACATCATCCGAATCCGCTCGTGCGCTGCCGCGCGCGAAGTGACGCCAGCATGGCGTGCGGTTGATGCCCGGCAGCAGAGCAGAACGTTCAATATCACGGCGGCTATCGATCCCGACAATAAGAATGCCTGGCTTGATATCATGGCCACGCAGGGAGTTGCGACCTGATGGCAGTTATGGCTGAACTCAAAGGGCGAGACGCGCTGATGCGGCGGCTGAACCAGTTGGCGCCGAACGTCGAGAAGTATGCCGCGCAGGCGAAATTAGAGGTGGCTGAAGAGGCCGCCGAAATGATGCGCGAGCGAGCACCCACGGGCGCAACGCTGGAATATCGTGAGAGCTTCAGCGGCGAACTACTGGCCAATAATCCAAACAAGAAGCAGGTCGGACTTTCGCAGACGAAAGATCCGTCGGCCGCTGGCGTGTTCGCCGAATACATTTGGCGTTTCTTGGAGTTTGGGACCGCTCCGCACAGTACCGCAAAGGGCGGCGGCACGGTCCTTGGCAAGAAGACTGCTGCCGCAAGCGGCAAGGGAATTCACCCCGGCACCGCTGCGCAGCCTCACATCTTTCCAACTTGGCGCAGTTATAAAAAGAAAGCCTCCGCCAAGATACGTGCGGCAGTCAATAAGGCCGTTCGCGAGGCCATGGGGAAATAACCGATGGCCTCCGCAGAACTTGAACTACAGGGTGCTCTTGTTGCTCGCCTGAAGGCGGATTCGCCACTGACGGCGCTTGTGCAGGGCAGGGTGTACGACCAGCCTCCGTCGCCTGTCGTTTATCCGTACGTGACGCTCGGCGAGGCGCAGACGCTACGCGACGACGCAACGTGCGTCAGCGGCGCGCAGGTTTACCTGACGCTGCACGCTTGGTCGACGAAGCCGGGCCTTCCGGAGGTTAAGGCGATAGCCGATGCTGTTGTCGAAAGCTTGCATATGGCGCCGATCACGCTGCCGACCAATCGATTGATCTCAATCATGCACCGACAGACGCGGACTTTCCGCGATGCTGACGGGCTGACCAGCCACGCGGTTATCGAATTCGTGGCCAACACCGAAAAGCCGTAGCTTTCGCGCCGGCCACCAACCAACCACACCACATTGGAGACTAGCACATGGCAGACGGCCAGCAGCTTGGACGCCTCCTGCTGATTCAAATCGGCGACGGCGGCAGCCCGACGGAAATTTTCACCAACCTTTGCGGTCTCAAAACCCGCAGCTTCAACATGTCGGCATCCGAGATCGACACTACGATCCCGAGCTGCTCCAACCCCGGCGGCCCGGTTCAGAAGACCAGCCGGCCAGGCATTTCGAACCGCACTTTCAGCGGCTCTGGCAACTTCGTGTCCAGTTCGGCATCTGACATCTTCATGAACCACGTGCGCGCGGCCGAGGCATTCAACGCCAAGGTCATCGTACCCGGCGACGGCACATATACTGGCTCATGGATGGTTACCGACTTTTCGTTCAGCGGTGACGTCGAACCCAACATGGAGTTCAGCGCGACCTTCGTTGCCGCTGACGTCCTGTCGTTCACGGCCGAAGTTTAATCATGGCTGAAGAGGAGAAGACCATGGCTGACGCCATCTACAAACACGCAGTCAATGAGGCGCGCGGAGAAGCGCGCCTCATTATCGACGGCGTAGAGCTCGTTCTTGCCGCCGAAATGGGGCGCCTGTCGGCTGTTTCCAGCCGTCTGCAGTGCAAGTCACTGAACGACTTGTTCATGCGCCTGTCTGGCGTCGAGGCAGCCGCCACATTGGCCGGCATCGAGCTTCTGACGGTTAAGGGCAATGCGCTCGAGGCCATCACCAAGATCAAATTGAAGCATTTCCCGGCGTGTGCCGCGACCTTCTCAACGATCCTGGCGCATCACTTCGATGGTGACGAGGGAAACGCGGAAGCCGTCGGCGAGACGGCGTAGACCACAAGTCGGATGAAGAAATGCCTTTCCGCCAATGGATGCGGACAGGTCTTGGAGGATTGGGCTGGCGGCCAGCAGACTTCTGGTCTGCCACACTGACCGAGTTCTTTGAGGCCATAAACGGCCACAACGAGGCGCAGGGCGGCGAGCAAGAAGCGGCGGCACCCAGTGAAGATGAAGTCGCGGCTCTGGTCGCGAAGTATGGCTAGATCGGCGCGAGTTTAACAGCCGTGCCGCTGGCGGCCACGAACAGGATGCCACCACTGCCGGACGTAGAGAGCTCGTTATAGTCCAAATCGACTGCAATCACAGCATCGGCGCCAACCGCGGCCGCTTCTCGACGCAGTTCTTCCAAGCATGCAAGTCGTGCTTCCCTCAGAGACTTCTGAGAGGAGTTTGACCGACCGCCGACAAAGTCTCGCCAGTTATTGGCGATGTCGCGGAAGATGTTCATTCCGAGAGCAGCCTCTGCGGCGATGATAGATATCACGCTTTCTACCTTGCGGTTCGGAACGTCGATCGAAGTTGTCAAGACGATAGCCGCGAGTTGTTTCGCTCTCGCCTCTTGCTCCGCGAGATCCCTGCAGTCCATGCAGAGGGTATTTGCAGACCCAGACCCCAAATAAAAGCTTTTCCCACAGCTGCTGCAATTTGGCACGAAAACCCCTCCCAAGGCCCGCAACCATGCGGGCTTTTTCAATTCTAGGATGCGCGCAGCATGGCTGACAATACCGATGATCTGATTATCAGTATCTCGACTGATCAGGCCACACTCCGCCGCAGCATCAAGCGCATTGAGCAGGATCTCGGCACGCTTGCCGGAAGTGTTCAGAAACAGTTCTCGGCTGTCGGCAAATCGATCGACAACTCCGTCTCCTCGACGCTTCAAAACCGCATCAACGGCATGGTTGGTATCGGCAAGGCGGCATCCAAGGAATGGACCGGCGCGCTTGCGGATCAGGGCAAGGAGCTTGATCGGCTTCGTGCTCGCTATTCTCCGCTATTTGCGACAATCAACCAATACAAGACCGCTGTTGCCGACATTAAGCAGGCACATGCGCTCGGTGCAATTTCAGCCAACGAGATGGCGACTGCGATCAGCAGAGAGCGGCAGGCTGCACTCGCGTCGACGGCTGCCATCAAGGGTCGCAATGCAGCCTTGGCGGCGACGCCATCGCAACGCAACGGCGGTGGATTTCAGACTGCAAACATTGCGGCACAGTTTCAGGACATCGCAGTAACATCTGCGATGGGCATGAACCCGCTGCAGATCGCCCTACAGCAGGGCACGCAGCTTTCATCCGTGCTCGCCACGATGGGCAACGGCAAGCAGGTAATCGGCGGCCTGGCTGCGGCGTTCGCCAGTCTTGTGAGCCCGGTTTCCCTGGTGACGATCGGCCTGATAGCCGGTGGCGCTGCGGCGATCCAATATTTTTCGTCGATCGCAACTGGTGGAGACCAAAGCGCCGAGAGGCTCAAGGAGCAGGCGCAGCTTATTCAGGATCTTGCGACGCGCTGGGGCGATGTAATCCCAGCCCTTCGCGAGTACGCCAATGAGCTTGCTCGCGCGAAAGATGCTGCCGACATTAGGCAGGGCGTCAGCCTCGTCAATGAGAAAACGCTCGAGTCGGTTCGCAAGGGTATAGATGACACACGCGCCACATACGCTGCGTTTGTCGCAGACTTGCGTGTCGGTGGTGAAGAACCGGAAGTTATCAAGCAGTTCGAGGATGCCTACCAGCAGTTTGCCAAGGCAGCAAACGAGGGCAAACTGGAAGCCGCTGACGTTCAGCGTGTTCAGGATGCCCTTGCTGCGGCGATAAATAGTTCCGGCATACCCGCCGTCTCAGAGTTCAAAAAAGCATTCGACGAACTATCCGCAAGCGCTGAGACGGCCGCTAAAAAGGTCGGAGAATCCAACGAAGCGTTGCGCGCGATCCCAGAGTCAACGTGGCGCAGTTTTGACCCGCAAACCGGGAAGCCGGGAACCAACGCCCAGCCATGGGACCAAAACATCCAAAACCCTGGCTTTATGACGCCGGAGATTGGACCGACACCACAGAGCCGACCAAACATCGAGCTCGAAGGCTTGCCGGGCGCCGACAAGGCGATGAAGAGCGCTGAAAGCGCCGCCCAAAAAGCCGCCAACGCCTACCGTGACCTGCAGAAGGCTGCAGATGATCGCATTGGCCAGGTTAAGCAGGAAATAGACCTGCTTGGCAAATACGGCATCGAGGCGGATGCTGCACGCTTTTCGTTGGATCTGTTCCAGCAGGCGGAAGACAAGGGGCGGTCGCTCTCGGCTACGCAACGCGCCGAGATCCAGAAGAAGGTCGATCTTTACAAGCAGTATTCTGAGACGCTCTCAAAGGCGAAGCTCTCGCAGGATCTGCTGAACGACATGCGATACAATTCGCTGTCGAAAGAAGACCAGAAGATCACGACGACGCTCCGTCAATACGGGTTGCCGGAAGATCTCAATAGCGATCAGGCCAGCCAGATCAGGCAATCGGTCAAAGCCGAAGATCTGCGTGGCGACCTCATGGATTTTGCGTCCGACTTCAAGAGTGCTCTGCTCAATAATGGCGGTGACATCGGCAAGGCCTTTGGCGACGCCATCCAGAATGCTGCGCTGAACCAGATTTCGAAAATTGCTGATCGGTTCATTGACCAGATCATCAACGGGATCATCGGGAGTGTCACGGGGCAACCCGGCGGCGCTGCAAACGGCATTAGCGCGGCAATAACTGGCGCCATAGGTGGCGGTTCGTCCACCGGTAATGCAGTGGCAGCAAGCAAAGCTGTGGTTTCCAGCGCCGGATCTGCGGTTGACAAGGCTTTTACGTTATTCGGCGCCAACGAAAACACGAATACGTCTTCGATCAACTCCTTCCTGAAGCAGGGCGGCGTTGATCTTAATGCGGCACAAACGAAGTGGTGCGCGGCGTTCGTCAACTCTTCGCTCGAGCAGGTCGGCATCAAAGGAAGCGGTTCGCAGGTTGCAAACAGCTTCCTTGATTGGGGTACGAAGGTAGATCCAAGCCAGATCCTCAAGGGTGACGTGCTGGTGCAGAACCGTGGGCTCGGCGCCAATCAGGCCGGTGGGCACGTCGGCTTCGCCACGGGCGCGACCCGGTATTCCGGCGGCCAGCAGCAGCTTGAGATGCTTTCCGGCAACCTCAGCGATGGCGTTGGCAAGGAGTGGGTCAGCGCCATGGAAGTCCAGGCGCGGCGCGCAACCGAATCCGCCGCTTCTCTAGGTGGGCTCACCAGTTCTTCGCGCACAGCGATCGATGGCCTCGGCCAGCTTGGCAATGGTCTGAACAAGTTTGGCAGCAACCTTAGCTCGGGCGGGGGCGGATGGGGGCAACTTGCCGGCGGCGCTGGCGGCTTCGATTGGGCATCGCTTTTTAGCCCGTCATTCAAGCCGAACACGACATTTGGGGCGTTCCTAGGGCTGGCCGACGGCGGCCAAGTAGCCGGCGCAGGTGGTCCGACTGACGATGCTATCCCAGCAATGCTTTCCAACGGCGAGTACGTCATCAACGCTTCGGCGACGCGAAAGCATCGCCGACTACTTGACGCCATCAACTCAGGCTCTGTCGCCAAGTTGGCGAAGGGTGGACTGGCCGGGCCGTCGCTAGCTCCATCGGGTCGCGCGTACGGCAACGACAACGTTGAGATCAAAATTATCAACAACAACGGGTCGAAGGTTTCGCAGACAAAGCGAAAGACCAGTTCTGGCCAGACCATTGAAATGGTCATCGACGACATGGTCGCCGACAAAATGTCGACGCCAGGATCTCGATCGAGATCGGCGGTGCAGTCGCAGTTTGGTCTTCAAGGTGGATTGGCAAGACGATGACAGCTTTTTGGCCATACGACCTGCCGAAGCGTTTCACGGTTCCCTCCTATCAGGAGACGCGGCCGGACAACGTCATTTACTCTGATGTGTCGGTCGGGCCTGCAAAGGCTCGCCGGCGCACCACATCAAACGTCTGGGATCAGAGCGGCACGATGGTCATGACTTATGGCCAATACCGTTCGTTCCTGGCCTTCCTCTCCGAAACGCTCAGCGATGGCGCGGCAGCCTTTTGGTTTCCAGATAGGCTTGGCGGTCCCGATTTGCTCGTGCGCGTCAAAGAGCCGCCGAAGGCCTCCCTTGATGGGAACCTTTGGCAGGTCTCGATAACTCTTGAGGTGCTTCCGTGAGCCGTAACGTCTCGACGACATTCATCGCCGCGGCAAATGCGCAGGAGACAGATGAGGTTGTCATTTGTCTCCTAACGGTGACACACGAAGACCTCGAAGCGCCGATCTACCTCTCCAGCAACGCCACGACCCGCCTTTCCGAAGACCCGCTCGTCTACGGGACTGAGAGCCGCGGCGAACAATATTTCTATCTGCCGTTCGAATTCACGCTTCCTGATGATCAAAGCGACAACCCGCCTCGTGTTCAGTTGAAGATGGACAATATCGAGCGGTCGCTCGTTGCCGTTCTACGCAGCTTCGCAACACCGGCCAGCGTCCTGATGGAGATCGTGTTGGCGTCGGATCTCGATATGGTTGAGATCACCATGCCAGCGCTACAGATGTCCGACGTCTCGATTGACGATCACACTGTTTCGGCAACGCTGGTTGCGGATGCTTTGATCAATGAGCCGCACCCGGCCGGCCAGTTTACCCCAGGCTCATTCCCTGGACTGTTCTGATGGAGCGGTTCATCGGGATACCATACGTCCCGCACGGCCGAGGCTACGACGGGGCGGACTGCTGGGGCGTTCTCTACCTCTATTACCGTGACATTCTTGGCATCCTTGTGCCCACCTATGTGGCGGAGATGGAGGTGAGGCGGTTCGACCGTCGCGACATCGGGCC
This sequence comes from Rhizobium sp. WYCCWR 11146, assembly GCF_013591995.1. Taxonomy (NCBI): domain Bacteria; kingdom Pseudomonadati; phylum Pseudomonadota; class Alphaproteobacteria; order Hyphomicrobiales; family Rhizobiaceae; genus Rhizobium; species Rhizobium sp. WYCCWR 11146. The sequence continues at coordinate 366,339 of NZ_JACCEY010000016.1, forward strand.
GCTGATGAGGGCGGAGCGCGACCGTGATTGGGTTCAAGTCGAAACTCCTGCCATTGGCGATTGCGTCCTGATGCGCGCCGGGCGGCACGACAGCCACGTCGGGGTGTTTCTCGGCGGCGGTCGCATGCTGCACTCCGAAGGGCCTCACCCCTCACAAATTGAACGGATGGCCGACGTGCGATGGCGCGACCGGATCACCGGGTTCTACAGGACAATCCATGTTGATAGCCCGAAACGTGACGCCCCAGATCATCGGGCCGAACGAGATGGTGGACGTCTATCTGCGCCGCTCTCCTCTTCGTAAGCAGCGCGAGCACTTTGAAGTTCCGGCCTGCCTGTCGATCGAGGAAATCATCGCGTTCTGCGATCTGAAGCCTGTTCGCCTGCACGTCACGATCGGTGGCCACGTCATCGAGCCGAAGAACTGGCCGCGCGTTCGGGTCAAGCCGGGCGTTTCTGTCACCATCGTCAAGGTGCCGGGGAAGGGCGCTTTGAAAGCAATCGCCGGCTTGGTCGTGGCTCTTGTAGCAGCAGTCGCCGCTCCATGGTTGGCAGGAGCGCTTTTTGGACTAACCGCCGGGACGACGGCATTTTCTGTCGCGACAGGCCTTATCGGCGCTGGCATCTCGCTTGCTGGCTCCATGGCCCTCAACGCGCTGTTTCCGGTGGCCAAGCCCGCGTCGCTGCCCAACACGACAACGCTTTATTCGATCGGCGGCGCGCAGAACCAGGCGGCGCAATACGGCGCCATTCCGGAAATCTTCGGAACTCACCGAATTTCGCCGCCCTATGCGGCTGGCGCGTACACCGAGCTCGTCGGGGACGACCAGTATCTACGCATGCTCTTCGTGGTCGGCTACGGGCCGATCGCCGTTTCGGATTTGAAGATCGGCGAGACCGAGATCTCGAAATTCGAGGACGTCAAATATGAAGTCATTCAGGATCACACCGTCACGCCAGTGACGCTCTACACGAAGCCAGTTTTTCAAGAAGACGTCTCTGTTGAGACGGACGCTGCTACCGGGTGGGTACAGCGGACGACCGCAGACAATGTCGACGAAATATCGGTCGACGTGAGCGCCCCGAACGGGATTTATCGGCTGAAGGCGAAAGATGGTTCTCGTGTCAACTACACCGTCACGATCGATGCCCAGTATAAACTCACAAGCAGCAGCACGTGGTTGTCGCTCGGCACATTCGACCTAACATCGAATTCTCCGCAAGCGATTCGCCGGACCCTTTCAAAGTCTGTGCCGCGAGGGAAATACGATGTCAGGCTGAGCAAGTCTTCGCCGGACTATGATGGCAAGGACACGGTCGCCGAGACGGTCTACTGGACCGCAGTCCGCGGCCGGCGCAATGAGCCTGTCATCAGCTTTACGAAGCCACTGACAGTGATCGCAATGCGGATCAGGGCAACGGGCCAGCTTAACGGCACCGTCAACACTCTGAACTGCATCGCCAGCCCCAAAATCAGGGCATGGAATGGCGTGACATGGTCGTCTGGGCAGGTAACGCGCAACCCGGCTGACCACTTCCGACAGGTGTTGCAGGGCAACGGCAATGCGCGCCCCGTCGATGGAGCCTCGATCGATCTCGAAAGCCTACAGGACTGGCACGCATATTGCGAAGCGAAAGGGTTCACCTTCGATCTCGTCGCGACCGATCAGAAGTCAGTCTATGACCGACTGACGGAGATTGCTGCCGCTGGCCGCGCCGCGGTTTCGTTCCGTGACGGGCGATGGGGCGTAGTGTGGGATGTCTCGGACTCGACGATCGTTCAGCACTTCTCGCCACGGAACTCAGCTAACTTCTCGTCTGTTCGCGCTTACGTCGACATGCCGCACGGCTTCCGGGTGTCGTTCATCAATCGGGAAAATGGCTATCTCAACGATGAGCGCGTCGTCTATGACGACGGATACACCGAAGCCAATGCCACGAAGTTCGAAGGCCTGGATTTCCCCGGGGTCACCGACAAAGACTTGGTGTGGAAGCACGGTCGCTATCACATCGCCCAACTTCGGCTGCAGCGCGAGACCTATTCGCTCGACACCGACTTTGAAAACCTCGTCTGCACGCGCGGTGACCGCGTTCGCGTCAATCATGATGTTGTGTTGTGGGGGGCGGGTTCGGCAAGGGTTAGGTCGGTATCAGCGGCGCCAGAAGGCGTTGTGCTGGATGATCTTCTCCGCATGGAATCCGGTAAGACCTATTCCATGCGGTTCCGGCGGCCGGACGGCTCGTCGCTGTTGCGAACGGTTACTGGCATTGATGGCGAGTTCCGCTCCTTTGTGTTTTCGGACACTGGCGACCTGCCGTCGGCCGGCGACTTGGCGCTGTTCGGTGAAAACGGCTTTGAAAGCGTCGTTCTTCGCGTCAAAAGCATCCTCGCTCGCCAGGATCTTTCAGCCAAGCTTGAACTGGTCGACGATGCTCCGGCGATCATGCAGGCCGACACTGGCGACATTCCGCCGTTCCAGACCGGCATTGCTCCGGTTCCGGACTACCGCGCGTCTGCTCCGTCAGGGTTCTCTTATGTAGAATCCATCTGGACCACGTCGCCGGCGACGTCGGCGGTCGATATGGCTTGGCAAGCGCCGGATGTTGGGGCTGCCGCATCCTATATCGTGCAATACAAGGCGAACGGCGATGCGCAGTGGATCACGGCTTCAAGCGTCAGTGCTCCATCAATCCGCTTTGTAGATCTGGCGACTGGCGTCTATGACGTTCGCATTCGTGCGGTGTTCGCAAACGGCGAGGTTTCCGGGGCGCTAATAGGGTCGTTCATCTGCGCCATCTTTGCCTCAAACCCGGCTGACGTGACGGATTTCCGCATCTCCATTAGTGGCGATATCGCCATGATGCAGTGGGCGCTGCAGCCTGATCAGGCTCTTTCCCATTGTGAGATAAGGTTTTCGCCAGCTATCGCCGGAGCTACCTGGCAGACAGCCTCACAGCTCCGGACGAACGTGGTCGGGTCGCAGGCGCAAGTCCCGGCCATGGTTGGCACCTACCTCATCAAAGCTGTCAACTACGCTGGCCTGCTGTCTGAGAATGCAGCGCTTATCGTCAGTACCGTCAATCCCCTCACGGCCTTCAATGCCGTCGAGGCTTTGCAGGAAGATCCGGCGTTTGCAGGAAGCAAGACCAATGTCGTGGCCGCAAGTGGGGCTCTTCGCCTCGATACGGCGACCGACATTTTTGAGCTCGTCGACTGGTTTTCGGTGGACGACTTCTTCCTCTCGATCGGGGGCTTCGCCAGCGAGGGAACCTACGAGTTCGCCGACATCGTTGACCTCGGGGCGGTCTACACGTCTCGCGTTTCCGCGAGCGTCAGCGCATTTGGCGAGGTAGCGAGTCTCGACTTATTCGCGCGTTCCGACTGGTTCGGCGTGTCAGAGTATTTCGGTATGGCATCCGACTCCTTATGGAACGTGCGGGTCGAGGTCTCCTCAACGGAAGACGATCCTTCTGGATCGCCGGCATGGGCGGATTGGGCCGAGTTGACCACGGCGGACGTTTCGGCACGCGCTTATCGTTTCCGTGCCAAGCTTCAGTCGCTGCAGTTTGATGTCACTCCGGTGGTTGAACTGCTGGGTGTCACCGTCGACATGCCAGACCGCGTGATCGCCGAAAACGACCTGTTGGTGACGACCGCCGGGCGTGTGATCAGCTTCTCGTCGCCTTACTATGTCCTAAGCGGCATTTCGATCGCTGCCCAGGACATGCTGACCGGCGACTATTCCGAGATAACGGCAAAGACCGCTTCGGGCTTCACCATCAGATTTAAGAACTCGTCGGGCACGCCTGTCGCGCGGACCTTCGACTATGTTGCAAAAGGGTATGGATACCTCCAATGAGTCAAGCAACCACCTTTAGCGTTCCAACAACTGGCCCGGCCACGCCGAGCCTGATGGCGGCACGCATGGACGACAGCCTTCGGGCGCTACTCAGCGGTAACTCCGGTGCCTCACGGCCAGCCTATGCGGTCGCCGGAACGGTTTGGGTATCAACGGCCACCGCGGGGCAGCTAAAACTATATCTGTATGATGGAGCAGACGATATTCTGCTGATGGTAGTCGATACGGCCACGAATGCTGTCACCTTCAGTGGTCTCGGCGCCGCGATCAATGCTGCAACGGCAAAGACGGCGCCGATCGGTGCCGACAAGCTGGGAATATGGGACAGCGCGGCAGGCGACACGAAAAGCTTGACGCTCACCGTGTTGAGCACCTTCCTTGCGCCGCTCCTCGGTCCCGATTTCGTGCAGGGCGGGATCGTCCTGCCGAACGGGTCGACGCCGCTCACGCATCTGGATATTGCCGCCTTCACGGTGAAGGCGCTGAGCAAGTTCGCATCCAGCGCAAGCACGCTCACCAAGAACATCAATGGCACGTGGGTGGCCGGCAATGGCGGTGGCCTCGACACGGGCACCAAGGCGGCGAACGCCACCTATTTCGTCTATGCGCTTCGCAAGCAATCGGACGGAAGTGGCGAGGTTGTGCTTTCCACATCGGCCACGGTCGGCGGTGTCAATCTCTCGCTGCTGACTGGCTATGATGTGCTGGCGCCGATCGGTGTTGCGCTGACCGATGGCAGCTCAAACATCCGCGAGTTCATAATGAACTCTCGAGACGAGTACACATACACCACGCCCATCAGGGAAGTAACTAACGCTGCAATCTCGACAACGTCGGCGCTTTTGGCGATCACCGTACCGAATGGGGTGAAGGTCAAAGCAAACCTGCGATTTATGTTTTCATCTGGTGCCACAACCAATTCGGCCCTGTTCCATGATCCGGCGCAAGGAACGCTTGTCGCTGGCGGCAATGATGCAGGCGGAAATGTTGGCACGATTCAGGTTGCAAGTGGCTTTGCCGTTGGCTCCGACGAAATCTGGACGAACACAAGCATGCAGATCCGCCGGGTGTCTGGCGCCTCTGGCAGCATTTGGATTTGGACCGACGGCTTCACCTTCCCCTGCAAGAGGACTGCATAATGCCTTATGTGACACGTAACGCCGATGGCGACATCTGTGGACTTTTTGAGCAAATCCAGGAAGGTTTTGCCGAGGAACTGCTGGCGCCCGACGACGCTGCTGTCGTTGAGTACCTAAACAAGCCGCTGCCGGTTTCGTCGGTCTCTGCGCGTCAATTCCGGCTGAAGCTCCGGCGCTCCGGCCTGCTTGATCAGGTCAAGGCATGGGTGGCCACGCAGGACGGTGAAACCCAAGATGCGTTCGAATATAGCGGCACCTTCGTGAAGGACAGTCCTATGATGGTGGCCGGGTTCACGGCCATGGGATTGACCACCCAGCAGGTAGACGAGTTCTTCGTCGCGGCTTCGCAGTTATGATCTGGCCGATTGCACGATATCTTGCATACCTGCCCGCGAACCTAGCGTTCGTTCTGCTCTCCTATGCCCTGTCGCCTTTGCTGGCAGCGCTGTCTCTGGTGACCGGCCCAAGACTTCCCGGCATTCTGCAATGGTTTTCCACGCTCGACGCCAGTCTTGACGGCGGCATATCGCAGCGCGTGAAAGGCTATCGCGCCGGCCTGTCTGGCTGGCGTCTCTGGTGGCAACGCACATGCTGGATCTGCCGCAACCCGGCCCACGGCTGGCAATCGGAACTTTTGGGCATGCCCGCGGCGGGCAGCGTCGTTGTCCGTCAGGTGATCAGCGATACCCCTAAAAATCAATGGTACGTCATGCAGACGGCCAAGGGCGTGCGCTTCTTCTGCTGGAAGCGGGATCAGCCGCTGTTCGGCGGCTTCTACCTGAAGCTCTGGTTCGGCTGGGTCAATAAGGCCTACGACGGCCGTAACCACCACTACGCATTTCAGATCGGCCCTAAGCGGGTCTAATCCACACCCGAACAAACCGGATCCTACCATGCTTCGCACGCTTTTCTCAGGCGCGCGTGACGCTGTCGCGCGCGTGCTGATCCCCGATGCGGGCTTCACTTGGAAGCGCGCCTGGTCGCTCCGGCTCATCGAGCTAGCGGCTGTGTCCGACATCATCCTCAACGTCGTGCCGGTCGTCTCTGACTGGCTGCCGTGGTGGCTGACGCTCTTGCTGCTTGGCGGTGCGTATGTCGCCCGCCTGCTTATCCAGAACAAGGATGCCGATAATGGCCAAGGTTCCTAAGAAAGCGGTGGCCGCCGCGGTGGCTGTCGCGTTGTCGATCGGCGCACTCATCAAGCCGTGGGAAGGCCTGTCGCTGAAATCCTATCCCGATATCGTTGGCGTCTGGACCGCTTGTTACGGCGAGACGCTAGGCATTCGCCCAGGCATGAAGTTCACGAAGGCGGAATGCGAAGACAAGCTGCTGACGCGCGTCACCAACGACTACTACCGCCCGCTGACGCAGTGCATCGTCGACTTCGACCGCAAGCCGGTTGAGTGGCAGGCTGCCGCTATTTCGGTGACCTACAACATCGGCGTCGGTGCTGCCTGCAAGTCTTCGTTCGCCCGGCTCGCTCGAGACGGCAAGATCAAGGAAAGCTGCCAGGCCATGACCGCATTCAATCGCGCCGGGGGCAGGGTGGTGCAGGGTCTAGTGAATAGGCGCGCTGCCGAGCTCAAGCTTTGCTTGCGGGGTGTCACATGATCGCATTCCTCCTAAGCCCAGTCGGCCGATGGCTAGCTGGCACACTAGCCGCGCTCGCGCTGCTGGTGGCCGCATACGCCTATGTCGACCACCGCGGCTACGCCCGGGCTGAGGTCCACTACAAGGGCATCATTGCCGCGGAACATGCCGCAGCCGTCACGGCTCGAAACGCCGAAGTCGAGCGGCAGGCCGCGCGCCAGAACGAAGCCAAGGCGCGAGAGGCGGAGCGTATCGCCGAAATGCAGGCCGAGGCCGACCAATTATCAAAACAAATAGTGGAGCTGCAGCGTGAAGCCAGCGAAGATCCTGATGCTGGCCGCACTGCTCTCGGTGCTACCAGCGTGCGCCGTATCAACAAGGTCCGATAGGCTGATTATCGCGCCGCCACCGCCAGTGCTGCGGAAGGCTGATAGTGCACTGACCACGAAGTGCCTTGGCCCTGTCGACCTTGGCGACAAGCCGTTGACGCAGGCGGCGTTGGAGAAACTTTGGATCACTGACCGCGAACGTCTGCTGTCGTGCGTCCGGCGCCATCTGGCTCTCGTTGGGTTCTACGCCGACCGTGACGCCGGCCTTGAGGACAGGGCGGTGAGCAAATGACGCCAGAAGAAATCATGAAAGTAATTCTGCTCTTCCTGACCGTATCCGGCGCCGGATGGGGCATCTGGTGGAAGATCGATGGCCGCGTGCGGGAAAGCGAAAAAAACTCCGGCGAGCGCATTGCTGCGACGGAGGCCAAAGCAGATCGGGCATGCGCCGATCTCGCCGCGCACAAACTTCATACGGCAGAAATGTATGTGACCAAGGCCGGGATGCAGGAACAGACCAGCCAAATCATGAGGGCAATTGAGGGCGTCGGCAACCGCATCGACGGCCTGAACGATCGGCTCGATCGCCTCTACGAAAATCAGCCGCGCAGATCGGTCACGAGGGGGTAGGGCGTGCTTGAACGAATGGAGGGGGCGATACTTCGTGCGCAAAGAAAGTATGACCGTCCGTCGGGGGCAGTGCCATTGATTAAGCAAGCGCTATGCCCAGCCGGCTATAAGCTCGACTCGGCAGATATGGATCAGTGGCGCTACGAGATGCGCAAGTGGGGCTGCCGCCTCAAGAACTAGGGCTTTGCAGTCCCTTCCATCCCCTCTTGTGTTTGGAGCAGAACTTGCGAACGCATTCGAAGGTGTCGGGCTTGTGGATTGCTCTCTGCGCATAGCCCAGCAGTCTTTCGTTTCGTTCTACAGAGCCAAGAATGTCCTGAAGGAATGCCCTCGCGAGCTTGCCAGAGTACCCCCCAAACTGACCATCAAGGTAAAAGGCGCACGAGAGCTCAATTTCATTGAGGAGTGCAACTGTGGCCTCATATAAGTTGCGCTCATCCTCTTGCGCAGCCAATTCGACTATTCGGGTTCTAACATTCGCAAAGATCATTGCAGCCGCGGTTGCGGAGGAGTTTATTCGCGCTCGTCGAACTTGATAGGCGGCATAGGGCAAAGCAATGATCGCGGCTAGGCTTGCCGCAATGCTAAGAGCTTCGGACCATGTCCACGACGGTATGGCGCCCACCGTTTAGGCTTTACTCTTGCCTTTGTTGCCTTTTCCGCCGCTCGTCCCTTGTCCCCCGACGCCGGAAAGCTTGTCATCCAGGTAGCCAGTGGAGAGTGACCTCTCCTCGAAACCTTGTTGCTGCTGCTGCTGCTGTCTTTGCTTCTGGTCCTGCTGCTGCACCTCGTCGTCACTCGGTCTTTTAGACATCGAACACCCTCCCGTTTCGGGGCGGTAGGTTACACGAATTGCAAAAATCAAGCTAGCGCGATTGTGACTGCTGCCACAAAGCAACCGCAGCACGAGTCCTACGCGCGGCTGATACCCCTAAAATTATGGAGACTACCATGGCAACCGAACTTCTCGCGGTCGGCTCGACTGCTGCCAATTCCTCTGACCTGGTCGTCGCCTCTGGCTCGACAGTGACCGTTGGCATCAAGGGCGCAACGACCTCGCAGGCACGCGTGCGCATCACGCTGAAGGACGACGCCGGCGGCTACACCGACGTAGGCGAGCTCACGCCCTTCCGACCGGCGATCGCCATCGCGGCACCCGGCACCTACCGCCTTACGCGCGTCGCTGGCGAAACGTGCGGGGTCTTCAGTGCTTGAGTCGCTATTTCGCCCGCTGTTGTCGCCAATCGGCAGATATAGCATTTCGGGCCGCGGGCAGGGTGGCGGAAGTCCACCCATCGTCCCGGCTATGGCGGCGCTCACGGATATTCCGGGGTTGGTTGTCAACTTCGATGGTGCCGATTCCTCCTCCATGGTCCTATCTGGTTCTCTCGTTACCGAGTGGATCAACAAGGGCTCATATGGCGGCAAGGCCACTGGCGCCTCAACCGCGCGTCCCAACTTCGGGACCAGGACGATGGGCACGCTGCCCACCCTGGACTTCTCGGGCACCAACCACATGGACATGTCCGCTGAGGTGATGAACCTCACGGCAGCGCCCTACTCCCTCTTCGAGGTCTGGGACAATGACCTCAACGCCACCGCTGCCATCCTCACCTTGGGCAAGAACTCCGGGGGCACCGTAAGGACTGGCTGTCAGGTTGACGTGGGGAATGTAGACAACCGCATCTACCAGTACTCTGGGGCGACGGCTATTTCCGACCCCAATGCACCGGAGAGTGACGGTCCCACCATCACTCAGCTTCGGGGCACCACCTCGCTGGCCTACAACTACATCAATGGCATAACCCGAGGCGGAGCCAACGGGGCGCCAACCTACGGGGCTATGACCACGTGGCGCATTGGTGGCGACCCGGCCAACACCGGCTCCCGCTGGAATGGCATCATCTCCGAGATCGTCGGCTACAACCGTGTGCTGACCATTGATGAGTGCGCCCTGGTGCTTGGCTTCCTGGCCTGGAAGTGGGGCCTACAGTCCTACATCGCTGGTGAGTGGGCTAGCAAAGACCCCAGGACCAACCCCCGTGCCCTCAACATGGTCGCCTTCGGGGACAGCTTCACCGAGCTTGCCTACATCACCGACGTCAACAAAAAGTGGACCAACATCGTGGCCACCCGTATGGGCCGCCTTGTGGCCAACGCGGGTATCGGCGGACAGACCTCCTCCGAGGTAACTCAGCGGTCCATTGATGATGTCAACTATACCGATCGTGCCCACATCTTCTTCTGCGGCACGAACGGGCCAGACGCAGGGCATACTGTTCTGGGTGACATCCAGGCCGCCGTGGCAGACCTTGCGCCGGGCACCAAGTTCCTCATCCTCCCCAGCTTCAACAGCTCGAACGAGCCGGTAGGCAGCGCCGGGTACATCAACAAGATGGCCAACAACGCCGCTGTCGCAGCGGCCTTCCCGGACAACTGGCTTGATGTCCGCTCCATGATTATCGCGTTGCAGGCTCCAGGTCAGCCCTACCAAGATGGCACGGCCTATGCCGATGACGTGGTGGGCGCAGCCCTGAGAGCCGATGGCCTCCACCTCAATGAGCTTGGGGTCTCCCTCTATGCAGGCTTCATCGGGGACCGCCTCATCGCCGACGGCTGGTAATGGGGCCCGTGCAGTTGCTTTCGGCAATTTGAAGCACTCGACTAGCGATCGAAGGCCAGCTACGGTTGCACCTTCAGTATCGGGGGCAAGGCGTGTCGGACTTCGAAGAAATGATCGGCGAGTGGGGTGATCGATATTTTGACCCGAAAGGATTGGGCGGCTGGTCGCCTATGTTGGAAGCCGCGCTAGAAAGGTTCAAATCCTTGTCAGCGAAGAGGTCTGCTCAATGCGCGGCACCTGAGCACAAAGTGGCTATTGGATGGACCGAGGATAAGGATTTCAACGCGTTCGCAGGCACTACCGAGGCCGGCGATTTAATAGCGATTGCCGTGAATGTGCCGGTCTCGCTTTCGTTGTTGTTTCGACGAGTCCTGCTCTTCAAGGAGTTTCTGCCGTTCCTAGAGGGGTTGCCGTATGATCAAGTCGAGCCAGCTCCTTTGCCACCGGAAGGCCTCCTTTTCAGCTTGGATCATTGGCCTTCGCACGTAGCCGGAGCCCATGGGCCGTTAAGAGGCCGGCTGGCTAACTTCATGACGCAGATTGCCCTTGATTATGTCTTCATGCACGAACTGGGCCACATCTGGAATGGACACACAAGCCTGATGAAAGAGCGCTACGGATTAGGTATCGTTGAGGAGATAGAGCGCGACAACAACCTTCCCGTCAGCGCTATCGACCGACAAACAATAGAAATGGACGCTGACTGCTTTGCGGCGAGACATATGTCCACGGCGGAGCTCCTCGAAAGAGAATGGCTTCCAGCTAACCCAGCGTGGGAGGCAGAGTTCGGGGAGAACAGCACCTACACGATAATCAGGAACATTGCGATCTACTTGGCCCTTCGTTGCTTCAACGAGGCGGCGTCCCTGGTCGACATGGGCAGCCGCTTCTATCCACCGGTTGCGGTAAGGCAGTTTTACGTTGCGGGCACGTGGTTCGCTGCGATGAGTAAGGACAAAGAGAAAGAGTTTTCTGAGTTTGGTCGCATGATCGTCCCGATCATCCAGGCCGGCGAGGAGGCATTCTCTTTTCTGACCGGAAAGCCAGTTGATGCAGCGGGGGCGAAATTAGCTTATAGTCGTGAAGGCATCGATTATGGAAACACGCTGTTGCGGAACTGGGCGCGCCTGCGCCCCCAACTAGATCCTTTGAAAAGGGGTGGAACATTAGCGCCCATCCAATCCCTATAGCCCGCGTTAAGCTCGCGGCTGGTTTGTCTTATATAACGCGCCATGCAACGCGGCCCTTTCTTATCGAAAGGATCGACGATGATGTCGTGCAATACACGGTGCATGGATCATTATCGCTGCGGCCTCGCACCATGACCAAGCGCGAGTTTGAAAACCTCGTGGTGCGGGAATGGAAGCGGTAGACTGAGAACACTCTGCCGCGAACTCTCGTGGAGCCCTATGTCAAAGCCGCCTCTCCTTAACCGGGGAGGCGGCTTTTCTGTTTCAGGCTTCCAAATAACTGCCGAACCGCAGGCAGCCCGCTTTCATGCCGCACAACGCAGCCGCGCCTCGATTTGCTTCCGCAAACTCGATCGGAAAAAAAGCCCCGCCGAGACGGGGCAAGTTCATGGATCGCACAGGAGGAACAAACACCCGTGCTTTCCTGCAGATATAACAAGAAAGGGACCGGTTAGGTTCCCGTCATTGCTCGCCACGGATCAAAAAGGAGCCCCGCCGAAACGGGGCAATTTGTGGAAAGGACGGACCGCACAGGAAGGAAGGGAAGCGGACACCCCAGTATGGGGCGCCTGTGCGATCCTCGTGGCCTAACCGCAGATCGTCGGAAAAGTTCCCAACGTTGCACTTCTTCGGTTGCCTATGCCAGGGAGGGGCGCAGGTGGTTGGTTGAGGCACTGGCTGAAGATCAATTGACCTCAGGAGGCTCTAGTCTAGGCCGACTGCTGTCCGGAAGGACACAGTGGCGACCAATGTGCCGTCCTCTGTCATAATCTCGAAGGTGTCTCCGTCTGCCGGTTGCCCCATGCGAATCCTCTCCGCCACTATCTCACGAGCGGCAGCGATTGCTTCCTTCAAAGCGTGTTCAGGTGACGCTAGGTCAGTGCCTTCTAGATCTTCCTCAAAGGCACCGTGCCGGCGGACGTGGAAAAAATACTTCGGCAATCCTTCTTCCTCGATGACTAGATAGCCCGCCCAACCTCTCGCAAAACGAATTGTTCCGAGATTGAGGCAGGCCGGGTGATAAAGAAAACCCCGCGTGAGCGGGGATTAGGCAGGGGGGTGGTTTCTAGGCAAGAACGCGTCGTGGCGCTGCAAAGACTATGTTGCACAAGCTTAATACGTGGGCAATAATACTACTTTATTTCCACAGGCTTGCTCGGAAATAAATCGAATATCGTACGGTTTCGCTCTGAAGGATAAAGTGACTTCAGCTTACAACTATGTTGAGTATAATTCCGTAGGCCGCTCAGCGATCATTGCTAACCCCAAGCATCGCTTCTCCTGTGCGTGCGTTGGGCGGCCATCTAAACCCGAGACTAATGAATTATTTTTCGTCCAATTTCTCTGAGAGATGCTGGAGCAAGCTCTCAGGGTTCGGTGAACTCTGGAGCGCATCGACAGCCGTCGCGAGGGCAAAATGCCCGCGACTGCTCTGAATGTCGCAATGATGCTGAGAACACCATTCCGTCACCGCATCAACGACAAGTTCGATATCATTATCGGAAAGGGTGGTTAGTGCTTGAAACATTTTTGCGGTCCATTGATCTGTGGACGAGGAGAATTTGGATCGATCACCATTTGAGTAAGATTGCCGCGATAATGTGAAGATCGGAAGTGAGCCACGCTTGCTGCGGCAGCCAGGGTCATAAGCTTCATGCCTTGGACTCCTTCTTTCCAGATGCCATCTTCGAATATCTATTGGACTAGTGTCGGCGATCCATCCTGAACGACAGATGAAGGGCAACGGGAAAGTGGGAGACGCTCAATCACACCAGTCGTTCCGCTTTTTCGGGCTCCATGTCCTGGCGAACCCTTCCTTGAGGAGCCTCTTGCCGATTTCTTCACCATTCGTTCGGTAGATGTTAACGAGCGGCCGGTGCGTAGGTGTTTTGTCCACCGCGCCGCTGAATACGACGCGCAATCCTTTTTCAGCCAAAAGCTCTTTCAGTCTTCCCTTGGCGATCAGCGCCAGCTTCCGTTCCTTGATGCACTTCGCGTGCGATCCAATCTCCGGCGTATCGATGCCCGAGACGAACGGAACGCCTTCCCCCAGCAGTCTCAAGTTCTGCCCGTCGCATTTCACCGTGTCGCCGTCGACGACGATCAGCGATGCGCAGATGATCAGTCCAGCTATCACTTATTATTCCCTTCTTGTGTTCCGAGATCACCGCGAGACATAGCCTATGACGATGTTGGCGCCGCGGTGACCGCATTTGCATTTCAGTCGCGGGCCTATCGCCGAAATCTTCGTATCTTTGCCGAGCCGCTTCTGCAGTGCCCATCGATCAAGCGGTCGTTTCCGCTTGCAATCCGCGTTCCTGCAAAATGCCACTAGACCCTCCCACTCAGCCAGATCGCCAAGGGCGCGATCACCCTTCCGCGCGTCCTCAGGCTTCACATACCCACACCGCCGCGCCCATTCACCCGGGCTGTGGTGGTAGGTGAGTTTGCAGCGCTCGTAATATTTGTTTTCGGTGCGCGGGCATCCGAGGTCTTCCTTTGCGAGCGTCGCGAGGAGCGAAGGCATAGAAGCATTGCCATGCTTTGCAATGAGCTCGTCACCGTCGAAGAATTTCAAAATCTCGCATTCCTCGCAGATCACGCCCACCCGCTTGCCCGAGTGTGACTTTAACTCACCACCGGCATCGGCTGACTTCCAATCATCGACGGTCATAATCCGGCAGCCATCCTCGCGTCATGCCTCTGCTCATAGCTCCTTCCGCGAGGGCCAGTTGCCGGCGCAAATGCCTGATATCATCGAGTAGCGTGCCGATCGCTGCCCGGGCGTCTTCTTCGTGATAGGCGAGGACGGCTTCGATCTCCCACTCGGGTGGCAACTCATCAGCGGAAAATGCCTCTTTCACGACAGATGCACCCATCGCAAATTTCCGCAGTCCTGAAGAATGGCGAGGTAGTGGGCAAGCGCCAACTCGAAATCCGGCGCAGATCGAAATCTAATCGGGTCGGTCCAAACGTCCCGCAGTAGCGGTTGCTTAAGGCCATCGTCATCAACCCATCCAACGATATCGGTTTCCATGCTGGCAACGCCAACCGCATCGCCCGCCATAGGATCAAGGGCGATCACAATGAGCGCATGCCGAAGCGTGTCTGGATCGAGAATATGAACGACGAAGAACCGAACATCTCTACTACCAGCAACAGCTTTCACGAGCGCGGGGACAGCTCTCTCTTTGCTGATCTCGCGCGCTTGGCCGCAATAGAACTCGGCATCTTCAAGAAGGTCGGTGTACCAGTGAAGGAGCACAGCTTCGCCATTCGGCTGCTTGAGCATATCCGTTCTCCATAGCTTCGGTTTTTAGATTGGCGGCCGCCTCGCCGATGTTCTTATTATGTTCGCATGGCGGACGGAGTCAATAATCAATCTAGGTCAATTGCTTTTTAAGGTAATGCTGATGAAGTGAGGCATGACTAAGCCGCCCCGCAAGTCTTCGAAGCCGTTGCTGCACGAAAGCGATGCCCCAGTCCGCGGCAGGCCCCGCCAGCGGCGCGATCCCGCTCAGCCCAATCTTCCGTTAGATCCCATGCCCTCCCGTATCGAGCCGTGCCTTGCGCTGCTGAGGGCAAAGCCGCCGAAGGGTGACGATTGGGTTTTTGAGATCAAATGGGATGGCTATCGCCTGGCGGTTCACATCGAGCCGACGGGCGTCCGCATCCTGACGCGCGGCGGCCATGACTGGACTAATCGTTTCCCGGCAATCAAACTGGCGGCCATGTGGCTTCCTGTTGGCACGGCAATCCTCGACGGCGAGGCCGTGGTTCTCGACGAGCAGGGCCGGTCGGATTTTGGCTTGCTGCAACAGTCGCTCGGCGGCCGCGGCGGCAAGGAGACCTCAAGCGTCGCCATCTTCATGGCCTTCGATCTGCTCTATTTTGACGGCCATGATCTCAGAAAATCCGAACTCAGCATGCGCCGGCATCTGCTCGAGGATTTGGTGCCGGCCGGCGAGCAGGGCGATATCCGGCTCTCGGAGGAGATCGAGGCCGACGGTGATCAGTTGCTGGCGAGCGCCTGCGAACACGGGTTGGAAGGTATCATCGCCAAGCGACGCGACGCGCCCTATCGCAGCGGCCGGCTTGGTGACTGGCTGAAAATCAAATGCGTCCAAAGCGACAGCTTTGTGATCGTCGGTTATGAGCGATCCACAGTCGCGCGTGCCGGGATCGGTCGCCTTCTGCTCGCCGCGCGCAAGGGCAAGAAGCTGGTCTACGTTGGCGGGGTCGGGACAGGCTTCAACGAGCGTAACGCTTATGAGCTTCGTGAGAAGCTCGACGGCCTCATCACATCCACGCCGGCTGCCGTCGTCGATCGCAAAGGAGCAATTTTCGTAGAGCCAAAACTAATCGCCGAGATCGAATATCGAGCCTGGACCGATGATGGCAAGCTGCGGCATGCCTCTTATAAGGGGTTGCGGGACAAGCAGGATAACGCGGCGGTTTATGAGCCAGATTTCTGACGGTGAAAGGACCGAGTCGGAGTTTCGTGGTGATATTTCGACCCCCTACCGCCATGGCTGGGAGAAAATAATCCACGAATGGCATCCTTATGCAACTGCCCTTCCACGGGAGCTGCCATTTCTGTCCGGCCAAAACGGCGCACCAGCTCGTCGGCTAGATCTATCGGATCGGTCATGCCGTCTTGGAATAGGCGGATGAGCAATGTCGCGGCCAGGTTGGGACCGGCAGACTGCCCACCTGCAATCTCACACTTGTATCCGCAATCGATGAGCACCTTCTGGAGGAGGCGCAGATCGTCGGTGTTTAAGGAACAAGAAGTCAATTCCGAAGACATCGAACCCTCCTTTTGGGCGAGCTTGGGCAGCTTATGGCGTAACTTTCCAGCGAAGGAAAAGTTCCGCCCCTTAAGATGGGCGATGCGATGTGGAGCGGTCCGCTGTACGGGCCCAAGCGCAGGCGCGAGGTCGCTCTGACGACCTCACAGCAGGTCAGAGAACTACGACAAATCAGTTGTTGTTGCCGAGGCCGCTAATTTCGTTAAGCTTCGCGTCGATCGCTCTCTTGTCCCATTTGCGGGTGCCCGGTATCGTCGGCGGCATTTTGTGGCTCGCCACCCACATCGAGAAGCACGTCGGCGATATGCAGCAATATTCAGCCGCTTCTTTGCGACCGATAAGGCGAGGGGGAATGGTCATTTCTTCTTCGCCTCCTTGGCTGCTGCGCGCCGCGCTTCATACTGGGCCATGAAGCTGCCTTCATCTGAAGTAGCCCGCTCCACGGCGAGTTCATGTGCGCGCTTGCGCGTCCCGTACCTCATGGTCTTGGGGGCCGCAACGGCGTAATCCCGCTGCGTGTGCCGCTTAATGAAGCTCTCGATCTCCTCCGGAGCAAAGGCCATGTGATTCCGCTCTGTGCCGCGCCCGACCTTTACATAAGCAAGTTCGCCATGAAGCACGAGATCGCGGATTGTCGAGACGGACGTCGCCAAGATTTCCGCGACTTCTCTCATGGTGAGAAGCCGGCGGATAGGTTGTTCTCGCGCGCCCGCCACGAAGGCCAACTGGACGTCTTCGCGGCGCCAGCCCTGATCTGGGTCTAGCGGCTCGGCAAATTTGGCATAGTAGAGAGCCGATTTTTGGATCCAAACGTCGTTCATGGCCTCTGTTGGCGCCCCAGACCCTTCTTTTTAGCTGTTAGCTTTAAGAGGCTTTCGTATTTTTGCGCCTCGGACGGGAATGCTTTTACTGTCGGCGGTTTCGGCACCTTGGCTGGCTCCCGCATCACCTCCCAGAGCGCCAGCAGATCTTGTTCCGAGAACAAGTAGTCGCGACCGACGCGTGAGCATAAGCCGTACGCTTTGCCGAGCTTGATCACACCACGATTGGTCAGCCTGAGCCGTTCGGCGGCTTCGTCAGCCGTGTAGATGATGTCGAGTGGAATGGTTGGCTCCAAGAGCGCACCTCCAAGAAAAGAACAAACACATTGCCGCCGGCACGAATGCCAGCCGCTTCGACGTGTCTCCTCAGTGTGGTGGTGCGCGGATTGGTGGGCCGCATGCAAATGGCTAGGCGAGTCGGGTGAGGGCGGTCAAGAGCAACAGACCTATTGCTCTCCCCGCATCTTCTTGACGTGCAAGCCGATCTCAGCGACCGCGCCGAGTCCCACAGCAGCGACGAGCTTGTAGATCCCCTTATCAATCACGGATCCTGAGCTCGGTGCTCCGGGTGTGTAGCGGCGCAGTGCCTCCTCGTATGGCAACAAAAGCTCGTGCGCGATCACTAAGCCGATCACAACCTGCCAGGCGCCAACGAGAAGTATGAGGTAGGCGAGAATTCTAGCCGCGTAAGAAAATGTCATCGTCCAGACCGCTCTGCCGGCGTCAGCAGTCCCCGTTTTTCCAGATCGTCGGCAATCACCTTCTCGATATACGACGCCACAGAGCGTCGCTCGGCTTTGGCGGCCGCTTCAATTGCGTCTTTCAGTTCGGGCTCTATGCGAATGCCGATCGCGGCCGTCTTCGCCATTGTCTTCCGTCTCCGTAAATTGCGGCATGTTCGCAGCATGCAAACATTTATCGCATTTCGCTGTTGACCGCCATGAAATCATTCGATATACAAATACTAACATTTACCAACGAAACGAGGAGCACAACAATGACCATTCATGCACCGATAGGCCACGCCGACAGAAGCTTACTGCCACGCTCTTTGCTTGGCAGACGACAGACAAGAGTTTACCTTGCCGCTGACTTCCAGTTCGCTCCAGGCGACACTGTCGCTTTCCACGACCACGTCGCGATCGTAATGACGCGCTCTCGATCGGCGTTCGGAAGAGAAATCTATTACATCCAACTTATAGCTGGTGACATGGCTGGCCGCCCGTTCCGTACGGTCGAAGGAAGCTGTCTCACCGCCTGCGGGAATCTATATGAAGACCGGAGTGAAGCGAGCTCTCGTTCTTGAGCTATTCAACAAGCAGGGCGGGCGCTGTTGTTACTGCGACCGCCTCATGGTCATCCTGCCTCGCGGCAAGGATCAACACCAACCAGACGCCGCAACGCTCGAACATCTGATGACCAATCGCCGCAAGGGGTGGACGCGACGCGACAACATGGCGGCAGCTTGCCGCGAGTGCAATGGAATGCGCGGATCCGGAATGGATTGGCTGATGTTCAAGACTTACCGCCGCGGCGAGTTCTGGGAATTAATCGAATGTGCGCCGCCCTGCGCGCATCGGCGTGGGTCGTAGACCGCGCTAACCCGCTGCCGAGCCGCATCGGCGGCGGGACCAACACCATAGGCCGGCGCGATCACCACCCGCGACTACACCAGCGGCGCGCCGGCTGGTTCTCCTTGACCAAAGTGCCCTGTTTACACTTTCATCATTCTGCAGCCGACCGCTAAGCATTGCAAAATTTGTAAATCGGTCGCTTCTCAATCAACGCGCACCCAAAGAGGAGAGAAGAGTGACAGAAAAGCAGACAAAGTTTGTCCCCCAAAGCGAGGCTTCGAAGAAAGCTAGCAACGCGGCGTTTAAGCGCTTCGCTGTTACGCTAACGGAACTTCATAAAGCACAGCAAGAAAAAGCGCCCGAGAAGGACGCAAAGAAGCCAAAGGGCAGCAAGTAAAATGCCCGCTGCCGCTAACGACAACCGCTTGCCCTATGGCATGATCCCACGCGGTCTTTCGCGCGTGGCCGCTGCGGCTTATGTCGGCATCGGCGCCACTCTGTTCGATCAGATGGTGGGGCAAGGTGCTATGCCCTGTCCGCGGAAAGCCGGCGGCCGTATTCTTTGGGATCGTTGCGAGTTGGACGAGGCATTCGACGCGCTTCCTCGCGACGACACGCGCCATCTGCCGGCGACAGGGGAAAACCCTTGGGATGACGTAGCTTGAAACTGAACCTAAAGGGCATCATCGAAGACACAGACCGGCACGGCAACGTCCGCGTCTACTTCCGTGCAAAGGGTAAAAAGAAGGTCCGCCTTCGTCAGAAGCCGGGTACAGTCGCGTTTTTGCGCGAATATGAGTGCGCCGAAAAGGGGATACCTTATGGCGAATCTCCCGTCGTTTCCGATTCATCGAAGCCTGTTGTAGCGCGGTCCTTCCGTTGGCTCTGCCAGCAGCATTTCAAGCGCGCAGCGAACTCGATCACAGTCGACACTATGAGTCGCCGGCGGCGTATCCTCGAAGAAATTTGCGTCAAGCACGGCGACAAGCCTTTTGAGCTCCTCGAGCGAAAGCATGTGACGGCTATCCGCGATACAAGGATCGATAGCCCGGGCGCCTCCAATAACATCGTAAAAGCCATAAGCGCGCTATTTGCTTGGGCCATCGAGGTCGGGGAGGCGAAGACGAATCCCTGCATGGGTATCAAACGCCTGAAGTCAGGAGATGGGTTCCATACGTGGACGCTTGAGGAGATCGAACAGTACGAGGCCAAACACGCCCCTGGCACGACCGCGCGGCGAGCTCTCGCCGTTTTCATGTTCACTGGCCTGCGGCTATCGGATGCCGCCATCCTTGGTCGGCAGCATCTTAATGATGGTTGGATTCGCATTCGACCCGGTAAGACCCGAAAGTCGAGCGGGGTAGAGGTCAACGTGCCAATCCTACCCGACCTCGCCGAGGAATTGGATCGGGTGCCCGTCGGTCAGCTGACCTTTCTTGTCACCGAGTACGGCAGGCCCTTTTCGGATAAGGGCCTGGGGAACAAGATGCGCCAATGGTGCGACGAAGCCGGTCTGTTTCACTGCTCGGCGCATGGCCTTCGAAAGGCGGGCGCTTCGATCGCCGCAGAGAACGGCGCAACGTCTGACCAACTCAAGGCAATTTTTGGATGGACGACGAGCCAGCAGGCAGATCTTTACACACGCGCCGCTCGTCGAAAGAAGCTGGCCGGAGATGCCACAAAGCTTCTTTTGCCGGATCGGAACGAGAACAAAAGTGTCCCACCTGGGGAGTCCACTGTTGAAAAGTGGGACCTAGAAGCTAAAGAAATGGAGGAAAAACAGGAGCTTGCAAAATTGAGTGGTGGGCCCGGAGGGACTCGAACCCCCAACCAAGCGGTTATGAGCCGCCGGCTCTAACCATTGAGCTACAGGCCCTGGCGCCGGGTATCCGGCGCTTGGGTGCCGGGGCAATGGTTCCCGCAGCACGGGTTCCGCTCTAACGCAAATCCGGGGGAGCCACAAGCGGGCAGCGCAAGCATCTGTGGACGATGCATATTTCGTAGGCAGCCACTGGAACCTTCTCGCGCGGGCTACACTTATTCAAGTCACATTCCGCATGAAGAGGGCGATCGCAGATGGTGGCTTTGAACAGTGCCGTGGTGCTCATCGTGGAGGACGAGCCGCTGATCCGGTTCAATATCCTCGATGTGCTGGAGGAGGTCGGCCATGTGGCGCTGGAGGCGGCGAATGCCGACGAAGCTCTGGTGGTGCTGAAGGGCAGGCAGGATGTCGATATCCTGTTCACCGACGTCAACATGGCGGGTTCGATGGACGGCCTCCAGCTTGCCAATCGGGTGCGGGCGATGCGGCCGAATATCGGCATCATCATCACCTCCGGCATGGTGCGGCTCGATCCGATGGCGCTGCCCGCCAATACCGCCTTCCTGCCGAAGCCCTACATGCACGACACGCTGATTTCGACCATCAATTCCCTGATGACGTAACGGCAATGCCCTGATGAGGTGACAGGGGCGCGCAGCCGCAAAACGGGGACTGTTTTTGCGGCTGCGCGCGAGGCGCCGGGAGACATGCTCGTCTTCAGGCGGCGGAGGGGAACCGGCCCTCAGCTGAAGCTGCTCCTCAGCGCCTCATTCTCGTGATGGGCCTTCTTCTCGTAGATCGTAAACAGCGCCATCGAGAGGAGATAGGAGAGGAAGGGATCCCCTATCTGCGTGGCGATGTCGCGGGATGCGAGAACATGGCGCTCCAGCGCGCCGATATCCTTCTGTATTGCAGTCTGCGTGGTGGTTTCAGCGAGGCGGTTCATGCTGCCATCTCCAGGAATTGGGTCACGACCGAGCGGGCCGGCACGTGCCTGACATAAAGGGGTAGGGTGAGGCCGAGGGCGGCGCGCATCTTGCGCAGCACGCGGTCCGATACTTCGAAGGCGCCGCAGCAGACGGGGTATTTGCCGTAACCGTCTGCACGGCCGAGTTCTTCCACTTCGGCGCCGGCGCGCTTGTAGACACGCTTGAGGTAGGGCTCGTAATTGGAAATCATCGTATGGATGCCGTGATCGAGCGCGCATTCGCAAAGCGCAAGCAGCATCATGGAGAAGGCGCGGCCGGCATCGACATTGGAGAAATCCTTGGCGATCGCCTCCTCGTCGATGCACATGCGCGTGCCTTCCCAGATGCCTGGAGCGATAAGATTGGCGGCATCGGGAAACGTCTCGCGGAAGACGTCGTAGAGAAGGGTCGGGCCTGTCGTCGGCATCAGGCGCATGCCGCCATAAAGACGGGTGCGGCTGTCGTTGCACCAGACGAGATAGGCGGGAGCCAGCGAATCGTAGCTGTCACGTTCGTAAGGGCCGATGACGGGAACATCCCAGCCGAGCGTATCGGCGAAGACCTTCTTGCGCAGGCGAAACATCTGGTCGAGTACGGCAGCGTATTTCTGATACTCATGTGCCTGAATGATAACGAACATTTTGCCCTCCAGCGTTTTCAAGTTCGTGGAAAGCAGAATGGTTCATGCGGGCCGGATCGGAAATTCCCTCAGATGGGCCCCCCCAGATGAGGGGGGGCAGAGCATGTCGCGCAAAACTGTGCAGCGGTTTTGCGATAACGACATGCGTAAAAACAAAGAGCTAAAGCGGGAAGAGCGAATCTGAAGATCGCGACGCGCTTTAGGGATTGATTATGCGCAATTGAACGGCCCGGGAGGCGGCCGCCGAAATGGTGGCGCATCCAAGCTTGAAGCGGGCGGTCTTCAGATAATCGCGCGTGGTGTGTTCCGATATCCCGAGGATTACCGAAATATCCTTGTAATCCTTGCCGAGCGCCGTCCAGTGCAGACACTCGATTTCGCGCGGCGACAGTGACGGCACCGGATCGTTCTCGCCATGCAGCTCGTAGACGGCCTTGCGGTGGATGAGATGGGCGATCTCGATCCATTCGTTGCGGCAGCGGCGGACGAGTTCGGTCCATTGCTCGACCGGTATCCGGGCATTCAGCGACAGGAGGGCGCGGCGCTGCGCCTTGTCGGCGACGGGAATGGAGTAGCCGTTGCCGCCGATGCCGTGCTTCTGGGCGTCGACCAGCATGGCATAGGCCTCCGGCGTCGGCTCGACCTCGCTCCAGTCGAAGGGCAGCTGGCGTTCGAAGCCCTGCTTGACGATAGGATCGACCTTCACATAGCTGTTCAGCAGGTAACGGGAGACCCAGGCATCCGGGTAGGTGGTGCGCACGAAGGGCGAATCGATCTTGCTCGCGATCGTCTGGGCGAGATGGTAGGTGACGAAATCGAGGCCATATTCAGCCTGGAGAATGCGGATGGCGGCATCCACATTGGCTGCAGCCTTGATCTGTTCGAAAGCGGACTCGAACTTTTCGCTATAGGTATTCTCAATCATTTCCACTGCCCCAATCCCCTCAATCCTACCGCGAGGGCCGTCATAAATACAAGGCATCCCCACATATGCGGGGAATGACAATCTGGGTTCCATCTGCTAGCGCCTGTCATGAGGAGACCTCATATGGACAGCAAGAGACCATTCGAGATTGCCGAATGCCAACAGGCCGCCAAGGGCCTGAAATCCAGCTGGCAGGACATGGCGGGCTCCGAAGCGCTGATCCGCGCGCTCGTTGCCGAACGCAACGGCGACAGGCCGCTGGCGCTGTTCTGGACCGAGGTTCACCGGGCGCTCTGCCAGGAAACCAACGCCTTCTGACAATCAGCCTTGCGGAGGAACGGCTCAGGCTTTTTCTCCTTGGCTCAACAACGCACCCCGGGCGAGGCGGCCAGAAAATCCCGCCGCCGTTCTATATAATTATCGATGAACACGTCTTCATTCTTGTCGCGATTCGATTCTACGATTAAACTGCCGGACGGCGACGTTTCCGAATTCATGGTTAAGAAATCCCGTTCATTTCATTGATCTGTGCCAAAATCGCTTGACGGCGCGTTTGCGGCTGGAGCAATGGTGTTTGTGGAAACGGTTACACTCCGATGGCCTATGGCAGCGCTGACTGCAGAAACGTTTCGGATGGCATCCCCGATGTGTGAAATCGCCCGATGTGTGAAATCGCCCGATGTGTGAAATGGAATGACTGAAAAGCGCGTGCATCTGGTCTTCAAGACCCATCTCGATATCGGCTTTACCGACCATGCCGAGAAAGTCCGCCGGCAATATCACGAGCGCTTCATTCCGCAGGCGATCGAAACGGCCAAGCATTTTCATGCCGAAAATCCCGACGAGCCGAAATTCATCTGGACGACCGGCGCCTGGCTGATCTGGGATCATCTGAATTCGCGCTCTGCCGCCGAGGTGGCAGCGCTGGAACAGGCGATCGAGCGCGGGCTGATCCGCTGGCACGGGCTGCCGTTCACCACCCATACGGAGCTGATGTCGCCGGATCTCTTTCGGGCCGGGCTTTCCTATTCGCAGGAGCTCGACCGGCGCTTCGGCAAGACGACGATCGCGGCGAAGATGACCGATGTGCCCGGCCATACGCTCGGCATGGTGCCGCTGCTATCCGAGGCGGGTATCCGCTTCCTGCATCTCGGCGTCAATACGGCCTCACCGCCGCCTGATGTGCCCGACATCTTCCGCTGGCGGGCTCCCGGTGGCGAGGAGGTGGTCGTCATGTATCAGCGCTCCTACGGCGAGACCTGTTTCCCCGACGGTATCGAGGATGGGCTGAGCTTTGCCCATACCAACGACAATATCGGGCCGCAGAGTGTGCCGCAGACGGCCGAGGCCTATCGCGAATTACGCGCCCGTGAGCCGGATGCGATCATCCGCGCGGCGACGCTCGAGGATTACGGCGCCATTCTCTGGAGGGAGCGTGAGCGTTTCCCTGTTGTCGAGCTGGAACTCGGCGACAGCTGGATCCATGGCAGCGGCAGCGATCCGGTGAAGACGGCGCGGTTTCTCGCGCTGCAGCGGCTCTACGACCGCTTCGCGGCGGATGGGCTCGACGCGCGACGTCTCGCCTTCGGGCGCGGACTGGCGATGGTGGCCGAACATACCTGCGGCGTCGATATCAAATCCTATTTGCGCGACGATAAGGCGTGGTCGCGGGCCGATTTCGAGGCCGCACGCCGATCCGATTATCGCTTCGCCTATACCGAAGCCTCATGGGACGAGCAGCGCGCCTATCTCGACCAGGCGGTCTCGCAGCTCGACGAGACGGACCGGAAGGCAGCGCAGAGCGTACTTGCCGAATTTGCCACGCCTGCCGTCATCAAGGGCGGTGGGCGGGAGCTTCGCCTGCAGACCGGTGGCTGGTCGATCGCGCTCGACGGTGCGAGCGGCGATGTGGCCGAAATCACCTCTCCCTCCGGCCGGACGATCTCCGGCTGCGACGGCTCGCTGATCGCCTATCGATATGAGAGCTACGATCCCGGCGACGTTATCAGCCACATGGAGACCTACCTGACCCATCGCCAGCAATGGGCGGTGCTCGACCATGACAAACCGGGGCTTGCCCAGTCGGGGGCTGCACTTTCGAAGGTTTTTCTTCCGAGGCTGGAAGCGACCCAAGCGGCGGGCATCCTTCTGTCGATGCCGGCCGAGGCCGTGCAGAATTATGGCGCGCCGCCGCATGTGATGCTGCATTTCACCGCCGAGGGCGATCGCCTCGACCTCAGCCTGACATTGCATGACAAGCCGGCCAACCGCATGCCGGAGGCAAGCTTTCTTTCCTTCACGCCTGATGGTGCGGCGGACTGGAATTTCCGCAAGATGGGCCTCTGGCACCGATCGGGGAATATTGCGACAAGCGGCGGGGCACAATTGCAGGCGGTGACATCAGCACGCTGTGATCTTGCCGATGGCCCGCTGACGATCGAAACCTTCGATGCGCCGCTGGTTGCGCCGCAAAGCTCGGATTTCATGACGTTTTGCAGGACGCTGCCGGATTTTACCGCCGGCATCCGCTTCAATCTGCACAACAATAAGTGGGGAACCAATTTCCCCATGTGGTGGCAGGGAGATTTTCAGGCGCGCTTCCGGCTCAGGCTCGATTGAGCCGCTCGATCCGCAAGCGGCCCGGCCGATGTGAGAAAAGATTCAGCCGACGTTTGCGGTTCGGTTGAACCAACCGGCGCGTGGCGCTTCGGGCCGCTGCGGCTTGGGGCGAAACTTCACCAGCACCTCGCGGCCATCGGAGGAGGCCTGCGTGCGCTCCAGCGCGTCGCGTTCGGCAACTGCCTGGCGCCAGTGCTCGTCGTCGCGCCCATTTGGCCGGCCGCGTTCCTCCCAAATCGCGTAAGCTCTTTTGCTGATCCATTCGTGGCGTCTGTCGCTCATCTATCCATTCCATTCATCAAATTGTTATTCGGCAATTCTGTCCTGCAGAACCGGCGGCCGGCGCTTGGCTGCCATCAGCAGGTCGAGTTCGATCGAGGAGGGCCCGAAACGGGTAAACAGGCTTTCTGCCTGCTCGCCGCGCAGGCCATATTTGGAGGCGAATTCGTCAAGGCTATAGGGGCGGCCGCGCAGGATCTTGCTTCGGCGCTCCGGTTCACGGATTTGCGTCATTGGTGATAACCCCAGTGTGTTTTGCGAATGTGAGAACAAAACAAATTACAAAGACAAAAGTTCCGTGAATTATCAGGGTTTTTTCGCCTCGCCGTGCCATTCCGGAGCGATCTCAGGCGGATGGCATAGATTTTTAAGGCTGGTGTGCGCGGAGAAAATTTCGTCTAAAACACGCAAGAATATCAGCGTGTTATGGAATTCGCTTCCGCGGCGGCGGATAAATGGGCTTTACCCCGGCGCGTTACTCTATAGAATCAATAGTGTTATTCGGTTCGCAGGGGCAGCAAAACGTTCCGTTCCCCGCGTTGGCGCGACCGATACCGGAGGACTTTGGCTTCAACCCATCAAGAGGAGACAGACATGATGAATGCACTGCCGCCACTTCATGACGGCCACGCGCCGTTCAACCTCCAGCAGCTGTTTCGTGAAGCGCTCTATGCCTTCGAGGAATGGGACAGCGAATTGACCGAACCGATCGTGACCCACGAAGGACGGGTCATCCCCATCAGCTTCGTTTTCGAAGCCATGCGCGAATGCACCGACATCGTGCCGATGAACATCGTCGGCGCCGTCACCGAACGGCTGACCAAGCCGTGGGAGGGCGAAGGCCCGCTCGACCAGATGACCTTCTCGACGGCGGCGCGCGTCATGCGCGTCCTGGTGCGCAAGCGACTTCTCGTCACTGGGGCTGCGGATCTCGTTGCCGTTTCGGCCCACGCGTCCGAAGACCAGGGCCGCGACTGATAGGGTGAGGATCGCGGCCATGGCTGCGATCCTTTTCCGCTTTTTGGCGGAACCTCGCTCATTCCCAGCCGTTTAATTCGGCAGGCACAGCCCGCTACTACAGCGCCCTTTTCGAGAGTCGCAAAGGGCGCTGTAGCACTTTGAATTGCTGCATAATCTATCCTTAAGTCGATCCCGATTTAAGAGTTATGCAGTGGTGACGGGCGAGGAATGAGCACCATGCTGAAATCTATTGTTCATGAAATCATGGGTACACCCAGGCGTGAGCCTGAGCTTCCGCAATCGCTCGAGCAGTTTCGCGACAGGAAGCGGGTGCTGATCATCTTCGCCGATGCGCAAGATGACCGCGCGCTCATCCAGGACGAATGGCTGCGGAAGGCGCATATGCGCTTGATCGAGGAAGACGTCGAGGTGTTCAGCATTGCCGGCGGCGGCGCGTTTGCGCTGTTCGACGATGACTGGGAACTCGATGCCGACGATATTCGCGATCGCCTGCAGGGACCGCCATCCGGCGAGTTCGGGCTGATCCTGATCGGACGCGACGGAACCGTTAAGCTGCGCTCGAGCGAGCCGATGAGCGCCGAGGATATCTTCGCGGCTTTTGAGATGTTGCCGAAGAAGACGCCTTGGTAGTGTTTCGAGAGTCCGTTGGAAGCGGCGGGCGGTGGAGCATCTGCGCCCGCAACCTTTGCATGTTCAGAGTTCGAAGGCTTCCTTGAGGCCGAGGCTCTTTCGTTCGCGCAGGTCAAGATCGGCCTCGATATGGGCGATGTGATGCAGCATCAGCTGGCAGGCGCGATCGAGTTCGTCGGCTTCGATGGCCGAGATAATGTCACCATGTTCGGAATGGCCGCAGCTCGATGCGGTCGACTGCCCGTAGAGCGCAATCACCAGCGACGAGCGGGCGACGAGTTCCTCCATGAAGCGCTGCATGATCGAATTTCCTGATATGACCGCCAGCATCAGATGAAAATCGCCCGATGCCTTGATTTCAGCGCGGCGCGCGGTCTGGCCACGCTCGCTCATCAGGCGACCTTCTTCCAGCAGAAGCTGCCGCAGATGAGTAATATCGTCAGGCGTGATCCGCGCCGCTGCCTCGCGCAATATGCCGGGTTCGACCAGGCGGCGGGCGGAAAAGATCTGGCGAGCTTCTTCCGGCGAGGGATAGGCGACGAAGGCGCCGCGGTTTTTCTCGACGCTGACGAGGCCTTCATAGGAGAGCGCCTGCAGGGCGGCGCGGGCAAGCGTGCGGCTGACATTGAAGAGATTGCCGACATCGCTTTCCGAAAGCTTGGTGCCGGGCGAAAGCCTGCGCTCGACGATCGCTTCGCGAATGGCATCGCGGATCTGCTGCGCGCCGGTATCGGCGGAGTCTTCGGCCTGCTGAGCCTTGGCGGCGGATTTCATGAAATTTATTTCCTGATGGTCGGCAAACCATACCCGGCTTCGCGCCAAAGTTAAACAGAATTTGTGCCCGAAATGGCGGTGATATTGTATACAATGTTTTGCACAAATTGCGCACGATAGCCTAAATCATGTGCAGATAGCGCTGCGCCTATAATTTGATCTCTCAATTACAACTTCGATAAAAACTTTGTTTTGCAAGTGCTTACCTCAAGAAACGGAGTCTGGCACGGCAGATGCATTGTCTTTTCCAAACAGGGGAAGGTATGATGTCGAAAGCGGCAGAGATCGATATAGTATCCGTTTCGAAGGTCTATGGCGCGACGACGGCGGTCCATGCGATCAGCCTGAAGATCCCCGCCGGCTCCTATTGCTGCTTCCTCGGCCCGTCGGGCTGCGGCAAGACTTCGACGCTGCGTATGATCGCCGGCCACGAGAGCATTTCGTCGGGCGATATCCGTCTCGGCAATGTCGTCGTTACCGATTTTCCGCCGGCCAGGCGCGGCACGGCGATGATGTTCCAGTCCTACGCGCTCTTCCCGCATCTCGATTTGATCGACAACGTCGCCTTCAGCCTGAAGATGAAAGGCGTCGACAAGCAGGAGCGGCGGGCGAAGGCGCTCGAGATGCTCAAGCTGATGCAGATGGAGGCCTATGCCAACAGGCGTCCGGCCCAGCTTTCCGGCGGCCAGCAACAGCGCGTGGCGCTGGCGCGCGCGCTGATCACCGATCCGGAAGCGCTGCTGCTCGACGAGCCGCTATCGGCGCTCGATCCGTTCCTGAAGATCCGCATGCGCGCCGAACTCAAGAAACTGCAGAAGTCGCTCGGCATCACCTTCGTGCACGTCACCCACAGCCAGGAAGAGGCGATGGCGCTCGCCGACGTCATCGTCATCATGAATGACGGCCGGATCGAGCAGGCGGCAGCCCCGCGCGAAGTCTTCGAGCGGCCGGCGACGGCCTTCGTCGCGCGGTTCATGGGCGACCACAACGTGTTGTCCGGCCGGGTGACTTCGAGCGAGAACGGCGTGCTCGTCATGACCGTGCCTGAGGGGCAGAGTTTTTCCGTGCGCGGAACGGGCAGGGAAGTCGGCGAGCCCGTCGACATCGGCATCCGCACCGATCGCGTGCGCCTGGAGGTGGCGACCGAGTGGACACTCGGCTTCGACGGCATCGTCTCCAACATCGAATATCGCGGCTCTTCCGTGAAAATCACCGTTATCGGCGCCGGCAGCGACGACTTCACCGTCATTGCCGAGGACGGCGACTATTTCGCCCGGCCGGTCGCCGTCGGCGATGCCGTTTCGCTCAGTTGGGCGCTCGAGGATGCCGTGCTTCTCGGCCGCTCTTCCGCATGAGCCATCACCATCAAGAACACTGAACCTTCCATATCCAAGAAAAGGGGAACTGACATGACGACTGAAACGACATCGACCAAGGCGGAGAAGGGTCTTTCCCGCCGCACGCTGCTGAAGACGGGTGCTGCCGCCGTCGGCGCCATCGCCGGCTCCGGCGCCATCACCGGCTTTCCCACCATCTGGGCGCAGACGAACATCACGCTTCGCCAGTTCGGCACCGGCGTTTCGAACATCAATGCCATTGCCGAGAAGTGCAAAGCCGATCTCGGCATCACGCTGGAGATGACGGCGACTGATTCAGACGCCGCCGCCCAGCGCGCCGTCACCCAGCCTGACAGCTACGACATTGCCGACGTCGAATACTGGATCGCCAAGAAGGTGTTCCCGACCGGCGTCATGCAGCCGATGGACGTCAAGAAGCTGAAATATTACGACAAGATCGTGCCGCTGTTCATCAACGGCAAGCTGAAGGCAGACAGTGTCATCGCCCAAGGCACGGCGCCGCACACGGTCGGTTTCGTCGAAGCGCAGGATTCCAAGAAGTTCGCCAAGGAGCCCACGCAGTGGATGACGATGGTTCCGACCATCTACAATGCCGACACGCTCGGCATCCGTCCTGATCTCACCGGCCGTCCGATCACCAGCTGGGCCGACATTCTCGATCCGGCCTTCAAGGGCAAGACCGCGATCCTCAATATCCCTTCGATCGGCATCATGGATGCGGCGATGATCATGGAAGCCTCCGGCAAGATCAAATATGCCGACAAGGGCAACATGACGAAGGAAGAAATCGACAAGACGATCGAATTCCTCATCAAGGCCAAGGGCGACGGCCAGTTCCGCGCCTTCTGGAAGTCGTTCGACGAAAGCGTCAACCTGATGGCCTCGGGCGAAGTCGTCATCCAGTCGATGTGGTCTCCGGCCGTCGCCGCCGTCCGCTCGAAGGGCATCGCCTGCACCTTCCAGCCGCTCAAGGAAGGCTACCGCGCCTGGGGCGGCGGTCTCGGTCTTGCTTCGCACCTCAAGGGCGCGCAGCTCGATGCCGCCTATGAATACATCAACTGGTACACGTCGGGTTGGGTCGGCGGCTACCTCAACCGCCAGGGCTATTATTCCGCCTGCATGGACACTGCCAAGCAATTCATGTCGGCCGACGAATGGGGCTACTGGATCGAGGGCAAGCCGGCTGCCGGCGACATCCTGTCTCCCGAAGGCAAGGTGATGGAAAAGGCCGGCGCCGTTCGCGACGGCGGCTCCTTCGAAGCCCGCATGGGAGCGGTGGCCTGCTGGAACTCCGTCATGGACGAGGACCGCTACATGGTCCGCCGCTGGAACGAGTTCATCGCGGCCTGACCCACGTCGAGAGGGCGGAGAGCCACTGTCTTTCGCGATGCTCAAGACGTCGCTTCGCTCCGCCCCCTCATCCGACCCTTCGGGCCACCTTCTCCCCGCTGGGGAGAAGAGGGAGTCCGTGGCTGCGTCATGAGACAAAATCAAGGTTCGCGGTAGCCTAGGCGCTGCCGCGAATCTCTTCTCCCCAGCGGGGGTCCGAAGGACGGGGCGAGACCAGTGGCTCGACCCAGGCAAAGGTGCCGGCAGGCGGATGAGGGGGCGGCACGCACCTTCGTTCCAAATCAGAACGGAGAACCGGATATGGCGACCATCGCAGCGGAAACGGAGGAGGATGGCCAGGGTGCGCGCGGCGGGCGCGGACTGAAGCTTTCCCCATCGGCGATCTCCTATCTCCAGGCGACGCCGCTGTTTGTCATTCTCGGCTTGTTCTTCTTGCTGCCGATCGCCATGATCGCGGTTGTCAGCTTCTGGGACTACGACTTTGCCGGTCTCTATCCCGATTTCCTGACGATGAACTACACCGACACGCTCGGTTCGTGGGTGACGTGGAAGATCTATCTCAACACGTTGAAATTCACCGCGATCGTCTGGGCGCTGACGCTCGTCATCGGTTTCTGGGTCGCCTATTTCCTGGCCTTCCACATCCGCAAGACGTCGACGCAGATGATCCTCTTCCTTGTCTGCACCGTGCCGTTCATGACGTCGAACATCATCCGCATGATCTCGTGGATCCCGGTGCTCGGGCGCAACGGCCTCATCAACTCGACGCTGATCAAGATGGGCATCATCCCGCAGCCGATCGAATGGCTGCTCTATTCCGATTTCGCCGTCGTGCTCGCCATGGTGCATCTCTATACGCTGTTCATGGTGACGCCGATCTTCAACACGCTGATGCGCATCGACCGGTCGCTTTTCGAGGCGGCGCGCGATGCCGGCGCCTCCGGCTGGCAGGTGCTGTGGAACGTCGTCATCCCGCTTGCCAAACCCGGCATGGCGATCGGCACGATCTTCGTCGTGACGCTTGTGATGGCTGACTTTTCGACGGTGCAGGTGATGTCCGGCGGGCAGAGCGCCTCGGTGGCGCTGATGATGAAGAACCAGATGTCGCTGCTGCAATATCCGGCGGCTGCCGCCAATGCCGTGGTGCTGCTTGCGGTGGTGCTGCTGATGGTCGCGGCCATCCTGCGTGTCGTCGACATCCGCAAGGAGCTTTGAGATGAGCCACGAAAAACGCGGCCTTGAATTCTATCTGCTGGCGCTCTTCTTCATCATCTTCGTGATGTTCCTCTACGGCCCGCTATCGGCGATCCTGATCCTCTCCTTCCAGGGGCCGGACGGCGGTTTGACCTTCCCGATGAACGGCGTTTCCACGCACTGGTTCTTCAACCTGTTCGAGAAGCAGGCGGTCGGCGATTTTGGCGCCTCGTTCCGCCGCTCCTTCACCCTCGGGCTGATGGTGATGGCGGTGACCGTTGTCGTCTCGCTGCTCGCCGGCCTTGCCTTCCGGCGCCGTTTCCGAGGTTCGACCGCGCTGTTCTATGCCACGGTCGCCAGCCTCGTCGTGCCGTCGATCATCATATCGCTCGGCATCGGCGTCGTCTTCCAGGAGGGAGGGCTGAAGCCCGCCTGGTATTCGTCGGCCTTCGGCGCCCATCTGACCTGGACGCTGCCGTTCGGCGTGCTGATCATGTTTGCCGTCTTCAACCGCTTCTCGCCGGCCTATGAAGAGGCGGCGCGTGACCTCGGCGCCAGCTCCTGGCAGACGTTCCGCCATGTCGTGCTGCCGATGATCGCGCCGAGCCTCGTCGGCGTCGGCCTGTTCGGCTTCACGCTCTCTTACGACGAATTCGCCCGCACGCTGATGACATCAGGCACTTACAACACGCTGCCGCTCGAAATCTACGGCATGACCACCAACGTCACGACGCCGGTGCTCTATGCGCTCGGCACGGTGACGACGCTGTTTTCCTTCACCATCATTCTCATCGCACTCGGCATCATGACGATGCTCAGCCGGCGGCAGGCAAAGATAAACTGACATGCGCATTCTCATCGTCAATCCGAACACCACGGCCTCCATGACCGAGAAGGCCGCCACCGCCGCGCGAGCGGTGGCGGCATCCGGCACGGAGATCATCGCGGCCACCTCGCG
>NZ_JACCEY010000016.1:399478-431851 GCF_013591995.1 Rhizobium sp. WYCCWR 11146
GCATTACGACGGGGCCTTAGCGATCCCTGGTCTGCTCGCCGAACTCAGGGACCGGCAGCCGGCAGGTTATGATGCGGCTGTTATCGCCTGTTTCGACGATACCGGGCTCGAAGCGGCGCGAACCTTTGCCGATGTCCCGATCCTCGGGCTTTGCGAATCCGCCGTGGTGACGGCGGGCTTCCTGGCACAGCGCTTCACCGTGGTGACGACACTGGAGCGCTCGCGGGTGCTGATCGACAATCTGGTGCGACGCTACGGCATGGGCGACCGCGCCAAGGTGCGCGCCTCCGACATCCCCGTGCTGGAGCTCGAAGATGCGGCCTCGGGCGCGATCGGCAAGCTCAGGGCCGAGATCGAGCGGGCGCTTTTAGAAGACGGCGCCGAGGCGATCGTGCTCGGCTGCGCCGGCATGACCGATCTGGCGCACGAGCTGCAGGAGATCTACGGCGTGCCTGTCGTCGATGGCGTCGCGGCCGCCGTCAAGCAGGCCGAAGCGCTGGTGTCGCTCGGGCTTTCCACCAGCAAGCGCGGCTCTTACGCGTCGCCGCTGCCGAAACCCTTCACCGGGGCGATGAGCGGTTTCTCGCCGGTCCTGAAGGACGGTTGAACCGATGTCCGTCTCTTTCGATTTCAAACAGCTCACCGAGCGCGAACGCTACAAGCTGATGATCGGCACGATCATTCCGCGCCCGATCGCGCTGGTGACGACGGTCGACGAGAATGGCCGGATCAACGCCGCACCCTTCAGTTTCTTCAATTGCCTTTCGGCCGATCCGCCGATCCTTGCGATCGGGGTCGAGAACAATGCCGACATGTCGTTCAAGGACACTGGCCACAATATCCGCATGACCGAAGTGTTCACGGTCAATATCGTCTCCTTGGCGATCGCCGAGGCGATGCATGTCTGCGGTGCCAAATATCCGCGCGGCGTCGACGAGTTGAAGGAAGCCGGCCTGACGGCGATGCCGGGTGAGAAGGTGGCCTCGCCCTTCATCGCCGAGGCGCCGGCCGCCTTCGAATGCAAGCGGCACGTGACGCTGGAGCTCGGCCGTTCGCGGCAGATCGTCATGGGCGAGATCGTTTACGCGCATTACCGCGACGGGGTGGTCGATCCTGAACGGCTGCACGTCGATCCGGCCGCGGTCGATGCCATTGCGAGGCTCGGCGGCGATACCTGCGCCACCATCCGCGACCGTTTCGAGATGCTGACGCCGAAGCTCTGACATCAGGGGTAGACCTAAGTTTTGCTTTACTTTTTCTCTTCTGATGAGAATGGTCTGCAGCAAATCATTGCAGGAGAGGGCGCCCATCATGACAATCGAGAACGATCTCAGCCGGATCGCGGAGCAGGAGAAAGCGCTGAGCTTCGACGCCTTCGACCTGACGACGGCATGGCAGCTCGGCAAGCTCCTGCAGGAACTCGCCACCGAGCGCGGCCTCGGCATCGCGATCGACGTGACCCTGCATTCGATGCCCGTTTTTTATGCGGCACTCCCGGGTGTGACACCCGACAACGTCAACTGGGTCCGCCGCAAGCGCAACATGGTGCTGCGTTATTTCCGCAGCAGCTATGCCTCCGGCCTGAAGCTGCAGAAGGATGGCAAGACGGTCGAGGATAACGGGCTTGATGGCGCCGACTATGCGCCGCATGGCGGCAGTTTCCCAATCAATCTCAAGGGTACCGGCTGCATCGGTGCCGTCACCGTCTCAGGACTGCCGCAGCGTGACGACCACAATCTCGCCGTCGAGGCGCTGGCGCTGATGCTTGCCAAGGATCTAGATACGCTGCGGCTCGCCCCGCCGCTTTGATGCGGTCTCTTCCGCCGTAATTTTGACAGAAAAAAGCCATGAAAACTGCAAAATCGCGTCGCCGCTCCGGTGACGTGGGCTTATCCTGCGGCTAAGCTGCGGCATCGCACTCCTCATCCTACCCGGGACGCCATGATCCGCTTGTTTCTTGCGCTTGCCGCCACCATCGGCTTCGGCCTTTTCCTTGCCTCCTGCAACACGCTGTCCAAGGAGGAATGCGTCGCTGCAGACTGGCGGGTGATCGGCGAGAGCGACGGCGCGGCGGGCCACGAGCCGCAACAGCGCTTCGCCGCACATGCGAAATCCTGCGAGCGGGTCAAGATCGTGCCCGATCAGACGATTTGGTTTCAGGGGTATCAGGCAGGTCTCGTGCGCTATTGCACGCCGCTTAGCGGGCTTGCGCGCGGCCAGGCAGGTAGCGGCTATGCCAATGTCTGCCCACCCGAGACCGCGCCCGGTTTCCTGCGCGGCTTCGGTCTCGGCAGCAAGCAGCACGAGCTGCAGACGCGCCTCAGCTCGATGCAGAACGACTACAGTTTCAAGGAGACCAGCATCGACGAGCTCTCCGACAAGCTGAGGGATGCCAAGGACGGTGACCGGTCGGAACTGCGCCGGCGGATCGAGGATCTGGAGGACGACCTGCACGACATCCGCCGCGACCAGCGCGACGTGCAGGACGATCTCGACCGCATCAACGAGGATGTCGAATGGTTCCAGCGGAACCCGAGCGCCGAGCTGCCGGCGCCGGGCTACTGATCCCCGGCCTCAGAGCTTGCCGCCAGCCTCAGTGATGCCTTTCGTCAGGCTGCCCGTGGCCGGGAAGAGCGGGATGAGGCAGGCCTGCAGGGCGTGATAGATATCGCCCTTGCCGGGAAACAGCGAGTGCGAGGGAACGAGATCTTCGGTCAGCTCCTCGTGCCAGCCGCCGTTCTTGTGGTCGATGAAGGCGCGTTCGATCACATTCCAGATTTTGCGGTAGCTCTCCTCATGGAAATCGCTCGGCAGGTGCTCGTTGAGGAAATGCGCGGCAGCCGCACCTTCGCAGGCTGGCCACCAGAGCTTGTTGCGCTTGGCGGGCTTGTCGTCCCAATCAAGCGTATAGAAGAAGCCGCCCTTGTCGTTGTCCCAGCCGAGCGCCATGGATTGCGCAAACAGCGCCTTCGCCGCATCCGGCATCCATTCGATCCGCTTGCCGCCGAGCGCCCAGAGCTGCAGGATGAGGCGGGTCCATTCCAGCCAGTGGCCGGGCGTTGTGCCGGCCGGGCGGAACATTTCGTTCGGGTGATAGTAATTCTTGTCGAGATTCCATTCGGCGTCGAAATGCTCGGCGACGCGCCAGTCGACCGAACCGGCGACGCGGCGGATGACGAGATCGGCGATGCTTTCGGCCTTGGTCAGATATTCCCTGTCGCCTGTCGCCTCGAAGGCCGCCATCAGCGCTTCGGTCAGGTGC
This sequence comes from Rhizobium sp. WYCCWR 11146, assembly GCF_013591995.1. Classification (NCBI taxonomy): domain Bacteria; kingdom Pseudomonadati; phylum Pseudomonadota; class Alphaproteobacteria; order Hyphomicrobiales; family Rhizobiaceae; genus Rhizobium; species Rhizobium sp. WYCCWR 11146. The sequence goes on from NZ_JACCEY010000016.1 coordinate 402,741, forward strand.
ATGTTGGAGTTCTGGCCACGATAGGTGCCGCCATCGAGCGGCTGCCAGCCGGCCGTGAATTCCTCGGCAATCGCGCCGTGTTTCGCCTCCCAGAACTTCGTGTTGAGGATCTCGGTGATATCGGCGAGCATGCCGTCGGCAAGCGGATGACCGATCGTCTTTGCGGATGAGGCGGCGAGCAGCACGAAAGCATGGCCATAGCCCTGCTTGTTGGAATCAGCGGGACCATCATTGTTGAGCGACCAGAAATAGCCGCCATTTTTCCGGTCGCGATGATGGTTCCAGATATAGTCCATGCCGTGGTCGACGACGTCGGAGGCTCCGGGACGGCCGAGCAAAGCGCCGATCGAGAAGCAATGCACGGCGCGCGCGGCGATATGGATGCCGCGAACCTGGCCATCGGCGTCGAGAGGCCCGCCTTCGTCGTCGAGATCGTAGAAGCCGCCCTTGGGGTTGACCGAATTGTGCTGGAAAAAATCGAAGAGACCATTCGCTTGGGTCAGCAGCCAGCCGCGGTGATAGGCGCGGGTCGTCCAGTTTCCAAGCACGGCGTTGCCGGTTGCGGGTGCCATGATGCTCCTCCGATTTCGTGCACAAAGCGTTGTAAACGCCTATATAGGCGTCGTGCGAGTCTGTCATCCGGCGAGATTTGCAAAGCACGAAATCGATAGGCATATATTGACATAAAGATATCTTTATGTGATTTGGACTATCTGGTCTTATGACGTCAAGGAGCCTTCCCGTGTTTGACAATCTCTTTGGTCCGGAAACGGGCAAGCGTGACGGCAGTGAAGTTTTCGCAGCTTTGAGACAAGCCGCGAGCGAACGCATCCTTGTTCTCGACGGCGCCATGGGCACGCAGATCCAGGGGCTTGGCTATGATGAAGACCAGTTCCGCGGAACGCGCTTCATGGGCTGCGCCTGTCACCAGAAGGGCAATAACGACCTTCTGATCCTGACCCAGCCGGACGCGATCGAAGAGATCCATTACAGATACGCCAAGGCCGGCGCCGATATTCTCGAGACCAACACCTTCTCCTCGACCCGCATCGCGCAGGCCGATTACGAGATGGAAGGTGCGGTCTACGACCTGAACAAGGAAGGTGCCGAGATCGTGCGCCGGGCAGCACAGCGCGCCGAGCGTGAGGATGGCCGCCGCCGCTTCGTCGCCGGCGCCATCGGGCCGACCAACCGCACCGCCTCGATCTCGCCCGACGTCAACAATCCCGGTTTTCGCGCCGTGACCTTCGACGATCTGCGTTCCGCCTATGGCGAGCAGATCGACGGGCTGATCGACGGTGGCGCCGACATCATCCTCATCGAGACGATCTTCGACACGCTGAACGCCAAGGCTGCGATCTTCGCCTGCGAGGAGCGCTTCGAGGCCAAGGGCGTGCGCCTGCCTGTGATGATCTCGGGCACGATCACCGATCTTTCCGGCCGCACGCTGTCCGGCCAGACGCCGTCGGCCTTCTGGAATTCGGTGCGCCATGCCAATCCCTTCACGATCGGGCTCAACTGTGCGCTCGGCGCCAACGCGATGCGCCCGCACCTGCAGGAGCTTTCGGGTGTTGCCGACACCTTCATCTGCGCCTATCCGAATGCCGGCCTGCCGAACGAGTTCGGCCAGTATGACGAAACGCCGGAGCTGATGGCGGCGCAGATCGACGGCTTCGCCCGCGAGGGCCTCGTCAATATCGTCGGCGGCTGCTGTGGCTCGACGCCCGAGCATATCAAGGCGATCGCCGAGACCGTTGCCAAGTACAAGCCGCGGCCGATCCCCGAGCATCGCCCCTTCATGTCGCTGTCGGGCCTCGAACCCTTCGAACTGACCAAGGACATTCCCTTCGTCAATGTCGGCGAGCGCACCAACGTCACCGGCTCCGCCCGCTTCCGCAAACTGATCACCAACGCCGATTTCACCGCAGCGCTCGATGTCGCCCGTGACCAGGTCGAGAACGGTGCGCAGGTGATCGACATCAACATGGACGAAGGTCTGATCGATTCCGAAAAGGCGATGGTCGAGTTCCTCAACCTGATCGCCGCTGAGCCCGACATCGCGCGTGTGCCTGTCATGATCGACTCGTCGAAGTTCTCGATCATCGAATCCGGCCTGAAGCGCGTCCAGGGCAAGCCGATCGTCAACTCGATCTCGCTGAAGGAAGGCGAAGAGAATTTCCTCGCCCAGGCGCGGCTGCTGCACAATTACGGCGCTGCCGTCGTCGTCATGGCCTTCGATGAGACGGGGCAGGCGGACAGCTACGAGCGCAAGGTGGATATCTGCACGCGCGCCTACAAGCTGCTGACAGAAAAGATCGGCTACCCGCCCGAGGACATCATTTTCGACCCGAACATCTTCGCGGTCGCGACCGGCATCGAAGAGCACAATAATTACGGCGTCGACTTTATCGAGGCGACGCGGACGATCCGCGAGCGCATGCCGCTGGTGCATATTTCGGGCGGCGTCTCGAACCTGTCCTTCTCGTTCCGCGGCAACGAGCCGGTGCGCGAGGCGATGCACGCCGTGTTCCTCTACCACGCCATCCAGGCGGGCATGGACATGGGCATCGTCAATGCCGGCCAGCTTGCCGTCTACGACAACATCGATCCCGAGCTGCGCGAGGCCTGCGAGGACGTGGTGCTGAACCGTCGTCCTGATGGTACCGAGCGGCTGCTCGAAGTGGCGGAGAAATTCCGTGGCGGCGCGGCACGCGAAGGTCGTGTCCAGGATCTTTCCTGGCGCGAATGGAGCGTCGAGAAACGTCTCGAGCATGCGCTGGTCAACGGCATCACCGAATATATCGAGGCCGATACCGAGGAGGCGCGCCAGCAGGCCGCGCGGCCGCTGCACGTCATCGAAGGACCGCTGATGGCCGGTATGAATGTCGTCGGTGACCTGTTCGGCTCGGGCAAGATGTTTCTGCCGCAGGTGGTCAAGTCGGCGCGCGTGATGAAGCAGGCGGTGGCCGTGCTGCTGCCCTACATGGAAGAGGAAAAGCGCCTCAACGGCGGCGACCAGCGCCGGTCGGCCGGCAAGATCCTGATGGCGACGGTCAAGGGCGATGTGCACGATATCGGCAAGAACATCGTCGGCGTCGTGCTTGCCTGCAACAATTACGAGATCGTCGACCTCGGCGTCATGGTGCCGGCGACGAAGATCCTCGAAACGGCCATTGCCGAAAAGGTCGACATCATCGGCCTTTCCGGCCTGATCACGCCGTCGCTCGACGAGATGGCGCATGTCGCCGCCGAGATGGAGCGCCAGGGCTTCGAGATTCCACTGTTGATCGGCGGGGCGACGACCAGCCGCGTGCATACGGCCGTGAAGATCCACCCTGGTTACAACAAGGGGCAGACGGTCTATGTCACCGATGCGAGCCGCGCCGTCGGCGTCGTCTCGGCGCTGCTGTCGCCGGAGACACGCAAGGGCTATGTCGACGATATCCGCGCCGAATATGCCAAGGTGGCGGCCGCCCATGCACGCAGCGAGGCCGAGAAGGTGCGCCTGCCGTTGCCCCGGGCGCGCGAGAATGCCCACAAGATCGACTGGTCCGCCCACCAGCCGGTGAAGCCGCAATTCTTCGGCACGCGAGTGTTCGAGGATTACGATCTGGCCGAGCTTGCCAAATACATCGACTGGACGCCGTTCTTCCAGACCTGGGAGTTGCGCGGCCGATATCCTGCCATTCTCGAAGACGAGAAGCAGGGCGAGGCAGCGCGTGCGCTCTGGGCCGATGCGCAGGCGATGCTGAAGAAGATCATCGACGAGAAGTGGTTCCGCCCGCGCGCCGTCATCGGCTTCTGGCCGGCAGGCGCTGTCGGCGACGACATTCGCCTGTTCACCGACGAGAGCCGCAGCCAAGAACTCGCCACCTTCTACACGCTGCGCCAGCAGCTTTCCAAGCGAGACGGGCGGCCGAATGTGGCGCTTTCCGATTTCGTGGCGCCGGTCTCAAGCGGTGTGCAGGATTATGTCGGCGGCTTCGTGGTGACGGCCGGTATCGAGGAAATCGCCATCGCCGAACGTTTCGCGCGGGCGAACGACGATTATTCCTCGATCCTCGTCAAGGCGCTGGCCGACCGCTTCGCCGAAGCCTTCGCCGAACGTATGCATGAGCAGGTGCGGCGCGAATACTGGGGCTATGCGAAGGACGAGACGCTCAGCAAGGAGGATCTCATCACCGAAGCCTATGCCGGCATCCGCCCGGCACCCGGTTATCCCGCCCAGCCCGATCACACGGAAAAGGCAACGCTCTTCAAGCTGCTCGATGCTGAAAAAGCCGCCGGCGTGAAGCTGACGGAGAGTTATGCGATGTGGCCGGGTTCCTCGGTCTCCGGCCTCTATATCGGCCATCCCGACTCCTATTATTTCGGCGTCGCCAAGGTGGAGCGCGATCAGGTGGAGGATTATGCGGCCCGCAAGGATATGGCGGTTTCCGAAGTCGAGCGTTGGCTCGGGCCGGTGCTGAACTACGTGCCGCGCAAGACCGAAACCGAGATCGAGGATGCGGCGTAAGCGGCCGCTTGGCGTCGTCCGCTGATAAAGTGATTCAAGAAACGAGGAAGCCGGAAAGTGATTCACTTTCCGGCTTCATGCTTTTGAAAATCAAGAAGATTTTTCTGTTGAACCGGTGATGTCGGCTTTGCGGTCAAGTCACCGCGATCGTCAGCTCCGCGACGAAATCATAGGCGTCGCCGCGATAGAGTGAGCGGGTGAATTCGACGGCGCGGCCGGAGCCGAGATAGGAAATGCGCTCGATCGACAGGCCGGCCGCACCGACGGAGACACCGAGAAGCTGGGCGTCGGCTTCCTTCATGTTGGTGGCCGAGATGCGCTGCACTGCGCGCACCGGGCGGACCTGGAGGCGTTCGAGTTCGGCATAGAGCGAATTGGTGACGGCCGACGGATCGGGCAGGAATTCGCCGGAGACGCTGGCATTCTCGATCGCCAGCGGCTGGTCGTCGGCGATGCGCAGGCGGGAAAGGCGCGAAACCTTGACGTCGGTGCCGAGGCCAAGGATCATCATCTCGTCGGGCGAGGGGGTGTGGATGCCCTTGTGCAGCCATTCGGAGCGGGAGGACATGCCGCGGCGCGCCATATCCTCAGTAAAGGAGGTGAGCTGCGACAGGCGTTGCTCGACCTTGGAGACCGGCTTGGCGACGAAGGTGCCCGAGCCGTGGCGGCGCACCAGCAGGCCATCGGCGACAAGTTCGTCGATCGCCTTTCGCACGGTGACGCGGCTGACGGCGGCGAATTCGGCGATGTCGCGTTCCGGCGGCAGCGCATCGCCGTGGCCGAGCGTGCCGGTGCGCACGGCCTCTTCGAGCATGCGGCGCAGCTTGACGTAGAGCGGGCCGGTGCCGGCGGCCTGCAAGCGCTCCAGGGATAGGATGGTAGCGAGGTCGTCGCTCATGCCGCACCTCTCTGCCTGTCGTTCAAGAGCTTCACCGCAAGTTCCACCGCGCCGTGCAAGGCATCGTTCTTCGGTCTGGCGAGCAGCGGCCTGTAGCGTTCGGAAAGCCAGGGTTCATAAGCTTCGGCAAGACCTCCGAGCAGGCAGATCGACGGGCATTCGGACCAGAGCAGCGCGTCGAGGCTTTCGCCGATCGCCGTTGCCGCATCCGTGACGATGCCGACCGCGATAGCATCGCCCTTGGCCGCATGTTCGAAGACGATCGGTGCGTAGCGGGCAAAGTCCTTCGGTCTTGCCGAGTGCGCGTATTCGACGATGTGCTCGGGATCGTTGCCATATTCGGTCATGACCGCTTCGGTGATCGGCGATGCCGGGCGCACTCTGTCGTGGGCGAGCAGCGATCTTTCCAGGAGGTCGCGGCCGAGGCGGGCGCCGCTTGCCTGGTCGCCAACAACGGAACCCCAGCCGCCGATGCCGTTCAGCCGGCCGCCCTTGCGGGCATTATAGACGGAGCCTGTTCCGAAGGCGCCAACGATGCCGTCGGCATCGCCGAGCGCGCCCTGCAGGGCGATCAGTGCATCGGTGACGACGCGGCCTTCGGCAAAGGGCAGGGCCTTTTCGATTCGCCTGCCGTAATCGCCGACATTCGCCCCGGCGACGCCGACGACGGCTGCGACAGAGGAAAGGGTTTCAGCAGAAAGCCCGGCATCGCCTAGCGCCTGCCGCGCGGATTCGATGATGTTGAGAAGAGAGTTTTCCAGATCCGACAGGATGTTGGCAGGGCCGGCTTTGCCGCGGCCGATGACATTGCCGTTCCTATCCGCGACTGCGGCCCGGCAGCTCGTTCCGCCGCCGTCTATGCCGATTGCAAGCTCCGTCATCGGGCCTCCGAATATGCCGTTCCCCATGTTTTTTAATACAATACCAAAAAAATACCATTTACCAAGTGGGAATGAGGAAGAAAATCAATCTTTTTATCTTATTGATTTTGCTTGATTAAATTTTTTAATGAATTTTATCAGGCCGAAAAGTTAAATTAGTCTGGACAATTGGTATTTTTTTGGCATTAATTCGGCAAAAGGGAACAGCACTTCGAGGCCCGCGAAAATCGGCAGTTAAGCCAAGCCGGAACCGCTTCGAAGGTGATCGAGATGACGACCCGCCGGTCTATCAGCTGGTGGCGAATTCAGGCGTCCATCGGCTTTCCCCATCATTTCGCCGCCCCGGTGCAGCCACCGGGAAGGCGCGCAGTCCGGCCGCAGGCGATCCGCCTTCGTGTCCGTCGAGCTTTCGGGACCGGCATTGCTGGCGGTCCTCCAAGGGGCATTGGGTGTTACCTCAAACACGCCAATTGCTTGTTTCAGATCGAAAACAGCGCCTAACGGCGCTTAAAACAGGAGAGGGAAATGAAAAACACTGCTCTGAAAAGCTTGCTGCTTGCCTCCAGTCTGCTGAGTTCAGCGGGCCTCGTCCATGCCGCCGACGTCACGCTGACGGTCGAAAGCTGGCGTAACGACGACCTGCAGATCTGGCAGGAAAAGATCATCCCGGCTTTCGAAGCCAAGAACCCGGGCATCAAGATCGTTTTCTCACCGACCGCGCCGACCGAATACAACGCCTCGCTGAATGCCAAGCTCGATGCAGGCTCCGCAGGCGATATCATCACCTGCCGTCCGTTCGATGCCTCGCTCGAACTCTTCAACAAGAAGCAGCTCACTGACATCACCAGCCTGCCTGGCATGGAGAACTTCTCGCCGGTCGCCAAGGCCGCCTGGAGCACCGACGACGGCAAGTCGACCTTCTGCGTGCCGATGGCTTCTGTCATCCACGGCTTCATCTACAACAAGGATGCCTTCGACAAGCTCGGCATCTCTGTGCCGAAGACCCAGGACGAGTTCTACGCAGCGCTCGACAAGATCAAGGCCGACGGCACCTACATTCCGCTCGCCATGGGCACGAAGGACCTCTGGGAAGCCGCTACCATGGGCTACCAGAATATCGGCCCGAACTACTGGAAGGGTGAGGATGGCCGCGCCGCCCTGATCGCCGGCAAGCAGAAGCTGACGGATGCCGACTGGGTCAAGCCCTATGAAGAGCTTGCCAAGTGGAAGCCCTATCTCGGCGACGGCTTCGAAGCCCAGACCTATTCGGACAGCCAGAACCTGTTCACGCTCGGTCGTGCCGCGATCTATCCGGCCGGCTCGTGGGAAATCTCGCTGTTCAACAGCCAGGCGCAGTTCAAGATGGGCGCCTTCCCGCCGCCGGTTCCGAAGGCCGGCGACACGGGCTACATCTCCGACCATCCGGATATCGGTGTCGCTCTGAACACCAAGAGCACGCATGCCGAGGAAGCCAAGAAGTTCCTCAGCTGGGTCGCTTCGCCTGAGTTCGCCGATATCTACGCCAACGCGCTGCCGGGCTTCTTCAGCCTGAACTCTAACCCGGTCAAGATGTCCGATCCGCTCGCTCAGGAATTCGTCTCCTGGCGCGGCCCGTACAAGTCGACGGTGCGCTCGACCTATCAGATCCTGTCGCGCGGCACGCCGAACCTCGAAAACGAGACCTGGGTCGAATCGGCCAATGTGATCAACGGCACGGATACGCCGGCGGTTGCTGCCGAGAAGCTCCAGAAGGGCCTCGACAGCTGGTACAAGCCGGCCAAGTGATGTGATCAGGGGCGGCTTTTGCTGCCCCTCATCCGGCCTGCCGGCCACCTTCTCCCCGCTCGCGGGGAGAAGGAGACTCGCAGCGACCTCCCAGCCCGATATGGCATCTTAGCAGGGCGTGTTCCCTCTCTTCCCAGGTGGCAGAGAGTTAGGGTGAGGCGCAACGTTTTCCACCTGTGCTGCCGTTGCAGCCAGTCGACAAGAACAGGCAAAAGCCATGAGCGAAACCGACAACGCGGCCGATATCGTCCCGATCAAGCGCCCGGTGCGCTGGCATATTTTCGTCTTTATGCTGCCGGCCCTGATCATCTATTCCGCCGTCATGGTGCTGCCGCTCATCGAAACCCTGAGGCTCTCGCTCTACAATACGGTCGACGGGCAGCCGGCCTTCGTCGGACTGGCAAATTTCAAGGTGCTGTTTGGCGATGCGCGCTGGGCGCGCGATTTCTGGAATGCGCTCGTCAACAACCTGATCTTCTTTGCCATCCACATGTGCGTGCAGAACCCGATCGGCGTGGCGCTAGCCGCCCTGCTTTCGGTGCCGAAGCTGCGCGGCGTTGCCTTCTACCGCACGGCGATGTTCCTGCCGACGCTCTTGTCCTTCGTCATCGTCGGTTTCATCTGGAAGCTCATCCTTTCGCCGATCTGGGGCGTGGCGCCCTGGATGCTCGATCTCATCGGCTTGAAATTCCTGTTCGCGCCCTGGCTCGGCCAGTCCGGCCCGGCGCTGATCGCAGTGTCACTGATCTCCAACTGGCAATATATCGGCATTCCGATGATGCTGATCTATGCGGCCCTTCTGAGCATCCCCGAGGAGGTGATTGAGGCGGCCGAATGCGACGGCATCACCGGCTGGGCGCAATTCTGGAAGATCAAGCTGCCGCTCATCCTGCCGGCGATCGGCATCATCTCGATCCTGACCTTCGTCGGCAATTTCAACGCCTTCGACCTGATCTACACCGTGCAGGGGGCGCTTGCTGGGCCTAACATGTCGACCGACATTCTCGGGACGCTGCTCTACCGCACCTTCTTCGGTTTCCAGCTTCAGCTCGGCGACCGCTCGATGGGGGCGACGATCGCCACAGTGATGTTCCTCATCATCCTCGCCGGCGTCTCGCTTTATCTCTTCGTCATCCAGCGGCGCATGCGTCGCTATCAATTCTGAGGAGCGCGCATGTCCAAGGCACGCACATCTCCCATCCGCACCGGCCTCGTGCACCTGGCGTTGAGCGCCTATACGCTGGTCGCGCTGTTTCCGGTGTTTCTGACCATCATCAACTCGTTCAAGGATCGCGCCTCGATCTTCCGCGAGCCGCTGATGATCCCGACACCATCGACCTTCAGCCTCGTCGGCTATCAGACGGTGTTGGGGCAGGGCGATTTCGCCACCTATTTCCAGAACAGCTTCATCGTCACGATCGTCTCGATCCTGCTGGTGCTGCTCTTCGGCGCCATGGCGGCGTTCGCGCTCTCGGAGTATCGCTTCCGCGGCAATATGCTGCTGGGCCTCTACATGGCGATCGGCATCATGATCCCGATCCGTCTCGGCACGGTGGCGATCCTGCAGGGCATGGTGGCGGCCGGCCTCGTCAATACGCTGACGGCGCTGATCCTGGTCTATACTGCGCAGGGCATACCGCTGGCGATCTTCATCCTGTCGGAGTTCATGCGCACGGTTTCGGACGATCTGAAGAATGCCGGGCGCATCGACGGGCTTTCCGAATATGCGATCTTCTTCCGCCTGGTGCTGCCGCTGGTGCGCCCGGCCATGGCGACGGTCGCCGTCTTCACGATGATCCCGATCTGGAACGACCTCTGGTTCCCGTTGATCCTGGCGCCCTCCGAGGCCACCAAGACGGTCACGCTCGGCTCGCAGATCTTCATCGGCCAGTTCGTCACCAACTGGAACGCGGTGTTGGCGGCGCTGTCGCTGGCGATCCTGCCGATCCTCGTCCTCTACGTCATCTTCTCGCGGCAGCTGATCCGCGGCATCACGTCAGGAGCCGTCAAGTGACTGAAAAACCGATCCGCGTCCTCGTTGCCGGCCTCGGCAATATGGGCCGCAGCCATGCGCTCGCCTATCACAACAATCCCGGCTTTGAGATCGTCGGTCTCGTCAACCGCTCGACGCCGCAATTGGAACCTGAGCTGCAGGGCTATACGATCCATCCCGACTTCATGACGGCGCTGGCCGAGCTGAAGCCGGACCTCTGCTCCATCAACACCTATTCCGACAGCCATGCCGATTATGCGGTCGCTGCCTTCGAGGCCGGCTGCGATGTCTTCGTGGAAAAGCCGCTGGCAACCACCGTCGCCGATGCCGAGCGCGTCGTCGCGGCAGCTGGGAAGGCGGGGCGCAAGCTGGTGATCGGCTATATCCTTCGCCATCATCCTTCCTGGATGAAGCTGATCGAAGAGGCGCGCAAGCTCGGCCCGCCTTACGTCTTCCGCATGAACCTCAACCAGCAGTCCAGCGGCCCGACCTGGGCGACGCATAAGTCGCTGATGCGCACCACCTCGCCGATTGTCGATTGCGGTGTGCATTATGTCGACGTCATGTGCCAGATCACTGACGCGAGGGCCGTCGAGGTGCGCGGCATGGGGCTGCGCATGTCCGACGAGATCGCTGCCGACATGTATAATTACGGTCACCTGCAGGTGCTGTTCGAGGATGGTTCCGTCGGCTGGTACGAAGCCGGCTGGGGTCCGATGATTTCGGAAACCGCCTTCTTCGTGAAGGATGTGATGTCGCCGAAGGGCGCGGTGTCGATCGTCATGGATCCGAACGCCAAGTCCGACGATATAGACACGCACACCAAGACCTCGGTGATCCGGCTGCATACGGCAGAGACCGGGCCTGACGGCAAGTTCATCCGGCCCGACCAGGACATGACGATGGAAGGCGAACCTGGCCATCAGGCGCTCTGCGACCTGGAACAGGCCTTCATGCTGAGGGCGATCCGCGAGGATCTGGACCTCGACCGCCATATGGCGGATGCGGTGGCGTCGCTGCGCATCTGCCTTGCCGCCGACGAGAGCGTGCGTACCGGCCAACCGGTCAGATTGTAAGGGAAAGACAGTGGGATCGCTTCAACTCAAATCCATCCGCAAGACCTATGGCACGCATGAAGTGCTGAAAGGCATCGACCTCGAGGTCAAGGACGGCGAATTCGTCATCTTCGTCGGGCCGTCGGGCTGCGGGAAATCGACGCTGCTGCGCAGCATTGCAGGCCTCGAAGACGTTACCTCGGGCGCCGTCGTCATCAACGGCCGCGATGAGACGCTGACGCCGCCGGCCAAGCGCGGCATCGCCATGGTGTTTCAGTCCTACGCGCTTTATCCGCATCTGACGGTCAAGGACAATATGGGGCTCGGGCTCAAGCAGGCCGGCACCGCCAAGGATGAGATCGAAAGGCGTGTCGGCAAGGCGTCCGGCATGCTCTCGCTGGAACCCTATCTCGCGCGCCGGCCGGCCGAACTCTCCGGCGGCCAGCGCCAGCGCGTCGCCATCGGCCGCGCCATCGTGCGCGAACCGGAACTCTTCCTGTTCGATGAGCCGCTGTCGAACCTAGATGCGGCGCTGCGCGTCCAGACCCGCCTCGAAATCGCCCGGCTGCACCGCAGCCTGAAGGCAACGATGATCTATGTCACCCACGACCAGGTCGAGGCGATGACGCTTGCCGACAAGATCGTTGTCCTGAATGCCGGGGCGATCGAGCAGATCGGTTCGCCGATGGAACTCTACAAACGACCGGCCAATGTTTTCGTTGCCGGCTTCATAGGCTCGCCGCAGATGAATTTCATCGCGGCCGAGAAGGTCGGCGATCATAGCGCCAAGACGATCGGCGTGCGTCCCGAACACGTGACGTTATCGCGCGAACAGGGGACTTGGGCTGCGAAGGTCGTGCATGTCGAGCATCTCGGCGCGGACACGATCATCTATCTGGAATCCGACCAGTGCGGCCTGTTGACGGCGCGCCTGTTTGGCGAGCATCAGTACGAGCCGGACGAGATCGTCCATGCGACGCCGGACCAGGCGCACGTGCATCGTTTCGATGTCGACGACCAGGCGATCCGCTAAGCGCATGACAGAACGAAAAAAGCCCCGCCAGCCAGCCTCGCGGGGCTTTTTCATTTCCCGTCGTGCATGGTTCGCTCAACCGAGCACGGGCCGCATGAAGCTGCGTTCATAGCTGACGATACTGCGGTTGCGTTTGTCGAGCTCGAAAGCGGCCTGACATTCCGGATCGCTGGCCATGCGCGTGCGATAGTCCTCGTAGGCGGCAAGGCTCGGGAAGGAAAACAAGGCAACGGCAATGTTGTTGGCGCCTTCGGACGGCAGGAAATAACCGTGATGGGTGCCACCCATCCTGTTGACGATCGGAATCCAGAGCCGGGCATATTCTTCGAATTCGGCTAGCTTGTAGGGATCGATCACATAACGCAGGTGGCAGGTAATCATTGAAATATCCCATCAGGTAAGATGCTGGGCGGAAGGCTGCCCGGCTGATTTGGTTTGCTCAACTTCTGACATCGAGCTGGGGGAGTTCAAGTGCTTTCTGGTGATGGCTGCATCACGATTGCTGACGGCTCGAACGAGCTGAAATGAAAAAAAGCGCCGTTTTGCGGCGCCTTTTGTCTCAGCGGTATTGGCGAAATCAGTCGCGGATGATGAGCAGGTCGGCTGCCATGAAGCGCAGGGTTACCGTTTCGCCTGCCTGCGGCGGGGTGGTGCCCGGGCTGTTGAACATGTCGAAGGAGATGACGTTGCCTCCGACATTCATGCGGGTGCGGATGACCGACCCCAGGAAGTGGGCCGAAACGACCTGGCCGGTCAGCGCCGTGTCGCTCTTGACGCTGTCAGAGAGCGAGCCCGCTTCCGGGCGCAGCGCCAGCGAGATGGTTTCGCCAGCCTTGTGAGCGGCGACCGACTGCTTCAGCGTTATGCCCTGATCACCGATCTGGATGCGGTTGCTGTCGGGATCGACGACCTTGGCTTCGATCAGGTTCAGCGTGCCGACGAAGGAGGCGACGAAGCGCGTTGCCGGCGTATTGTAGATCTCGAAAGGCGAACCGATCTGGTCGGCCTTGCCGGCATTCATGACGACGATGCGGTCGGAGATCGAAAGGGCTTCTTCCTGATCATGGGTGACGAAGACCGTGGTGATGCCGAGCTGCTGCTGGATCTGGCGGATTTCCTCGCGCAGCGACACGCGGATCTTGGCGTCGAGTGCGGAGAGCGGCTCGTCGAGCAGCAACACTTGCGGCTTTACGGCGAGCGCACGGGCAAGGGCGACTCGCTGCTGCTGGCCGCCCGACAGTTGATAGGGGAAGCGGTCGGCCAGGTGATCGAGCTTGATCAGGCCGAGCATTTCCTTGACGCGGGCGTCGATCTCAGGTTTTGGGGCGCCGGCGACCTTGAGACCGAAGGCGACATTGTCGTGTACCGTCATGTTGGGGAAGAGCGCGTAGGCCTGGAACACCATGCCGATATTGCGCTGGTTCGGCTTCAGCGCGCTTTGGTCCTTGCCGTTGATGGTCAGCGTGCCGCCGGTTGGCGTTTCGAAGCCGGCGATCATGCGCAGAACGGTCGTCTTGCCGCAGCCCGACGGCCCGAGGAAGGAGACGAACTCACCCTTCTCGATGTTCATGTTGAAGTTCTTGACGACCTGAACCGGGCCGAAGGATTTTTGAATGTTGTTCAGCGTGAGAAAAGACATGAGCCAGATACCTTAAGCCTTTGCCGGGCGGGCTTTGCCGACGCGGGAAACGATGTTGAGCAGGCCCATGCTGAGCCAGGTGATCGAGAAGGCGATGACGGCAAGCGCCGAAGGCTCATAGGCCTTGTTGGCGCCAACGAGCTGCAGGTAGGGACCGAAGGCCGGACGGTTCAGAAGTGCGGCAAAGGTGAATTCGCCCATGACGATCGCGAGCGTGATGAAAGCGCCTGAGAGCACGCCGCTCATGACGTTGGGGAAAATGCATTTGAACATGATGGTCGTCCATCGGGCGCCGAGGCTTTCGGCCGCTTCTGTCAGCGTGCGGACGTCGATGGCGCGCATGGCGGTATCGACTGCGCGGTACATATAGGGCAGGGACAGGGTGATATAGGAGAAGACCAGCAGGATATTGGTGCCGGTCGTCGAACCCGTCAGCGGCAGGTAGGACGAAGAATTATACATCCTGAGGTATCCGAAGACGATGACGATCGCCGGAATGACAAGCGGCAGCAACGTGATGAATTCGACGACCGGACGCATCTGCGGCAGCCGCAGCCGCACCCAATAGGCCGTCGGCACGACGAGCAGCATGCCGAAGACGATGGTGAGCAACGCCATCAGCATCGAATAGCCGAAGGTCTCCCGGAACTGAATGTCGGAGAATACCGACTCATAAGCATCGAGGCTGTATTCGCCACGGCGCATGCGTAATGAAAACTCGATTGTGCCGATCAACGGGATGATAAAGTAGGACGCGCCGAGAATGATGGCGATCCAGGCTCCGAGACGTTGAGCTTTCATTTCTGCCACCGTTCGGCGCGCATGCGCAGCATGAGGTAAAGGACGTTGGAGACGCCGGTGATGACGATCATGCCGAGCGCGATGGCGTAACCGAGGTTGGCATTGTGCAGAACGTCGCCGCGGATCTGCGCATAGAGCAGGATCGGCACGATGTTCAGCGAGCTGCCGGTCAGCGCGAAAGCGGTGGCAATGGCGCCGAAAGCGTTGGCGAAGAGCAGCAGCGTCGTGCCGAGAAGGCTCGGCCAAAGGATCGGCAGCGCGACCATCGTCCAGTACTGGCGGTTGGTGGCGCCAAGAATCTGCGAGGCTTCGCGCCATTCCTTCTTCATGCCGTCGAGGGCCGGCGTCAGAATCAGCACCATCAGCGGGATCTGGAAATACATGTAGGTGATGGTGAGGCCGAAGAAGGACAGCAGGTTGAAGCCGGTGCCGTAGAGATTGAAGCCGAACCATTCGCGCAGGAGGATCGTCACAAGGCCGGTGCGGCCGAGCGTTGCGAGGAAGGCGAAGGCGAGCGGCACGCCGGCGAAATTCGAGGCGACGCCGGAGAAGGTCAGCAGCGTCGAGCGCACGGAGGCGGGCAGGCCGCCGAGCACGACGGCCCAGGCAAGGAAAAAGCCGATCAACGCGCCGCCGAGGGCGGAGGCGACCGAGATACGGATACTGATCCAGTAAGCGCTCATGATCGATGGCGTAAAAAGATCGCCGATATTCTTCAGCGTGAAATCGCCCTCGGGCGTCAGGAACGCGCCCACCACGAGATAAAGCGTGGGCATGATCAGGAACAGCAGGGAGAATATAATGAAGGGTGCGATGCCCAGCCAGTCGATCACGCGGTCTTTGTTGATCAAGGGGGCACTGCTCGCCATCGGCGTTGAAACGGTGCTCATGGAAAAGCTCATCCTGGGGCGTCGGAGTGAGAAAACCTCCCCGCCTTGCGGCGGGGAGGCAGGATCAAAGTTACTGAACGTTGGCGCCGACGACGGAATCCCAGTTCTTGGTAATGGTTTCCTTGCCGGCGGCCTGCTCTTCCAGCGTCGGGAAGACAGCCTTTTCATAGGCTGCTGCTGGCGGCAGCTTATCGAGCAGTTCCTTCGGGATCTTGTTGTTCTTGGCAAGATCGTTGAACCGGATCGGGTGGCAATAGCCCTTCAGCCAGCCGAGCTGACCTTCGTCGGAGTAGAGGTATTCCATCCAGAGCTTGGCAGCGTTCGGGTGCGGAGCGAAGGCTGAGATAGCCTGGACGTAGACGCCGGCAACGACGCCGGTCTTCGGAACGACGACCTCGAACGGAGGATTGCCCTTCAGGCCTTCGCCCCAGGAGAGGGCGTTATAGTCCCAGGCGATGACGATCGGCGTGGAGCCCTGCGCGAAGGGAGCAGCCTTGCCGACGACCGGCACGAAATTGCCGCTCTTGTTCAGTTCGGCGAAGAACTTCAGGCCTTCCTCGCCTGCCTTGGCCGCGTCGCCGCCGGATGCGGAAAGACCAGCGGCATAGACGCCCTGGACAGCCTGGTTGGCGCTGCGCGGATCGCCTGCGAGGGCGACGCTGTTTGCATAGTCGCTCTTCTTCAGGTCGGCCCAGTCAGTCGGCGATTCCTTGACGAGATCCTTGTTCACCAGGAGCGCGAGAACGCCGTAATAGTCGCCGTACCAGTAGCCTTCAGCATCCTTGGCGGTATCCGGAATGGAATCCCAGGTGGAGACCTTATAAGGCTGGATCAGGCCGTCTTTCTTGGCGGACGGGCCGAAAGAGAGGCCGACGTCGATGACGTCAGGAGCCTGCGGGCCGGTGTTGCCCTTGTTGGCCTTGATGGCTTCGATTTCGTCGCCCGAACTTGCATCCGGGTTCAGTTCGTTGACCTCGATGCCGTACTTGGCCTTGAAGCCGGCAATGACGTCGCCATAGCCGCACCAGCTGTGCGGCAGAGCGATCGTCGTCAGGCTGCCTTCCTTTTTGGCGGCGGCGATAAGTTCAGCGCTCGGCTCGGCGGCGGCAATCGCGGTCGAAGCCATGATCATCGCAGTAGAAAGCGACAGAAGTCGAGAAATGTTAGAGATCACTGTTGTTCTCCTTCGGGTTTTCAGTGTCTGGCGATGCTGTTAATGAGATTACATGAAGCTTGTGTGACAGTTCGATGACGTTAATTCTGCTGTGAATAACGGGGGTTGCGACAAATGTTTTATTTGCGACAACGCCGTCTGTTTCCGCGAAAAATCCGCCATTGTTTTTCTTCTGTTTTAGTCTTGTCCTCCTAACCCGGTTTACGGAAAAGCCTGGTTTGCTCGAACAGGCCTTCCAGTGTCTTCATGCGCTCCTTCGTCTCGTCCCAGGTCGAGTTCTGAACGGCCTCGATCAGCGCTTCGACGATGAAAAGGGTAACGACGGAGGAATCCCAAGCCGATGGCGCCTCGATCCGGACGCGGAAGGCATGCCTGGCGAGCTTGGCGGCCGGCGAACCCCACTGATCGGTGAAGACGATGATTTCGGCGCCGCGTTTGCGGGCGGCGGTCGCAAGGCTCACCATCTCCTGCTCATAGCGGCGGATGTCGAAGATGATCAGGATGTCGCCGGCATTCATGTTGAGGACATATTGCGGCCAGCTGCTGGAATTCGACGATAGCAGCGTCGTTGCCGGCCGGATCACCTGCATATGGGTGAAGAAATATTCGGCAAGCGCGCCAGTGATGCGGCCGCCGACGAAATAAAGGCCGCGCTTGCGGTCGGAGAGCAACGCGGCGACGCTGTCGAACGTCGCGGTGTCGAGATCAGTCAGCGTCTGGCGTAGATTGCCCATGATGGCATCGGCGAAACGGTTGAGAATATGGGTGCCCGGCGCGTTCTGCGCCCAGCGGTCGTGCTTGGCGATCGGGTTCGAGATCGTCGCCTCGACTTCCTGATGCAGATGCGCCTGAAAGTCCGGATAACCCTTGAAGCCGAGCTTCTGCACCATGCGCACGACGGTCGGCGTCGAGACGCCGGCGTTCTCGGCGATCGTGGTGATGCTGCCGAGCCCGGAGACCGGATAATTATCGAGCAGGCTTTCGGCCAGCTGCTTCTCGGCACGCGTCAACACCCCCAAATGCGAGTGTATGACGTCCGAAACCGTCTTCGACGCAACTGTCACTTAATATGCTCCCCGGGATGGTCTGGCGCCACTTTCCCACTCAAAGTTAACAACGCTGTCATAATCCATGTCAACCACTGTCATGAAAAGAAATTTTCAGTCGATGCTTGACACCGGTCGAAACCTGAAGAATTCTTTTCTTCATCAAGAATTTGTTAAGGGATAGGAGTGGCGCCTTTGGTGCTGGCCCGGCCGAAAATCCTCAGTGAAGCGGACGGTGACTGCGTCGGGATCGAACGTATCCACGGCCGGAGCCCGGTGCTTCTGATCTGCGAGCACGCTTCGAATTCGCTGCCAGCCGTTTTCGGCGATCTCGGCCTGCCCAGCGAAGCGCTCTCCAGTCACATTGCCTGGGACCCGGGCGCGCTTGCGGTCGCCCGCAGCATATCGGAAGCGCTGGACGCGACGCTCGTTTACCAGCGGTTCTCGCGGCTTGTCTACGATTGCAACCGGCCGCCCAGTTCACCCGGCGCCATGCCGGAGACCAGCGAGATCTACGCCATTCCCGGCAACAAGGATTTGAGCCCCGAAGAACGGCTTGCGCGCACCGATGCGCTCTACGTGCCTTTCCACGACGCCATTCGCGGGCTGATCCGCGATCGCCGGGCGAGGGCACAGGACAGCATCATCGTGACGATGCACAGCTTTACGCCGGTCTATCACGGCCGCGAACGCGCCGTCGAACTCGGCATATTGCACGATGAGGACAGCCGGCTTGCCGACCTTATGCTGGCGGCTGCGGCCGAGGCGCCGCTTTACAGGACGGAACGCAACGAGCCTTACGGGCCTGAGGACGGCGTGACTCACACGCTGATCCTGCACGGGCTTTCGAACGGCTTGCGCAATGTGATGATCGAGGTCCGCAATGACCTCATCGCAGACGATATCGGCCAAGGGGTCATGGCCGACTATCTGAAAGGGCTGCTCCAGCAAAGTCTGGACGCCTGACATAAAAAGAAGACCCGAGGGAGCAGTCTAACTGCGGACGTCCGCATGGCGCAAATGCCGCGGACAATTGGCACTGAATCGGCCCGCAATTCCGCGGCCGATCGTGAACAGGGGGAAGTCATGTCGGATTATACCGAACTGGACAAGAAGCAGGATGTGCACATCCTGCATTCCATGGGTTATGCCCAAGAACTCGAACGACGCATGAGCTCGTTTTCGAACTTTGCCGTCTCATTTTCCATCATCTGCATTCTCTCCGGCGGCATCAATTCGCTGGCGCAGGCGACCTCGGGTGCCGGCGGCGCGGCCATCGGCATCGGCTGGCCGGTCGGCTGCTTCATCTCGCTCGTCTTCGCCATCGGCATGGCGCAGATCAGCTCGGCCTATCCGACGGCCGGCGGCCTCTATCACTGGAGCTCGATCCTCGGAAACCGCTTCACCGGCTGGGTGACCGCCTGGTTCAACTTGCTCGGTCTCGTCACCGTGTTGGGCGCCATCAATGTCGGCACCTACTATTTCTTCATGGGTTCGTTCGGCACGAGCTATCTCGGGCTGACCGACACGACGACGGTGCGCATCATCTTCCTCGTGGTCATCACCGGCGCGCAGGCGCTCGTGAACCATATGGGCATCGGACTGACCGCGAAGCTGACCGATTTCTCGGGTTATCTCATCTTCGCGACCGCTATCGCGCTTTCGGCCGTCTGCCTCATCGCAGCGCCCTCCTATGAGATCGGCCGTCTTTTCACCTTCGCCAACTATTCCGGCGAGGTCGGCGGCAATGTCTGGCCCTCCACCTCTGGTGCCTGGGTCTTCCTTCTCGGCCTGCTGCTGCCGATCTACACCATTACCGGCTATGATGCCTCGGCGCATACGTCGGAAGAGACGGTCAAGGCTGCCGAATCGGTGCCGCGCGGCATGGTTGCCTCGGTGCTCTGGTCGGCGCTTTTCGGCTATATCATGCTGTGCGCCTTCGTGCTCATGCTGCCGAATATGGATGATGCGGCAAAGCAGGGCTGGAACGTGTTCTTCTGGGCGATGGACAGCCAGGTCAACCCGATCGTCAAGGACATTCTCTATCTTGCCATCCTCGTCAGCCAGTGGCTGTGCGGCCTTGCGACCGTTACCTCGGTCTCGCGCATGATCTTCGCCTTCTCGCGTGACGGCGGTCTGCCGGCGTCGAAGGTCCTGTCGAAAGTCAGCCCAAAGTACCGCACGCCGGTGGCTGCAATCTGGACCGGCTCGATCCTCTCGGTTCTGTTCGTCTGGGGCTCCTCGCTCGCTACGATTGGTGACACGCCGGTCTATACGATCGTCGTCTCGTGCACGGTCATCTTCCTGTTCTTCTCCTTCGCGATCCCGATCACGCTCGGCCTGTTCGCCTGGGGCACGTCGAAGTGGGACAAGATGGGACCGTGGAACCTCGGCGAAGGCGTCTTCAAGCTCTTTGCCGTGCTGACCGTCATCGCGATGATCCTGATCTTCATCCTCGGCATTCAGCCGCCGAACGAATGGGCGCTCTACATCACCGTCGGTTTCCTGGTGCTGACGGCGATCGTCTGGTTCGGCTTCGAAAGCCGCCGCTTCAAAGGGCCGCCGATCGGTGCGGAAGTGGCAAAGCGTCAGGCCGAGATCGCGGCCGCCGAAGCAGCCGTCGGCGAAAGCGGCGAAAACTAAGCATCGAGGCTTCCCTCTCAAATGGCGGGGCCGCATCCTGCGGCCCCATCACCGGTACAACGAAAAGGCATCGGGCCGTAAAGTCCGGCCGAGCGCATGCGATTTCGTTGCCCCGATTTTCTCAATCCCAATTCAGGCGGAACAATCATGAGCAGCAGCTACACAATCGACGATCTCAGGAAGGATGTTGCCGAAGGGCGCATCGACACGGTTCTGGCCTGCCAGGTGGATATGCAGGGCCGACTGATGGGCAAGCGTTTCCAAGCGGAATATTTCGTCGAGAGCGCCTGGAAGGAAACGCATAGCTGCAACTACCTGATCGCCACCGACATGGAGATGGAGACCGTCTCCGGCTACAAGGCGACGAGTTGGGAGAAGGGCTACGGCGACTACACGATGAAGCCGGATCTTGCGACGCTGCGTCGTATTCCCTGGCTGGAAGGCACCGCGCTGGTGCTTTGCGATATGCTCGATCATCATACGCACGAGGAGGTCGCCCACTCGCCGCGCGCGATCCTGAAGAAGCAGGTGAAGCGGCTCGAAGATATGGGCATGAAGGCCTACATGGCCTCGGAGCTCGAATTCTTCCTGTTCGACCAGAGCTACGAGGCGGCGCAGGCTTCCGGCTACCGCAACCTCAAGCTCGTCAGCGCCTATAACGAGGACTACCACATCTTCCAGACCACCAAGGAGGAAGAGGTGATGCGGGCGATCCGCACCGGGCTGCAGGGCGCCGGCATCCCGGTCGAGAACTCCAAGGGTGAGGCGTCGGCCGGCCAGGAGGAAATCAACGTGCGCTACGCCGATGCGCTCGCCATGGCCGACCGGCACGCGATCATCAAGAACGGCTGCAAGGAGATTGCCTGGTCGAAGGGCAAGGCTATCACCTTCCTGGCCAAGTGGAATTACAATGCTGCCGGCAGTTCCTCGCATATCCACCAGTCGCTCTGGAGCCTGGAGGAAAAGCCGCTTTTCTTCGACCATACCGGCAAATACGGCATGTCGCCGCTGATGCATAATTACGTCGCCGGGCTTCTCGCTCATGCGAGCGAGATCACCTATTTCCTGGCGCCCTACATCAACTCCTACAAGCGCTTCATGGCCGGCACGTTTGCGCCGACCAAGGCGATCTGGAGCAAGGACAACCGCACCGCCGGCTATCGCCTGTGCGGCGAAGAGACCAAGGGTATCCGTATCGAGTGCCGCGTTGGCGGCTCCGATCTCAATCCCTATCTCGCCTTCGCCGCGCTGCTTGCCGCCGGCATTGACGGCATCGAGAACAAGCTCGAACTGGAAGCCCCCTTCGTTGGCGACGCCTATGGTGGCAAGGGCGTTCGCGAGATCCCGCGCACGCTGCGCGCGGCCACGGCGGCGATGATGGAATCGGCGATGCTACGCAAGGCCTTCGGCGACGACGTGATCGACCACTATACGCGCGCCGGCGAATGGGAGCAGGAAGAATACGACCGCCGCATCACCGATTGGGAAGTGGCGCGGGGTTTCGAAAGAGCTTAATAGGCATTTGCGATTTGCTTGCCCCTCACCTTAACCCTCTCCCCGTAAAAACGGGGAGAGGGGACGTGCCAAACGCAGCGTCGATGTTAGGGAAAGCCGGTGCGGTATATCCCCTTCGCCCCGTTTGCGGGGAGAGGTGCCGGCAGGCGGATGAGGTGCCACGGCCTCACTCAAATTTTGAAGAATACGAGGATAGGAACAGATCATGGCAATGATCCAATGCATTTCACCGGTTGACGGGTCGGTTTATGCCGAGCGCGCAGCCCTTTCTCTCGATGCCGCCAAGGATGTGGTGGCGCGCGCCCGCAAGGCGCAGAAAGCCTGGGCGAAACGGCCCCTCGAAGAGCGTGTGCAACTGGTGCTGAAGGGTGCTGCGCGGCTGAACGAGATGTCCGATGTCGTCGTGCCAGAGCTCGCCTGGCAGATGGGCCGGCCGATCAAGTATGGCGGCGAATACAAGGGTTTCAACGAGCGTTCCAACTATGTCGCCTCGATCGCGGCGGACGCGATGGCGCCTGTTGTCGTCGAGGAGAGCGATCGTTTCGAGCGGCGCATCGAGCGCGAGGCCCATGGC
This sequence comes from Rhizobium sp. WYCCWR 11146, assembly GCF_013591995.1. Lineage (NCBI taxonomy): Bacteria > Pseudomonadati > Pseudomonadota > Alphaproteobacteria > Hyphomicrobiales > Rhizobiaceae > Rhizobium > Rhizobium sp. WYCCWR 11146. Next base: position 425,184 of record NZ_JACCEY010000016.1, read on the forward strand.
GTCGTCTTCGTCGTAGCACCATGGAACTATCCCTACATGACGGCGATCAACACGATCGCGCCGGCGCTGATGGCCGGCAATACCGTGGTGCTGAAGCATGCCTCGCAGACGCTGCTGGTCGGTGAGCGGCTGGTGCAGGCCTTCATCGAGGCCGGCGTTCCCGAGGATGTGTTCCAGAACGTCTTCCTCGATCATGAAACGACGTCGGCGCTGATTGCCGCCGGCAGCTTCAATTTCGTCAACTTCACCGGATCGGTCGAAGGCGGGCGGTCGATGGAGCGGGCGGCTGCCGGCACCTTCACCGGCCTCGGCCTCGAACTCGGCGGCAAGGATCCGGGTTATGTCATGGAGGACGCCGATCTCGAGGCGGCCGTCGACACGCTGATGGATGGCGCGACTTACAATTCCGGCCAGTGCTGCTGCGGCATCGAGCGCATCTATGTGCATGAATCGCTCTATGACGCCTTCGTCGAGAAATCGGTTGCCTGGGTATCGAACTACAAGCTCGGCAATCCGCTCGATCCGGAAACCTCGCTCGGGCCGATGGCGCATAAGCGCTTCGCCAAGGTGGTGCGCGAGCAGATCGCCGATGCTGTTTCCAAGGGCGCCAAGGCGCTTGTCGATCCCAAGCTTTTCCCCCAGGATGACGGCGGCGCCTATCTCGCACCGCAGGTCCTCGTCAATGTCGACCACTCCATGGCCTTCATGCGCGAAGAGACTTTCGGTCCGGCAGTCGGCATCATGAAAGTGAAGAGCGACGAGGAGGCACTCGCTTTGATGAACGACAGCCAGTACGGGCTGACGGCCTCGCTCTGGACCAAAGATGCCGAGCGGGCAGGGCGGCTCGGCCGCGAGATCGAAACCGGCACCGTATTCATGAACCGCGCAGACTATCTCGATCCGGCGCTTTGCTGGACCGGCGTCAAGGAGACCGGCCGCGGCGGCTCGCTGTCGATCATCGGCTTCCACAATCTGACGCGTCCGAAATCCTTCCATCTGAAGAAAGTCACAGCATGAGCAGCAACATCACCGCAAACTGGAGCTATCCGACATCGGTCAAGCTCGGCCGGGGCCGCATCGCGGAACTGGCCGACGCCTGCAAAAGCCTCGGCATCAAGAAGCCACTGCTCGTCACCGACCGTGGCCTTGCCTCGATGGCAATCACCAAGACAGCGCTCGATATTCTCGAAGATGCCGGTCTCGGCCGGGCGATCTTTGCCGATGTCGATCCGAACCCGAACGAGAAGAACCTCGAAGCCGGCGTCAGGGCTTTCAAGGACGGCGGTCATGACGGCGTCGTCGCCTTCGGCGGCGGCTCCGGCCTCGATCTCGGCAAGTGCGTCGCCTTCATGGCCGGCCAGACGCGGCCGGTCTGGGACTTCGAAGATATCGGCGACTGGTGGACGCGTGCGAACCTCGAGGGTATCGCCCCGATCGTCGCGGTGCCGACAACGGCAGGCACCGGTTCGGAAGTCGGGCGCGCCAGCGTCATCACCAATTCCGAAACGCATGTGAAGAAGATCATTTTCCATCCGAAGTTCCTGCCTGGCGTCGTTATTTCCGATCCGGAACTGACGGTCGGCATGCCGAAGATCATCACGGCCGGGACCGGCATGGATGCCTTCGCCCATTGCCTGGAGGCTTATTCCTCGCCCTTCTATCACCCGATGTCGGCCGGCATCGCGCTCGAAGGCATGCGCCTCGTCAAGGAGTTCCTGCCACGCGCCTATAGGGAAGGCACGGATCTGGAAGCCCGCGCCAACATGATGGCCGCCGCCGCCATGGGCGCGGTCGCCTTCCAGAAGGGGCTCGGCGCCATCCACGCGCTGTCGCACCCGATCGGCGCCGTCTACAACACCCATCACGGCATGACCAATGCGGTGGTGATGCCGGCGGTGTTGCGCTTCAACCGCAAGGCGATCGAGGAGAAGATCGGCCGCGCCGCCGCCTATCTCGGCATTTCGGGCGGTTTCGACGGGTTCTACGACTATGTGCTGAAGCTCCGCTCCGAACTCGGCGTGCCGGAGACGCTGTCGGCGATGGGAATCGCTGCCGACCGCATCGACGAATTATCGGCCATGGCGATCGAAGATCCGAGCGCCGGCGGCAACCCGGTTGCACTGACGCTTGAAAATACCAAGGCTCTATTCAAAGATTGCTTCTGACGACATAAGAGCGGACCAACAGACTGGCCTGGAAAACCGCGGTTTCCCAGGCCTTTTTCGTTTCGGGCAGCATCCCTATTTTTAGGGATGTGAAAAATACCGGCTGCAATTTCGCCGCGCGTCTTTCGAATTTGTTAACCATGATTAGAAAGAATGAATTAACCGCACGATGCTCCGACGGTGCGTAAAAGAGCGATTCCGGCTCGCACCATTCCTTCCGAGGACCGAACATGCCTGTCATCACATTCGCAAATACCAAGGGCGGCGCCGGCAAGACGACCGCTGTTCTGCTGCTCGCGACCGAGCTTGCCCGCAAAGGTTATCGCGTCACCATTCTCGACGCCGACCCGCAGCACTGGATTTCGCGTTGGCACGAAATATCAGGTCATGTGCCCAATCTTTCGGTGATCGATTTCGTCACAACTGCGTCGCTGCCGGTGCATATCAGCGAGAACAAGCACAATACCGACTATTTCATCGTCGATCTGCCCGGTGCGCGCAATCCGCTGCTTGCCACTGCCGTTGGCCTTTCCGACCACGTGCTGATCCCCATTCAGGGCTGTGCGATGGATGCGCGCGGCGGTGCGCAGGTGCTCGAACTGCTGCAGTATCTGGATGAGAAGGCCGGCATCAAGATCGGCCATTCGGTGGTGCTCACCCGCGTCAATTCGATGGTGACGACGCGGGCGCTGCAAGTCGTCAAGTCACTGCTCAGCGAGCGGCATGTGCCGGTGCTCGATACGGCGATCATCGAACGCTCCGCCTTCCGCGACATCTTCGACTGTGGCGGCACGCTGCACACGATCGATCCGACGCGCGTCAGCAACCTCGACAAGGCGCGTGAGAACGCCACCTGTTTTGCCGAGGAAATCATGCGCAAGCTGCCGGTCAGGCTGACGGCATCCGCCCGCGTGACGAGCCCGATGGTCCGCTCGGCCGCTTGAATATATCCCCCACCTGAAACGACAAGCCCGCCGGAGCGATCCGGCGGCCTTGTCGTTGTTATCGTCAGAATGATTTCAGTCGACGAATTCGACCGTCACGCCCGGCTTGACCATCTTGGCAAGCTCGGTGGCATCCCAGTTGGTCAGCCGGATGCAGCCGTGGCTCTGAGTGCGGCCGATCTTCGAGGGCTCGGGCGTGCCGTGGATGCCGTAGGTCGGCTTGGAAAGCGCCATCCAGACGGTGCCGACGGGGCCGTTCGGGCCGGGCGGGATATTGAGGATCTTGTCGTTGGCGCCCTGCTGGAAATTGATCTTCGGATTATAAGTGTAACCGGGATTGAGGGCGACACGCTCGACATTTACCAAGCCCGACGGAGAGGGGGTGTCGGAGGAGCCGATCGATGCCGGATAGGCGGCGAGGAGATTGCCGGCGCCGTCATAGGCGAAGACCTGCTTGCGACCCTTGTCGGCGATGATGCGGGCAACTTCGCCGCTCTTCGGCTCGCCCGGATTGACGACCTTGATGACGGTGCCGGCAACGGTGAAATCGGCGCCGGGGTTCATCTCCTTGAGAAAAGCCTCGTCCATGTGGAAACGCTCGGCCAGCATCTCGGTGGTCGAGGTATAGGCGAGCGACGGCAACAGCGCCTTGTGCGAATAATCTTCCGGGATCTCCGCGACGAAGGGGCCAGCGGCATCGGCCGGCGTGATCGTGTAACTGACAACGGGCAGGCCGCCGTTCATACGCAGCTCTTCCAGAATGGCATCGGTGTCGTTGGGATCGAGCTTCGACCCGGTCATCTGGTCATAGGCATAGATCCCCTTGGTGACGTTCGATCCCATATGGCCGTCGATGACGCCCGGAGAGATGCCGGCGCGATCGAGGAAGACCTGCAGTGCGACGATCTCGGGCTTCGACTTGTTCTTCAGCGTGATGACAGGTTCATCAGGTGCGGCCTTCGGCTGATCGGCGGGCGGGATCTGCTGGTCGGGGTCGATCGAGGCATAATCGTCGCCGGGCTGCGGATTGCCGATGCTGTTATCCTCGGGATAGGGCTGGTCGCCGAGCGGCCGGCGTTCAATCGCGGCATCGCGCGGAATGCCGCCGGTGACGGCGCCGCGCTCGGAATAACGTGTATCGCCATCGGGATTGTTGTCGGAATAATAGGGGTCGTTGCCGTACTGGTCGTTATAGACTTCGCGTGCGCCGGGCCGCGGCGGATAGTAGCCGCGGGCGCGCATCTCGGTAGCGACGACGTTGCCATAGTCGTCGATCAACACGCGATTGCCGCTACGGTCGCGGGCGTAGATATAGCCAGCTGGAACATAGTCGAGGATTTCGCCGCTCGGCGTCACAAGCACGATATCGCTCTGGCGGCGATCGCGGAACTGCTGCGCGCCTGCCTCCGGCGCTGTAGCCGCAAGAGCAGCCAGGACGGCCGCGAGGCAAAATGCCGACTTCAAAAAGCGATTCACGTATCATACCTCGAACAGTGACTGGCAGACACACACCTGCGAATTTTGACGCTAGTGTGGAATTTATGAAAGCGTGCTGAACAAAATATGAAAATCACTAAGATTTCCTTTTGCTCATAAACGTTTGCGTCCTTGTGTCAGTTCCGCAAAATCCACGGTTGCTGCAAAAACGCAAGATACGGGCGACGCCGATTGACGAATGGCGGCCCGAAACCTAACGCTAGCGCATCCTTCTTTGCGAAAATCGATTCCGTTTTTCGGAAAGCATGATGCGTTGATTCAAAGTGTTAGAGCGTCCTTTGGGCGTCCGAAAGGACGCTCGGCGCTCTAAGGGGCCGACAATTCCCCAAGGAGACCGTGATGATCGAATTTGCCGCCGCAAGCGGGCCGCGCCTGATGCTGGACGAAACATCGGTGCTGGATATCGGCGGATGCATCGTCGAAAGCGTCGACATCGCTCCGAAACGCGCCATTCCCGATGATGGCGACCCGCGAATCGATCACTCGCTCGAGGGCTTCCTCTTTACCTGCGGGCCGGACCATATCCGCCACCGCCAGCCGATCCCCGGCCGGGACGACGGCAAGGTCTATCCGCTGCACGGATCGGCCTCCGGTCATGTGGCAAAGGTGTTGTGGACGAAGTTCGAGAACGGCAATGCCGAATGCCGCGCCGATATCGACATCACCACTGTCGAGGGACTGCCGCAGCGCATCGAGCGGCTGTGGCGGATCGATGGGGCGACCGGCGAGGTGCGGCTCGAGGATCGGGTCGTCAATACAAGCGATCGGACGGTGCCGACCTTCCTGATGTACCACATGAACACCGGCGGCAAATGGCTGGACGAGGGCACGCGGCTCGAAGGCCGCATGCTGGAAAATGGCGGTTTCCCCTGGACGTTCGGCGAGGAGCCGGGCGGCATCTTCTGCGTCGCAGCGCCGGCAACGGAGGAGGGGTTCGCGGAGGTCCGCCTCGGACCGATCGCCGCTATCGGCGGCAGGACGCTGCGAGTGCGTTTCCGCGCCGACACGCTGCCCCATCTGCAGGTCTGGCGGAACCAGAAGGCGCCAGCCCACATCATCGGCATCGAGCCGGTTTCACATCGGTGGATCTCGCGCGACGAGCTTGAGGCAGCCGGTGAGTTCAACATGCTGGCGCCCGGCGAGAGCCGCAGCTATGCGCTGACCTTTGCCTTCCTGTGAGCGAAGTGTTGTTGACGCTGGCAGACCTCCGTCGTAGACCTTCAGCCCACGATTTTTGAGGAGACAAGACGATGGATATTCGCCAGATCGACGATGAATATTCGGTTTCGGGCCAGATCACGCTCGAGGAGCTCGACGAGATCAAGGCGCTCGGGTTCAAATCGATCGTCTGCCACCGCCCCGACCATGAGAGCCCGGATCAGACATCGTTCTCCGTCATCGAGGCGCGCGCCAAGGAGCTCGGCCTCGAGATCGCCCATGTGCCTGTCGGACCGATGGGCGTGACCGAGGAAGCGGTGCAGGGCATGGTCGATGCGCTCGACGAATTCCCGCGGCCGATGCTCGGCTATTGCCGCTCCGGCGCCCGCTCGACGGCGATCTACCAGAAGACCCACCATATTCGTAGCTAGGCCCCGTTCCGGCTGCCGATTTTCCGGCGCTGCGCCGCAGCGCCATCACCTTCCATTCACTCAGGAGACTAGAATGAGCATTAAGCGTATCGACGTCGGCGCGCGCATGAGCGGCGCCGTCATTCACGGCAACACGGTCTATCTCGCAGGCCAGGTCGGCGAGGGCGAAAGCGTCACCGATCAGTGCAAGTCATCGCTTGCCGAAGTCGACCGTCTGCTGGCTGCATCAGGCAGCAGCAAGTCGAAGATCCTTCAGACGATCATCTACCTTTCCGACATCGCCGATTTCGCCGAGATGAACGCCGTCTGGGAAGGCTGGATCGATCCGGCCAATCCGCCGGCCCGTGCCACCAGCGAAGCCAAGCTCGCTGCGCCGAAATACAAGGTCGAGTTCATCATCACGGCGGCACTCGACTAAATCGCGCCATTCCGATTACCTGAAGCCGGTGAGCACTGCGCGTGCTCACCGGCTT
>NZ_JACCEY010000016.1:431925-453797 GCF_013591995.1 Rhizobium sp. WYCCWR 11146
AGCGTGCGCGTCGGCGTGATCGCTTCGGGATCGAGTTTGATTTCGATGATTGCGGGCTTGCCGCTGGCGCGTGCCCGCTCGAAGGCGGGGGCGAAATCCGCCGTCGTCTCCACCGTCTCGCCATGGCCGCCATAGGCGCGAGCAAGGGCTGCGAAGTCGGGATTGGTCAGATCGGTGCTGCTGACGCGGCCGGGATACTCGCGCTCCTGATGCATGCGGATCGTGCCGTAGATGCCGTTGTTGACGACGACTGCGATGATCGGCAGACCGTAGCGGATGGCGGTGGCGAATTCCTGTCCGTGCATCAGGAAGCAGCCGTCCCCGGCAAAGCAGATGACCTCGCGCTCGGGAAAGAGCCGCTTGGCGGCGACGGCGGCCGGCAGGCCGTAACCCATCGAGCCGGAGGTGGGGGCGGCTTGGGTGTTGAAGCGGCGGAAACGATGGAAGCGGTGCACCCAGGTGGCGTAGTTGCCGGCGCCATTGGTAAAGATCGCGTCCGGCCCGGTATTGGCCTCCAGCCACTCCATGATCGGCCCCATATGGACGGCGCCCGGACCTGTCGAAGGCGGCTTCGACCAGGCGAGATAGGCCTGGTGCATGCGTTCCGTGCGCTCCGCCCAGTGCGGCTCGGCCGGCGCTTCCAGATCGGCGAGCGCTTCAACGAAATTGGCAGCAGCGGCGCAGATCGCAAGATCAGGACGATAGATACGGCCGAGTTCGGATGCATCGGGATAGATATGCACCAGCGATTGCTGGGGGTATGGGATATCGATCAGCGTATAGGATGAGGAGGGCATTTCCGACATGCGGGCGCCCAGCAGGATCAGCAGGTCGCTCTCCTTGATCTCCTTTGCCAGCGCCGGATTGATCCCGATGCCGACATCGCCGGCATAACAGGGATGCAGATGATCGAACAGCATCTGCCGGCGGAACGAGCAGCCGACCGGCAATTTGAAACGTTCGGCGAAAATTGCAAAATCGGCGACGGCATCGGCATCCCAGCGCGTGCCGCCGAGGATCACCATCGGCCGCTCGGCCTTGAGCAGGCGCAGATAGAGATCGTCGATCTGGCTGCGACCGGGGTGGGCTTCGACGCCGACATAGCGCTTGGCGCGGGGCGCCTCGACTTCGTCGCGCAGCATGTCTTCCGGCAGGGTCAGCACCACAGGGCCGGGACGGCCGGAGGTTGCGATCGCAAAGGCGCGGGTGACGAACTCGGGAATGCGGGCGGCATCGTCGATCTCGCCCACCCATTTGGCGAATTCGGTAAAGGCGCGGCGGAACTCGACCTCCTGGAAGGCCTCGCGTTCTCTCGCTTCCCGCTGCACCTGGCCGATGAAGAGGATCATTGGGATCGAGTCCTGCTTGGCGATATGCAGGCCGGCGGAGGCGTTGGTGGCGCCGGGGCCACGGGTCACCATGCAAATGCCGGGTTCGCCGGTCAGCCTGCCCCAGCAATCCGCCATCATCGCCGCTCCGCCCTCCTGGCGGCAGACGAGGACGTCGATATCGCTGTCGCGCAACGCGTCGAGCACGGCGAGGAAGCTCTCGCCGGGCACACAGGAGAGACGCTTGACTCCGTTCGCCTTCAGCGCCTCGACGATCAGTTCCCCGCCCGTCTTCTTCATGACAATGCCTTCTTCATGACGATGCCTTCCTCTCGCGCTCGGCGAGTTCCGCCAGAATTTCTGCCTGGTGTTCGCCGAGACGCGGGCTCGGCCTTATATAACGCAGCGGCGTCTCCGACAGCACAACAGGCGTCCTGACACCGGGGATCACGGTACCGGCGGCATCCGCAAGGTCGATGCGCAGGCCGCGGGCCTGCACCTGCGGATGGGCGAACATTTCCTCGATCGTATTGATCGCGCCTGATGGAACCGCGTTCTCTTCACAGGCCTTCAACAGATCCGCCTTTTGCCATTTCAGCGTCTCGGTGGAGATGAGGCGGCGCACTTCGGCGCGATTGCCGACGCGTGCCTTGTTGGTGGCGAAACGCTCGTCGCTCGCGATGGCCTCCAGGCCGAGGATGGTGCAGAGGCGGCGGAACTGGCCGTCGTTTCCAACCGCGAGAATGAGATAACCATCCGCCGTCGGCACGACCTCATAGGGCGAGATATTGGGATGGGCATTGCCGAGGCGGGTCGGCGCCTCGCCGGAGACCAGGTAATTCATGTTCTGATTGGCGAGCACGGCCGATTGCACGTCGAGCAGGGCCATGTCGACCAACTGGCCTTCGCCTGACTTCAGGGCATGGATCAGGGCGGCTTCGATCGCCGAGACGGCATAGATGCCGGTGAAGATATCGGCGATGGCGACACCTGCCTTCATCGGCTGGCCACCCGGCTCCCCGGTAATCGACATGAAGCCGGACATGCCCTGGACGATGTAATCGTAGCCGGCGAGGCTGGCATAAGGGCCGTTCTGGCCGAAGCCGGTGATCGAGCAATACACGAGCTTCGGGTTCACCTTGCGCAGGCTGTCATAATCGAGCCCGTATTTGACGAGGCCGCCGACTTTGAAATTCTCGATGACCACATCGGCGGTGGAGACGAGGCGGCGGACGAGATCCTGGCCTTCGGCGCTCTTCAGGTCGGCAGTGACGGAGCGCTTGCCGCGATTGGCGGCGTGGTAATAGGCGGCCGAGAGATTTTCGCCGTCGGCGCCCTCGACGAAGGGTGGCCCCCATTGGCGCGTATCGTCGCCGCCGTCGGGATTTTCGACCTTGATGACGTCGGCGCCGAGATCGGCGAGCATCTGTCCCGCCCAGGGGCCGGCGAGCACGCGAGCAAGCTCGATCACCCGGATGCCGGCAAGCGGCGGTTTTTTCGTCACGGTCTCCGTCATGTTCCTCCGGGCTCTCGTTCTTAGATCTGGGCTCAGATCTAGGGCGCCAGCGTCGCCTCTGATGTACCGGATACCGGTTTCGATGCAAAGCGGCGCTCGCGCCAGACAATGTAGAAGCCCGACGCCATGATAATCATGATGCCGAGCCATTTGATCGCATCCGGGAAGTCGCCAAAGACCAGCCAGGCGAAGATCGTCGCCGAGACGATCTCGAAATATTGCAGCGGTGCGAGCGTCGAGGCTGGTGCTGCGCGATAGGCATAGACACCGAGGATGCCCGATATCGCGGCCATGGCGCCAACGCCGGCGACATAGAACCAGGCGCGGCCATCCGGCATGACCGGATCGAAGAGATCGGAGCCGGTTCCCTGGCCCAGGAAAAGCAGGATGGCGCAGAAGAGCAGGCCCCAGATGCTCATCTGGAACTGCATGGCCCAAGGGTCCTCCCTGTGCGAGAGGACGCGGGTCATCAGCACAAAGATGGCGATGCAGAGCGCGCTGACGACAGGCAGAAGCGCGATGTAGCCGACTTCTTCGAAACTCGGCTGAATGATCAGCATCGCCCCGAAGAAGCCGACGCCGCAGGCGCTATAGCGCCGCCAGCCGATTGTCTCCTTCAAGAAGATACCGCCGAGGATCGTTAGCATGATCGGCTCGACGAAGAAGATCGCAATCGCGTCGGCGACCGCCATGTATTTCAGCGTGGTGACGAAGGAGATCATCGAGACAGTGATGATCGCGCCGCGGATGGCGTGGAACAGATTTTGGCGCCAGGAAAAATCGGCGAAGCTGCGCCGCCATATCACAATCGGCAACATGCAGAGCGCCTGTACGGCGAAGCGGCCGGCGGTGATCTCCGCGGACGGGACTGTGACGATGGCAAGCTTGGCGAAAATATCGATGAGCGGCGAGAACATCACCGAGATAAACATCAGCACAAGCCCCATCGTCACGTCGGAGGCGGACGAAACGGGGCGGGCGGAGGTGCTGTTCATGATGAAATCCCTGTACTCAGGATATTGGTCACTCAGGATATTGGTCGCTCAGGATCTTGCGACGGCCCTGTCGCACCACTCGGCGAAGGCTGCGATCGCCGCCTCCGCGCCGATCTCATTTAATGTTTCGTGCCGCATGTCCTGATATATCTCAGTGCTGATACGGGAGAAGCTTTGGCCTTTCAAATGGTTTGACAGCCAGAGCACGGCTTTTCCACGCTCCGTCGCCGGGTCCTCTCCGCCGCCGACCAGATGGATCGGCATGTCCCGCGGCAGCCGGTCGAGGTGGATTTTCTGCGGCGCGCGGAAGGTCAGCTCGAAGAGATCGAGCCAGAGAGAGACCGAGGCGTCGAAGCCGCAGAGCGGATCGGAAACATATTTGTCGACTTCATCAGGAAGACGCGACAGCCAGTCGAACTCGGTGCGGCGGCCGGGAATGGATTTGCCCCAGGCGCCGAAGGTGAGCTTCGGCAACATGCCGCTCGGCACGTCGGAGCCCTTCAGCATGCGCTCGGCAAGCAGGATCGCCTGGGCGGCGCGGCCGGCAAGGCCGACGGCGAAATTCGAATTCCAGACGGCGACGGCGTCGAAGTCGGCCGGAGCCGTGACGGCAGCGTTGAGGGCGATGAGGCCGCCCATCGAATGGCCGAAAAGGATCACCGGCAGGCGGGGATGGCGGGAGGCCGCATGGCTGCGCATGGCGATGACGTCGCCGATCACCCTTTCGACCCCACCGCGCCGGGCAAAGCGGCCGATCGGCGCGTCGGGCGCCGTCGTCTCGCCGTGGCCGCGATGATCATGGGCATAGACATGATATCCGCGCGCCGCCATCGCCTCGGCAAAGGAGCGGTATCGTTTCGAATGTTCGGCCAAGCCATGCGATATCAACAGGATGCCGCGTGCCGGGGTGATGGCCTCGGCATGGTGATAGGCCAGCGACGCCCCTGGCACGGCGAGCCTATGCGTTTCAGAAAACATGTGATCCTCCCGGCGGCAACAGACCAGATCGCCGGGTAATTGCAACATGGGTATTTGATTATCTGATAACAATTTGTGGCCTTGTTGCGATTCAGGGTTGCGGCCTTTTGATTTTGATGCTTATTTGTTCCTGTATTGTTCTTTTTTTGGGGGTTGAAATGAGCAGCATGCAATTGCGTACCTTGTCGTTCGCTGTGTCGATGGTTATTGCCGGCGCCGCCGTGGCGCAGGAGGCTGGCGGGCGCACCCGCTTCATTCTGGCGGCGAGCTGGCAGCCGGCCTTTTGCCAGACGAACCAGAAGAAGGCCGAGTGTGCGAGCCAGACCGGCGAGCGTCCCGATGCGACGAACTTTTCCTTGCACGGACTTTGGCCAATGCGGCAGGATTATTGCGGCGTAAGCGCCGAGCAGAAGGCCGCCGACAAGGATGGCGACTGGAACAAGCTGCCGGAGGTCACGCTTGCGGCGGAGACGAAGACGGCGCTCGCAAAGGCGATGCCCGGCACGCAATCCGGCCTGGAACGGCATGAATGGGTGAAGCATGGCACCTGCACGAAGATGAGCGCCGACGACTATTTCGGTGTCGGTGTGCATCTCGTGGGCGCACTCAACGCGTCGGCGGTGCGCGATCTTTTCGCTGCCAATATCGGCAAGCCGGTCAAGGCCGACGCGATCAAGGCGGCTTTCGACAAGAGCTTCGGCCCGGGTGCCGGCGACCGCGTCAAGATGAGCTGCCGGCGGGCCGGCAATGTCAGGATGATCAGCGAGCTGACGATCGGGCTTTCGGAAGCCGCCGGGGCGGCATCGGCGAAAAGTGCCGGGCTTGCCGATCTGATCCAGGGTGCTGGAAAAACATCGTTCGGCTGTGACGAGGGCGTCGTCGATGCTGCGGGCTTTTGACCGGAAATCCTGAGTAAACCGGGTTTGGCGTTGCCCGCAGGCGCTGTTTCGCCTACATAGCGGCACAATCGAAGTTTCCCGCCCGGAGCAGCGCAGCATGGCACGTCAGTTCATCTATCATATGTCCGGCCTCAACAAGGCCTATGGCAACAAGAAGATCCTGGAGAATATCCACCTTTCGTTCTACCCGGATGCCAAGATCGGTATCCTTGGTCCGAACGGCGCGGGTAAATCCACCGTGCTGCGCATCATCGCAGGTCAGGACAAGGAGTATACCGGCGAAGCCTGGCTCGCCGAAGGTGCGACGGTCGGCTATCTGGAGCAGGAGCCGCATCTCGATCCCAACAAGACGGTGTTCGAGAATGTCATGGAAGGCGTCGCCTCGAAGACGGCTGTCCTCGATCGCTATAATGAATTGATGATGAACTATTCCGACGAGACGGCGGAAGAGGGCGCCAAGCTTCAGGACGTCATCGATAGCCAGAACCTCTGGGATCTGGAAAGCCAGGTCGAGATGGCGATGGAAGCGCTGCGCTGCCCGCCGCGCGACGCCGAAGTCACCAGCCTTTCCGGTGGTGAGCGTCGCCGTGTTGCGCTCTGCCGCCTGCTGCTTTCGCAGCCGGATCTGCTGCTGCTCGACGAACCGACCAACCACCTAGACGCCGAAACCATCGCCTGGCTCGAAAAACATCTGCGCGACTATCCGGGCGCCGTGATGATGATTACCCACGATCGCTACTTCCTTGACAACGTCACCGGATGGATTCTCGAACTCGACCGCGGCCGTGGCATCCCCTACGAAGGCAACTACTCGGCCTACCTGCAGGCGAAAGCCAAGCGCATGCTGCAGGAAAGCCGCGAAGACGCATCGCGCCAGAAGGCGATCAGCCGCGAACAGGAATGGATCGCTTCCAGCCCGAAGGCTCGTCAGGCCAAATCCAAGGCGCGTATCAAGTCCTATGAGCAGTTGGTGGATGCCGCCGAGAAGCAGCGTCCCGGCGACGCGCAGATCATCATCCCGGTCAGCGAGCGCCTCGGCCAGGTGGTCATCGAGATGGACGGCATCACCAAGGGCTTCGAGGGCCGTACGCTGATCAACGACCTGTCGATCAAGCTGCCGCCAGGCGGCATCGTCGGCATCATCGGCCCGAACGGCGCCGGTAAGACGACGCTATTCAGGATGATCACCGGCCAGGAAACGCCGGATGGCGGTTCGATCCGCATCGGCGAGACCGTGCATCTCGGTTATGTCGACCAGAGCCGTGACACCCTTGCGGCCGACAAGACGGTCTGGGAGGAAATCTCCGGCGGCGCCGAAATCATCAAGCTTGGCAAGTTCGACATGAACTCCCGTGCCTATTGCGGCGCCTTCAACTTCAAGGGCGGCGATCAGCAGCAGAAGGTCGGCAATCTCTCTGGTGGTCAGCGCAACCGTGTTCACCTTGCCAAGATGCTGAAGGCCGGCGGCAACGTTCTGCTGCTCGACGAACCGACCAACGACCTCGATACGGAAACGCTGGGTGCCTTGGAAAACGCGCTGGAGAACTTTGCCGGCTGCGCCATCATCATCAGCCATGATCGCATGTTCCTCGACCGTTTGGCGACGCATATCCTCGCTTTCGAAGGCGACGGCCATGTCGAATGGTTTGAAGGCAACTTCGAGGATTATGAACAGGACAAGGTTCGCCGTCTCGGCCCCGACGCCCTTAACCCGGGCAGCCAGGCTCACAAGCGTCTGACACGCTGATTTCACTCATTTTTGCTTTCGGAAGCCCCGGTTCGGCCGGGGCTTTTTCATGTCTGCCTCTGTCGCAATTTGAGCAGCCAATTTCGTGGAGAGAGCGAATTCTCGCTTGCCACCGCTTTTCAAATCACATAAAGATATCTTTATATCTTGATCGGATCGAAAATGAGCGAACCCTTGAAGCTTGGACTGGAGGCGCTGGTGGACGTCTTGAAGGCGGCCGGCGAGCCCACGCGCCTGCGTCTTCTGGCACTTCTTGACGGCGGCGATCTGACGGTGACCGATCTTACCGAAATTCTCGGCCAATCCCAGCCCCGCATCTCGCGCCACCTGAAGCTGCTCGGCGAGGCCGAACTGATCGAACGCTACCAGGAAGGCGCCTGGGCCTATTTCCGCCTCAAGCAGGACGGTAAGGCCGCCATGCTGGTGCGGGCGTTGCTGAAGCATGTTTCCGAGAACGATCCGACCATCCTTCGCGACGGCGAGCGGCTCTCGCAGGTCAAGCACCAGCGCGCCGAGCGGGCACAGGCCTATTTCAGCCGCAACGCGGCCGAATGGGACGAGCTTCGCCGCCTGCATGCGGCCGATGAGGAGGTCGACGCTGCCGTCATCCGGCTGCTCGGCAGCCAGCCGATCGACTCGCTGCTCGATCTCGGCACCGGCACCGGCCGCATCCTCGAACTCCTGTCCGGGCTCTACCGCCGGGCGACCGGCGTTGATGCCAGCCGCGACATGCTGAGCGTGGCACGCGCCAATCTCGACAAGTCCCGCATCACCAAGGCCACCGTGCGCCACGCCGATATCCTGAACCTGCCTTTCGAGGGACAGGATTTCGATCTGGTGACGATCCATCAGGTGCTGCATTTCTTCGATCAGCCGGAGATTGCGATCGCGGAAGCGGCGCGCATGCTCCGGCCGGGCGGCCGGCTCGTGGTCATCGACCTTGCGCCGCACACGCTCGAATATCTCCGCGACGAGCATGCGCATGTCCGTCTCGGTTTTTCGCACCAGGCGATGTCCGACTGGTTGCGCAAGGCCGGGCTCGACGTCGAGCAGGTCGTCGATCTTCATCCGGGTCAGCAAAGCGGGCAGGGGTTGACGGTCACCGTCTGGCTCGCGCGAGATCCGAGGCGTCTCATGGCTTCGCAGACGAGCGAAGGCGCCGAACCTACATTTGCCGGGAGGGTATGACATGGCTTTGAAAAACGAAGCGCGCGGCCGCAACATCAGGGTCTCCTTCGAATTCTTCCCGCCGAAATCGGAGGAGATGGAAGGGCAGCTCTGGCATACCGTCAGCGAACTGCAGGACTGGGACCCGGATTTCGTCTCGGTGACTTATGGCGCCGGCGGCACCACCAGAGCGCCGACGCTGACCGCCGTTACTCGGTTCCTGTCGCAGACGCCGCTTGCCACAGCCTCGCATCTCACCTGCGTCGGCGCGACCAAGGAGGAGACGCATCAGGTAGTCGACACGTTCCGCAAGGCCGGCGTGACGCATTTCGTGGCGCTGCGCGGCGATGCGCCCGGCGGCGCCGGTGCGCCCTACCAGCCGCATCCCGGCGGTTATGCCAATGCGGCGGAGCTGGTGGCCGGCCTGAAGGAAATCGGCGATTTCGAGATTTCGGTTTCCGCCTATCCGGAAAAACACCCGGAAAGCCGCGACACGGCGGCCGATATCGACATGCTGAAGCGCAAGGCCGACAATGGCGCCGACCGGGCACTGACGCAATTCTTCTTCGACAACGATAATTTCGAGCGTTACCTGGAACGGGTGCGCGGCGCCGGCATCTCGATCCCCGTTGTGCCCGGCATCATGCCGATCCAGAACCTGACGCAGTTGAAGCGCTTCGCCGGGGCCTGCGGCACGATCATCCCCGCCTTTCTCGACGAGCGCTTCGCAGGCTTCGACGACAAGCCCGAGGAGCGGGCGAAGGTCGCCGCCGAAGTCGCTGCCGAACAGATCGAAGATCTCGTCCGGCGCGGCATCCACGACTTCCATCTCTATACGATGAACCGTGCGCCGCTGGTTTCCGCCGTGCTCGACAATCTCGGCCTCTCCCGCCGGCAAACAAAAAGTGCTGGCGCAGCCGCCTGATCTTTGCGCGTCTGAAAGACGCGCGGCGCTGTAAAAGTGAAAAGCGCATGTCGGGCGGGACATGCGCTTTTTCGTTGGCGGATTGATCAGCTATTCAGGAGTTTAGGCACTATCAGTCATTACACTTTCGTCGGCCAGCTCAGATGAAGAGCATGGACAAGACGAAAGCAAACGCTGCACTGACCAACAGAACATTCAAGGATTGCGTGAGTCCCATGTCTGTCTCCTCGCGTTAACCGGCCGATAATATGTCTGAAATATGTCGGTTGGGAAGCAGATCTTATGCTGCGCTGCAGAAGAGTTCAGTGGATAAGTCGAATAGTGTTTCGGCAAGCGTTTGAAATTATTTGTTAATTTGCAACAAATTTTTGTTCACAGATTTTAACATGCCGTTAAATCGGGCGATCGCACATTTACCTATGCGCCTAAAACATGGCAGGCTCGCAACTGGTTGAAAACATATGGAATTCGCAACCGGTTTCAGGCGGCCTTCGCGAGCATGCGATAGGC
This sequence comes from Rhizobium sp. WYCCWR 11146, assembly GCF_013591995.1. Taxonomy (NCBI): domain Bacteria; kingdom Pseudomonadati; phylum Pseudomonadota; class Alphaproteobacteria; order Hyphomicrobiales; family Rhizobiaceae; genus Rhizobium; species Rhizobium sp. WYCCWR 11146. The sequence continues at coordinate 441,991 of NZ_JACCEY010000016.1, forward strand.
GCGGCCGTCGAGAATGACCAAGCCGAAACCGATCAGCGCCATGCCGGCAAACTCGCTCAGCGCGAGCCTTTCTCCGAGGAAGAGCACGCCGAGAAGGATGGCGCTCGGCGGCACCAGCAGGGTGACGAGCGAGGCATTGGTGGCGCCAGCCGCCGCCATGATCCGGAAATAGAGGATGTAGCCGAAGGCGGTCGACAGCAGCGCCAGTGCCAGGATGGCGAGGAGGGCATCGAGCGACGGTGCGGCAAGCGCCCAAGGACGATCGGCCAGCAGCGACAGCGGCAGCGCAATCAGCGAAGAGGCGGTCAACTGTCCGGCTGCGGTGACAGGGGCGGGAACATTCTTGAAGCGTTTTCCGTAAGTGGCGGCGAAACCATAGGAGATCGCGGCAAGCACGGGAAGAAGCAGCGCCCAGAGCGGGGCTTGGCCACCGGCCGATATGCCGGGGCCGATCAGCACGATCGTCCCGGCCAGCCCGACCAGGCAGCCGGCGATCTTTGCCGGCGACAGCTTCTCGTCTGAGGTGAAGTAGTTGGCGATCAACACGGTCCAGATCGGTGTCGTCGCATTCAGGATCGCCGCAAGACCGGCGCCGATGCGGGTCTGGCCGAAAAAGATCAGCGCATGCGGCAGGGCATTGTTGATGAGCCCGAGGATCAGGAATTCGCGCCAGCGGGCCTTGAGGATCGCATAGAAGTCGAAACGGCCGGCGATATAGATATGCAGCGCCAGCGCTGCGAGCAGCAGCCTGAAGAAGACGAGGGTCAGCGGCGGCACGTGCTGGACGGCGATGCGGGCAAAGAAAAAGGAGGCGCCCCAGATCAGGCCGAGCAGGACCAGCAGACCCCAGGTCCAGGCATTCATTCTGCTGTCCACGCCGGTTCCTCCACCGCAAGCCGTTTTGCCGAAAAACGGTTTTCGGTTTCATGCTGTATCGCAGGCGGCGGATCGCGCCACCCGTTTCTTGCGAAGCGGGCGGCAAGATGTCAGCTAAAGCGCGTCGCGATCTTTCGGATTCGCTCGTCGCGCTTTAGCTCTTTGTTTTTACGCATGCCGTTGTCGCAAAACCGCTGCACACTTTTGCGCGGCATGCTTTAGGATCAGAGGGCGTTGAGAAGGGCAGGCGTCGCCCAGCCGTCGGCCGGCATGCCGAGGCGCTGCTGTTCCTTCTGGATCGCGACACGCGTGCCGGAGCCGAGGATGCCATCGATCTCGCCGACATCATGGCCGAGCGACTGCAGCTTGGTCTGCAAGGCCTTCATCTGGTCGCTGGCAAGTCCCTGTTCCGGCACGCCCTTGAGATAGGGTTCGGCACCCGAAAGGCGCGTCCCGAAATAGGCGGCCGAGGTCGTGTAGATGAACGACTTGTTCCATTCGAGATAGATCTTGAAATTGGGATAGGCGATGAAGGCCGGTCCCATGCGGCCCTGCGGCAGCACGAGGTCGCCTTCGAGATCGCCGAAAGCTGTGTTGCCGTCGCGCGGCTTGACGCCGAGTGCGAACCATTCGGCGGCCTTCATCGTGCCGCCAAGACCGGATTTCTCGAAGGGCAGGTTGTCGGGCACGGTCACTTCCTGCAGCCAGGGCTGGCCGCGCTCGAAGCCGAGGTGCTGGATGAATTTCGCCGCCGTCAGGATAGCGTCCGGGCTGCTCTGTTTCAGGCGGACATGGCCGTCACCGTCGCCATCCATGCCATAGGCAATGATGTCGCGCGGCAGCATCTGCACCTGGCCGATCTCGCCGGCCCAGGCACCGGTATTGGTGGCGGGGTCGAGGTCGCCATGCTGGACCATCTCGATAAGGGCGATCAGCTGCGGACGGAAGAGTTCCGGGCGGCGGCAATCATGCGACAGCGTCACCAGGGCGTTGCGGGTGTTGAAATCGCCCTGGACGGCGCCGAAATCGGTTTCCATCGCCCAGAAGGCGGTGATGACGCCGGGGGGCACGCCGAATTCCTGCTCGGCGCGGGCAAAGACGTCGGCATATTGCTTCATCTTCTGGCGGCCGATGTCGAGGCGGGCCTGGCTGACGGTGCGCTGGGAGAATTCGAGGAAGGTCTGCTTGAAGACGCCTTGGGCGCGATCCCGGCTCAGGACCTTGGGGTCGCTATCGGCGCCGGCGAAAGCCTCGTCGGCGGCTGCCGCACTGGCGCCGGCTGCCACAGCATCTTTCTTCACGCCTTCGAGGAAAGCGGACAGATCGCCGCCGCAGGGCGCTGCCGGGGCTGCGCCCTGCGCCTGCTGGGCGGCCGCGCCGCCTGCGAGGGCGAGGGCAAACAGAAGAGCGAGTGCAGAGCGGCTTGCGAGCGAGCGGTGCATGGATGCGGTCCTTATATCAAACAGATTGCCGTCGCTTTCACAGACGAATGTGACGGAAGCAAGAAACATCGCAAGACGTTACTAAGAATTTCTATCCTTGGAAACGGCCGCGACCCAATTGTTCCAGTTCTTTGCGCTGCCGGCAAAGACATTGATATCGGTCGGCCCACTGATGCCGGGAATCACGCCGGTCGAGGTATATTGCCAGAAGGCCCAGCGGCGGTCGGAATAGGTCACCTCGGGGTGTTTTGCCACCGAACGGACCCAGAAATGATAATCCTGGAAGTAGCCGGCGAGATTTTCGCGGTGGAAATCGACCGAGGTATAGATGATCGGGCGCTTGCCGTAATAGGCTTCCAGCCGGTCCATGAAACGCTGCATTTCGGCGCGCACCGTTTCAGCGTCGGGACGGTAGCGGCAGGTCTTTGATTCAGCGTTCCACTCGACGTCGAGCACCGGCGGCAGGCGCATGGCCTCCTTCGGCACGTTGCGGATGAACCAGTCTGCCTGCTGATCGGCCGAGGAGCAGAAATAGTAGAAGTGATAGGGAGCGTGCGGGATGCCGGCGGCGCGGGCCTCTCGCCAGTATTCGTCGAAACGCGGATCGACCCTGTCCTTGCCTTCGGTGGCCTTGATGAAGGCGAAGGCGACGCCGGAATTCTTCACCGTGCCCCAGTCGATATCGCCCTGCCATTTGGAAATATCGATGCCGTGCACCTGGTTGAGCTGCGGATGCTTGGCTCCGAAATCCTGGGGATCGGTGTCCTTGAAGCGCGTCTTCGGCTTGATCGACGCCGTTTCGAGGTAGTCATAACCGGAGGAACTGCAGCCGGCCAAAAGGACGGCCAAGGGCAAAACGCAAAACAAAAGCCGGCGCATGGGCGTCCCGTCGTAGCTCGAATGATCTCTTTGCCCCACAACCTGACCTTCGAAAAAGACGAGTCAGCAGAGGATAACCCTCTTTTCATCATATCAACGTAAAAAATCGGTTAGTTTCAAGCGAATTATGAGCGCTTGCTGATAATAGCTGCCCGCCAGGCATAACCGCCGCCGACGGTATCGAACAACAATGTCGCGTTGTTTTCATGGGCTTGCGCTTCCAGGACCGGGCGCAGATCGGGGCGCGGGGTGACGTGGAATTTCGCAAGCCAGGACTGCAGCATGCGCCGGAACCAGCCCGGCAAGCCTTCCTGTTGGCCGAAATCGACGATGTGCAGCTGGCCGCCGGGATTGAGGGCAGCGATCGATGCGTCGACGGCGCGCTCCCAGTCCGGGATCATCGACAGGGCGTAGGAAATCAGGATGCGGTCGAAACCGCTGACGCCGAATTCGCGCGGTGTGAAGGCCGTGGCGTCGGCGACGCGGAATTCCGGGATCGTCGCCTTGGTGGCGAAGGTCTTGCGCGCCGAAATCAGCATTTCCTGGGAAATGTCGAGGCCGAACAGCTTGGCGGTCGGGAAATGCCTATGGGCGAAAGCCATGTTGCGCCCGGTGCCGCAGCCGACTTCAAGCAGCGTGCCGCCTTCGGGCACGTCGAGGTTGCGGATCGTGCTGTCACGGCCGAGAAGATAATATTTGCGGGTCAGGTCGTAGATATGGCGCTGGTAGCGGTACATGCCATCCATGAGGCTGGCATGTTCATCGCTCTGTCCTGCCGTCTCAGTGCCGACCTTGCTCACGCTTTCTTCCCGTAAATGTGGAAGCCGCCGTAGATTGCCGAACGATCAAGCGCAGTCAGTTCACGCGACTTCTCTTCGAAGTAATCCCATTGGTCGCGGATCGCCGGAGCCAGACGGCCTTCGATGATGCTTTTTTCGGCGGCGGTGCGGAAGATCACGCGGGCGCCTTCGCGCGCCGTGCGGGTGATTTCCGTCCAGACGTCGTTCAGCTGCTCGTCCGTCATCCAGTCCTGTGCGTCGAGCAGGATGTAGCGGTCGCGTGAGGCGGCCGGCTCGCGGGCCAGAAGCTCGGTGAAGCTTGCGTGGTGGACATTGACGCGGTCGACATTGGCGCGGATCACCTGATAGTGCTCCGACTTCAGATAGGTCGGCAAAGGGCCTTCCGATTCGGTGCCATAGCGGCGGCCGAAGGCCTGCCAGGCGAAATAGTTGTCGCTCATCGGGAAATGACAGGCGAGCTTTTCCAGGCGGTGCTTCAGCACCGGCGCGATCGAATGATCGGCGGCAAGGCTTGCGAGTTCGTCATATTGCTGCGGCGGAATGCCGAGGCCGAAGAGCGAGCTCTTGCGGCCGGTGATCCAGCGCACGACCGGCTTTTCGAAGAGCGGCGCGATCTGTTCGTCGAAGAACTGGCGCTGCTCACGGATCGAGCGGGTCTTGGTCATCTCGCGCAGCTTGACGCCATGCAGGCGGGCAAGAAGGTGGGCGGCGCCGATGAAGCGGCCGAGCAGGCCTGTTTCGTAAATGTTGCGGTCGAAGACTGTGACGCGGCGACGGCCGAATTTACGGCCGTTCCAGTAGCTGCGGGTCGCCTCATCGAGACGGGCGGCGAGATGCTGGTCGTAGGCGCGGCTGTTCGACTTCTCGTTCGGCATTGCCAGGAAGCGGACGAGATCGGCATGGCCGGGAAGATGCTTGAAGGCGGCAAGCTTCAGGCGGTTCAGCGCGATGTGGTGCGGGTTGAGATCGACCACGTCGATCGAAGCCGGCGCTTTGGAGAGATAGGCGAGCATGTTGCAGCCGCCGGAGCCGATGGTGACGATGCGATGGTTTGGCTTCAGCTCCATCGCTTGCATGTCGAGATCCGGATCCTCCCAGATCTGCGGATAGACGAGGCCGGAGAAGAGAAGGCCGAAGAGACGCTCGGAAAAGCCATCCTTCGAAAAAGCCTTATGGCGGAGAAGGGCATCCTTGAGTTTCCGGTTCTTGCGGAAGCCGGCATCCGGTGCAAATTCTGACATGAGTCTGTCACCTTTTTAGCGTTCAGGGCGTGTAGCGCGCCACTGCTACAGTTTGATGACGTGGGCTGTGGGCGCCCTCTCGCGAGGCTGCGGCTTCAATGAAGCGTGATCTCAATCACATCTTCAGGAAGTGATTGGTATGGTGCGCCTTCTTCGCGTCGGCCCCTTTCCGGCGGGTGCGATTCCTGCTTTTCTCCCGTCATGGAGGAATGTCATGCGATTTGTCCTGCGTATTCTGAAGGCGCTTGCTCTCCTTGTCGTCCTCGTCGTCATCGGCGCCGCCGGCTGGCTCTTCGCCCAGCCGCCGGAATTGCTGCGGGTCGGCGACGGCTATGCCGCAAAGATCGTCTGTTCCAACGTCTTCATTGCCGGCCGCGAGGCCGAGGATGTGCTCCATGACGACGTCCAGGCGCCTGGAAATCCGCTGCTGCGGCTGGTGCGCGTCAGCGTCGACCGAGACAACGACCGTGTGACGGCGCGCTTCATGGGGCTGTTTGCGCCGAGTTATGCGCTCTATCGCGGTGCTTTCGGCTGCACGAGCGTGCCGGACGGCAATTTCGAGGCGGCGGCGAATGCGGCGCCTTTCGATCCGCCGGTCAAGATGCAGGCGAACGACGCCTTGTGGCCGGAGGGCGAGGGAACCGGCAATCCAGCGGACGGGAAGATCGCGGCGCTGCTGGCAGATCCCGGTGTTGCCGGCCCGGCCATGCGGGCGATCGTGGTGGTGCGCAATGGCCGCATCGTCACTGAGGCCTATGGACCCGGCTTCTCGGCGAAGACGCCGCTGATCGGCTGGTCGATGACGAAGACGGTAAATGCGACGATCCTCGGCCGGCAGATGCTCGGCGGCAAGATCTCCTTCGACGACGATAACCTGCTGGCGCAGTGGAAGAACGATGCGCGTGCCAAGATCAAGGTTTCCGATCTGCTCGGCATGGAGAGCGGTCTTGCCTTCAACGAGAACTATGGCGACGTCGCCGATGTGACGCGCATGCTCTATCTCGATCCCGACATGGTATCGCTGCCGGCCAATGCGCCGATGGAGGCGGCACCCGGCCAGCGCTTCCGCTATTCGAGCGGCACGGCCGTGCTGCTCTCGCGCATCTGGATGGACAGGGTCGGCAATGCTCAGGCGGCCTTTTCCTATCCGCACGATGCGTTGTTTGCGCCGCTCGGGATGACGAGTGCCGTGTTCGAACTCGATGCGCGCGGCACCTTCGCCGGAAGCTCCTATCTCTATGCGACGGCGCATGACTGGGCGCGCTTCGGGCAGTTCCTGCTGCAGGATGGCGTGTGGAACGGCCAGCGACTGTTGCCGGAGGGTTTCGTCGGCGCCATGCGCACCCCGACGGCGGCTTCGAACGGGCGGTATTCGCAGGGCCAGGCCTGGCTGGCGCCCGGCCGCGGCTCGAGCGCTGGGGCCGGGCTGCCTGAGGATACATTCTGGCTGACGGGGCACGATGGGCAGAGCGTGGCGATCGTGCCTTCCGCCAATCTGGTGGTCGTCAGGCTTGGCCTGACACCGAGCCGGCTCGACTACCAGCCGCAGACGCTGCTGAAGGCGATCCTGGCGGCCCTGCCGCAATCGGGGGCGCAGCAGCAGGCCGGATCGCAGCAACAGGCGCAGCCATAGGCTGGGGCTGCGATGGCCGTTTCGACAATGTCTGGTGTCAGTAGTTACCTTGGGCGATGTCGGTCATGCCCTTGCGCTTGGCGTCGTAATAATAACCGCGCGCGTAAAGGCGAACGGCGTCGTCTTCCTTACTGTCGGAGACGAGCCAGGCTCCGCGCAGATATTTCGCGGCATATTTGATGTTGGTCTCGGCATCGAAGAGGCCGCCCGGGGCGCCGCCGTAGCCCATGGACTTGGCGGTGTTGTACTTGATCTGCATCAGGCCGAAATAGCCGCGCTTGTTGTAGGCCTTCGCATTATAGCGGCTCTCGCGATGGACGACGCGATGGAGCAGGGTCTCGGGAATTTCGTAGATTTTCGAATATTTCTGAATGAGCTTGGTGACAAAGCTCTTCTCGACGGTCGGCGCATCGTCTTTGTCGTCGTCGCTGAACATCGGGGGTGCGGTCGGCGGATCGATCGGCCCGGATTCGTCGAAACCGTAGTCCATGCTGGCGCGCGGCGTGGTGTCGACTGCGGCAAGTGCTGCAAGCGCGCTGTTTTGCGGTGTCGCGGCAAAGGCAAGCTGCGTCGTCGGCTGTGCCGCCGTTCCCGGGCGCGGCGTCGGCACGACGGACTGGATCGCCGTCATTTCGGGCGTCAGCGGGATCTGCGCATAGGCTGCCGGCTGCATGCCTGCCTGCATGGCAAGATCGCCAGGCTGAGAAGCTGTCGTCACGGCCGGCATCGCCGTTGCGGTCAAAGAGGGGGGTGCCTGGGGAATGGTGGCGCCTGCCACCGCCTGACCGGCTGTGCCTTCGGCTGTCGGGATCGCGGCGAGTGTTGCATCTTCGCCGGGTTTCGGCATCGGCACGACGGTCTGGGCGGCTGTCAGTTCGGCCTGGGACGTGTATTCGACGCTCGTACATCCCGTCATCACGCCGCAGAGTATCGTCGAGACGACAAGACTGCGTTTCAGGCCGGATAATCCGATCGCTACCATTCCGCCACTTTCGTGAAATCGCGCCGCCCCGGCAGCGTATAAAAGTTACCAAAAGCCTAAGCCCTGGTGACCCCATTAACCTATTCGTGGCATTCCGGCAACCACGGAATATTACTAGGCTGCAATACGGCGATACCCGGCCGTTACAGCCCCTGCAGCGATCAGCAGAGTGCCTCCGGTTCGGTTTACTGCGCGCTGGATGCTCGCCTTGCGAATCAGTCCGCGCGCGCTATGGGCGAGAAGGGCGTAGGTAGAGGCGTTGAGGATCGCCAGAACGAGGAAGGTCGCTTCCATGATCGCCATCTGCCCGACGAAGGGCAGGGCCGGATTGAGGAACTGCGGCACGAAGGCGACGAAGAAGATGATGCTCTTCGGATTGAGGGCGGTGACGACATAGGCGTGGAGGAAGATCTTGAGCGACTTCTCCTCCGGCAGGTTGTCGTTGTCGGCAACCGGTTCGCCGATGATGGGAGCCCGCCAGAGCTTGATTCCCAACCAGATCAGATAGGCGCCGCCGATCCACTTCAAGACGGTGAAGAGGGTCGCGGAGGCGGCCAGGACGGCGCCGAGACCGAAGAGAGAAGCCGTCATCGCCGTGAAGTCACCAAGCGCCACGCCGCCCACCGTCGCGAACGCCGTCCGGCGCCCATGACCGAGCGCATAGGAAACGACGAGCAGTATCGTCGGCCCCGGTATGGCCAGCATGATGGCGGATGCGGCCGCAAAAGCGAGCCAAGCTTCAAGTGACATGGTGTCTCCTCCTATTCCTCAGGAACAAGCAAAGACATCATATTAACCATCCGTCAATCACGCTTCTTTGTATTTCTGGCCTATATTGTCCATGACTTCGGCAAACCATGCCGTCGAAAGGTCAAAAGCCTTGCCGCCTTTGATGCGCGGGAATTCTATAGTGCGCAATTTACCGTTCTGGCCTTCATCATGGCCGGTGACGCCGGAGACTTTATTGAGCGCGCTTTCGACGGCGAGATCGACCATGCTCTGGATCAGCCTGAGGTCATCGCCGTTGGCGGGCGCCGAGCGCGCGAAATAACCTGATTTCTGCACGAGGGAACGCTCAGCGTCGAGCAGATTGGCGAACTGCTTCTGGAACCAGGCGCCGACATTGATCGTGTCGATCTTCACATGGCCGAAAGCATCGCGCTTGACGGTCTCGCCGGCGGCTTCGCGCTCGGCGACGATGGCATCGAGGCAGGCGCCTTCCGAGACGAAGACCGTGGCGTGGCCGTTGCGGTCCATGCTTTCCTTCAGGCGGGCGGCCTCGGCGTCGAGGTCGAAGGCCATCTCAGGCAGGTAGACGGCGTCGATACTCTTCAGGTGCGCGTCCATCATCAGGCCGTCGACATACTGGTTGCGGCTGGTGCGCTGCAGATAGGCGCGGGCGGTGGCGGCCGTCAGCCAGCCGCAATGGCGGCCCATGACTTCATGGATGACGAGGGTGCGGGGGGCGGCCGTCTGCTCGTTGCCGACATTGTCGAAGAAATGCGCGCCGACTTCGGCGGCCGTCCAGGCGCCGAGCGACTGGCGGATCGGCACGACGTCATTGTCGACAGTCTTCGGCAAGCCGACGACGGTGAGATCATAGCCGTTGGCGGCGAGGTAGGCGGCTAGGTCGGCGGCCGTGGTATTGGTGTCGTCGCCACCGATCGTGTGGAGAATGGTGATGCCGTCATTGGCGAGGCGTTCGGCGGCGACCCGGAGCGGGTTCTCGCCTTCCTTGACCAGGCCGCGCTTGACGCAGTCGGCGGCATTGGTGAGCTTGACGCGGCTGTTGCCGATCGGCGAGCCGCCATAGCGGTGCAGCAGCGGCGCCTTTTCGCGCATCGCGCGGGTGATCTCGATGCTGTCGCCAAGGAGCACACCCTGGTAGCCCGACTTGTAAGCGACGATTTCGAGCTCGGGCGCGACGTCGCTATAGCGTTCGATAAGGCCGCCGACGGCGGACGAAAGACAGGGCGCCAGGCCTCCGGCGGTCAACATTGCGACTTTCTGTTTGGCCATGATCCCTCCTACGGTGTTTCGGTGCGGCAGCGTTAGCTAGCGCATGGATGCGGCAGGGAAAGGGCCCTGTAAAGTAAAGAATTTACGAAAAATGCGCGTTTCTGCCGTGTTGGATCGCAAAGGCGACGCGAAGTGCTGATATAATCGTTTCAACCCGGTCTACGTGTCGGGAACTGCCCGTGGAAATTTCCGCCGCGCGCTCCGGAATCCACGTGCCCGGGCGATGCCCGCGACTGCCGGCCATGCCCTCACGCGAGATGAAAGCGGGCGTGATGAATCGTTTGTTGCGGTGCGACAATTACCAAATCGTGAAAACTGTGTTCGGCCCTACGACGAATAGTCGCCTTGCAAAGGCTGCGATTCTTTGGTCAAGCTGTTTCTCTATAAGTTGACACGTGTGTGAGATTTTCGATGTCCTTCTGGGAAAAACTGTTGAATGCCATTGGCAATACCGCAGGCAATGCGCTGTCTGCGGTGGTCGAGGCTATCCGCACGGTTTTTGAAGGCGATCCCGAGACCCGGCGTAAGGTGGCTTTCTCGGTGGCGATCATCGCGCTGTCGGCCAAGATGGCCAAGGCCGACGGCATCGTCAGCGAGAAGGAGGTCGAAGCCTTTCGCGAAATCTTCGAGTTTCCGCAGGATCAGGCGAAAAATGTCGCCAGGCTTTACAATCTCGCGCGTCAGGACGTCGCCGGCTACGAAGCCTATGCCGAACGGCTCTCCACGCTCTGCGTTACCTGTGCGGCCAATTGCCCGGTGCTGGAAGACGTGCTCGACGGGCTCTTCCACATCGCCAAGGCCGACGGGCTGATCCACGAGAAGGAACTGAATTTCCTGGGCCATATCGGCGAGATCTTCCAGATGAGCGAGACCCGCTTCGAGCAGATCGCCGCCCGTCACGTCTCGACCGGCGGTGATCCCTACAAGGTGCTCGGCGTCTCGCCTTCGGATGATTTCCCGACCATCCGCCGCCGCTACCACGGCCTCGTCAGCGAACATCATCCCGACCGGCTGATCTCGCGCGGCGTGCCGAAGGAATTCCATGTGATCGCCAATGAGCGCATGGCGGCGCTGAACGCGGCCTATGAGGCGATCGAGAAGGAACGCCGCGCCGCATGACCTCTTTCGAGGCCGACTGCAGAAGCGCCCACGTGCAGCCTTCGCCGAACCACGGCGAACGGGCGGACGGGCGCCGTCCGGATATGATCCTCCTGCACTATACCGGCATGCCGACGGCAGATGGTGCGCTCGACTGGCTCTGTCGCGCCGAAAGCCAGGTTTCCAGCCATTATTTCGTGCATGAGAATGGCGAGGTCGTGCAGCTCGTGCCGGAAATGCGGCGTGCCTGGCATGCGGGAAAAAGCAGCTGGCACGGCGAGACCGATATCAATTCGCTGTCGATCGGCATCGAGATCGCCAATGCCGGCCATCCGGGCGGGCTTCCTGATTATCCGAAAGAGCAGATCGCCGCGGTGATCGAATTGTGTCGCGACTGTGTCAAACGTTGGTCGATCACGCCTGAACGGGTCCTCGGGCATTCCGATGTTGCTCCGATCCGCAAGGTCGATCCGGGCGAGAAATTCCCCTGGGCCGCGCTCTACCAAGCGGGCATTGGGCACTGGGTCGAGCCGGCAACGATCACCGGCGGGCGCTTCTTCCAGCGCGGCGATACCGGCCAACCTGTGGAAGCGCTGCAGTCGATGCTGTCGCTTTATGGTTACGGCACTGAAATCACAGGCGAATTCTCGGAAAAAATGGCCGGTGACGTCGAAGCTTTCCAGCGGCATTTTCGGCCCGAACGGATAGATGGCATCGCCGATTTCTCGACGATCGACACATTGCACCGGCTGCTGTCGGCTTTGCCGCGTTATTCCTGATTCCTCGACAATTACTGAAACGCCGAATTTCGCACTGCAGCGCGAAATTCGGCCTGCC
>NZ_JACCEY010000016.1:453893-514966 GCF_013591995.1 Rhizobium sp. WYCCWR 11146
CAACCGGGGCTCGGGGTTGTTTTCGAGTTAAACCACTGGCGTTATGTGAAACGATAAGAATTACCGTGAATCCTGATCGGTCCTTGATCTGGTATTCATTATGACAGCGAGGCGCGCCGTCCGGTAATTCTTTGGGTCGGAGTGATCAAGACTACATGAGAAAACTGATTGTTGTTGCTGCAACATGCGTTGGCATGGTGCTGGCCGGAAATAGCTTTGCCTTTGCGAATGATTGGGGTGTGCGAGCTGATGCGCCGGTGAAGAAGGTCGAGCGTCCTTCAAAGAAGACAGAGCGCCCGTTGAAGAAAGCGGAGCGTTCGGTCAAGCCGGCGAAGCGTCCGCTCAAGACGGCGGAGCGCCCGCTGAAGACGGTCGAGCGCCAGAGCGGTTATCCCGTCGCCAATGTTTCCGGCAATTCCTATTCCGCACTGATCAGCAAATATGCGAGCCAATATGATGTACCGGTTGCGCTTGCGACCGCGGTCATCCGCATCGAAAGCAATTTCAATCCGAATGCGCGCGGCAGCCACGGTGAAATCGGCCTGATGCAGATTAAGCCTGCAACTGCCCGCATGATGGGCTATTCCGGCAGCGCCAAGGGCCTGTTCGATCCGGAAACCAACATCAAGTACGGCATGAAATATCTGGCTGCCGCCCATGATCTCGGTGGTGGCCAGACCTGCAACACCATCCTCAAATATAATGCCGGTCATGGCGCCACGCGCATGAACCCGGTGTCCAAGTCCTATTGCGGCAAGGTTCTGGCAATGCTCTGAGCCTGAAGCGCTTATCCCTGGCAAGAGCTGGATGATTCAAGATGATTGCCATGGTATCGCTGGAATTTAGCGAGGTGGGATATGGCAGTCGATTTCAGGTTCATCATCATCGGACGCGGCATGATGGGTGCTGCCGCCGCACGGCATCTCTCCTCGATGGCCGACGGCATCGCGCTGATCGGCCCGCGGGAGCCCGAGGAGCGCAAGGCCCATCACGGCGTCTTCGCCAGCCATTACGACGAAGCGCGCATCACCCGCACCTTCGATGGCGATCTTGCCTGGGGAACCTTCGCCGCCCGCGCGCTTGACCGCTACGGCGAGATCGAGACAAAGAGCGGCATTTCCTTCTATTCGGAGGTCGGCTGCCTCTTTGCCAGTCCTGAGAAGGACGAGCAGGACTATATCGAAAGGGCGCTGACTGTCAGCCGGACCCTCGGCAGCGATATCGAGACTATCGCACCGTCGGAACTCGGCGGACGCTTTCCCTATCTTGCCGTCGATCCTGATTTCACAGGATATTTCGAACGCACGCGCGCCGGCTACATCAACCCGCGGGCGCTGGTGCGCGCGCAGGCAAAGCTTGCCGAACAGGGCGGCGTCTCGCTGATCGAGGCGACCGCAACATCGGTGCGCGATGCGGGTTCCCATGTCGAGGTGATGGCCGGCGGCAGAAGCTACAGCGCCGAGCGCGTGCTGGTCGCCGCTGGTGGTTTCAGCAATTTCCATGCCTTGCTGCCGCGTCCCGTCGATACCAGGGTCATGGCGCGAACGGTCGCCTTCTATGAGATCGGCGAACGCGAGATGGCGATCTTCGGCGATATGCCGTCGACGATCGTGCTCGGTGACCGGGAAGAGGATCACATCTATATCCTGCCGCCGGTGCGTTATCCCGACGGCAAGACCTATCTGAAACTCGGTGGCGACACCGAGGCGCTTTCCTTCGGCAGGCTGGAGGATGCCGGGGCGTGGTTCCGTTCCGACGGCAGTGCCGCCGAGTGCGATCATCTCTCGCGCGTCGCCCTGCAGTTGATGCCGGGGCTTGCCGGCTGCCCGGTCACCTCGGCGCCCTGCGTAGCGAATTTCACGCCGACCGGTTATCCCTATGCCGGATTTACGCAGTCGCCGCGCATCGCGGTGCTGACCGGCGGCAATTTCGTTGCGGCCAAATCTTCCGACGAACTCGGCCGCTTAGGGGCCGTGCTTCTGACGGAAGGGCAGCTTGGCGAAGCGGATTTTGGCGGCGCACTGACGCCGGTTTTCGCTGCTGCATGATTCCTTAAATCGAATGCAGCAATTCTAAAGTGTTACAGCGTCCTTTGCGCGTCTGAAAAGGCGCGCGGCGCTGTTTAGAGGAGACAGCATGGCAGTCGATTTCAAATATATCGTCGTCGGCCGCGGGTTGATGGGGGCAGCAGCGGCGCGGCATCTGGCGCGCCAAGCGGACGGTGTCGCGGTGATTGGCCCGGACGAGCCTGATGACCGCAAGACGCACCAGGGTGTCTTCGCCAGCCATTATGACGAGGGGCGCATCACCCGTACCATCGATCCCGACCGCAATTGGGCACTGCTCGCCAACCGCTCGATCGACCGCTATGGCGAGATCGCCCGCGACAGCGGTATCGATTTCTATCGCGAGGTCGGCTGTGTCGTCGTCGCGCCGACCGGGGGCGATTATCTCGAGAAGACCCGACAGGCCGCCATTTCGCTCGGCGTCGAGACCAGCCTGCTCGATGAGGCGGGGCTGAAAGCCGCCTTTCCCTTCTTCGCCTTTCCCGATGGGGGCGCGGGCGTCTTCGAGGCGAGGGGGGCCGGCCACATCAGTCCGCGCAAGCTTGTGAAAGCCCAATCGCTGCTGGCGGAAAAGGCAGGCGCCGCGGTCATCCGCGATCATGTCGTTTCGATCCGCAGCGAAGGTGGGTCGGCTGTCGTCGAGACATCAGGTGGCTTGATCCATCGTGCTGAAAAGGTGCTGCTGGCAGCGGGCGGATTTTCCATTGCGGAGAATCTGTTGCCGCAGCCTGTTGCCATGACGGTTTATGCCCGGACCGTGACGCTTTTCGAGGTAAGCGAGGCCGACGCGGCGCGCCTGGCCGCGATGCCGTCGCTCATTCTCCGGGCGCCCGGCATCGATATCTACCTGCTTCCGCCGATCCGGTATCCCGACGGCAAATTCTACCTGAAGATCGGCGGCGATCCTGACGATCTGGCGCTCAGCGACGACACGGAAATGCGCGCCTGGTTCAAGACCGAGGGGCGCGATAAGGTGCGCGCGCATCTCAAGCGCATCGTTGAAGGTCTCGTGCCCGATATGGTGCCGCTTTCGATTTCGGCGGCCGCCTGCGTCGTGTCGCATACGGAAAGCGGCTACCCGATGATCGGCTATAGCTCATCGCCGGAGATCGCGGTGCTGACGGGCTGCGCCGGCACGTCGGCCAAGAGCTCGGACGAAATCGGTCGGCTTGGGGCCGAGCTGCTTTTGTCAGGCGGAATCGGCGAACAGGGCTACTCGACGGATTTCACACCGCAATTTCGCTAGAGCATTTCCGTTTTTCTCCGAATCACGGAGGTGCTCCCTGTTTTTGTTCTTGCGCAATTCCGGACGCAAAACCGCTGCGCAGTTTTGCTGGAATTGCTCTGAGCGATATCATTTATTTCGATAGCAATTGCGATCTCTCTCGTTTATGGGAGCCCTGCCAGTTGGCTGGGCAGCCGCGCTTTACCAATGCCGAAAGGCGGTAGGGTGAGGAAAGTCCGGGCTCCACGGAAACACGGTGCCGGATAACGTCCGGCGAGGGCGACCTCAGGGAAAGTGCCACAGAAAGCAAACCGCCTGTCATGACAGGTAAGGGTGAAAGGGTGGGGTAAGAGCCCACCGCATCTCCGGCAACGGAAATGGCACGGTAAACCCCACCGGGAGCAAGACCGAATAGGGATGACGCGGTAGGCCGAAAGGCTTTCCGGCTGGTTTCCAGGCCAGTCATCCGGGTGGGTTGCGTGAGGCAGCGTGCGAACGCTGTCCCAGAGGAATGGCTGCCACGTTCCGGTTCACGCCGGAGCCATACAGAACCCGGCTTACAGGCCAACTGGCGATTATCATCTTGCGGGCGCGGCAGCCGGATTTTCAGCGTAAGTCGCTGAAACCGGCTGTTTTTCAAGCAGATGTTTATGCATCCATTGGATGGATTTTTCCTGCAGGAATACCAATGCGTGTCATATGTAAGATGACGCCGCTAACCCTTTGTTAAACTTAACGGCTTATAAATTTTTGATCATGCGTCTATTGCAAAATAGGCGTATCCCATTGACGCCCATATGGTCCCATGCTATCCCAAATGCGCACTGCACCAGGGCAATCACCTGCCCATTCATCGCAAAGCAAAGGCGCCTTCCTCTCCGGAAGCGTCGGAGGGGTTTTTGCTCATCCGGCTTGCGAAGCTGTGCCTGATATCGGGAGTTTCGGGCGTCTTTTGGTCCGGATCCCTGCGGGAACGGATGTTTCGTGTCATGAACCGCTTCCTTTCGAACGCGACCAACAGGATCGACGCCAAGGGCAGGGTTTCCGTGCCTTCGGCTTTCCGTTCCGTGCTGGCGCAGCGCAACGTCCAGGAGCTCTACTGCTTCCAGGACTTTGTGTTTCCGGCGATCAGCATCGGCGGTCCGGATCTTCTCGAAAGATTCGAACGGCAGATTGCTGCGGAGGATCCGTTTTCGCCGGATGCGAACGAGATGTCGCTTCTTATTCATGGAGGCGGGGTCTTCATGAAGCTCGACGCCGAGGGGCGGCTGATGGTCACGGATTTCATTCGTGGCTTTACCGGCATCTCGGACGAAGTGACCTTCGTCGGTCGGGCGGATCATTTTCAGCTCTGGCAGCCGCAGGCTTTTGTGGCCGCACAGGCGCAGGCACGAGGGGAGCGCAAGCTGGCGGGCAAGCGTTCCTGAAAGAACGAGGGAACGGAATGGTGGCGAATCCTGGCGGAGGTTCAACTGATGCCGGTGGCGGACCGGTTCGTCACATTCCTGTTCTTCTGGGTGAAGTGCTTGCGGCATTGGCGCCCGCGCCCGGCAAACTCATCCTCGACGGTACATTCGGTGCTGGCGGTTACAGCTTGGCCATCCTTGCGGCTGGCGCCGAGGTGATTGCGCTCGACCGCGATCCGACGGCGATTGCGGCTGGCCAAGCGATGGTCGCCGCCCATGGCGGTCGTCTCAGGCTCGTTCATTCGCAATTCTCGCATCTTGCCGATCATGCGCCGCAAGGCGGGCTCGACGGCGTCGTGCTCGATATCGGCGTCTCCTCCATGCAGATCGACGAGGCCGAACGTGGCTTCTCCTTCCAGAAGAACGGGCCGCTCGACATGCGCATGTCGGCCGAAGGCGTTTCGGCCGCCGATGTCGTCAACCGCGCCAAGGTCGCGGATCTCATCCGCATCTTCCATTTTCTCGGCGAGGAAAGCCAGGCGCCGCGCATCGCCCATGCGATCGAGAAGCGCCGCGCCGAAAAGCCATTTGAAACGACACGCGATCTCGCCGGTCTCATCGAGCTCGTCACGCCGCGCAAGATGAAGGACAAGATCCATCCGGCAACGCGCGTCTTCCAGGCATTGCGCATCTTCGTCAACGACGAGCTCGGCGAACTGGCGCAGGCGCTGTTTGCGGCGGAATCGGTGCTGAAACCCGGCGGTCGGCTTGTCGTCGTCACCTTTCATTCGCTCGAAGACCGCATCGTCAAGAAATTCTTCTCCGACCGCGCCGGCAAGGCGTCGGGTTCGCGGCATCTGCCGGTCGCGCATGAGCGGGCGGCAACCTTTGCAGCGATCGGCAAGCCGATGGTTTCGGCAAGCGAGGCGGAGGCGGAGATCAATCCGCGCGCCCGCTCCGCCAAGCTGCGCGCCGGTCTGAGGACGGACGCCGCCGCCGAAGCCGCGGATATGTCGCTCTTCGGGTTTCCCAATCTTGCCAGTCTCGGAAAGCTTGGAGGTTGATATGCTGAAAACGTTCGATCTCGTGCTCATCGGCGTCATGACGGCCACCGCCGCCGTGACCTACACGATCAAGCACCGCGCCGAATTGAAGCTCGAGGAGGTTCATCGCCTCGAAGCAGAGATCAAGCTCGAGAAGGACACGATCGACCTTCTCAAGGCCGACTGGGCGCTGCAATCGCAGCCGAACCGGCTGGAGCGGCTGGTCAAGGCCTATAATGAAGAATTGAAGCTGCAGCCGACGGAATCGACGGCGCTCGTGCATGCCAAGGAATTGCCGATGCTGAAATCCGAGGTTCCCGTGCCTGACGTGACGGAGGCAAAGGTCAGCGCGAAGAGCGCGACCGTGGCCAGCGCCAAAGGCGCACCAGACACCAAGGGCGTGCAAGCCACCGCCAAGGCGCAGCCCATTCCGGTGCCCGCGCCACGCGGCGAGGCAGAGGATGCAGACCAGATCGAAACCGGATCGGTGGAGGAATAATGTCGTTTCTTTCCCGCATCATGGTTTTGAAGAGCCAGGCGCATTTCTCCGCCGGCGTCTATAACCGGTTCGGCGGTCCTTCCCCCGCCGGCCTGGCGATCGAGGGATCGCGCAAGAAGAAATCAGGGCAGGCAAAAAGCCGCGTCGGCCTGCTGATCCTTGGCTTCATGGGTGTCTACGCCGTCATCGGCGGCCGTCTCGTCGAATATGCGATGAAGGATCAGGAGGTCGTCTCCAGCATCCTGCCGCCCGACCGGCTGATGGCCTCGCGCCCCGACATTCTCGACCGCAACGGCGAGGTGCTGGCCACCGACATCCGCACCGTCTCGCTGTTTGCCGAACCGAACAAGATCGTCGATGCCGACGAGGCGGTCGAGAAGCTTGCAACGGTGCTGCCCGAACTCGACGTCAGGGACACTTATAAGAAGCTCTCGGTCAAGACCTCGCATTTCGCCTGGCTGCGCCGGCAACTGACGCCGAAGCAGCAGAGCCAGATCCTGGCGCTCGGTATTCCCGGCATCGGCTTCCGGCCGGAGAAGCGCCGCTTCTATCCTGGTGGGGCGACCGCCGCGCACATCCTCGGTTACGTCAACATCGACAACCGCGGTGTCGCCGGCATGGAGAAATTTATCGACGACCAGGGGCTTGCCGATCTCGCCTCCGTCGGCATGACCAGCGACCAGCCGCTCGAGCCGGTGCGGCTATCGATCGACCTGCGCGTGCAGAACATCGTCCGGGACGCGGTCGTCAACGCCGTCAACAACTTCCAGGCCAAGGGCGCCGGTGCTGCGGTCATCGACGTGCATACGGGGGAAGTGCTGGCCATGGCATCGGCGCCGGATTTCGATCCGAACGATCCGCAGGAAGGCGCCAAGGAGGGTTGGCTCAACCGGATGACCAACGGCACCTTCGAAATGGGCTCGACGTTCAAGACCTTTTCGCTGGCCATGGCGCTCGATAGCGGCAAGGTGAAGATGACCGACAGTTTCGATGCCAGCAAATCGATCTATATCGGCGGCTTCACCATCCACGATTTTCACGGGCAGCGCCGCTGGCTGACCGTTCCCGAGATTTTCCAGTATTCTTCGAATATCGGTACGGCGCGTGTCATCGACATCGTCGGCATCGACGCGCAGAAGGACTATCTCACCAAGTTCGGCCTGCTGACGAAGATGCAGACCGAACTGCCCGAAGTGAAGATGCCGAGCCAGCCGCGCGTTTGGAAGAAGATCAATTCGATCACGATTTCCTTCGGCCATGGTGTCTCGACGACGGCGCTGCAGACAGGGGTGGCGGCTGCCGCTCTCGTCAACGGCGGCAAACTGATCGAGCCGACATTCCTACCGCGCACACGCGAACAGGCCGATGAGATTGCCACGCAGGTCATCAAGAAGACAACCAGCGACGAGATCCGCTATCTCCTCGACTTCAACGGCTACAAGGGGTCCGGACGTGTTGCCCGCGTGCCGGGCTTTTCCGTCGGCAGCAAGACGGGCACGGCCGACAAGGTGGTGAACGGGCGTTATTCGGCAACCCTGAATTTCAATTCCTTTATCGCCGCATTCCCCATGAACGATCCCAGATATGCAGTGATCACTTTCTGCGACGAGCCGAAGACCGGCGAGAAAGCCTATGGCGGAACGATCTCCGCCGGTACCGCCGGCCCGATCGCCCGCGAGATCATCAGGCGTGCGGCCCCTATTCTCGGCATCGAGCCGAAATTCGGGGAGGGCGGATCGGCCTTGCTGGTGTCTTATTGAGTGTGAATGAATATCGACGCCGATTCGCGAGGGGTGAATCGGCTTCAAGAGAGAAAAGTGCATTCGATGAAATTGCGAGACTTGGCCGGAGATCAGTTTCCGGAACTTGAAGCACAGCTCGAAGGCCCGGCAGGCCTGCTTGATATTTCGGGCCTGTCTTCGGATAGCCGCAAGGTGGCGCCGGGCAATGTCTTCGTCGCGGTCGCCGGCACCAAGGCGGACGGCGCGGGCTTCATCGTGGATGCCGCCGGCCGCGGCGCTGCCGTCGCGATCGCCTCCCAAGCCGTCGATGCTTCGATCCCCGTGCTTGCGGTCAAGGAGCCGCGCCGTTTCCTTTCCATCGCCGCCGCGCGTTTCCACGGCAGGCAGCCCGACACTATGGTCGCCGTCACCGGCACCGCGGGCAAAACCTCCGTCGCTTCTTTCACCCGGCAGATCTGGGCGCATGCCGGCCACGCGGCCGCGATGATCGGCACGACGGGCGTCGTCTCGCCGACGCGCAACGAGTATGGCTCGCTGACGACGCCCGATCCGGTGTCGCTGCATGCGCTGCTGGCGGAACTTGCCGGAGAAGGCGTGACACATGCCGCGATGGAGGCCTCCAGCCACGGTCTCGACCAGTGCCGGCTTGATGGCGTCAGGCTTGCCGCCGCCGCCTTCACCAATCTCGGCCGCGACCACATGGATTATCATCCGACCGTCGATGCCTATATGGCCGCCAAGATGCGGCTTTTCGATACGCTGTTGCCGAAGGGATCGCCGGCGGTGATCTTTGCCGACGATCCGTGGTCGGCGCAGGCGATCATGGCCGCGACCGATGCCGGTCACGACATTCGTACCGTCGGGCGAAAGGGCGATTACCTCTCGTTGAAGCGCGTCGAGCACTTCCGCCACAAACAGATGGCCGAGATCCATATCGGCGGCGAGATCTTCGAGGTGGACATTCCGTTGGCCGGCGATTTTCAGGTGGCCAACGCGCTGGTCGCCGCAGCGCTTGCCATGTCGACCGGCGTTGAGGCGAAGGTTGCGATGGCCGCGCTCGAGAAGCTCGTCGGCGCGTCCGGCCGTCTCGAACTCGTCGGCCATACGAAAGACGGCGCGCTCGCCTATGTCGACTACGCTCACAAGCCGGATGCGCTGGAAAACGTGCTGGGCTCGGTCAGGCCGTTCACCACCGGCCGCGTCATCGTCGTTTTCGGCTGCGGCGGCGACCGTGACCGCGGCAAACGGCCGATCATGGGCGAAATCGCCTGCCGTCTTGCCGACGTCGTTATCGTCACCGACGATAATCCGCGTTCGGAGGAGCCGGCCTCCATCCGGGCGGAGATCATGGCGGCCGCGCCTTGCGCCTCGGAAGTCGCCGATCGCGCCATGGCGATCCGCGAGGCGGTCGGCATGCTGAGATCCGGCGATACGCTGATCGTCGCCGGCAAGGGGCATGAGGAAGGGCAGACGATCGGCGGCGTCACCCTGCCGTTCTCCGATCATGCGGAGGTGCGCAGGGCCCTGGAGGAGTTGAAATCTTGAGCTGGCTCTGGACGATGGAAGACATGATCGCAGCGATGGCGGGGCGCCCCTTCGGCACGCTGCCCGAGGGCATCACCGGCATTTCCATCGACAGCCGCTCGATTACTCCAGGCGAAGCTTTCTTCGCGATCAAGGGCGACCGCGTCGACGGTCACGACTACGCCTCGATGGCGATGGCGAACGGCGCTTCCCTTCTCGTCGTCAGCGAGGCGAGGCTTCCCGCCATGGGCCGCCTGACGGTGCCGATGATCGTCGTGGAAGACGTGCTCGCGGCACTTGGCCGGCTCGGCCTTGCCTCGCGCGAGCGCTCAAAGGCCCGGATCATCGCCGTGACGGGATCTGTGGGAAAGACGACCACCAAGGAGATGCTGCGGCATGTGCTGTCGCCCTCCGGCAAGGTGCACGCCTCCGTCGCCTCCTTCAACAATCATTGGGGCGTGCCGCTGACGCTGGCGCGCATGCCCGAGGATACGGATTATGGCGTCTTCGAAGTCGGGATGAACCACCCCGGCGAGATCCGGCCGCTGGTGGCGATGATCCGTCCCGATGTCGCCATCATCACCACGATCGCGCCGGCGCATCTCGGCAATTTCAAGAACATCAAGGAAATCGCCGCCGCCAAGGCCGAGATCTTCGAGGGGCTCGAACCCGGCGGCCATGTCGTGCTCAACCGCGACAACGACCAGTTCAATTTCCTCGACCGCACGGCGCAGTCGCTCGGCATCGCGCATATCCATTCTTTCGGCCAGCATGCCAAGGCCGAATTCCGGCTCGCAGAATTCAATGGTTCCGACGAGAATTCGACCCTGTGGCTGACGATCGGCGGCGAGACGCTGGAGGTCGCGCTCGGCGCACCGGGCCGCCATATCGCCGAGAATGCGCTCGCAGCGCTCGGCGTCGTTAGGATCGTCGGCGCCGATATGCAGAAGGCGATCGAAGCGCTTGCGACGCTGAGGCCGGAAAAGGGCAGGGGAAAGCGCCACCGGCTTGTGATCGGCGGCGGCAGCTTCACGCTGATCGACGAGAGCTACAATGCCAATCCGGCCTCGATGCGCGCGGCGATCGCGCTGCTGGCAGCCTCCGAACCGACCGGCCGCGGACGCCGTATCGCCGTGCTCGGCGACATGCTTGAGATGGGCGAGTATGCGCAGAAGGTCCATACCGACCTTGCCGTGCCGCTGCTTGCTGCCGGCATCGAGCATGTGTGGCTGGCCGGAGCCGAGATGGCTGCGCTCAAGGAATCGTTGCCGGAAAGCGTCCATGTCGAATATCGCGAGAACACTAGCGAATTGACGGATTATGTATTGAACTCGGTCGCGCCAGGCGACGTGTTGATGGTGAAATCGTCTCTGGGCATCGGTTTCGGCAAGATCGTCGCCGCGCTCCTTGACAAGTTCCCAGCATTTGCCGACACGCAACGCGAATTTTGATCGGGTAAACAAGGGGCCCTGAATGCTGATCTGGCTTGTCGAACTGTCGGAATATTTCAAATTTCTGAACCTGTTCAGATATATTACCTTCCGCACGGGGGCTGCTCTCTTCACCTCAGCACTGATCGTCTTCCTGTTCGGGCCGACGATCATCAATTCGCTGCGTATCCGGCAGGGCAAGGGCCAGCCGATCCGCGCCGACGGGCCGCAGACGCATTTCAAGAAGGCCGGCACGCCGACCATGGGCGGACTGATGATCCTCGCCGGCATCGTCGGCGCGTCGCTGCTCTGGGCCGATCTTTCCAACGTCTATGTGGTCGCCACGCTGCTGGTGACGCTGGGCTTCGGTGCGATCGGCTTCTACGACGATTATCTCAAGGTCACGAAGCAGAGCCACATGGGCTTTTCCGGCAAGGCGCGTCTCGGCATCGAATTCGTCATCGCCGGCATCGCCGTCTATTTCATGATGCGCACCGCCCTTGCCTCGGGGATTGCCGGCTCGACCTTCGGCTCCTCGATCGCCTTTCCCTTCTTCAAGGACTTCATGATCAATATCGGCATCATGTTCGTCGTCTTCGGCGGCTTCGTCATCGTCGGCGCCGGCAATGCCGTCAACCTGACCGACGGTCTCGACGGGCTTGCCATCGTGCCTGTGATGATCGCCGCCGCCTCCTTCGGCGTCATCGCCTATCTCGCCGGCAATGTGGTGTTTGCGAATTACCTGCAGATCAATTTCGTGCCCGGCACCGGCGAACTCGCCGTCGTGCTTGGCGCCGTCATCGGCGCCGGCCTCGGCTTTCTCTGGTTCAACGCGCCGCCGGCCGCCATCTTCATGGGCGACACGGGGTCGCTGGCACTCGGCGGTACGATCGGCACCGTCGCCGTCGCCACCAAGCACGAGATCGTCATGGCAATCATCGGCGGCCTCTTCGTCATCGAGACGCTGTCGGTCATCATCCAGGTCGGCTTCTTCAAGATGACCGGGCGGCGCGTCTTCCTGATGGCGCCGATCCATCATCATTTCGAGAAGAAGGGCTGGACCGAGAGCCAGGTGGTGATCCGCTTCTGGATCGTCGCCGTCGGCCTAGCGATGCTCGGCCTCTCGACGCTGAAGCTTCGGTGAGGCGGCGATGATCCCGGTCACGACGCTCAAGGACAGGAAGGTCGCGCTCTTCGGGCTCGGCGGCTCCGGCTTTGCCACCGCCCGGGCGCTTATATCAGGCGGTGCCGAGGTGACCGCCTGGGACGACAATCCCGACAGTGTCGCCAAGGCCGCTGCCGAAGGCATCAGGACGGAAGACCTGCACAACATCGACTGGAGCCAGCAGGCGCTGTTCGTGCTGTCGCCCGGCGTGCCGCTCACCCATCCGAAGCCGCACTGGACCGTCGATCTTGCGCGGGCGGCCGGCGTCGATATCGTCGGCGACGTCGAGCTCTTCGTGCGCGAGCGCCGCGCCCATGCACCGGATTGCCCTTTCATCGCCATAACCGGCACCAACGGCAAGTCGACCACGACGGCGCTAATCGCCCATATCCTGAAATCATCAGGCTACGACACACAGCTCGGCGGCAATATCGGCACTGCCGTGCTGACGCTCGATCCGCCGAAGGCCGAGCGTTATTACGTTGTCGAATGCTCCTCCTACCAGATCGATCTGGCGCCGACGCTGGACCCGTCTGCCGGCATCCTGCTCAACCTGACGCCCGATCATCTCGACCGTCACGGCACCATGCAGCATTATGCCGATATCAAGGAACGGCTGGTCGCCGGCAGCGATGTCGCGATCGTCGGCGTCGACGACAGCCTTTCGGCGCTGATTGCCGATCGTGTCGAGCGGGCGGGCGTCAAGGTGGTCCGTATCTCGCGCCGCAACGTGCTGGCCGACGGCATCTATGCCGAGGGCACCAAACTCATCCAGGCCGCCGGCGGCGCCATGCTGCCCTTTGCCGATCTCGACGGCGTCCAGACGCTGCGCGGCAGTCATAATGCGCAGAACGCCGCCGCAGCCGTTGCCGCCTGCCTCGCCGTCGGGATTTCCGCTGACGACATCCGCACCGGTCTTGCCTCGTTTCCCGGACTGAAGCACCGCATGCAGCCGGTCGGGCAGCGTGGCCGCGTCGTTTTCGTCAACGATTCCAAGGCGACCAATGCCGATGCCGCAGCGCCGGCTCTTTCGAGCTATGATCGCATCTATTGGATCGCCGGCGGCCTGCCGAAGGCTGGCGGGATCACGACGCTCGCTCCCTATTTTCCGCGCATCGCCAAGGCCTATCTGATCGGCGAGGCGGCGGCGGAATTTGCCGCGACGCTCGGCGAGGCCGTGCCCTACGAGATCTCGGGCACGCTGGAGCGCGCCGTCGCGCATGCGGCGGCCGATGCCGAACGCGACGAGAGCGCTGCTTCGGCCGTGATGTTATCCCCGGCTTGCGCAAGCTTCGACCAGTATAAGAACTTCGAAGTCAGGGGCGAAGCCTTCGTCGGCCACGTGGCGGCGCTTGACGGTATTGCGATGCTGATCGGTCCGGCAACAGGAGAGAAATGACATGGTAAGCCGCGCGGAACGTGGGCCTCTGGCCGATTGGTTCTGGACCATCGACCGCTTCTTCCTGGCAATGTTCATCTTCCTGATGGGCATCGGCTTCATGCTGTCGTTTGCGGCATCTCCTGCGGTCGCCGAGCGCATCGGGCTCGAGCCCTTCCACTTCGTCAAGCGCCATGCGGCCTTCATGATCCCCTCGATCGGCGTCATGCTCGGGCTGTCGTTCCTGACGCCACGCCAGGTGCGGCGAACCGCGATCCTGATCCTGATCATCTCGGTCGCCATGATGGTGCTGGTGCTGTTCGTCGGGCAGGAGGTCAAGGGTGGCAGGCGCTGGATCTGGATCGCCGGGCTTTCCATCCAGCCGTCGGAATTCATGAAGCCTGCCTTCGTCGTGGTCTGCGCTTGGCTGTTTGCCGAACATGCGCGCCAGCCGGAGATCCCTGGCAATCTCTTTGCCATCATCCTGTTCGGCATCGTCGCGGCCCTTCTCGTCGCGCAGCCGGATCTCGGCCAGACCATCCTGACCACAGCCGTCTGGGGCGGAATGTTCTTCATGGCCGGCATGCCATGGATCTGGATCATGCTGCTCGGCATCGGCGGCGCCGGCGGCCTGCTCAGCGCCTATTACGTCTTCCCGCACGTCGCCGGCCGAATAGACAAGTTCATGACCGGCGAGGGCGACACGTTCCAGATCGACACTGCGCGCGAGGCGATCATCCGCGGCAGCTGGTTCGGCCAGGGACCGGGCGAAGGCATCGTCAAGCGCATCATCCCGGATGCGCATACCGACTTCATCTTCTCGGTCGCGGCCGAGGAGTTCGGCATCGTGTTCTGCATGGCGCTCGTAGCGCTGTTTACCGTGCTGGTGCTGCGCGGCCTCTCGCATGCCTATCGCGAGCGGAACGACTTCAACCGCTTCGCTGTCGCCGGCCTGGTGCTGCAGATGGGCATCCAGTCGATCATCAATATCGGCGTCAATCTCGAACTGCTGCCGGCAAAGGGCATGACGCTGCCGCTGATTTCCTATGGCGGCTCGTCTATGGTGGCGATCTGCGTCACCGCCGGCTTCATTCTGGCGCTGACGCGCCATCGACCGGAAAAACGCGCACAGGACCGGAGCCTCTTCCGCGTCCCGCACGGCATGCCGGCGGAGTAGAAGACCATGAGCAAAGGCATCGTGCTGCTTGCCGCCGGGGGAACCGGCGGCCATGTGTTCCCGGCGGAGGCGCTGGCCTTCAAGCTGAAGGAGCGCGGCTATTCGGTGCATCTCGTCACGGACAGCCGGGCCGAGCGTTATGCCGGCAAGTTCCCGGCCGAGGAAATCCATGTCGTGCCGTCGGCGACGATCGGCTCAAAGAACCCGATCGCCGTCGCCCGCTCGCTATGGACGCTCTGGAGCGGCATGCGGGCGGCAAAGAAGCTGATCCAGCGGTTGCAGCCGGTCATCGTCGTCGGTTTCGGCGGTTATCCAACCGTGCCGCCGCTTCTTGCCGCCACCCGGCTCGGCGTGCCCGCGATGATCCACGAGCAGAATGCGGTGATGGGGCGCGCCAACAAGGCCTTGGCAACTCGCGTGCAGGCCATCGCCGGCGGTTTCCTGCCGGAGGGAGGCGCTGCCTTTTCAGACAAGACGGTGACGACTGGCAATCCCGTCCGCCCGGCAATCATCGCCGCAGCCGAGGTGCCTTACACGCCGTCGCATGCGGGCGAGGCCTTCAACCTCGTCGTCTTCGGCGGCAGCCAGGGCGCGCAATATTTCTCCAAGGCGCTGCCGACGGCGATCAGCCTGCTCGACGATGCGCTTCGCCTGCGCCTGCGCATCACCCAGCAGGTGCGTCCCGAGGATATGGAGATGGTCAGCGGCTGCGTCGCCAGGCTGGAGATGGGAGCCGATATCGCACCCTTCTTCACCGACATGGCCGAGAGGCTGGCAAGGGCGCATCTCGTGATCTGCCGTTCGGGCGCCTCGACGGTTTCGGAAATCTCCGTCATCGGCCGGCCTGCCGTGCTCGTGCCTTACCCGCACGCTCTCGATCACGACCAGGCGGCGAATGCGGCGGCACTTGCTGCGACCGGCGGGGCGAAGGTGATCGCCCAGTCGGAGCTTTCGCCGGAGAAGATCGCGGCGATCCTGACGGCTGTGATGAACGATCCAGAAAAGCTTTCGCACATGGCGGCGGCGGCGAAACTCGCCGGGAAACCCGATGCCGCGAACTTGCTTGCCGACCTGGTTGAGGCTATTGCCGCCAGACGGACAATTGCGGAATTCAAGAGGACACGCGCATGAAACTGCCGAAGACGATCGGTCTCGTCCATTTCATCGGCATCGGCGGCATCGGCATGAGCGGTATTGCCGAGGTGCTGCACAATCTCGGCCACAAGGTGCAGGGATCTGACCAGGCCGACAGCGCCAATGTCCAGCGCCTGCGCGACAAGGGCATCGAGGTCTTCGTCGGCCACCGGGCCGAAAACCTGGGTGAGGCCGAGGTCGTCGTCGTCTCGACGGCAATCAAGAAGAGCAATCCGGAACTCATCGCCGCGCGCGAAAAGCTGCTGCCGGTGGTGCGCCGTGCCGAAATGCTCGCCGAGCTGATGCGCTTCCGCAATGCGATCGCCATCGGCGGCACGCATGGCAAGACGACGACCACCTCGCTGGTCGCCACACTGCTCGAAGCCGGCGGGCTGGACCCGACCGTCATCAATGGCGGCATCATCAATGCCTACGGCACCAATGCCCGCATGGGCGAGGGCGAGTGGATGGTGGTCGAGGCCGACGAATCGGACGGCACCTTCCTGAAGCTTCCGGCCGATGTTGCGGTCATCACCAATATCGACCCGGAACATCTCGACCATTACGGCAATTTCGACGCCGTGCGCGCCGCCTTCCGGCAGTTCGTCGAGAACGTGCCGTTCTACGGCTTCGGCGTCATGTGTCTCGACCATCCCGAGGTGCAGTCGCTGGTTGGCCGCATCGAGGACCGCAAGATCATCACCTATGGCGAGAACCCGCAGGCCGACGTGCGCTTCAAGAATGTGCGCATCGACGGCACGCGCTCGATCTTCGACGTCGAAATCCGCCGCCGCCGCACCGGCCAGGTAATCGAGCTCAAGGGGCTGGTCATGCCAATGCCCGGCCGGCATAATATTTCCAACGCGACGGCGGCGATTGCCGTTGCCAACCGGCTCGGCATATCGAGCGCAGATATCGCCAAGGGGCTCGCCTCCTTCGGCGGCGTCAAGCGCCGCTTCACGCTGACCGGCGAGTGGAATGGGGTGCAGATCTTCGACGATTACGGCCACCATCCGGTCGAGATCAAGGCGGTGTTGCGCGCCGCCCGAGAGTCCTGCAAGGGCCGTGTCATCGCGGTCCACCAGCCGCATCGCTTCAGCCGTCTTGCGAGCCTGTTCGAGGAATTCGCCGCCTGCTTCAACGATGCCGACAGCATCTTCCTGGCACCTGTCTATGCGGCGGGTGAGGATCCGATCGAGGGTATCGATTCCGTGTCTCTGGTCTCGCGCATAAAATCCGGCGGCCATCGCGACGCCCGCTTTCTAAGCTCGGCGGAGCTTCTGCCGCAGATGGTCGCGGAGGTTGCAAAGCCTGGCGATTTCGTGGTTCTGTTGGGGGCTGGGAGCATTACATCCTGGGCAGCGGCGCTGCCCAAGCAACTGGAAGGCCTATCGGGAAAGTCCGTATGAAACAGGTGAATGGGGAAAAGCTTCTCGCGTCTCTCGGAGACGGTGTAAAGGATATCCGCGGCCGTATCACGCCGGATGCCCCGATGGACCGCGTCACCTGGTTCAGGGCCGGTGGCCTGGCCGAGCTGATGTTCCAGCCGCATGACGTCGACGATCTCATCGCTTTCCTGAAGATATTGCCGGAAGAGGTGCCGCTGACGGTGGTCGGCGTCGGCTCGAACATCCTGGTGCGCGACGGCGGCATTCCCGGCGTCGTGCTGCGCTTGTCGGCCAAGGGGTTCGGCTTCGTCGAGCTTGCCGGTGAAAACCGCATTCTCGCCGGCGCCATCTGCCCGGACAAACATGTGGCGGCGATGGCGATGGACAACGGCATCGGCGGCTTCCATTTCTTCTACGGCATTCCCGGCGGCATCGGCGGCGCGGCGCGCATGAATGCCGGCGCCAATGGCGTCGAAACGCGCGAGCGGCTGATCGAAGTCCATGCCGTCGACCGCAAGGGCGACAAGCATGTGCTTTCCAATGCCGAGATGGGCTATTCCTACCGGCATTCGACCGCATCGACAGATCTGATCTTCACCTCGGTCCTGTTCGAGGGCTATCCGGAAGAGCGCGCCCAGATACGCGCCGAGATGGATGCCGTGCGCAATCACCGCGAGACGGTGCAGCCGGTTCGCGAAAAGACCGGCGGCTCGACCTTCAAGAATCCGGCTGGCCATTCGGCCTGGAAACTGGTCGACGAGGCAGGCTGCCGCGGTCTCGTCATCGGCGGAGCACAGATGTCGTCGCTTCACTGCAACTTCATGATCAACATGGGGCAGGCGACCGGCTATGACCTCGAATATCTCGGCGAACAGGTGCGCCGCGAGGTCTTCGAAAAAGACGGCATCAAGCTCGAATGGGAAATCAAACGTCTCGGCGTCTTCATGCCCGGCCGCGAGGTGCGTCCGTTCCACGGTGTGACGAGCGAGTAACGGTTTACGTCACCGCAAGCTTCAGGCCTTCGCGCGGCGTGACGAGGGGCGACCAGCCAAGCACGTCGCGAGCACGGGATATGTCGACCTGGAGGGAACCGCAAAGACGCTGGTAGACGGCGTCCTTTCCCGCGACTCTCGCGCCCATCTGCAACAGGGCGGGGGGGAAGGGGAGCAGCATCGGTTTGACACCCAACCCTGCGGCAATCCCTTCGATAAGCCCGGGAGTCGAAAGATCTTCTGCATCGCCTGCGAGAAAGGTCTGGCCGGCAGCACCCGGATGCTTCATCCCAGTGATGATCAGATCAACAAGATTTGGAAGCGCGACCAGTGTCCGGCGGTTCTTCAGCGACGCGAAGGGGAGCGGTATCTTCTTGCGGACAAGTCCGACGAGCAGGGCGAAGTTGCCCCGCGCGCCGGGTCCATAAACGAGCGGCGGGCGAATGACGACGACTTCCATGCCTGTTCGAGCGGCGATTTCATGCAGCCCGATTTCAGTTTCCAGCTTCGAAATGCCATAGGGATCGATCGGCATTGGCGTATCGTCATGCCGGAAGGGCCGATCGTTCTCCTCGCCATTGACCTTGATGCTGCTGATGAAGACGAACCTTTTTACGCCCGCGCGGGCGGCCTGCTCGGCGAGGTTCAACGTGGCGGCGGTGTTGATCCGACGAAATTCCGCAAGCGGATCGGCTGCGCGGTCGTGCATGATGTGAACACGAGCGGCGAGATGGACGATGACATCAATACCCTCGAGAGCAGCCGTCCAATCGGTTTCACTGGATATCTCGACGGGAAAATGCCGCACAGATGTCGGGAAGCTGGCGGCTGCAGATCGCGTCGTCACCGCAAGCTCGCATAGCCTCTCTCCATGCAGTCTTTCGACGAGAGGCCCACCGACAAAGCCGGCTGCGCCGGTAATGAGGCATCGCATGATCTGTTCCCCGTTTTACCGTGAGTGTTCCGGTTAACCGGAAGTGCTGACGGCATCAATAAAAAAGCCGCGACGATAGAGCGCCGCGGCTTGTTATTCATTTGTTGATCGAGGTTCAGACTTCCTCGTGGCCCGACAACCGGATGCAGACCAGCGAGATCACTGCCGAGGCAGCGAGGTAGTAGCCGACATAGTCCAGACTATAATGGGTGGCGAGCCAGGTGGCGATATAAGGGGCGAGCGAAGCGCCGAAGATGCCGCCGAGGTTGAAGGTCATCGAGGCGCCGGTATAGCGCACTGTGGTCGGGAAGGGGGCGGCGAGCGCAGCGCCGATCGGACCATAGGTGAAGCCCATCAAGCCGAGGCCGATGATCGAGCACAGGAAAGCGCCTGTGAGACCGCTGGTCAACAGCGTCGCGTAGAAGAAGCCGAAGATGGCGATGGCAATCGTCGTCAGCGTCAGGATGATGCGGCGTGAATAGAGATCGGAGAGCCAGCCGGAAAGCGGGATCGTCAGGCCGAAGAAGAGGACGCCGACAAGCTGGACGACCAGGAACTGCTCGCGGGAGTAACCGAGCCCACCCTTTTCCAGAGGTGTCGTACCCCAGGAGAGCGTGAAGACCGTCATCAGGTAGAACAGCACAAAGGTCGCAACGGCGATGAAGGTGCCGAGGATCAGGCTACGCAGATGGTTGCGGAAGACCACCTCGATCGGCACGGCGACGCGCTCGTGCTTTTCGACGGCTTTGCGGAATTCCGGCGTCTCGGCGATCTTCAGACGGACATAGAGGCCGACGGCGACGAGGGCGAGGCTGGCGATGAAGGGAATGCGCCATCCGTAGTCGAGGAAATCCTCGTTGCTCATCGTTTCCGCCAGGATGAGGAAGAAGCCGGAGGAGAGGATGAAGCCGATCGGCGCGCCGAGCTGCGGGAACATGGCGTACCAGCTGCGCTTGCCGGGAGGAGCGTTTTCGGTGGCAAGCAGAACGGCGCCGCCCCATTCGCCGCCAAGGCCGAGGCCCTGACCGAAGCGGCAAAGCGCCAGCAACAAGGGTGCCGCGATGCCGATCGCATCATAGCCCGGCAGCATGCCGATCAGGACGGTCGAAAGCCCCATCGTCATCAGCGCGGCGACGAGCGTCGCCTTGCGGCCGATGCGATCGCCGAAATGGCCAAAAATCACGGCGCCGATGGGGCGGGCGAAGAAGGCGATCGAGAAGGTGACGAGCGACTGCAGCGTTGCGGCGTTCGAATCACTTGCCGGGAAAAAGAGATGCGGGAAGACGAGGACGGCTGCCGTCGCGTAGACGTAGAAGTCGAAGAATTCGATGGTGGTGCCGACAAGGCTGGCGATGAGAACGCGAGCCGGGGAATTGACTTGCGCACTGTTCGAGGCAGGAGTCGGCGATGCGGAGATCGCGTCTGTCATTTTCATTCCAATCAGTATTTTTGTGAAGCGCCTTGGGAGGCGGGCGGGTCTTAACGCAATTTCAGATCCGAGAAAACGTCAAAACATGCAGTCGGTACAGGGGACGCGGCCGCATGCATTACCGGCTCGCGTCCCCCGGCGTCATCTCAAATCCTTGGGTTTTCCTTCCTTGCGCGAGGCTTGCCGTGGCGTTGCCCGCGTGCTTGACCGGAATCGAATTGTAACAGATTCATTGTTAACCCTCTGGTTGAGGGCAGAGGAGATATCCATGCAAAAGAGTCTTGTTGCCGAATTTCTCGGCACGTTCTGGCTGGTCTTCGGCGGATGCGGCAGTGCCGTGCTGGCCGCGGCCTATCCCGAGCTTGGAATTGGTTTTGTCGGCGTGGCCTTTGCGTTCGGTCTGACGGTGCTCACCATGGCCTATGCCGTGGGCGGCATTTCGGGCGGTCATTTCAATCCGGCGGTCTCGCTTGGCCTTACAGTTGCCGGACGGTTTCCGGCGGGGCGCCTCGTTCCCTATATCGTCGTGCAGGTTGTCGGCGCCATCGCCGCGGCGGCGCTGCTTTATCTCATCGCCAGCGGCAAGGCGGGTTTCGAACTCGGCGGCTTTGCCGCCAACGGATATGGCGAGCACTCTCCGGGTGGTTATTCACTGCTTTCGGCGCTGCTGATCGAAGTGCTGCTGACCATGTTCTTCCTGATCATCATCTTGGGGTCGACCAGCAGCCGGGTGCCTGCGGGCTTCGCGCCGCTGGCGATCGGCCTCGGGCTGACGCTGATCCATCTCGTTTCTATCCCGGTGACGAATACCTCGGTCAATCCGGCCCGTTCCACCGGCCAGGCGCTTTTCGTCGGCGGCTGGGCGCTGCAGCAGCTCTGGTTGTTCTGGATTGCGCCGCTTGCGGGTGGGGCGCTCGGCGGGCTCGTATGGAAATTCCTCGACGACGCCGACTGACTGCAAACAACGAGCTATCCCATTGAGCCCGCGCGGTTTTTCCGTGCGGGTTTTTCTGTTTTCGCGGATCGGCGGCGTCTTCGATCTGGCAATCCCGAAGAAGAGAAGGTTAAAAAATCAAGGGCGCGGCAATACGAAGTTAACGAAAGTAAACACTTCATTAACCATAATGATGCTCTAGTGCACCCAGGTCGGACAAAGGCCCGAAACGGTGCAGACAGCTTCGCGCAAGCGTCGATTTCGAAAATGGAAGTTATTTTTTGGGGGTGTTGATGAGTCGCAAGCATGTCGCTGTCCTGATGGGCGGATTTTCCTCGGAAAGGCCTGTCAGCCTTTCCTCGGGAAAGGCTTGCGCAGAAGCTCTCGAGGCAGAGGGCTTCGACGTGACGCGCATCGACGTGGCGCGCGACGTTTCCGAGAAGCTTGCCGCGCTGAAGCCCGATGTCGTCTTCAATGCGCTTCACGGCCCGTTCGGCGAGGACGGCACCATTCAGGGCATCCTCGAATATCTCGAGATCCCCTATACGCATTCGGGCGTGCTTGCCTCGGCGCTGGCGATGGACAAGGACAAGGCGAAGCTCGTTGCCGGCGCCGCCGGCATTCCGGTGGCCGAATCACAGGTGGTCAACCGTTTCGCCTTTCCCTCGACGCATCCGATGAAGCCGCCCTATGTGGTGAAACCCGTCCGCGAAGGGTCGAGCTTCGGCGTCGTCATCGTCACCGAAGATCAGGCGCATCCGCCACAGATCGTCAGCTCGCCCGAATGGCGTTACGGTGAAGAGGTGCTCGTCGAGCGCTATGTTTACGGTCGCGAGCTGACCTGCGGTGTCATGGGCGAAACTCCGCTTGGTGTCACGGAAGTGGTGCCGCAGGGACACAATTTCTATGATTACGACTCCAAGTATGCGGCAGGCGGTTCAAAACACGTCATCCCCGCGAAAATTTC
This sequence comes from Rhizobium sp. WYCCWR 11146, assembly GCF_013591995.1. Classification (NCBI taxonomy): domain Bacteria; kingdom Pseudomonadati; phylum Pseudomonadota; class Alphaproteobacteria; order Hyphomicrobiales; family Rhizobiaceae; genus Rhizobium; species Rhizobium sp. WYCCWR 11146. The sequence continues at coordinate 476,327 of NZ_JACCEY010000016.1, forward strand.
ACCGAATATTTACCAAAAAATACAAACATTGTCCCTAAGGGCGCATCAGGCAATCGGTTGTCGCGGCGTCAGTCGGTCCGACTTTCGTTACGACGATCGTTTCTCCGAAGACGGCGAAATCATCTGGCTGGAGGTCAATACCCAGCCAGGGATGACTCCAACCTCGCTCGTGCCCGAAATGGCCGGCCATGCCGGTTATTCCTTTGGTCGGTTTCTCCGGTGGATGGTGGAGGACGCGTCTTGTTTGCGTTGACAGTCAAGAGGATAGGGCGCCCCAGCCATCATGCCGTGCTTCCGATCGTGGAGGCCGAAGAGCGGTTCGTGCTGCCGCGTCCGCTGCGCCGGGTCACGCGCTTCCTGATCAGTCTCTGCAGTGGCCGCATCTACATTCCTGTTCATACGGGCACGGTCTCGGCGCTCGCTTTCTTAGGCGCGACGGGGCTTTACGGCATGTCGCTCGGCGGCCACACGGAAGCCGTGGCGCAGGCGACGACGACGGCCGCAGGTTTTGCGATCGAGGACGTCAAGGTCTCCGGCAATTCGGAGACCTCCGAAATCGAGATCCTGCAGTTGATCGGCCTTGACGGCACGACCTCGCTGGTCGCCCTCGACGTCGATGCCGCCCGCAGAAAGATCGCGCATCTTCCCTGGGTCGAAAATGTCGAGGTGCGCAAGATCTATCCGAAGACGATCGAGGTGAAGCTCAAGGAGCGCCGGGCCTATGCGATCTGGCAGCACGGGCAGGAGCTTTCCCTGATCGAGAAGAACGGCAGCGTCATTGCGCCGCTGCGGGACAACAAGTTTTCGGCGCTGCCGCTCGTCGTCGGCCGCGATGCCGAAACGGCGGCTGCTTCGCTCGACGAAGCCTTCTCGAAGTGGCCCGACGTGAAGGCCCGCGTAAAGGCCTATGTCTGGATATCCGGCCGTCGCTGGGACCTGCACATGGATAACGGCGTCGTCGTCAAGCTGCCGGAAGACGGTATCGACCAGGCACTGGCGACGCTTTCGAAGTTCGACAAGGAGCATCAGCTCCTCGAGCGGGACATTGCCGCAGTCGATCTCAGGCTGGCCGACAGAACCGCGATCCAGCTGACGCCGGAGGCGGCGGTCCGCAGGCAGACGGCAGTGACGGAGCGCACGAAAGAATTGAAGAAGGCGGGGCAGAATATATGAGCTTGTTCGGTTCATCCCATTTCGGATTGCCGCGCCTGAAGCCGCTTTCGTCGAAGCGGTCACATGTCGTTTCGGTGCTCGACATCGGTTCCACCAAGGTCGTCTGCATGATCGGCCGGCTGACGCCGCGCGAGGAAAGCCAGATCCTGCCGGGCCGCACGCACAATATCGAGATCATCGGCATCGGCCATCAGCGCTCGCGCGGCATCAAGACCGGCGTCATCGCCGATCTCGACGCATTGGAAGGTGTCATCCGCCTTGCCGTCGATGCGGCCGAGCGCATGGCGGGGCTGACGGTCGAGAGCCTGATCGTCAACCTGACGGCCGGCCGCCTCGGCAGTGACATCTACACCGCGACGATCGATCTCGGTGGCCAGGAAGTCGAACTCAACGATCTGAAGAAGGTGCTGTCGGCCGCTTGCCAGCAGTCGCTGCGCCAGGACCGCTCGGTGCTGCATTCGCTGGCGACCGGCTTCTCGCTCGACGGCGAGCGCGGCATCCGCGATCCGCTGGCGATGTACGGCGATGCGCTCGGCGTCGACATGCATGTGGTGACGGCGGAGCGCTCGGCGCTGAAGAACCTCGAGCTTAGCGTCAATCGTGCGCATCTGTCGGTCGAGGGCATCGTCGCGACGCCCTATGCATCGGGTCTTGCGGCTCTCGTCGACGATGAGGTCGAGCTCGGCTGCGCGGCGATCGACTTGGGCGGCGGCACGACGACGATTTCGGTCTTTGCCGAGGGCAAGCTCGTTCATACGGATGCCGTCGGCCTCGGCGGCCATCACGTTACTACCGACCTGGCGCGCGGCCTTTCGACCCGCATCGAGGATGCGGAGCGGCTGAAGGTCGTGCATGCCTCGGCGCTTTCGAATTCCTCAGACGAGCGCGAGCTGATCTCGATCCCGCCGATCGGCGAGGACGATCGCGACCAGCCGTCGCAGGTGCCGCGGGCACTGGTTTCGCGCATCGTCTCGGCCCGAATCGAAGAGACGATGGAACTGATCCGCGACCGCATCCAGCGCTCCGGCTTCAGCCCGATCGTCGGCAAGCGCGTCGTGCTGACCGGCGGAGCGAGCCAACTGACCGGCCTTGCCGACGTGGCGCGGCGTATCCTCGCCCGCAACGTCCGCATCGGCCGTCCGATGGGCGTCTCGGGGTTGCCGACAGCGGCGAAGGGCCCGGCCTTTTCGACGGCCGTCGGACTGATGATCTATCCGCAGGTCGCGGACATGGAGACACATGCGTCACAGAGCGGTCTGCTCATGTCGCTTGGAGGAAATAACAGCCGCATTGCCCGCATGGGCCAGTGGCTGAAGGAAAGTTTCTGAAATTGAGTAATTGGCCGGCGTGGCGATGCGGCCAGAGAGAGAAGGAACAGGTACCATGACCATCAAGCTGCAAAAGCCTGACATCACAGAGCTGAAGCCGCGCATCACCGTGTTCGGCGTTGGCGGCGGTGGCGGCAATGCCGTCAACAACATGATTACCGCCGGCCTCCAGGGCGTCGACTTCGTCGTCGCCAACACGGATGCGCAGGCGCTGACGATGACGAAGGCCGAGCGCATCATCCAGCTCGGCGTCAACGTCACCGAAGGCCTCGGTGCCGGCTCGCAGCCGGAAGTCGGCCGCGCGGCGGCCGAGGAGTGCATCGACGAGATCGTCGATCACCTGAACGGCACACATATGTGCTTCGTCACCGCCGGCATGGGCGGCGGCACCGGCACAGGTGCTGCTCCGGTTGTCGCGCAGGCGGCCCGCAACAAGGGCATCCTGACGGTCGGCGTCGTCACCAAGCCGTTCCATTTCGAAGGCGGGCGCCGCATGCGCCTGGCCGAGATGGGCATCCAGGAACTGCAGAAGTCTGTCGATACGCTGATCGTCATTCCGAACCAGAACCTCTTCCGCATTGCCAACGACAAGACGACCTTCGCCGATGCCTTCGCCATGGCTGACCAGGTTCTCTATTCCGGCGTTGCCTGCATCACCGACCTGATGGTCAAGGAAGGCCTCATCAACCTCGACTTCGCCGACGTCCGCTCGGTGATGCGCGAGATGGGCCGCGCGATGATGGGCACCGGCGAAGCTTCCGGCTCCGGCCGCGCGCTGCAGGCTGCAGAGGCTGCGATCGCCAACCCGCTGCTCGACGAAACCTCGATGAAGGGCGCCCAGGGCCTGCTGATCTCCATCACCGGCGGTCGCGACCTCACCCTCTTCGAAGTCGACGAAGCCGCGACCCGCATCCGCGAGGAAGTCGATCCTGACGCCAACATCATCCTCGGCGCCACCTTCGACGAATCGCTCGAAGGCATCATCCGCGTCTCGGTCGTCGCAACCGGCATCGACCGGGCGATGAACGAAGCCGCCGAACGCAACCTCCAGCCGGCAGCAAGGCCCGCTATCCGTCCCTCCGCGGCTGTTGCTCCGGCAGCGGCCGCAGTACAGCCTGCCCCCGTGATGCAGGCACCGAAGGCCATGGATCCGATCGCGCAGACCATCCGCGAAGCCGAGATGGAACGCGAGCTCGAAATTCCGGCCCCGCGTGCTGCCGCACCGCTGCAGCAGCCGGCGGCACAGCAGGAAGCCTTCCGTCCGCAGAGCAAGATCTTCGCGCCTGCGCCGGAAGCTCCGGCAATGCGTCCTCAGGTGCAGCAGCAGGCTCCGGCGCCCGTCATGAGCCAGCCGGTCATAAGTCAGCCGGTCCAGCAGCAGCCGGTCCGGCAGGAGCCGACCATCCGCCAGGCCGAACCGGTGCGCATGCCGAAGGTTGAGGATTTCCCGCCGGTCGTCCAGGCCGAACTCGACCACCGCACGCAGCCGGCTTCCGCGCACGCGGCGGAGGAGCGCGGCCCGATGGGCCTGCTCAAGCGAATCACCAATTCGCTTGGCCGCCGCGACGACGACGCCGTTGCCGCCGATATGACGGCAGCACCGCCGGCCGCTTCGCAGCAGCGCCGTCCGCTGTCGCCCGAGGCAAGCCTCTACGCACCGCGCCGCGGCAACCTCGACGACCAGGGCCGCGCGGTTCCGCAGGCCCGGATGATGCAGGAAGACGACCAGCTGGAAATCCCGGCATTCCTGCGTCGCCAGTCGAACTGAGGAGCTGCTTCAGCACCGTTTATGCCCGGGATCAAGGTCCCGGGCATTGCTGTTTTTCAGCCTGCGATTCGCGAGCAATTTCAATCGCGTGACTTCGTAACAAAGCGAAAGAAACAGTGATTTGGATTGGAGCGCTGGCGCACGTAAGTATGGTGCAATGAAACTGCCCCTAGGAGACCTTTCGACAGGCTCCGGTTGCAGAATGAACGATGACCGTGCCGATCGGGCAGACCGCCGGTACGGAAGAATAAAAGGCAGAATTTATGGCGATTGGCTTGCTGGGTTTTCAAACGACGGTATCGCGTCCGGTGACGCTTTCGGGCACCGGGGTCCATTCTGGTGCGGAAGTCTCGATCACCCTGAATCCGGCCGAATCGGACACCGGCGTCGTTTTCCAGCGCCTGCATGACAATGGCGACATCACCGAACTCAAGGCCGTCTCCTCGCAGGTCGGCAATACCGACCTCTGCACCGTGCTCGGATTCTCGCCGGCCCATTCGGTTGCGACGATCGAGCATGTCATGGCCGCCGTCTATGCGCTCGGCCTCGACAATGTGGTGATCGAGGTGCAGGGCTCCGAAATGCCGATCATGGACGGCAGCTCGCTGCCCTTCGTCGAGGCAATCGAGCAGGTCGGTCTCGTCTCGCTCGGCGTCAAGCGCCGCTATATCCGTATCACCAAGCCGGTGCGAATCGAGCATGGCGGCTCCTGGAGCGAATTCCGTCCTTATGACGGTACACGCTTCGAAGTCGAAATCGATTTCGAGTGCCCGCTGATCGGCCGGCAGAAGTGGGCCGGCGACATGACACCCGCCGTCTTCAAGGCCGAGCTTTCCCGCGCCCGCACCTTCGGCTTCATGCGCGATGTCGAGCGTCTCTGGGCGTCGGGCCACGCGCTCGGGTCCTCACTCGAAAATTCCGTCGTCATCTCGGACGACAACACCGTCATCAACGTCGAAGGGCTGCGTTACGCCAAGGATGAATTCGTCCGCCACAAGACGCTCGATGCCGTCGGCGATCTGTCGCTTGCCGGCGTCCAGTTCATCGGTTGCTACCGTTCCTATCGCGGCGGTCACAAGATGAATGCCAATGCGCTAAAGGCGCTGCTCGCCGATTCCTCCGCCTACGAAGTGGTCGAGACGTCGACGCCGCGCCAGCGCGTCGCTGCCCGCGAACTGATCGCGGTCAGTGCTTCGGAATTCGCTCCCTGGTCGGCATGACCTCCAGCATATTCTCAAGACCAGGCCGCCTCTTTCCCGGAGGCGGTTTTTTTATGTCGGGCGTGTCTACGGCAATAGACCGATGCTTGGCCGCCACAGGTCGGGAAGAAGTTGAAAAGCCGATCATTCTGCGGCTGCTGCCACAAAAATGCGTTAATGCCTTATCATTGCGTTGCTCTTGATGCACATTTGTGGCTAGAAACGCCAGCGAGGCGTGGCTGCCGTGGAGAGAGCGGCAGCAGTGGGGTTCTTTCGAATGGGTTATGCAGGATCTGAAGGTATGATGAAGACAGCGCGCGCCTTGTTCGCATCGCTTCTGGTGCTCAGCGCAGGCGCCTTGATCTCCGGTTGCCAGTCGGATCCCGACATCGACATCACCAAGCTCGGTCTCGAAACCGATCCGCCTGACGTGCTCTACACCCAGGGCCTGGCCAATATGAAGGCCGGCAACATGGCGGAAGCGGCGCGCAAGTTCGACGCGATCGACCGCGAGAACCCTTTTTCCGAATGGGCGCGCAAAGCGCTCGTGATGAGCACCTTCGTCAAATATCGCCAGGGCCGTTTAGACGATGCGCTTGCTTCCGGCAACCGCTACATGTCGCAATATCCGAAATCCCAGGATGCCGCCTATGTGCAGTATCTCATTGGTCTCACCTATTCCAAGCAGATCGTCGACGTGACGCAGGACCAGCGCGCCTCGGCCAAGACGATCGAGGCGATGCAGGCCGTCATCGACAACTATCCGAACTCCGAATATGTCGACGACGCACAGGCCAAGATCCGCTTTTCGCGCGACCAGCTCGCCGGCAAGGAAATGCAGATCGGCCGCTACTACATGGAGCGGAAGGAATATCTCGCCGCGATCTCGCGCTTCCGTATCGTCGTCGAGAAATATCCGAATACGAACCAGATCGAAGAGGCCTTAGCGCGTCTCGTCGAAGCTTATTATTCCATGGGCATCGTCGACGAGGCGCAGACAGCCGCTGCCGTTCTCGGTCACAATTATCCCGACAGCCAGTGGTATGCTGATTCCTACAAGCTGCTGCAGAGCGGCGGTGCCGAGCCACGTGAAAACAAGGGCTCGTGGATCGCCGCAGCGGGCAAGAAACTTCTTCTCGGTTCCTGAGGCCAATGCTGATCCAGCTTTCGATCCGCGATATCGTCCTGATCGAGCGGCTGGATCTTGCCTTCGAGACCGGCCTCTCCGTGCTGACGGGCGAGACCGGGGCGGGCAAATCCATCCTGCTCGACAGCCTGTCGCTGGCGCTCGGTGGACGCGGCGACGGCGACCTGGTGCGTCATGGCGAGGACAAGGGCCAGGTGACGGCGGTGTTCGACGTCGGCATGGAACACGGCGCCCGCACACTCCTGCGTGGAAACGGCATCGACGACGAGGGCGATCTGATCTTCCGCCGCCAGCAATCAGCGGACGGACGCACCAAGGCCTATGTCAACGACCAGCCGGTCAGCGTGCAATTGATGCGCCAGGCCGGTCAGATGCTGGTCGAAATCCACGGTCAGCACGACGATCGCGCCCTTGTCGACACCAATGCCCACCGCACTCTGCTCGATGCCTTCGCCGGCCTCACCGACGAGGTTTCGGAGATCTCCCGGCTCTATCGCCTGTGGCGCGACAGCGAGCGGACGCTGAAGAAGCACCGCGAGAAGGTGGAAAGTGCGGCGCGCGAAGCCGACTATCTGCGCTCTTCCGTCGAGGAACTCGAGAAGCTCTCGCCGCAGGATGGCGAGGAGGAAGAACTCGCCGATCGCCGGCAGAAGATGATGAAAGCCGAGCGAATCGCCGGCGATATCGCCGAGGCGTCCGAATTCCTGAACGGCAATGCCTCGCCGGTGCCCCATATCGCCTCGCTGGTGCGCCGGCTCGAGCGCAAGAGCCATGAGGCGCCGGGACTGCTCGAAGACACTGTGACGCTGCTTGATGCCGCGCTCGACCAGCTTTCCAACGCGCAGATGGAAGTCGAGGCGGCGCTGCGCAAGACCGAATACGATCCGAGAGAGCTGGAGCGGGTGGAGGAGCGGCTTTTCGCGCTCAGGGCCGCCTCGCGCAAATATTCCGTGCCCGTCACTGAGCTGCCGGCGTTAGCTGTGCGCATGATCGCCGATCTTGCCGATCTCGACGCGGGCGAGGAGCGGCTTGCGCGGCTCGACGCCGAGGTCGGCCTAGCGCGGGAAAATTACGATGCGGCGGCGCGCTCGCTGTCTGACAAGCGCCATCGTGCCGGCACCGCACTGGCTGGGGCCGTCATGGCCGAGCTGCCGGCGCTTAAACTCGAACGCGCCCGTTTTATGGTCGAGATTACCACGGATGCAGGGGAGGCGCTCGCCGAAGGCATCGACGTCGTCGAGTTCCATGTTCAGACCAATCCCGGCACGCGGCCGGGCTCGATCATGAAGGTCGCCTCGGGCGGCGAGCTGTCGCGTTTCCTGCTGGCGCTGAAAGTGGCGCTTGCCGATCGCGGATCGGCTCCGACGCTCGTCTTCGATGAAATCGATACCGGCGTCGGCGGCGCGGTGGCCGATGCGATCGGCCAGCGGCTGAAGCGGCTGTCGGAGCGGGTGCAGGTGTTGTCGGTCACGCATGCGCCGCAGGTCGCGGCGCGGGCTGCGACGCATCTGTTGATTTCCAAGGGACCGTCGGCCGACGGTTCGGAAAAGATCGCCACGCGCGTCGCCACGATGGCGCAAAAGGATCGCACCGAGGAGATCGCCCGTATGCTGGCCGGGGCTTCGGTCACCGAAGAGGCGAGGGCGGCGGCGAAGCGGCTGCTCGCCGGCAACGGCTGATTTTTCTTCCGATGCTCTTTCCGCTCGGGCCGGCGGGATGACAATCATCCCGCGGCGCGATATGCGCTGAAGCTTCCCGATCGGCGGCGAGCTCATGCCATGCGGCTTTTCCATTTCAGCGACGATTCCGGTATTGCTGCGTTCGAGCCACGTTCGGTTCGCGTCCCGTCTGCCCGCGCGCCCGGCCGGGAATGGCTGAACGGTCCGCTCGTCTGGGCAATCGATGCCGATCATGATTTCATGTATCTCTTTCCGCGCGATTGTCCCCGCATCCTGCTCTGGGCGACAGCCGATACGCTGGAGGCCGAACGGCGGCGCTGGCTCGGCGACTGGCGGGCCGTTGCCTACGTAGAGCGCCATTGGCTGGAGAGGCTCGAAGCGGATACCATCCACCGCTACGAGCTGCCGGCCGAGGGCTTCGAGGATCTGGATGATGCTGGCATGTGGGTGGCCCGCAGACGCGTTGTTCCCATCGAGCGCACCGCCATCTCGCGGCTCGACCAGGAGTTTGCGCCGCGCAAGGTGGAGCTTCGGGTGGTGGACACGCTGACGCCGCTGAAAGGGCTCTGGGGCACCAGCCTGCATGTCAGTGGCATCAGGTTGCGTAATGCGAACGATTGGGAATAGGGCGGTGACAAGGGTTCCAAGGCATGAAAGTCGGCGCGAAAGCTCACCTCAATCTCCCTCATCCCTGTGCTCGTCACAGGGATCCAGCGCGACCAAGTCCTTGGGCGCGGGAGATTCTTCTTCCTTGAAAGAGAGTCATTCACGGCGCAGAGGCGCCGTGGCTGGATTCCTGTGACAGGCACAGGAATGGAGGAGGAGAGGTGAGCAGGCCGATCCTCCCGACGGCGGATACGCGGCCTCTCTTTTCATCCGGAAATTTTGCTCTAAAAAACAATGCAGATTCTCTGGAGTGATGTTCCATGCCCACCGAAGGTTCCACCGTCGACACGTTGACGATCGAAGAGGCTGCCGTCGAGCTTGAACGGCTGGCAAAGGAGATTGCGCATCACGATGCGCTCTATCACGGCAAGGACCGGCCGGAGATTTCGGATGCTGATTACGACGCGCTGAAGCGCCGCAACGATGCGCTGGAAGTGCGGTTTCCCGAGTTGATCCGCGAAGACAGCCCATCGCGGCATGTCGGTGCAGCGCCCTCCGTCACGTTCTCGCCTGTCGTCCATGCGCGGCCGATGCTGTCGCTCGACAATACTTTCTCGCAGGAGGACGTGCAGGATTTCGTCGCCGGCGTCTATCGCTTCCTCGGCCGGCTGCCGGACCAGTCGATCGCCTTTACCGCCGAACCGAAGATCGACGGGCTCTCGATGTCGATCCGTTACGAAAACGGCAGGCTGGTGACGGCAGCGACACGCGGCGACGGCACGACGGGTGAGAATGTCACCGCCAATATCCGCACCATCGCCGAGATCCCCAACGAGCTGCCGAAGGGTGTTCCCGCCGTCGTGGAGATCCGCGGTGAAGTCTATATGGCCAAGAGCGACTTCCTGGCGCTGAACCGGCAGATGGAGGCGGAGGGCAAGCAGACCTATGTCAATCCGCGTAATACGGCTGCCGGATCGCTGCGCCAGCTCGACGCCAAGGTGACGGCGAGCCGCAAGCTGAAATTCTTCGCCTACGCCTGGGGCGAGATGTCGGAAATGCCCGCCGACACGCAATTTGGGATGGTGCAGACCTTCAAGGATTGGGGTTTCCCCGTGAACCCTCTGATGAAGCGGCTGAACTCGGTCGCCGACATCCTGTCGCATTATGACGAGATCGGTCTCGAGCGCCCGGATCTCGACTACGACATCGACGGCGTCGTCTACAAGGTCGACAGTCTCGAGCTGCAGGCCCGTCTCGGCTTCCGCTCGCGTTCGCCGCGCTGGGCGACGGCGCACAAGTTTCCTGCCGAACAGGCATTCACGATCGTCGAGAATATCGACATCCAAGTCGGCCGCACCGGCGCCCTCACACCTGTCGCGCGATTGACGCCGATCACCGTCGGTGGCGTGGTCGTCACCAATGCGACGCTGCACAACGCGGATTACATCCAGGGCATCGGCAATAGCGGCGAACGCATCCGCGACGACGAGCACGATATCCGCATTGGTGATACCGTCATCGTGCAGCGCGCCGGCGACGTCATTCCGCAGGTACTCGACGTCGTCATGGAGAAGCGCTTGGCCGAGGCCAGGCCCTACGAATTTCCGAAGACCTGCCCGGTCTGCGGTTCGCATGCCGTGCGCGAAAGACATGAGAAGACCGGCAAGCTCGATTCGGTCACCCGCTGCACCGGCGGTTTCATCTGCAGGGCGCAGGCGACCGAGCATCTGAAGCACTTCGTTTCGCGCAACGCTTTCGATATTGAAGGGCTCGGTTCGAAGCAGATCGACTTCTTCTTCGAAAACGAGGACGCGTCGCTGCAGATCCGCACTGCGCCCGATATCTTCACGCTGGAGAAGCGTCAGCAGCAATCGCTGACCAAGCTGGAGAATATCGACGGCTTCGGCAAGGTCAGCGTCGGCAAGCTCTATGCGGCGATCACCGAACGGCGCAGCATTGCGCTCCACCGCTTCATCTACGCGCTCGGCATCCGTCATGTCGGCGAGACCACAGCGAAGCTCTTGGCGCGCTCCTACGGCACCTATGCGGCCTTTGAAACCGCAATGCGCGAGGCCGAGGCGCTTTCCGGCGACGCCTGGAACGATCTCAACGCCATCGAGGGTATCGGCGAGGTCGTGGCGCGCGCCATCGTCGAATTCTACAAGGAGCCGCGCAATGTCGAGGTGATCACCCGGCTTATTGAGGAAGTGACGCCCGAGGAGGCCGAACAACCGAAGACGGCAGGCAGCCCGGTCGCCGGCAAGACCGTGGTTTTCACCGGCTCGCTGGAAAAGTTCACCCGCGACGAGGCGAAGGCGAGGGCTGAAAGTCTCGGCGCCAAGGTGGCGGGATCGGTCTCCAAGAAGACCGACATCGTCGTCGCCGGCCCCGGCGCCGGCTCCAAGCTCGACAAGGCGCGTGAGCTCGGCGTGCAGACGATGGACGAGGACGAGTGGCTGGCGCTGATCAGCGGGTGAGGGGCTGACGGCAAACCGCCAGCCCCGTTGCTCATAGCCTGAGCCGCGCCATCGTATAGGCGTCGACATATTGACCGGCGCGATATCCGAAGGCCTTCAGCAGCCCTTCCTGCTCGAAGCCGAATTTCCGGTAGAGGCCGATGGCAACATCGTTATCGGTGTAGACGGTCAGTTCCAGACGTTTGATATCGAGCCAGTCGTCAGCAGCATCGACCATTGCTCCGAGCAGGATCCGTCCGAAGCCGCGGCCGGTGAAGTCGTCATGCACACCCATGCCGATGCTGGCGACGTGCTGCCGGCGGCCGGAAAGACGGTTGAGGCCGCTATTGCCGACGATTTTGCCGTCCTGGGTGACGACGAGGTTGAGCGCGCCGGGCGACGGATTTTCCATGTGTTTGCGAACCTCTTCGATCCTCTGATATGGCGGCCGTAAGGTGCCGGCCCGGTAGCTCGGCAGATTTATGAGATCGGTGATCTCCTCCGCATCGGACAGGCGGACGGCGCGCACGAGGACGCCATCCGGCAAGCGCGCTCGGCCGCGAGGTTCATTCTCTTCGTTTTCAGACATTCATGCTCTCCATCGTGGTCGGGAGGAGAGCCGGTTTCCGAAAACCCTGCTCGCCTCGGCAGGGTTTCGGGATGATGATCGGATCGCTGCTAACGCGCCATCGCTCCCGCGTACCCTTCAAGGGTCGTGGTGTGATGGATAAGCGCTGACATGGTTAGGGAACCGATCATGGCAATAAGTTTCGATATGCGGGTTAAAAAGTCAACCGGGCGTCGTGTCGAATTTGCGCGGCCAGAAGCGGGGCGGTATTCCTGTGCCGGAAGAAACGATTCGGACTGCGGCATTGAAAACTATCGCGATTGACTTCGAGACGGCGAACGAACAGCGCGGCAGCGCCTGTTCCGTCGGCCTTGCCTGGATCGAGGACGGCAGGGTGACGCGCGTCGAGGAGCGGCTGATCCGGCCGCGGGACATGCGCTTTTCAGGGATGAACATCGCAATCCACGGCATCCGGCCGGAGCATGTCGAGGACGCGCCCGAGTTCCCCGAGGTAATGGATGAGTTCGAGGAGGATTTTCGCGGCGCGACGATGATCGCGCACAATGCGGCCTTCGATTTCAGCGTCTGGCGGGCGAGTCTCGATCTCTACCGGCAATCCTATCCTGAGCTTACCTATCTCTGCAGCCTGATGATGGCGCAGCGGATCTGGCCGCATTTCCTCTCGCACCGGCTGAACCTGATCGCCGAGCATCTCGGCCTGCGTTTCGTGCATCATAACGCCGCCGAGGATGCCGCCGTCTGCGCAGCGGCGGCAATCGAGATGGCGAGAGCGGTCAAGGCCCATGCCGTCCATGCTATACCGGCGCTGATCGGCATGAGACCCGGCCGGCTGACGGCGCAGGCCTATGAGCCCTGCACCTGCCGAAAAGGCTGATCCCTTTCCGCAAAGGCCGTTTTCTTGCAAAGCATGAGTGCATGCTTATCTAGAATGCGGATATTCAGGGAGCCGCCATGTCCAGACTGCGCAATCTTCTCCTCGCCGCCTTCTCCTTCGCCGCCCTTTCCGCCGGTGCTGCCTCGGCCGAAGTCGTCGGCAAGGTCGGGGTCGACTGGATCGGCAACGACATCATCGTCGAGGCGGTCTCCGACCCTGAGGTCAAGGGCGTTACCTGCCACGTCACCTATTTCGACCGCAGCCTGATCGACCGGTTCAAGAACGGCAACTGGTTCGAGGATCCGTCCAACAATTCCATTGCCTGCCGGCAGACCGGGCCGATCGAGATCGGCAATATCGACCTGTCCAAGGATGGCAGCGAGGTGTTCCGCCAGGGCATGTCGCTGATCTGGAAGACGTTGGTCGTCAACCGTATCTACGACAAGACGAACGACACACTGATCTATCTCGCCCATTCGCGCGAACTGACCGACGGTTCGGCGAAGATGTCGATCTCGACCATCCCGCTCTACGGGCAGAACGTTGTGTGGAAGAACGGGAAGCCGCAATAAGGCTTCTGCGGTGAGATTTTGGAAAGAGCGCCACTTCCCTTTTTCGCTCATTCCAAAATCAAAAAGGCCCGGACGAGCCGGGCCTTCGAATTCCAGATATGAGTATTCCTCAGGCCGCCTGTGTCAGCTCGTCGGCAATGACCGTGTCGAGGTTCAAGAAGCAGACCATGGTCTTTTCGAGCGCGACGATGCCGCGGCAGAAGGCGCGCTGGGCTTCCGGGATGATTTCCGGCGGCGGCTGCAGGTCTTCGCTCTTGATGGTCATCATGTCGGAAACCTGCTCGACCAGCAGGCCGACCAGCTTGCCGGCGATGTCGGTGACGATGATCGCCGAGCGCTCGGAGGGCTCGGTCATTTTCATGCCGAGGCGGCAGGCCATGTCGATAACGGGGATCACGGCGCCGCGTAGGTTGATGAGACCCAAGACGTAGGGCGGGGTGTGCGGCATCGGCGTCACCGGCGCCCAGCCGCGGATCTCGCGGATGGCCATGATGTCGATGCAGAATTCCTGATCGCCCAGGTGGAACGAAACGATTTCGAGATAAGCGCCCGACTGCTTGATGGCGTTATTGTTGTTCATGGTCAGAATTCTTCCCAGTTGTCCCCAGCGGGAGAGGCGATGTAGAACCGCCGTTAAATATAGATGTGACGGCTTAAGTCTTTCCTAACGATATGTATTTTCGGATTGGCAGTCGCTCTAAAGGTAAGCTATTCAAACACATGCATTTTTGATCGGTGCAGATTCCTGAGGGCGGATTTCGTTGCCGTGGCAGTTTCTACCGGTGAGACAATTCAACACGGGTTCGAAAACATATTCTTGAATTGCGCGCCTCCGGTCGAGGCTATAATCACGCCAGCAGGGGCGGGCGGCACATCCGCCTGAATCGAGGATCATGCCAATGAAGACATTCCGCATCGCCGTCTGGGTCGGTGTCCTGATACTTGCCGGGTTTCTTGGCGCGTACACGCTCTACCTGACGAAGTCGAAGAATGTCGTGGCGGAAGCGCCTTTCGGCGTGCCCTTCACCCTGGTCTCCCAGAACGGACAGCCGATCACCGAGGAGGCGCTGCGCGGCAAGCCGACGGCGCTGTTCTTCGGCTTCACCCATTGCCCGGAAGTCTGCCCGACGACGCTTTTCGAGCTGAACGGCTGGATGGAGAAGGTCGATCCGAAAGGCGATAAGCTGCAGGCCTATTTTGTCACCGTCGATCCGGAGCGCGACACGCCTGAGATCATGAACGAATACGTCTCCAATGTTTCCAAGCGCATCACCGGCATTTCAGGCGCGCCTGCCAAGATCGCCGAGGTCGTCAAGGGGTTCCGCGTCTACGCCAAGAAAGTGCCGGTCGACGAGAAGGATCCGAACGGCGACTATACGATGGACCACACCGCGTCGGTCTTCCTGCTCGATTCGGCCGGGCGGTTTTCCGGAACGATCGCCTATGGCGAAAACCCGGACACGGCGGTAAAGAAGCTGGAGAATCTCGTCAACAAGGGGTGATGGTTTCAGCGTGATGGGGCGTTGGCTCGACCGATGGCGGGCAATGGAAACGGGAAAGACCGCCTATCGTGAGTGAAATCCGCCTTTACGTGACGACGACCGAAACCAAGGCCGAAGAGATCCTCGACCTTCTGAGCGTGGTCTTCGGTGAAGAAGACTTTGCCATCGGCACCACCGAGATCGATGAGAAGAAGGATATCTGGGAAGCCTCTATCTATATGATGGCCGAGGACGAGGCTGAAGTGCAATCCCGCGTCGCGGACGCATTGAAGGCCTCTTTCCCCGAGGCCCGGCTAGAGCGGGAAGTCATCCCCGAGATCGACTGGGTGGTGAAATCGCTGGAGGGGCTGAAGCCCGTCAGGGCAGGGCGTTTCCTGGTGCATGGCTCGCATGACCGCGACAAGATCCGCCCCGGCGATATTGCCATCGAGATCGATGCTGGCCAGGCCTTCGGCACCGGCCATCACGGCACGACGGCGGGCTGCCTCGAGGTGATCGATAGCGTGGTGCGCTCGCGCCCGGTCCGCAACGCGCTCGATCTCGGCACCGGCAGCGGCGTACTGGCGATTGCGGTGCGCAAGCTCAGGAACATACCGGTGCTGGCGACCGACATCGATCCGATCGCGACGAAGGTGGCGGCGGAGAATGTGCGCCGCAACGGCATCGTCTCGGGCATCGTCACCAGGACGGCGCCGGGCTTTCATTCGACGGCCTTTTCAGAGCATGGTCCCTTCGATCTCATCATCGCCAACATTCTCGCGCGGCCGCTGATCCGCATGGCGCCGAAGCTTGCGACACACCTTGCGCCTGGCGGATCGGTTATTCTCTCCGGCATCCTTGCCGGGCAACGCTGGAAGGTGATTGCCGCCTATAGTGGCGCGAGGCTTCGCCATGTCAGAACCATCTGGCGCAACGGCTGGGTGACTATTCATCTCGATCGGCCCTGATTTTTCAAGGCTGTGAGCAGGTGACTTGTCCTGCAACGCACGCCTGCGTCTCCTCCCCACCCTCATCCCTGTGCCCGTCACAGGGATCCCGCCACCGCGCGTCTGCGCGGTGAATGACTCCATACGAGCTTGAAGAGAGTTTCCCGCGCCCAAGGACTTGGGCGCGCTGGATCCCTGTGACAAGCGCAGGGATGAGGGCGGTGGCGGGTGCCGCACCGCCTTATCGCAAGGGAGCCGCTCCGTGAGCCTTGTTGAAGACAAGAAAAAAGGCGGTGCCGATGGCACCGCCTTGGACCGGTCTATCCGGTCAATGCCCGCGAGCTCAAGGGGAGGAGCGCTCAAGCGGGCTCTACTGCATTCCAATAGGCCGGTCCGGGAGGGAGGAGACGGACTGGCTTTCAGGCTTAGAACGCGTAGCTGAGGGCGCCCTTGTGGCGCGTGGCCCGCTGGCCGGCGCCGAGCAGCTTGAGGCTGTCCTCGTTCTGCGGGCGGCGGGCGCCGATCACGTGACGCACGGTCTGGCGTTCGCCAGCCTGCACCGGGCTGCTATATGCGAAGCGCGAGAGAGAGGCGGTCATTTCAAGAATTCCTTTGTTTACAGGTTCATCGCGAACCGTTCGATGCAGCCTATATAGCTATTCTGAAATGCGGAGGCAGAGGGTTTTGCTCATGGGAGCCATGCGGCCAATGCATAAAGCGTGCCAAATTAACTTTTGGCGTCACAGTTCTGTCAAAATGTTGAGCGGCCCCAGAGGTTTCGACTCGTTTGGTCGCTTTTTCTCCCCATCGGTTGAAATTTCGCTAACATGGCCGGTATCCCATTAACCGGATTCGTCTCAATCATTCGGGTTTCCAGCATGTTCCAGTCTTTCGAGGTTACCTCCACGCCGCAATTCGGCAGGGATCGTGTATCGGCGCTGCGGGCCGGTTTCGATTCGCTCGGCATCGACGCCTTTCTCGTGCCGCGCGCCGATGAATTCAACGGCGAATATGTTCCTGCAGGTTCCGAGCGCCTCGCGTGGCTGACGGGCTTTACCGGCTCGGCCGGCATTGCGCTGATCCTGCGCACGCAGGCGATCGTCTTCGTCGACGGGCGCTATGTGACGCAACTTGCCGAACAGGTCGACGGTTCGGTCTTTTCGGGTGGCGATCTCGTCAACGAGCCGCCGCATGTCTGGCTTGCCGCAAACGGAGCCAAGGGTCTGCGGCTCGGCATCGACCCCTGGCTGCATGCTGGGGCCGAGGTGCGCCGTCTGGAAAGGGCGCTGTCGGAGATCGGCGGCACGCTGGTCTTCCTGCCGCACAATCCGCTCGACAGGCTTTGGGCTGACCGGCCGGCCGAGCCGCTTGGCGCGGTCAGCATCCAGAACGTCGCGCAGGCTGGCGTGCTGGCGAGGGAGAAGATCGCGACGATCGCCGCCGATCTTTCGAAGAAGAACCTTGCGGCGGTGCTGATCGCCGATCCCTCTTCGGTCGCCTGGACCTTCAATATCCGTGGCGCCGATGTGCAGCACACGCCGCATCCGCTGGCGCGCGCCGTCATCCATGCCGACGGCCGGGCCGAAATCTTTCTCGACAAGCGCAAGACCGGCATCGAGCCGGAGGCCTATCTCGGGCAGATCTGCACGCAGCTGCCGCCCTCGGCGTTGGAGGAGAGGCTTGCCGCCGTTTCGAGAGATGGCGGCCGCGTGCTGATCGACCCTGACATCGCCGCCTATGCGTTGGCAGAGATCATCGGCAAGGCCGGCGGCGAAGTGGTGGAGGGCGCCGATCCCGCCAAATTGCCGCGCGCAGTGAAGAACGATGTCGAGATCAACGGCTCGGCCGCCGCGCACCTGCAGGACGGGGCGGCGATGGTAGAATTCCTCTATTGGCTGTCGCAGACGAAGCCCGGCACGGTGAGCGAGATCGCTGCTGCCGAGTATCTCGAAGCGGCGCGCGCCCGCGTCGGCCAGAGCATGCAGAACCCGCTGAAGGACATTTCCTTCGACACGATTTCGGGCGCCGGCGAACATGCGGCGATCATGCATTACCGCGTGACGACCGAGACCAACCGGATGATCGAGGCCGGCGAACTCTTCCTGATCGATTCGGGCGCGCAATATATCAACGGCACGACCGACATCACCCGCACCGTCGGCATCGGCACTGTTTCGGAAGAGCATCGGCGCTTCTTCACGCTGGTGTTGAAGGGGATGATAGATATCAGCACGGCGCGTTTCCCGAAGGGCACGCGCGGCTGCGACCTCGATCCGCTGGCGCGCATCGCGCTGTGGCGGGCCGGCGCCGATTTCGCCCATGGCACAGGCCACGGCGTCGGCTCCTATCTCTCGGTGCATGAGGGGCCGCAGCGCATCTCCAGGCTGTCGACGCAGGAACTGCTGCCCGGCATGATCCTTTCGAACGAGCCTGGCTATTACCGGCCCGGCAGCTTCGGCATCCGCATCGAGAACCTGATCTATGTGCGGGGTGCCGAGGAGATCGAGGGCGGCGATGCGCCGATGCTTGGATTCGAGACGCTGACTTTCTGCCCGATTGACCGCAGCCTCGTCATTCCCGAGCTTCTGACCCATGACGAGCTGCACTGGTTCAACGACTATCATCGCCGCACATGTGAGGCGCTGATGCCGCTTATCCACGATCACGATGTCAGGGCGTGGCTCGAAAACGCGACGCTGCCGCTGGAATATTGAGAAACGGCATTACAGCGTCGGCGACGCTGTAATGCCTTGAATTTCTGTGCCGGCTTTCGGGCCGGTGCTCAGGCGCCGATCGAGTGGCGCCAGGTCATCACGACGATCCAGGCGGCGACCAGCATCCATGTATGGCTGAAGCGCAGGCCGATGAAGAGAGCGACGATCAGCGCCAGCTTCGATTCCCAGCCACCGATGAAGAAGGCGGGGGCGACCAGCGTCGTCAGCACGGCCGCCGGCACGGCGTTCAGCGCCGCTTCCATGCGCGGGGGAATGCTTTTCATTCGGGTGATGAGGATATAGCCGCCGATGCGGGTGGCGAAGGTGGCGGCTGCTGCGGCGAGGATGACGAGCGCCATGTGAAGATCGAATTCCATGGCTCAGACCTCGTGCACTTCGGATTGAAGGGCGTCGGCTTCGAGATCAGCCTCTTGCGGCGGCAAAGGCAGCACGGCGGCGAGCAGGATGCCGACGGCAGCACCGAGGCTGACATGCCAGGGCGAGCCGACATAGCGGTAGGCGAGTACGGACGCCACCGCGCTGACGAGCGCCACGGGCAGGAAATTGTCTCGCTTGCGGAAGCCAAGGACGATGCCGAGGAAATAGGCCGGCAGCAGAATGTCGAGGCCGATGGCCTTGGGATCGCCAATGAAGCCGCCGAGCATGCCGCCGGCGATGCTGATCAGCACCCAGGGAATGTAGATGATGATGGCGAAGCCGAAGTACCAGGCGAAGGTGAGTTGCCGGCCGGACTCGCCGCGCTTTACCGCTTCGGCGAATTGCGGATCGACGAGTAGGAAAAAGGTGAAGAATTTCTGCACCGGCGTGAAATGGCCGATGTAGCGTGCCAGCGCCGCCGAATAGAGCACGTGGCGGAAATTGACGGCGAGGATCGACAGCACGATCAGCCAGGCGTGGACATTGTGACCGAAGAGTTCGATGCCGACCATCTGGCTGGCGCCGGCATAGACGGTGGCGCTCATGAAGGCGGTTTCGGAGAGCGACAAGCCGTTTTCGACCGCAAGCGCTCCGAAGAGAGCGCCAAAGGGCGCGGATGCCAGCGCAACGGCGGAGCCACCCCGCAAACCTTCAACAAAGTCGGCGCGATTCATGCGATCTTTCCTTTTGGAATTCAGGTTTTCCCTTATGGTCTATGGCTTGCAACAGCAATTGAATTTCCTTGATTGACCAATCGATTTTGCTGAACCATCAAAGTCCCGATCGCATTCGGTAAAGAGGCAATGATGAAGAAGATCGAATTTTCGAAGGAGGCGAAGGCGACGATCGTTGCCAGCATTCGCCGCTATTTCGAGGCCGAGCTCGACCAGGCGATCGGCGTGCTGCCGGCGGAATTCCTGCTCGATTTCTTCGCGGACGAGATCGGAGCCCATTATTACAATCAGGGCCTTCGCGATGCGCATGCGGCGCTTCTGAGGAAGATGGAGGACCTGGCCGAGGACATCTATCTGTTGGAGCGAGACGACAAGAACAAGGATACTGTTCCTTAAATCAGAATCGATTTGAGGATAAAAATTGTGCAGTAATTCAAAGTTCTATAGCGTCCCTTGCGCGTCTGAGCGCGGCGCTGCAGTCCATAAACGGGACGCGGCGGCGTCGCGGCCCGCAATCGCAGAACGCAGAGGCATTCAGCCCTCGCGCTTCATCCGCTCCCGGCGTGCGATCTCGGCTTGCGAAGGCTCGGGCATTCCGAAGCTGCCGGTTTCGACCTCGCCGGCGCGCTCGTAGACGCTCATGATGACGCCGGTCGTCGATACCGAGTTGGCCGTGAGCTTCAGCGCTTCCGGGATGGCGCCCTTGCCGAACAAGCGCTTCCCGGGGCCAAGGATGAGCGGGAAGGTCAGGAGCCGGAGTTCATCGATCAGGTCGTGCGCCAGCAGCGTTTGCAGCAAGCCACTGCTGCCCTGCGTCAGGAGGTCGGGACCATCCTGCTGCTTCAAGCGGGCGATTTCGGCGGCGACATCGCCGCGCAGCGCAAAGGAATTTTCCCAGGTGAGCGGCTCGTTCGAGGTGGTTGCGACATATTTGGTCGCGGCATTGAAGGCTTTTCCGATGGGATCGTCTTTGCCGACGAAGGGCCAGTGCGCAGCGAAGATCTCGTAGGTCTTGCGGCCGAGCAGCAGCGCGAAGGGGTCGGTAAAAATCCCGTCCATGAAACCGCCCATCGGTTCGTCCCAGTAATTGACGGTCCAGCCGCCAAGGGTGAAGCCGCCGGTCGGATCCTCCTGCGGCGCGCCGGGCGCCTGCATGACGCCATCCAAGCTCACGAAGGCTGCGGTAACAAGCTTTCTCATCTCTCAACTCCCATGATTGGTGTGTTCAGAGCCAAGGACGGATGGACGTGTGCCGATCCGACATTCGCCACATTGTCTTTTATCGCTGATCTCAATCAGTCGGCCAGGACTCTGGCGCTGTCGATGATCGCGATGCCATGCGTCCGCATCTCCTCGATGGCGGCGGTGACGCCTTCGGGCGTGATGCCGCGGCTTGCATCCTCGACGAAGCGCACGCGAACGTCAGGCATCATCTCCAGCGCGTCGAGCGCGGAGAACTTGACGCAATAGTCGGTCGCCAGCCCGCAGACGTCGAGGTCGGTGACGCCCTGGTCCTCGAGGAAATCGGAAAGGCCGGTCGAGGCGTCGCGGTCATTGTCGCGGAAGGCCGAATAGCTGTCGATATCAGGATTCTCGCCCTTCTGCTGGATCAGGTCGATCTCTTCGGATTTGAGCTCGGGATGCAGTTCGGCATCGAGCGTACCCTGAATGCAGTGGTCGGGCCACATCATCTGCGGCTTGCCCGACAGTTCCCCCAACTCGAAGGGGACGGCACCGGGATGGGCGGAGGCGAAGCTGCCGTGGCCTGGCGGATGCCAGTCCTGCGAGGCGACGATCAGATCGTATTTGCCGCTGTCGATCAGTCTGTTTGCGACGGGAACCACCTTGTCGCCATCAGGCACCGGCAGATTGCCGCCCGGACAGAAGCCGTTCTGAATATCGACGAGCAGCAGCGCTTTCATCAAGGCCAATCCCTTCGCTCTATTGCAGTGTAAGACGCCAAGCACACTGAATGGATCAACTAGTGGATTTCCAGGCGCGGACGCGCAAGTGTTAATTCTGGCACTAGCGGTAGTAAGTCTTCGAAACAGAATGCTCTAATGCAATCATTGCGATAGCCGGCGGCGGTTCTCGTGTTGAAATGGAACGGAGGGGGAAGGCGCGTGCATGATTTCCGGATCCCAGACACGGCCCACGACGGTGGCAAGTGCCGGCAAATCGATCTGCCTACGTAGGATACTTTTGTGCGGCATCGATGGATCGAGGCTCCCCCGGCAGAGCCCGGATCTCGGCCAGCTAGACCGCCGCCACGTCTTCGGCCGCGGAATCACCTGCTACGGCGGAAGCGCCGTAGGTATTGCGGTAGGCCTGAAGGGCCGTCTGCATGTCGCTCAGCACCTTGGTGAGGAGCGGATCGCTGTCGCCTGAAGTCTTGATGCTGTTCGGATCGGCGGCAAGAAATTCAGACTCGGTCAACTTGCCGTCGCCATTGGTATCCATCGCGGCGAAGACACCCTTGGAAGCGTCGTCGCTCTGATCGCCGCCGTCGCCCTGATCGTCACTGCTGTCTGTCTTCTGCATGGACAGCATCAGCGACAGGATGTCGGCGGTGATCTTCTTGACGATGTCGGTGCTGCTGTCGTCGCTCTCGGTCGACGTCGTGGCCGATGTAGAGGACTGCGAGGCGGCGGCCAACTCGTCCGCCGATATGACGCCGTCGCCATTCTTGTCCAGACTGGAAAGCGGAGACTGATATTGAGTTAAGGTGCTGCCGAGAGATGAAACACTGGTCACTTGAACCTCCTTCGAAAAGTTCGTCGTGAAGCCTGCCTTTCATGGGCGGGCAGCCTCTGGGCTAAGCTGATTTGCGAAAGGCGTCAAAGCGACGTTTTGACAGGGCAGAAGTGCGATTGACGACGTGAGGCAACGCACGTTAACCTTTCGGTTACCAAAGTTTTTTCATTGGATTTATTGGCTTTTGTGGGCGGTCGGTTTGTCTGGGCGCGATTAAATCCATGCCGGTGTTGGCCCGAAATTGCCGTAACGCAGCGCGCGGAGGAGCTCTGGGCGGAGTGCCCGCGTTTGCGCGGCTGCGACATTTCGTCTGCTTTCTGCGAGAGGCGACGTCAGGCCGATCTTGCTCCGGGTCATGATTTCTGCCTTTCTTACTCAGAAGCAAGCCGGAAGCGAAGCCATGTCAGAGCCGGATCCCGACGAAAAGATCGATGCGACGTTTCGCAACGGGTCGCTGACGGCGGCCGGGATCATCCTCGGTTTCTCGCTTAATTTCATCAGTGTCTGGGTCTCCAATCCCAATGACTGGAGCCGCATCGATATTCTGCCGATGCTGTTCCTGACCGTGGGCATTGCCGTCCAGGTGAAGGTCTTTGCCGATTTGCTGGCGCGGGACTCCCTGTTTGCCGCCAAATATGACCGGTCTCGCCGGCTCTTTCTGATCGGATTGGGAATCGTCGCTGCGGGCATTGGCGTCGCCCTGATCAACGATATTCTCGGGCTCGGAAGGATGCGGATGCTCGGGTAAGCCTTTTCGCGTCGTGCTGACGCGGTCAGACGCGCTCGACGAACCCGTCCAGCACCCGTTTCTGTCCCGCCCGGTCGAACTCGATCGTCAGCTTGTTGCCTTCGATGCCGGTGATGTTGCCGTTGCCGAATTTCAGGTGGAACACGCGATCGCCGAGCGTGAATTTCGATGGCTCCGACGAGGTCGATTTCGCCACCAGCTCGCCTTCGATCGTGCGCCCCTTCGGGCCGCTTTCGCCATAGCCGATGCGTTCGACGGCGTGGCCGGAGCGGGTGCCCCAATTGTCGCGTGTGGCGTCGGTCTTGTTGGCCTGGGCTCGTTTCCAGCCGGGAGTGGAATAGGAGTTGGCGAAGGGTTCGGCCTTGTCGAAGCGGGACTGGCCGTAGCCGCCGCGGCCGTACCCGCCGTAGCTCTGCTCCATTTCGGCGACCTCGACATGGGTTTCGGGCAGTTCGTCGAGGAAACGCGAGGGCAGGGTCGATTGCCAGAGGCCATGGATGCGACGGTTGGAGACGAACCAGATGTGGCAGCGGTGCTTGGCGCGGGTGATGCCGACATAGGCGAGGCGGCGTTCCTCCTCCAGGCCGGCGCGGCCGCTCTCATCCAGCGAGCGCTGGTGCGGGAAGAGGCCTTCCTCCCAGCCGGGCAGGAAGACGGTGTCGAATTCCAGGCCCTTGGCAGAGTGCAGCGTCATGATCGAGACGGCATCGAGGTTCTCGTTGGTCTCGGCATCCATGACCAGGGAGACGTGTTCGAGGAAGCCGCGCATCGACTCGAAGCTTTCCATCGAGCGGATCAGTTCCTTGAGGTTTTCGAGCCGACCCGGCGCTTCGGCGCTTTTGTCGTTCTTCCACATGTCGGTATAGCCGGACTCTTCGAGGATCTGCTCGGCAAGTTCGGTATGAGGTGTGTTTTCAAGTAGTTCCTGCCATCGGCGGAAAGATTGAATCACGTCGAAGAGCGCCTTTCGCGCCTTCGGCTTCAGCTCGTCGGTCTCGATGATGTCGGCGGCTGCCGCAAGCATCGGGATATCGCGGGCACGGGCATAGTCGTGCAGCGCACGCACCGTCGTATCGCCGAGGCCGCGCTTCGGGGTGTTGACGATGCGTTCGAAAGCGAGGTCGTCGGAGGCTTGAGCGACCAGGCGGAAATAGGCCATGGCATCGCGGATCTCGAGGCGCTCGTAGAAGCGCGGGCCGCCGATGACGCGGTAGTTGAGGCCGAGGGTGACGAAGCGGTCTTCGAATTCGCGCATCTGGAAGGAGGCGCGCACGAGGATCGCCATGTCGTTCAAGAGATGCTTGCCGCGCTGGAGTTGCTCAATCTCCTCGCCGATGGCGCGGGCTTCCTCCTCCGAATCCCAGGAAGCGTGGACCTGCACCTTGACGTCGTCTGGATCGGAGCGGTCGGTGAACAGCGTCTTGCCGAGGCGGCCCTCATTATGGGCAATCAGATGGGCGGCGGCCCCGAGGATATGTTCGGTCGAGCGGTAGTTGCGCTCGAGCTTGATGACCTTGGCGCCGGGGAAATCCTTTTCGAAGCGCAGGATATTGTCGACCTCTGCGCCGCGCCAGCCATAGATCGACTGATCGTCGTCGCCGACGCAGCAGACGTTCTGCGGCTCGCCCTTGGAGCGCTGGGCGAGAAGCCTGAGCCACATGTACTGGGCGGTATTGGTATCCTGGTACTCGTCGACGAGGATGTAGCGGAAGCGGCCGTGATATTCCTTCAAGAGATCCGGGTTCTTGCGGAAGATCGCGATCGGATGCATCAGCAGGTCGCCGAAATCGCAGGCGTTCAGCGTCGTCAGGCGCGCCTGATAGGCGAAATAAAGATCGCGGCCGCGGCCATTGGCAAACGCGCGGGCGTCGCCCTCGGGGATATCGGCAGGGCCGAGACCCTTGTTCTTCCAGGTGTCGATCATGCCGGCGAACTGCTTGGCCGGCCAGCGCTTGTCGTCGAGGCCTTCGGCCTGGATGATCTGCTTGATCAGGCGGATGACATCGTCGGTATCGAGAATGGTGAAATCGGAGCGCAGGCCGACAAGCTCGCCGTGACGGCGCAGAAGTTTGACGCCGATCGAATGGAAGGTGCCAAGCCAGGGCATGCCTTCGACGGCGCCGCCGACGAGCAACGCGATGCGCTCCTTCATCTCGCGGGCAGCCTTGTTGGTGAAGGTGACGGCGAGGATCTGCGAGGGGAAGGCGCGGCCGGTATTGAGGATATGGGCAATGCGGGTCGTCAGCACGCGCGTCTTGCCGGTGCCGGCGCCGGCGAGCACGAGGACGGGGCCTTCCAGTGTTTCGACGGCTTCGGTCTGCTCGGGGTTCAGCCCGGCGAGATAATCCGGTCGCTTGCCGCCATCGCGAGCCGCCATGGCGCGGGCGGCGATGCCGCCACTGGCGGCGGGCGCCCTTTCGGCGGTTGCGGCAGGCGGCTGCGGCTTGCGCGCCATCTCGCCCGGCTCTTCGTCGAAGAAGGGCATATCGTCGAAACTATTGCTCATGGCGCGTAATGTAGTGATTCGGGAAGGAAAGACCAGAAAAGATGTTCTGCTTTCATTCCCGAGCCGGCGCTATCCCAAGCGGTATGTTGCGGGCGGCAATGCCGCCGCCTAGCCCGGCTGTGGTCGCCATGCGGGCGGGCGGAGCTAAAATTTCGATCGCGGCGTGTCGGAACCGGCGCCGGCGGGGCGTCCTTGGGTCATCGGACAGCAGTCCGGATCAACACCCGTCAACAAGGAGGCCGTTTCATGCCGAAGGTCGTTTCAAATCTCTGGTTCGCCGAGGAAGCGCGCGAAGCCGTCGAATTCTACGTGTCTGTTATCCCGGACTCCAGCATCGGCCGCACTACCATATTGCCGGCGGAAACGCCGAGCGGGCCTCCCGGCAGCGTCGAGCTGATCGAGTTCACGCTCGCCGACCAGGCCTTCCTGGCCATGAAGGCCGGCCCGCTCGATAGTTTCAACCATTCCTTTTCGATCGCGATTCTCGTGGAAAGCCAGGCCGAGATCGATCGGATATGGGAGGCCTTCCTCGGCAATGGCGGCACGCCGGAGGCCTGCGGCTGGCTAAAGGACCGCTGGGGCCTTTCCTGGCAGATCGTGCCGCGCGTGCTGTCCGAGATGATCGCCGACAGCGACCGCGAGCGGGCCAAGCGCGTGACCGAAGTGATGCTCGGCATGGTCAAGATCGATGTCGCCGCGCTGGAGAAGGCATTCAACGGCTGAGTCGCGCCGGGTAGCCGCATGATCACGATGCGGGGCGCATGGCTGGGATGCGCCGTTTTCCAGCATGTCTGGAGCGGATCGGCACACGCCGCATCGACTTTGGGCAGTTTCACAGCCAAATCGTCGATTTCTCCAGAGCTCGAATCACGGGCGACATTGCACACCCTTTTCATCTTTCTGTCACGTCGCGAAATGTGCTGATATCGCAATAGCCCTTTTCTCAACTACAATAAGAAACAGTTTCGTAGAGTAAAAAAATAACCGGTGCACGCACGTTTTTGTGCATTGCCAGAAACAGCCGGTGAGCGTGGAATATACCTGCGAAACTATTGATTCTTAGGAATGTCGTGGCCATCTCCTTTGGTATGACGACCTAGAGCCTGTGGCATTAACCTTGATGGAGGGCCCATGCTGAGCGAATCCGTATTCGATGCGTTCACCCGCAGCTATGATGCGCGTCGCGAGACCGATATGTCGATCTCGGAGTATCTCGATCTTTGCAAAAAGGAACCGCTTGCCTATGCCAATGCGACCGAGCGGCTGCTCGCCGCGATAGGCGAGCCGCAGATGGTCGATACTGCCAGGGACACGCGCCTCGGCCGGATCTTCATGAACCGGACCATCCGGATCTATCCGGCCTTTGTCGGCTTCCACGGCATGGAAGAGACAATCGAACGCATCGTTTCCTTCTTCCGGCATGCAGCGCAGGGGCTCGAGGAGCGCAAGCAGATCCTCTATCTGCTCGGCCCGGTCGGCGGCGGCAAGTCATCTCTGGCCGAGCGGTTGAAGCTGCTGATGGAGCTTCATCCGATCTACGTGCTGAAGGCGGGTGACGAGATCAGCCCCGTTTTCGAAAGTCCGCTCAACCTGTTCGACCCGGACACGATGGGATCGCTCCTGCAGGAGCAATACGGCATTCCGCTGCGGCGCCTGAGCGGACTGATGAGCCCGTGGTGCCTGAAGCGGCTCGACGATTTCGGGGGCGATATTTCCCGCTTCCGCGTCGTCAGAGTACAGCCTTCGCGGTTGCGCCAGATCGCCATCGCCAAGACCGAGCCTGGAGACGAGAACAATCAGGATATCTCGTCGCTGGTCGGCAAGGTCGATATCCGCAAGCTGGAGACCTATTCCCAGAACGATCCCGATGCCTACAGCTATTCGGGCGGCCTCAACCGCGCCAATCAGGGCGTGCTCGAATTCGTCGAGATGTTCAAGGCGCCGATCAAGATGCTGCATCCGCTGCTGACGGCGACGCAGGAAGGGAACTATATCGGCTCCGAGAATATCGGCGCCATCCCCTTCTCCGGCATCGTCCTTGCGCATTCGAACGAGGCGGAATGGCAGACCTTCAAGGCCAACAAGAACAACGAAGCGTTCATCGACCGTATTTGCGTGATCAAGGTGCCCTATTGCCTGCGCGTGACGGAAGAGCAGAAGATCTACGAGAAGCTGATCGAGGGATCGGAACTCACCGATGCGCCATGCGCCCCGGCAACGCTCGAAATGCTGGCCCGCTTCTCCGTGCTTTCACGTCTGCGCAAGCATGAGAATTCGACGTACTTCTCGAAGATGCGCACCTATGACGGCGAAAGCCTGAAGGAGACGGATCCGCGCGCCCGTAGTGTCCAGGAATATCGGGATGCCGCCGGCATCGACGAGGGCATGGACGGCATATCGACCCGCTTCGCCTTCAAGGTGCTCGCCTCCACTTTCAATCACGACACCACGGATATCGGTGCCGATCCGGTTCATCTGATGTATGTACTGGAGCAGTCGATCCGCCGCGAGCAGTTTTCCGACGATGTCGAGAAGCGATATCTGGAATTCATCAAGGCCGATCTTGCGCCGCGTTACGCAGAGTTCATTGGAAATGAAATCCAAAAGGCCTATCTTGAATCCTATGCGGATTACGGACAGAATCTGTTCGACCGCTACGTGGATTATGCCGATGCCTGGATCGAAGACGTGGACTTCAAGGATCCCGATACCGGCCAGCTTCTCGATCGCGAGCTCCTCAACCAGGAACTGACGAAAATCGAAAAGCCGGCAGGAATCGCCAATCCGAAGGATTTCCGCAACGAAATCGTCAAGTTCTGCTTGAGATCGCGGGCAGCCAACGGCGGAAAGAATCCGTCATGGACGAGCTACGAGAAAATCCGGGAAGTCATCGAAAAGCGAATGTTCTCGCAGGTCGAAGATCTTTTGCCGGTCATTTCCTTCGGGTCGAAGAAGGATTCCGAAACGGAAAAGAAGCACAGCGAATTCGTCTCGCGCATGGCCGCGCGGGGTTACACGGAGAGGCAGGTTCGGCGCCTCGTCGAATGGTACATGCGCGTCAAACAGGCAAGTTAATGTGGAGCCAATATGCACATTGTCGACCGTCGGCTAAATCCGCGCGGTAAAAGTCTGGAAAATCGGCAACGGTTTCTTCGGCGCATGAAAGGCGCCGTGCAGCAGGCGGTAAAACGTTCTCTGCAAAACCGGAACATTCGCGATGTGCTCGACGGCGGGGAAATCAGCCTGCCGATCGATGGAATGGCCGAGCCGAACTTGAGAAGGGGCGACGGCGGCATCCGCGACCATATCCTGCCGGGAAACAGGGCCTTCGTCGAAGGCGACATTCTTCCGCGCCCGCCAGGGAGCCGGGGCGGAAAACCCAAGGATGCGGGTGAGGGCGACGGCGAGGACGGCTTCCGCTTCGTGCTGACGCGCGAGGAATTCCTCGATGTGTTCCTGGACGATCTGGAACTGCCCGACCTTGCCAAGCGGCGCCTGGCCGAAACCGAGGAGGAAACTCCGTTCCGTGCCGGTTATTCCGTGTCGGGATCGCCGTCCAACATCGCCGTCGGTCGCACGACCAGGCTCGCGATGATGCGCCGTGTCGCGCTTCACCGTCCGCGCCGCGAGGAAATCGAAGCCCTGCAGCGGCAGATCGAGGAATGCGAGGACGACGAGAGCCGGCTGGCGCTTGAGGCAAAACTCAAATCCCTGACGGAAAAAAGCCGGCGCATTCCCTATATCGATCCGCTCGACGTGCGGTATCGCCGCTTCGAAAACGAGCCGAAGCCTGTGGCGAAAGCCGTGATGTTCTGCTTGATGGACGTCTCCGGCTCCATGTCGGAACACATGAAGGACCTGGCGAAGCGGTTCTACCTGCTGCTCTACCTTTTCCTGTCGAAGCGCTACAAGAAAGTGGAGATCGTCTTCATCCGCCATACCGACAAGGCCGAGGAAGTCGACGAGGAAACCTTCTTCTATGGCCCGGCAACGGGCGGCACGCTGGTTTCCAGTGCGCTGGCGGCAATGCGGGCGATCATCGCGGCGCGTTTCGATCCGGCAGAATGGAATATCTATGGCGCCCAGGCATCGGACGGCGACAACGCCCATTCGGACGGGAACCTGAGCGGACAACTGCTGCGCGAGATTTTGCCGCTGTGCCAGTATTTCGCCTATATCGAAGTCGGCGAAGAAGGCGGTGACTCCTCGGTATCCCGCTCGCCGCTTTGGATGCTTTATGACGGGATCCGTTCCGAGCTGCAGCCGCTTTCGATGCGCAAGGTCTGCCGGCGAAACGAAATATTCCCTGTTTTCCACGATCTCTTCCAGAAACGTGACGCACAGTCGAAGGTGACGCCATGACCATGACGATGAGGCCACGAGAGCGGCTGTTGTTCGAGGGGGCCGACTGGGATTTCGCAACGCTCCAGCGCATCCACGACGCCTGCGAGGAGATCGCGCTCGGCGAACTCGGCCTCGACGTCTACCCGAATCAGATCGAAGTCATCACCTCGGAGCAGATGCTCGATGCCTATTCCTCGACCGGCATGCCGCTCTTCTATCGCCATTGGTCCTTCGGCAAACACTTTGCTCATCACGAAACCTTCTACCGCCGCGGGATGCGCGACCTCGCTTATGAGATCGTCATCAACAGCTCGCCCTGCATCTCCTACCTGATGGAGGAAAACACGGCGACGATGCAGACGCTCGTCACCGCGCATGCGGCCTTCGGCCACAACCACTTCTTCAAGAACAACTATCTCTTCAAGCTCTGGACCGATGCGGAGGGCATCCTCGATTACCTCGATTTCGCCAAGGGTTATATCACCCGCTGTGAGGAACGTTACGGCGAGACGGCCGTCGAACGCACGCTCGACGCAGCCCATGCGCTGATGTCGCACGGGGTGCATCGATACGCGGGCAAGACCACGATCGATCTTCGCCAGGAGGAAAAGCGGCAGCAGGAGCGCCGCGCCCACGAGGAGCAGATGTTCAACGACCTGTGGCGCACGGTTCCCGTCGGCAAGGCGCGGAAGGCGGGTGACATCGGCCTAGAAAAGCGCCGCGCCGCCCTCGGGCTTCCTCAGGACAACATCCTATACTTTCTGGAAAAGTCGGCGCCGCGGCTGCAGCCGTGGCAGCGCGAGATCCTTCGCATCGTCCGCCATGTCGCGCAATATTTTCACCCCCAGCGGCAGACCAAGGTGATGAACGAGGGAACCGCCACCTTCGTCCACTACCAGATCATGAACCGGCTTCACGAGCGTGGGCAGATCAGCGACGGAAACTTCCTCGAATTCCTGAAGTCGCACGCCAACGTCGTGTTCCAGCCGAGCTATGACGACCGGCGATTCTCGGGCTTCAATCCCTATGCGCTTGGCTTTGCGATGATGCAGGACATCGAGAGGATCGTCACGACGCCGACGGAAGAGGACCGCGCATGGTTTCCCGATATCGCCGGACGAGGCGATGCGATGGCGGTCCTGCGCGACATCTGGGCCAATTACCGGGACGAGAGCTTCATTAGCCAGTTTCTGAGCCCGAACCTGATCCGGCAGTTGCGACTATTCCATCTCTACGACGATCCGGAACAGACCGAGGGGGTACTGGTTTCGGCGATCCATAATGAGCGTGGATACCTGCGCATCCGCCGCCAGCTCTCCCGCGAATATGATATCGGCTGGACCGATCCGGCAATCGATATCGTCGATGTCGACCTCGCTGGCGACCGCCGCCTGTTGCTGCAGCACATCGTCATGAATGGCTGCTATCTTCAGGAAAATGACACGAAACTCGTCCTGCAGCATCTCGCCGATCTCTGGGGCTATGACGTGTTGCTTCAGGAAATCGACAGTTCCAGCACGGTGGCGAGAGAACACGCGGCGAGCCCGCGCAAGATCGTTCAGTGATCACAGATTATGCTGACGGCGATAATGAACAATTATCGGTGGCAACAAACACAAAGCCTTAGTAGTTTACCGCCGTTGCAATCGCCCACTTGATCTCGACCAGTTTCACCCTTTGCAGCGATCTTCCGGGGCGGATAGCGCGGAGACGAGAGACCATGAGTGAAACGCGGCGCAAGCTGACGACGATCTTCTGTGCTGACGTGCAGGATTATACGCGGCTGATGGGGGCTGATGAGGAAGGGACGCTCGCTGCGCTCAAACGCTGCCGGGAAGCGATGGGGCGCCTGATCGAAAGCCATGGTGGCCGCGTCATCAATACCTGGGGCGATGGGCTGATCGCCGATTTCCCGAGCGTGGTCGAGGCGGTGCGCGCGGCCGTCGACACCCAGAACGAACTCGCGGGTTTCAACGCCCGCCGCCCGGCCGACGGGCGCATGCTCTTCCGCATCGGCATCAATCTCGGCGACGTGATCGTCGAAGGCGACGACATCTATGGCGACGGCGTCAATATTGCGGCGCGGCTGCAGACGTCGGCTGCGGCAGGCGGCATCGTGATATCGAACACCGTCTATGACCAGGTCCGCAACAAGGTGGCGGTTGGTTTCGAGTTTCTCGGACCGCTGATGGTGAAAAATGTCGATGAAGGCGTGCCGAGCTACGCGGTGAAGATCGGCGATGCCAAAGACGAGACGCCTTCTGCGGAACGATCCGGCCCCGCGCGGCCGCAGCCGGCGTCGGTTATGGCGGCCGCTAAGGCCGAGACAACCCCAGCACCGGGCGGACGCAGGCTGTATGGCGTGCTCGGCGTCATCGCCGCCGTCCTGATCGGTATCAATCTCCTGTCGTGGCAGGGCGTCTTCTGGGCGCGTTTTCCGGTGCTCGCGCTGGCCGTCGTCGCGGCGCTCGCCTGGAACCGTGATCAGACCCGATTCAATCGCAAGATCACCTTGCTGGCGATCCTGGCGCTTGGCCTTGCCGGCATCAACCTTTTCACCTGGACGGGGCAGTTCTGGGCGGTGTGGCCGATACTGGGGATTGCGGCTACCATGGGCGTGCGGTGGTCGATGCGTCGATAGACATCCAACCCGCATCCTCGGGGATTTTGTACGGTATTTTGCTCGACAATCGGCAGGATTAAAGACACGGGCCAGTGTTCATTCAAGCAAAAGTGAGCGGCCGGGTTATTTCCATTCTTTGCTGATATTACAAATCGGTAATGCCGGCTGCTTATGCTTGCCGGTAAGCTGTAAACGCGCGATATTGTCGCATCAGACGGGAATCTCGATCCCGCAGCGCCTCTTTCGACCGACCCTGGTCCAACCTCGAGTCCCTCCGGAGACGTGAATGGCCATTTGGAAGCAGTTTGTACTTTCGCTCATCGTCATTATTGCCGGCTTTGCCGCGTGGGTTTTCTTCGTGCCCGGCGCCGGCGATACGATGCGCGATGCAGGCATTCCAGACAGCATCGTTTCCAAGATCGCGCCGAAGGCCGGGGAGACGGCCGATGCCGACGCTCCCGCCCGGGCGCAAGGGCAGCAGCGTGGCGAGGGACAAGGGCAGGGACAGAACCGCCGCAATGGCGGCGGGCGCAACAACACCATTCTCGTCGCGACGCAGGCCGTCGTCCAAGGGATCGTCAACGACCGGCTGAACGCCATCGGCACGGGTGACGCGATCCGTTCGGTTGCGGTCACGCCGCAGGCATCCGGCACGATCCGCGAAATTCTCATCAAGTCGGGCGATAGGGTGACGGCCGGCCAGGTGCTGGCCAAGCTCGACAGCGAGGAGCAGGTGATCGCCCGCGGCCAGGCTGATGTGGCGGTCAAGGCCGCCGTCGAGAAGTCGAATCTCTATCACAACATCAAGTCCAGCGTGTCGCGCATGGACGTGTTCGATTCGGAGATCGCCGAGCAGGGCGCGCGGCTGCAGCTGCAGGCCGCCGAGCTCAATCTCGCCCGGCGCAACATCACCGCGCCGATCGACGGCATCGTCGGCATCGTGCCGGTCAATATCGGCGACAACGTCACGACGAGCATCCCGATCGTCACTCTTGACGACCGTTCGGAAATCCTTGTCGACTACTGGGTGCCGGAGCGCTTCGCCAATACGGTGTCGGTCGGCCAGCCGGTCGAGGCGATGTCTGTGGCAAGGCCGGGGCAGGTGTTTTCGGGCTTGGTCGAAGCCGTCGACAACCGCATCGACGCGGCAAGCCGCACGCTGCGCCTACGCGCCCGGATCGACAACAGTTCGGACGAGCTGCGTGCCGGCATGTCCTTCAGTGTCAGCATGAAATTTCCTGGCGACAAATATCCGGCTGTCGACCCGGTCTCCGTGCAGTGGGATTCGCAGGGCTCCTTCGTCTGGCAGGTCAACGACGACAAGTCGCATAAGGTGCGGGTCAGCATCGTGCAGCGCAACCCGGATTTCGTGCTCGTCAAAGCCGATCTCGAGGATGGCGACGTGATCGTCACACAGGGACTGCAACGCGTGCGTGAGGGTGGGGCGGTGCGCGTGAGCGCCGATGTCGCCGCGACTGCGGAGGTCGCCACCCAATGAACGTGACCGAAATTCATCAGGACCGGGCGTCGGGCAAGCAGAGCTTCACTGCACTTTTCGTTCGTCGACCGATCCTGGCGCTGGTGTTCAACACGCTGATGGTCGTTGCCGGCCTTGCCGCCTATGTCGGCGTCGAGGTGCGCGAACTGCCCGATGTCGACCGTCCCGTCGTCACCGTGCGCACCACCTTCGACGGCGCATCGCCGCAGACGATCGACCAGGAACTGACCAAGGTGATCGAGGGGGCGGTCGCGCGCGTCAGCGGCCTGAGATCGATTTCGTCGACCTCGTCCTTCGGTCAGAGCCGGGTGACGCTGGAATTCTCGGATGCGATCGATCTCTCGGTCGCCGCCAACGACGTGCGCGACGCGATCGGCCGCATTACCCAGAACCTGCCCGACGAAGCGGATGCGCCGCAGATCGTCAAGGCGGATTCGGATTCCTCGGCGATCATGCGCCTTGCCGTCACCTCCACCAATCTCAACATGGACGATCTGACCCAGCTCGTCGAAAACGAGGTGATCGATCGCCTCGCCTCCGTCGACGGGGTTGCCGACGTCGAGGAATATGGCGACCAGGAGAAGGTCTTCCGCGTCGATGTCGACCAGGGGGCTCTTGCCAGCCGCGGGCTGACCATCGGCGACCTGACGAAGGCACTCGACAATGCCGCACTCGACGTGCCGGCCGGCTCGCTGAAGAGCAATACGCAGGATATCGTGGTGCGCGCCACCGCCAACCTGCAGACCCCGGCGGATTTTTCCAACGTCATCCTGCAGGACCGCGTCCGGCTCGGTGACGTCGCGACGGTGATGCTTGGACCACGCGACGGCGAAACGGCGCTGCGCTCCAACGGCAAGCCGGGCATCGGCCTCGGCATCATCCGCCAGGCGCAATCGAATACGCTGAACATCTCGACCGGCATCAAGGCCGCCGTCGACCAGCTGTCGAAGACGCTGCCCGAGGGCACGACGATCGCCATCACCAGCGACGACGCCGTCTTCATCCAGGGTGCGATCCACGAGGTGGTGCTGGCGCTGGTGCTCGCCGCCGTCATCGTCACCGCCGTCATCTACCTCTTCCTGCGCGACTGGCGGGCGACACTGATCCCGGCGGTCAGCATGCCGGTGGCGCTGATCGGCACGCTGGCGGCGATCTACATGGTCGGCTTCTCGATCAACATCCTGACGCTGCTCGCAATCGTACTGGCGACCGGCCTCGTCGTCGACGATGCGATCGTGGTGCTCGAAAATATCGTACGCCGGCGCTCCGAAGGCATGGGGCCGCGCGCTGCCGCCGTGCTCGGAACGCGCGAGGTGTTCTTCGCCGTCGTCGCCACGACGGCGACGCTGGCGGCGGTGTTCATTCCGCTCTCATTCTTGCCGGGACAGGTCGGTGGCCTCTTCCGCGAATTCGGCTTCGTGCTCGCCTTCTCGGTCGGGCTGTCGTCGATCGTGGCGCTGACGCTGTGTCCGATGCTCGCCTCGCGCATGCTGACCAAGCCGATGCTCGAAGATCACGGCATGCTCGGCCGCTTCGGCGGGGCGCTCGCCGATCTCTACAAATGGGCGCTGCACGGCTGTCTCAACGCGCCCTTCGTCGTCATCCTGTTCTCGGTGATCTTTGCCGGTGCGGCACTCATCGCTTTCTCGACGGTGAAGAGCGAGCTGACGCCCGAAGAGGACCGGTCGCTGGTGATGATGCGGTTGACGACGCCGCAGGGATCGAGCCTCGAATATACCCGCGACAAGATGCAACTCGTCGAAGAATATCTGCAGCCGTTGGTCGACAGCGGCGACATCCGCAATATCTTTTCGATCTCCGGGCAGGGCGGTTCGCTGAACAGCGGCTTCATGGTGCTGACGCTCGCCCCCTGGGGAGAGCGTGACAGGACGCAGACGGAGATCGTCGGCGATATCAACCAGGCAGCCTCTAGGGTGCCGGCCCTGCGCGGCAATGCTATTTCCTCGAACAGCCTTCGCATCCGCGGCGCCGGCAGTGGTCTGCAGATGGCGCTGATCGGCAATGATCACGAGGCGCTGACGGCGGCGGCCGCCAAGCTGGTTCAGTCGCTCGAGGCCACCGGCCAGTATGATACGCCGCGCCTGACCAACGAGCCCAGCCAGGCGCAGGTATCGGTGGCGATAGATCGCGAGCGCGCCTCGGATCTCGGCATCGACATAACCGGGCTGTCGACGGCAATCCAATCACTGCTCGAAGGGCGATCGGTGGTCGACGTCTTCGTCGACGGCGAATCCTATCCCGTGCTTCTGACCTCGACGACGCGGCCGATCGACGATCCGACCGATCTTGAGAACGTGTTCCTGAAGACCGGCGACGGCAAGATCGTACCGATGTCGGTCATCGCCACGATGAAGGAAGGTTCGGTCGCGCCGCAGCTCAACCGCGAGCAGCAGCTCGCCTCCGTCGCGATCACCGCCGGCCTCAGGAACGGCATGTCGCTCGGCGATGCCGTAAGCCAAGTGACTGCGCTCGCCGAGCCGCTGCTGCCGCCAGGCTCTCGCCTGTTGCCGCTCGCCGAGGCGGCGACGCTCGAAGAGAATTCGAGCGGCATGGCGCTGACCTTCGGCTTCGCCATCGTCATCATCTTCCTGGTGCTGGCCGCGCAGTTCGAAAGCGTGCTGTCCTCGCTGATCATCATGTCGACGGTGCCGCTTGGTCTTGCCTGCGCCGTCTTCGCACTTGTTATCACCGGCTCCACCCTCAATATCTACAGCCAGATCGGCCTGGTGCTGCTCGTCGGCGTCATGGCGAAGAACGGTATCCTGATCGTCGAATTCGCCAATCAGCTGCGCGACCGGGGCGAGGATGTGCGGTCCTCGATCGAGAAGGCCTGCGCGCTGCGCCTTCGCCCCGTGATGATGACGATGATCGCCACCATCCTCGGCGGCGTGCCGCTGGTCTTTGCCCATGGCGCCGGTGCCGAAGCACGCGTTGCGCTCGGCTGGGTGATCGTCGGCGGCCTCGGCTTCGCGACGCTGGTGACGCTGTTCATCACGCCGGTTGCCTATCTGCTGCTTGCCCGCTTCGCCAAGCCGCACGCCCACGAGGAAGCGCGCCTGCACGAGGAGATGTCGGTCGCCACTCGGCCGCGCGCCGCACCCGATGACGAGCAGCTGCAGGCCGCCGAATAAGGTTTTATCCGATTACGAAACGCCGTCGGCCAACCTCGTCCGGCTGCGTTTCTTATGGTGTATGAAACCTTGCAAAATAAGCTAAATTACTTCTGAAGTTTAGTCGTTTGTTAAGCATAAACGGCAATGATTGTGGCCAGTAACCGACTGGTCTTCTTCGTTTCTTGAAGGCTGCGATGCGCTGGAGTTTCAGCGACCCCGAACATGACTGTCCGTGCGGCACGGTTCATTTTTAGTTCAGTTTGCGTCTGTTGTGTTTTGGAGTTTAGTCCCGTGAGTATTTATCAGCGCGTCTCCGTGGACGCGGCGCTTTATGTGCTGCGTGATATCAATCGGAATATGACGGTCACGCAAAACCACATCACGACGGGTATGCGTGTCGAAAAAGCCAGCGACAACGCCGTCTACTGGTCGATCGCCACCACCGCGCGGACCGACAATAAAGCGGTTTCGGCGATCCAGGATGCGCTTGGCATGGCCGCGGCGACGATGGGAACGGCCTATACCGGCGTTCAGAGCGTCATCGACGTCGTCTCCGAAATCAAGGCAAAGCTGGTTGCCGCAACCGAAGACGGCATCGACAAGAACAAGATCAACGAAGAGATCAAACAGCTGCAGGAGCAACTGCGCAGCGTTTCGGAATCGGCGACCTTCAACAGCGACAACTGGGTGGTCCTCACCAACGATGCGACGCCGACGCAGCCGCGCCAGATCCCGGCCTCGTTCATCCGCAACGCCGACGGCACGATCTCGATCGGCATGCTGAGCTACCATATCGACAATACGCCCGTCGGGGCGACGACCTCCAAGGACGCGCGCTACCTGATCGATGACCGCGCCACCGGTTCCGGCGAATATGGGGTGCTGACATCGGCCTATTTCGCCACCGAACTCGGTGCTGCGCAAAATTACGTGCTGATGACGAGCAAGAACGGCACGACCACCGGGCAGGTGGTGATCTCGGTGACATCAAGCACGACGCAGGGCCAGATCGGCCAGATGATCAGCGTCGTCGATGCCGCGCTGACGCAGCTGACGACGGTCGGTTCGGCTTTCGGCGCGCTGGAAAAGCGCATCAACCTTCAGAACGACTTCGCCACGAAACTGCACGACAACATCACCGCCGGCATCGGCCGGCTTGTCGATGCCGACATGGAGGAGGAGTCGAGCAGGCTGCGGGCGCTGCAGACGCAGCAGCAGCTCGGCCTGCAATCGCTGAACATCGCCAACGCCACTTACGACACCATGCGGCAGCTCTTCCAGAACTTCTAAGAGGGCGACCCCACTTTCCCTCACCAAGTCAGTTTATGCGTTGATCTGCATTGTTTCATTTTGCTGTCGCACGGCGTCCCTGACACGGGCGTTTGCGA
>NZ_JACCEY010000017.1:0-16399 GCF_013591995.1 Rhizobium sp. WYCCWR 11146
TGCGTCAGCGTAGGTATTGGAGGCCTGCCAAGGCCTCTCCACCTCGAGGGTGAGAAGGTCCTCGATCGTCTGGCGACGCCGAGCCTCCCCTGTTCAAGACTCATTAACACGCTCGTATTCGATATAATGGCCAGGCTTTCGATAAGGATTTGAGTCTGCCATGACGCGCGCTATTAGGTCTATGACTGTCATGCCATGACGGTGAAGCATTTTTTCGAATGAGCTACCTTCAGCTAGCCCGGGAATGTAATTGCATTCCAAGAACCAAATATTCGATTCCTTGCAAACTCTGAAATCGAATCGCACCATATTGTAAAAATCGAGTGAAGAAGCGATCTTTTGTGCTATTGACTGTAGCCTGAAGAAAATATCACTATTGTCGCTTATTACTTTTTTCTTGGCGATTCTGCTAGAGTATTTTTGGTCGCGCCCACAAAATTGCATATCCGCTTCGAGTTTTACGATCGGAAGTGTTGTGATCATACGCGATCCTATTATACAGCCACATGTATACTCGTAACCGGGAATGAACTCTTGAATAAGCGCTGCCTTATCGTGGGCAAATATCGTGTGAAGAAGGGCCTCAATCTCCGTCTTCGAATTGGAAGGCTCATGGAATAACTTGGCAAATAGTGATGAACCAAGTGAATTCGGCTTCACTACGATCGAGTGCCTCAATGACTTCACGATTTCTAATGAATCGGCAACGTTTGCCGGTGTTACGAGTGTTGTCTCTGGCACTCTTACGAGTTCAGCGGGCAATACCGAGGATACGAAGGCCGACATTGCGTATTTATTCATCGTCAACGACGCGACGTGTGGGTCGCCGAAAGTGCCTCTTAGACCTGCAAGCGCCGCGAGCGTCTGGACGCCTCCGTCCTCTCCGAACTGTCCGTGCAACAAATTCACGACGTATTCATCGCGAGATTTGATCGAATCAAAGGTGGTAAGCAGTGTATCTCCAGGGAGAGTGCTAGTGTCGGAAAGATAGGCCTGAAGCTTCTCGATTGTAAGCACACTGCAGAATGGGATTGTGCGGACAAGACCATCGTTTCGGCTAATGTGATACAGATGTTTCACAGCGAATGGTCGCTTTTCATCGCTGAGAGCTAAATAGGAGGAGATGACATTTATTAAGGAAGTAATGGATCCGTCATACTCTGTTGAGATACCACCAAATAGGAATGAAACTTCAAGGGCCATATTTTTGTGTCCTTCGTCGCTGTTTGAGTTTGGGATGCGGTAATTTGGGACCGGTCAACCTCTGGTTTCGTATTGCATTGCGAACACAGGTTCTCTGAACCCGACACGGCTGGACAGCTTCTGTAAGGGTCAATATCTTGCTCCTTTTTGGTTCGTCGCTAGCGGCATCACCCTAGCACCCTCAATCAACGATCTGGAGTGGGTTCGTGGCGGTCTCTCCTACCTTTAAGTCGGGCATGCCTGGTACTCCTTAACGTGTTCAAACCAATGCGGTTATCCCGCAACGCGGATGCGGAGGCCGTTCCGCTGCCTCGCAATAGCTCTCAAGATTCGTGCCAAGCGGGCCGATTGAGCTGACGAACAATAATTCGCCGCGATTCCAGCTATGTGGGCGCAAAATACGGGATTGAGAACAAAAATGCCTGTCACGTAACCGACAAAGGAGCGACAATGCCGTAACTCATGACGTACCCCACTAAATAGGCCATTTGGAATTTGCCAACTTAGATCCCTGACGCGAGAAATGGTACTCGGCGAAGGCCTCGAAAATTACGAGCAGATCATTTGTTCTGAAGTTGGCGAAGGATGGGACGCTACTGAAAAGCGGAGCTTTCTGAACGATCTACGCCGGGCGGGTGCCCTTGAAGAAGCAGCTATTAGGTAACTTGGACCATGCCGTACGACGTGTTGTCACAAGTGGCGCCTTCTTCGTCGTCTAAGGGTCATGATTGCTGACCGTGTGTGCGGGGGCGAGAGCTTCGTTGACATCACTGCCACTATCATAATGGACAGCAGAGTAGGACGTTAACCCTATGCAGGCACCAGACGCGGCATGGCGCTTTTCATCGCCGGAGACAGCGCTTTGCGGCAAGTGATCAGAATTTGTTACGGCCGGTCTGGTGATGGCTGCTCTACAAAGTCCTAGAAGCTACGCATGGATAAATGAGACATCCTGCCGGTTGGTCAGATATTGCACAAACGGCCACCATTCATTGGCCCTCAGAGGGTGACAATCTATTTCGACATTGTCATCACCTTTGTCGGTTACGTGACAAGCGTTCTTGTTCTCAATCCCGTATTTTGCGCCCACATAGCTGGAATCGCGGCGAATTATTGTTCGTCAGCTCAATCGGACCGCTTGGCACGAATCTTGAGAGCTATTGCGAGGCAGCGGGACCGCCTCCGCATCCGCGTTGCGGGATAACCGCATCGCCTCGAACACACGAAGGAACGCCACACATGGCAGCTCTGCGTCAAATTGCATTCTATGGAAAGGGCGGAATTGGCAAGTCCACTACGTCCCAAAACACGCTAGCCGCCCTCGTGGACCATGGACAGAAGATCCTCATCGTTGGCTGTGACCCTAAGGCGGACTCTACGCGCCTGATCTTGAACTCGAAGGCCCAGGATACGGTTCTTGATCTCGCAGCAACGAGGGGTTCGGTTGAAGATCTTGAACTCGAAGACGTGCTCAAGGTAGGCTATAAAGGTATCAAATGCGTGGAGTCTGGCGGCCCGGAGCCAGGCGTCGGCTGCGCGGGACGCGGCGTTATCACGTCGATCAACTTTCTCGAAGAGAACGGCGCCTACAACGATGTCGACTACGTGTCTTATGACGTGCTCGGTGACGTTGTGTGCGG
Organism: Rhizobium sp. WYCCWR 11146; assembly: GCF_013591995.1. Taxonomy (NCBI): domain Bacteria; kingdom Pseudomonadati; phylum Pseudomonadota; class Alphaproteobacteria; order Hyphomicrobiales; family Rhizobiaceae; genus Rhizobium; species Rhizobium sp. WYCCWR 11146. The sequence goes on from NZ_JACCEY010000017.1 coordinate 2,844, forward strand.
CGGCTTCGCGATGCCGATCCGTGAAAACAAAGCTCAGGAAATCTACATCGTCATGTCCGGCGAAATGATGGCGCTTTATGCCGCCAACAATATCGCCAGGGGCATCCTGAAATATGCTGCAGGCGGCAGCGTGCGCCTGGGTGGCCTCATTTGTAACGAGCGTCAGACCGACCGCGAACTCGACCTCGCCGAAGCGCTGGCTGCCAAACTCAATTCCAAGCTCATCCACTTCGTACCACGCGACAACATTGTCCAACATGCCGAACTTAGAAAGATGACGGTGATCCAATATGCGCCGGACTCTCAGCAAGCGGCCGAGTACCGCACACTTGCCCAAAGAATACATGACAATTCTGGCAAAGGCACCGTCCCGACCCCCATCACTATGGAAGAACTTGAGGACATGCTTCTCGATTTCGGGATCATGAAAACCGATGAGCAGATGCTTGCCGAACTTCAAGCCAGGGATGCCAGGTTGATAGCTGCCCCGTGATCACACTGACACGAGCGCGCAGCGACAGGCAAAGCGCCCGCCATCCCGCGAGGGAGGTTTTCATCCGGAATTTGTAAGGGGTAGGTTCAATGAGCCTCAAATACGACAATGACAGTGACTTCCATGCGAAGCTTATATCAGACGTGCTGTCGCAATATCCGGGCAAAGCAGCGAAGCGCCGTAGTAAACATCTTAGCGTGGCAATGAGCGAAAAGGGCGCCGGCGAGGACCCAAACGCAATTAGCGAGTGCGAGGTAAAGTCGAACATCAAGTCTGTTCCTGGCGTGATGACGATCCGAGGATGCGCCTATGCCGGTTCAAAGGGCGTTGTCTGGGGACCGATCAAGGATATGGTTCACATTTCACACGGGCCTGTGGGCTGTGGTCAATATTCCTGGTCGCAACGTCGCAACTATTACGTCGGTCTGACAGGCATCGACACTTTCGTGACCATGCAATTTACCTCCGATTTCCAGGAGAAGGACATCGTTTTTGGCGGTGACAAGAAACTGGAAAAGGTCATCGACGAGATTGCTGAACTTTTCCCGTTAAGCAATGGCATCAGCCTGCAGTCCGAATGTCCGATCGGTCTGATTGGCGATGACATTGAGGCGGTGGCGCGAAAAAAGGCCAAAGAACACACGACGACCGTCGTGCCGGTGCGCTGCGAAGGCTTCCGTGGTGTGTCGCAATCGCTTGGCCACCACATCGCGAACGATGCAATTCGAGATTGGGTCTTCGACAAGAAAGACTTTAAATTCGAGGCGGGTCCCTACGACGTAAATGTCATAGGCGACTATAACATTGGCGGCGATGCATGGGCATCGCGCATCCTGCTCGAAGAGATCGGACTGCGCGTGGTCGGCAATTGGTCGGGAGATGCAACTCTCGCCGAAGTGGAGCGCGCGCCTCGAGCTACGCTCAACCTCATTCACTGCTATCGGTCGATGAATTACATCTCCAGGCACATGGAGGAAAAATATGGCATTCCATGGATGGAGTATAATTTCTTTGGCCCATTCCAGATCGAAGCCTCGCTGCGCAACATAGCCAAGCATTTCGGTCCGGAGATCGAAGATAGAACCGAAAAAGTCATCGCCAAATACCGACCCTTCGTCTCGGCTGTGGTCGACAAGTATTGGCCGCGCCTCTTTGGCAAACGGGTGATGCTCTACATCGGCGGACTGCGTCCTCGTCACGTCATTACCGCCTATGAGGACCTCGGAATGGAAATCGTAGGAACCGGCTACGAATTTGGTCACGGCGACGACTATCAGCGCACCAGCCACTACGTAAAGGAAGGTACGCTGATCTACGACGACGTGACTAGCTATGAACTAGAGAAATTCATTGAGGGAATTCGGCCGGATCTCGTCGGGTCGGGCATTAAGGAAAAATACCCGGTGCAGAAAATGGGCATTCCGTTCCGTCAGATGCACTCGTGGGACTATTCTGGTCCGTATCACGGTTATGACGGTTTCTCGATTTTCGCCCGGGACATGGACATGGCCATCAACAATCCCGTTTGGGGTCTTTACCATGCGCCCTGGAAGAATGACCGCGCTTTGGCGGGAGTGGCCCTAGCATGAGAACCTAGAATTTCTCGAAGAAACCGCGGAGGCCTTACCCGGATCGAAGGTCTCTGTACCTCCTCCATGTCGCAGCCAGATCGAAAGAGGTGACCCTATGCCGCAATCAGCCGAGAAAGCTCTCGACCATGCGCCTTTGTTCTGCGAGCCGGAATATAGGCAAATGTTAGCCGAGAAAAAGCTGAAATTCGAACGCCCACACCCGGATCAGGTCGTGTCAGAGCAGCGCGAATTCACGAAGACCTGGGAATACCGAGAGAAAAACTTGGCCCGCCAAGCCCTTGTCGTCAATCCAGCCAAAGCCTGTCAGCCACTCGGCGCGGTTTTCGCAGCGGCGGGATTCGAGCGAACGATGTCATTCGTCCATGGCAGCCAAGGTTGCGTTGCCTACTACAGATCGCACCTATCACGCCATTTCAAGGAACCGTCATCGGTGGTCTCGTCATCGATGACAGAAGACGCGGCTGTATTTGGCGGCCTGAAAAATATGGTCGACGGTCTCGCCAACACATACAAGCTTTATAACCCGAAGATGATCGCGGTGTCGACCACATGCATGGCAGAGGTCATCGGAGATGACCTGCATGGTTTCATCGAAAATGCCAAAAGCGAAGGTTCGGTCCCGCGCGATTTCGATGTCCCCTTCGCCCACACACCAGCCTTTGTCGGCAGCCATGTCGATGGCTACGACAGCATGGTAAAAGGTGTGCTGGAGAATTTCTGGAGGGGCACCGCGCGAAGTGAAGCGACCGCTTCTATCAACATCATTCCTGGATTTGATGGCTTCTGCGTTGGGAACAATCGCGAATTAAAACGCCTGCTCAATTTGATGCAAGTGAATTACATCTTCATCCAGGACGCATCAGATCAGTTCGATACCCCCTCCGATGGCAACTTTAGGATGTATGACGGGGGGACCAAAATCAATGACGTGAAGGCGGCGTTGAACGCGGAGGGGACGTTGTCCCTGCAATATTACAACACTCGCAAGACGTTAGATTACTGCAGAGACGTTGGACAAGCGACGACCTCCTTCCGCTACCCTCTCGGCGTCGAAGCTACCGACGAACTCCTGATGGCGATATCTGTGATTTCCAGGAGAGAAATTCCCGAGACGATCCGCCTGGAGCGCGGGCGACTCATTGACGCGATGGCGGACAGCCAAGCTTGGCTGTATGGAAAAAAATACGCGATTTACGGTGATCCAGATTTCGTTTTTGGGATGGCGCGCTTCATCATGGAGACCGGCGGCGAACCAATCCACTGCCTCGCCACAAACGGCACCTCAGCTTGGGAGAACGAGATGAAGGAACTCCTCGCATCCTCGCCCTTCGGGAAGAATGCACAGGTTTGGCCAGGCAAGGACCTCTGGGCACTGCGCTCGCTGCTTTTCACCGAGCCGGTGGATCTTCTGATTGGCAATTCTTACGGGAAGTATCTCGAGCGGGACACCGGCACCCCATTGGTTCGGCTGATGTTTCCAATTTTCGATCGGCACCATCATCATCGATTCCCCCTCATGGGTTACCAGGGCGGACTGCGTCTTTTAACGACGATCCTGGACAAGATCTTCGACACCCTCGATCGCGAAACAATGCACGCGGGTGTGACAGACTATTCGTATGACCTCACTCGCTAAGAACGGGGTCAGGCGGCCTTTCTCTCCACCAGATTTGAAGGCAGACGAATGTCCTCGCTCAACGCCAAAATCAAAGACGCCTTCCACGAGCTCGCGAGTGAAAGGGGCGGCAGCAAGGGTCCGAAGGGGCGCCGAAGGAATTGCGCGAGGCCAATGGCCCCGGGAACGGCCGTCGGCGGTTGCGCTTTCGACGGCGCCAAGGTCGCACTGCAGCCGATCACCGATGTCGCACATCTGATTCACGCACCGCTCGCCTGCGAGGGAAATTCCTGGGACAACCGTGGCGCTGCCTCGTCAGGTCCAACACTTTGGCGCACGAGCTTCACGACTGATCTTACGGAAATCGACATCGTAATGGGCCACAGTGAACGGAAGCTCTTTAAAGCGATCCGGGAAATCAAGGATGGGTATGCGCCCGCGGCAATCTTTGTCTATTCAACCTGCGTTACAGCGATGATCGGTGACGACATCGACGTTATTTGCAAGCGAGCGACAGACGAATTTGCCTTGCCGGTGGTGCCGGTCAATGCGCCAGGTTTTGTCGGATCTAAAAACCTCGGCAACAAGCTAGCGGGCGAGGCGCTGCTCAAGCATGTCATAGGTACTGTGGAGCCCAATGAGCCAGGCCTTTGCGACATCAACATACTCGGCGAATTTAACCTCTCTGGTGAGTTCTGGCAGGTGAAGCCGCTCTTGGATAAGCTCGGCATCCGCGTCCGCGCCTGTATTCCCGGAGACGCGCGATATCTGCAAGTCGCCTCCGCCCACCGCTCACGCGCAGCGATGACGGTGTGTTCGACAGCGTTCGTTTCGTTAGCACGTAAGATGCAGGAGCGGTGGGACATTCCATTTTTCGAGGGCTCCTTCTATGGCATTTCCGGCACCTCGGAGGCGCTCCGGCGGATCGCCGATCTGCTTGTAATGAAGGGTGCTGACCCCTCGCTTTTGCAGCGCACGGAAATCCTTGTAGCGAAGGAAGAGGAAAAGGTGTGGAAGAGGCTAGAAGCGTACCGACCTCGCCTTGAGGGCAAGCGCGTACTTCTAAATACAGGCGGCGTGAAATCCTGGTCGGTCGTCCATGCCCTGATGGAGATCGGCATGGAGATCGTCGGCACATCAGTCAAGAAATCGACGCTCGAAGATAGGGAGCGAGTGAAACAGACCCTGAAGGAGGAGAACCTCCTGTTCGAGACGATGTCGCCGCGCGAGCTTTTCTCGCTTCTACTCGAGAGAAAGGCCGACATCATGCTGTCGGGCGGACGCACCCAGTATATAGCGCTAAAGGCAAAACTGCCCTGGCTCGACATCAACCAGGAGCGTCATCACGCTTACGCTGGCTATGAGGGAATGGTGCAACTTGCCCGACAAATTGACCTGGCAATTCACAATCCGATTTGGCCGCAGGTGCGCGAGCCGGCGCCATGGGAGCCGGGCTTGGTCGTTGAAAAGCGAGCGAAAAGAGAAGCGTAAGCGCGTCGAACCAAAACCGCGAGATGACTCGCAAAGAATGTTGAGGTCGTACTATGGCACGCGTCGTATCTCAAACCAAGTCGGCGGCGGTCAACCCCCTGAAGTCGTCGCAGCCGCTTGGTGCTGCCTTCGCCTTTCTGGGCGTTGACGGCGCAATACCTCTGCTCCATGGCAGCCAGGGATGTACGAGCTTCGCGCTCGCACTACTCGTGAGGCATTTCAATGAAGCGATCCCGCTGCAAACGACGGCTATGAACGAAGCCGCGACAATCGTCGGCGGCGCAGATCGTCTCGAAGAGGCAATTCTCAGCCTCAAAGCCCGCACGAGGCCACGACTAATCGGAATATGCACGACCGCATCGGTAGAGGCCCGCGACGAGGATGCCGCCGGTGATGTCGAAAACATCAAGCGCAGGCGGGCGATAGAACTTATGGGGACCGAAGTGGTCGTCGCCAAAACGCCGGACTTTGACGGCGCCATAGAGGAGGGTTGGTCCAAAGCTGTTACCGCCATGATCGAGGCAATAACGCGACCTGACAAGCAGTATCGTGATCCGGGGAAGGTCGCGATCTTGCCTGGCTGCAACTTAACAGTAGCTGATATTGAACATTTGCGCGAGACGGCCGTAAGCTTCGGGCTCGACCCGGTTATTCTGCCCGACGTATCCGGAGCACTCGACGGCTCCGTCCCCGAACAATGGATGCCGGCAACGTATGGCGGCACGAAAGTGGAGGAGATCCGCGATCTCGGTACGACCATGCAGTGCATTGCAATCGGTGAGCATATGCGGCGATCGGCTGAAGCGCTGCAGAGATTAACCGGCGTGCCGTACGTGCTGTTTAGATCGCTGACGGGTCTAGAGAACGTCGATCGCTTTATTCGCGTGCTTGCCGCTGTGTCGCGAAAACAGACACCGCTCAATGTCCGCCGCAACCGAATGCAGCTGCAGGATGCCATGCTCGACGGACATTCCCATATGGCAGGCAAGAAGATCGCAATCGCCTCCGAGCCGGATCAACTCTTCCAGTTCTCCGATTTTTTTACCGCCATGGGTGCGGAAATTGCGGCCGCGGTCACCACGACCGGCACTTCGAAAGCACTCGAGATGGTACCGGCGAAGACCGTCAAAGTCGGCGATCTCGGTGATCTGGAAAGTCTCGGCGCAACGGCCGATCTTATCGTCACACACTCGCACGGCCGAGAAGCTGCCAAGCGTCTCGGCGTTCCGCTGATGCGGGTTGGTTTGCCCATGTTCGACCGCGTCGGCAGCCAGCACAAGCTTACAATATTATACCGGGGAACCCGCGACATGATCTTTGACCTCGCGAACATCATTCAGGCTAACCGCCCTCCGAACACTTGGCCGACTTGACCCAACCGACGCGCGGGAATCGCAAAATGAGATCAATTCGTCGCCTCTCGCTCTTCAATGGCAGATTCTATCAACAGCGGCCGAAACGGCAGGTGGGCGCTTTGAGAAGAGCCCACGCAAGATGTGAAGGGACTGAATGCGGAGTTAGAATCGGCCGGATTCTTTGTCATCTACGACGCGACACGCAACGCGTGTCGGCGGGCAATCGGCGGGCCTTCGGCGGAAACATTTATCATCGACAGAACTCGTTAAATCGGAGGAATCTATGACAAGCGCATTCGTGGCTCGCGACGGATCCCGATGGATGCCGGAATATTTAGATTCGATCAACCCTGCGATGTGCATCGGCTGCGGTCGCTGCTTCAAGGTCTGCTCTCGCGAGGTCATGCATCCCTACGGCATGGACGAGGCAGGCGAAATGCTCGGTGTCTGTGATGGCGAGGACGACTTTAATGGTGAGCTCAGTCGCGTGATCATGGTCATTGATTATCCCGGCCGCTGTATCGGCTGCGGAGCGTGTGCGCGCGTCTGTCCCAAGAACTGCCAGACTCATGTCGCCGTTGATCATCGTGCGGTGCACGGATCTTGATTCCATTCGGAGCGATAGAAGCCGCCGGCGCTATTCACAGTGCGGGACAATTGCATCGGTTCAAGACGTGGAGAAGGCGGCATGGCAACTTAGCATGCAAGCAAATCCAGCCATGCGATGCGAAGCTCTTTCTGGGCATCCAGTCTTCCATTCGGAGGCAATGATCACAGGAAACACCAGGTCGAAAGTCGAACGATCTGAAGAGAGGAGGCATTGAACTGTGCATTTAGCCGCGACGACAGCCTTCCCGTTACATCCTTGGGCGGCCGAAGCGGGCTTCGGATTTGAAAACAAGATCCAACCACGAGCTTCTAAATGAGGATCCTCATGAGAGCATTAGATATCTCTGTCGTTGGAGCAACCGGGGTGGTTGGAACGGCCCTGATCAAGTTATTGGAAAAAAGCGAGATTGCGGTCGATCGACTGAGGCTGTTCGCCTCCAGTTCGGGTGCGCGTCAACTCAAGTTTCGAGACCAAACATACTTAGTTGAGGCACTACGCGACATTCGCAATATCGATGATACCAAAACCGACATTGCATTCTTCTCTGCAGGCGGCGACGTAAGCGCCGTATGGGGACCTCGGTTCGCATCCCAAGGAGCCTTGGTGATTGATAACTCGAATGCTTTTCGAATGAGGCCTGACGTACCCCTCATCGTACCACAAGTTAACGCCTGTTCACTTACGGTTCGTCCACCGTCTGGAATAGTAGCAAATCCAAATTGCTCCACGATACAGCTGGTTCGGGCACTACGACCGTTGATAGCGACGTTCGGCGTTAACCAGGTTCTTTTGACTACTTATCAAGCCGCCTCAGGAGTTGGCCGGCGCGGGATTAACGAGCTAGAAGACGGTGCCGAAGCCTGGCTCAAGGGGAGCACGCGGCCCGCTGCGGAGAGCTTCCCTGTCTCTCTTGCATTCAATGTCATACCGCAGATCGGAGAGATTTCCAGCGAAGGCGTGGCTCTCGAGGAACGCAAGCTGGTTCAAGAGTCACGGAAGATCTTCGGTATGCCTCGTCTGCAGTTAACCGCCACCTGCGTTAGAGTGCCGGTAAAGACGTGTCATTCCGAGGCGGTATACGTCGAGTTCGACGATCATGTTCGACTAGAACAGGTCCATGAGCTCCTGGCAAATGAACCAGGTGTTCGACTTTATGCTGACGAAATTCGCGACGGATATCCAACGCCGCGCTTTCTGGGAGACCCTGCATATGTTCACGTCGGTCGGGTCCGAGTTAATCCAGAGAATCCGCGCGGGCTGTGGATGTGGGTTGTAGCCGACAACGTTCAGGTCGGAGCCGCACTCAACGCACTCCTCATCGCACAGCTTGTGATCGCCAATAACTTGATGGATGAAACATGAAGACGACTATTGTCAAATTCGGCGGTTCGAGTTTTCGAGATCCTTGTGACTACGCTCGAGTTGCTCAGCATTTAGCTAAGCTGCGGGCTGCAGGCGGAACCAAGATTATCGCCGTGGTCAGCGCAATGTATGGTATAACCGACAAGCTGAAAGCAACCATGCTTGGCGTCAACAGGGAAGCATCACCATCGAATCTCGATGCGGCACTTGCCACGGGCGAGATGCTAAGTGCCTGCATGTTGGAAGCTGCGGTCAGTCGCCTTGGGATTCCCGTGACGTCGTTGAACGGCTATGTCCTAGGGATACGCACAAATTCAGACTTCGGTCGGGCTTCAGTAGAAAGCGTCGATCCTCAGCCAATCAGGGCTGCACTTCAGGAGCATGACATTGTCATTGCCACGGGTGGTCAGGCAATTGATCAATTGGGCAGACTAACGTTTCTCGGCAGAAACAGCTCCGACCTGACAGCCGTCGTGATCGCAGCTATGTTAGGAGAGCAAGCTTGCGAAATATATTCAGATGTTAAGGGCGTCTACACCGCAGATCCTCATCTTGTACCAGGGGCACGATTAATCCCGAAGATTGGGTATTGGACGATTGCGCAGATGTCGCGGCAAGGCGCAAAGGTGCTGCACCATAGGGCAGTGGATTATGCTAAAAAGCACGCAGTCGCCATAGTTTGCAAAGCACTGACTAGTGACGGAGCGGAGACGGGCACGATCATCACAGGCCACGGATACTCCGGTTCCGTGACAGTAGCACGCGACGCAGCAGTATTAGCTGTCGCGAGTGACGCAGAATGCGACACTCTCCTTGTGCTTCTTGATCAACACGACATTAGCTCAATATTCTTTGAAGTGGACGGCAGGCCTTGCCTTTGCATCATAACCGACATCGATTTTGCGATGCGCCTTGTCGCATCGGCAGGCACGCGCGCGGTCGCCATCGGATCAAGGGTCGTGGTGACCGAGCTTAATGGCGCGATGTCGCGCGTCCACCTTCACGTTGACTACGAGAGCGCCTTGGCACATGCACAAAACATCCACGAACAGATGTATCCTGCAGCCATTCGCGATCTTGTGATAGAGAACGACTAAACAGCGCCACAGGCGACGCCCGAATGGAGGCGGCGGCGAAGTCGCTTGATCTGGCCATCGGCCCGGGGATGCTTCGACTTGGTAGCCGGGTGATCGCTAGCGACGATCGCCTGTTCCACCGCCCTGATAACCTCGGCACATCGTCGACTTCAACATGCAGCCTTCATCGCAGGGACAGGGCGCGGACAGACGCGATCGTTAACTTCGAAAACGTCATTGTCGAATGCAGGTTCTGAATCGCCGCTTTCCAGTTGGTAGACGAGGACAGTGCAAAGCGGCTGAAATCAACCCTTCGCCTTGCAGTGCGCCAGCACCTCGTCCTCGTGCTCCAACGCGCGCTTGATGCCCTTGCGCCGGCCGCTGGTTGCCAGACTCATCGCGCAGGTACCTCGCATGCTCGGGCCATTGATGCGGCCAGCGGCAGTCCGCGCCGCGGTGCCATATGACTAACGGCCCTTGATGACATCGCGGTCGGTCTTCAGCGCGCCTCCTAGTCTCCGACTTGTTTGATGTCCAGATGTCGTGGAAGTCTCGTCGCCAATGAGCCCAGCAGGCGGCCTCCTTAAAGCGAGATGTTCCCTTTTCTCCAGGCGCGTATAGCTTGCCATATCCTTTGTAGCCGTCAGCCTGAAGGATGCCGCTTGATTGCTTGAGGTGGCGGTGGACGTGCTCTTCTTTCCAGTCAGGAGCAAAATAGTAGACTGCACCGGGCGGGGAACTGCCTGCCCATGGACGCTGATCGCGGACATACGTCCAGATCCTGCCCTTCTTCACACCCTTGCCCAACCCCATATCCCGCAGCGAGCGATCCAGCACTCGGATCGGGGTGTCGTCGGCATGAAGGAGGTCACTTGCCATAATCGCCGTTTCGATCCGCTCGATGAGAGGCTGAAGCACCTGCATGGCGCGACCACACCAATCAACCATCGGCTGTCGGGAATGTCGGCGCCCATGCCGGCGAAGATCTCGTTCAGCCGGTACAGTGGCAAATGGTCGTCGAACTTCGAGACCAGAATATACGCCAAGAGGCCAGCGCCGGCCATGCTGCCCGGTATCGGGCGGCTGGGCGCTGCCACCTGCACCATTTTCTCGCAGCAGCGGCAGGACTTCTTCAGTCGAGCAACCTTGATGACTTTCATCTGCGCGGCGATCATGTCGAGGATTTCGCTGACGTCCTCACCGACAAGACGCAATTCACCTCCGCATTCCGGGCAGCAGGAGCCAGGATCGAGCTCTCGGCGCTCGCGAACCGCCTTGTCCGAGACGCGTGGGCGCCGGCGCATGATCTTTTCAGCCGTATCCGCCAAGGGAACAACAGACGCCGCCTCATCAGGTTCATCGATTGGCGCCGTACTGCCTTCAGCGGCGGCGATCAACAGATCCTCAAGCGCCAGTTCCAACTGCTCGATTTCACGCTCAATCTTTTCAGACGACTTGCCGAAGACCTGTTTCTTCAGCTTGGCAATGCGCAGCCGCAGCGTTTGGATTAACTGATCATGCGCTTGCAATGTGGCCGACATCTTCGCATTTTCCGCCTGCAAAGCGGCAATCATTGCCTTGAGAAAGGCTGGATCGTCCGGAAGATTTGTCGTCGCGCTAGACATGATCCTGACTACCACGAGCCAGGAGAAATTTCCATAAAAACCAGTGGTTTCAGTGAGATAAAATCACCCGACACGGGCCGGTGGCGCACCCCAATCAGGACGACGCCAATCGATCCCTTCCCACAACATCGCCAGCTGGGCCGACGTCAGCCGGGCAGTCCCGTCGGATGCCGAAGGCCAAGGAAACCGCCCCTTCTGCAAGATCTTGTAATACAGGCAGAAGCCCTGGCCATCAAAATACAGCAGCTTCAAACGATCGCCACGCTTGCCGCGAAAGGCGAAGACCGCGCCGCCAGTCGGCTTCTGACGCAAAACATCCTGCGCAAGCGCGGCAAGGCCTTCTACTCCCTTGCGCATGTCCGTGATCCCGCACGCAAGATACACCCGAACGCCGGTCCCAGGCCCAATCATGCTGCTTCCACTGCCCGGATAATCTGCGTCAGGACATCGGGAGCCATAGAACTCTCGAAACGAAGCGTGCGGCCGCAGCTCAATCGTAGCACGATTATTCCGCAGCAGATCTCTCTTCCTTCAGAGACATCGGCCTGAGCCGCACTCAGCCCGACCGGAATGAACACCGCATTCCCTGACGTCGAGAGCAGCCCCTTCTTCTTCAACTCGCTGCGCCAGGTGTAGATCTGCTGCCGTGTGACATCGTGACGACGAGCTACCTCGGTGATCGTGGCTCCAGCTTCCCCAACCGCCGTAACAATCGCGAGCTTGTCCTCGTTGCTCCACCGACGTCGGCGTTCTTGCCCAAGAATTTCTACGCGCATCGCAACCTCGCCTAAGACACGTCGCTAACGACGTCGTTAAACACGTGTCTTAGGCCATCAAGATCTCAGGCGGCAGGCGGTGCCAATCGGGCGGTTACGCCCAAAATAGACATGGCGGACTTGGCCAGCGCAAGCACCGCGGGCGTGATCCAAACTCACCCACCGGCTAGCTTCATAGAGTCGCGCCGCTTAGGGCCGGATGCTTCGATCCAGGTCGAAGCATGACAGCGTTAGAAGCCGGCGACCTTGGCGAGCGCCCGTTTCTCGCGGCGGCGCTGGACCGAAGAGGCAATGTTCATTGCCTCCCGGTATTTCGCTACGGTGCGGCGGGCGAGATCGACGCCGCCCTTCTTCAGCATGTCGACGATATCGTCGTCGGAAAGCACCGCCTCCGGGCTCTCCTGCAGGATCAGCGCACGGATCTTGTGACGCACGGCCTCGGCCGAATGGCTGTCTCCGCCGGCGACGGCGCTGATCGAGACGGTGAAGAAATATTTGAGTTCGAAGAGGCCGCGCGGCGTCAGCATATATTTATTCGACGTGACGCGGCTGACGGTGGATTCATGCATCTTGATCGCCTCGGCGACCGTTTTCAGGTTCAGCGGGCGCAGGTAATCGACGCCGTGCAGCAGGAAGGCGTCCTGCTGGCGGACGATTTCGCTTGCCACCTTCATGATGGTTTTTGCCCGCTGGTCGAGGCTGCGGGTCAGCCAGTTGGCGCTCTGCAGGCAATCGGAGAGGAAGGCGTGGTCCTCGCCGTTCTTCGTCACACGGGAAAAATAGGACTGGTTGACCAGCACGCGCGGCAGCGTATCCGGATTGAGCTCGACCAGCCAGCCGCCGTCCGAGGCGGGCCTGACGACTACATCCGGCGTGATTGCTTCGGAAACACCCGCTTCGAAGCCGCTGCCGGGCTTGGGATTGAGCTGACGGATCTCGCCGAGCATGTCGAGAAGATCTTCCTCGTCGACGCCGCAGAGCCGCTTCAGCGTGGCAAAATCGCGCCGGGCCAGCAGTTCGAGGTTTTCGACCAGAGCCTGCATGGCCGGGTCGTACCGGTCCTTCTGCCTGAGCTGGATCGCCAGGCATTCGGCGAGGCTACGGGCGAAAACACCTGGCGGATCAAGGCTCTGCAGGGTGGCAAGCACGCGCTCGGCCTGTGCGAGGCTCGTGCCCAGCCTCTCGCCCGCCTCGACGATATCGGCCTGCAGATAACCGCAGTCGTCGAGCTGGTCGACGAAATTCTGCGCGATCAACCGGTCGGCCATGTCAGGCAGGACGAAGGGGATCTGCTGGGCGAGATGATCGCGCAGCGACACCTGACCGGCGACGAAATCGTCGAGATCGTAGTCGGCGCCCTCACCGCTGCCCGGCATCGACTTCCACTGGCTGACGAGTTCCGGCGCATCGAGGCGCTGCGGGGCTCCGTCATCAGGAAAGACATTGGTGTAATTGGCGTCGAGTTCGTCGTTCAGCCGACTGGTGCTGGCGCTGCCGCCATTGTCATACCAGTCGCTGGAGAGCGCCTCGGCGCGGTTGTCATAGCCATCGTCGGAGCCGG
>NZ_JACCEY010000017.1:16409-22037 GCF_013591995.1 Rhizobium sp. WYCCWR 11146
AGGCTGATGAGCATACTCTCCATCTTCGGCATCGCCGCGTTCGCCGCCCGCCTCGCCGTCATTCGACGGAAATTCGAGCAGCGGGTTCTTCTCCACTTCCAGGGCGATGAACTGGTTGAGTTCGAAATGAGTCATCTGCAGCAACTGGATGGATTGCATCAGTTGCGGTGTCATCACCAGGGACTGGGTCTGGCGCAGGAAAAGATTGGCGGACAGTTTCATGACGAAGTTCCACTTAATTCTCGGGTCCATGCCTGATCATGACCTCAGGCACGGAGATCGATGCCTTCACGTGAAATTGGCACGTGCTTGGCATCATGAACCACTTGGGGCAACTTGGGCGCCCCGGCGCCAATAGCTTTCAAGAAAGCCTGCCAAATCATCGATTGAATTGCGAAAAAGAATATTCTTAATTTTAGTTATTTCGGCGAGCAGTGAACTTGGTTAGGAAAGTGCATTTGTCGCGGAGCCGACGACAGTGCAGATTGTCGCAATTGTCCATATTCCTTTCGTGTTTGGTCTCAGTTGTGAGGTTTAGGGTTCTCGTTGATCGGTTTCGTCCTCGGCGAGGATCCGCCAGGCGGCGCCTTGAAGGTCGTCATACTGGCCGCTCGTCAGCGACCAAAGGAATGCCAGGAGTCCCATTCCTCCCATCAGTAGCGCGATCGGTATGAGATAGATCAACATGTTCATGCGGCTTCGACCTCCGCACTCCTGCCGATCCGCCCTCGAATTTGCATATCCCGACGCTTGCCGAAGGCGTTCAGGCGCAGGGCGTTCGTCACGACGATGATCGAAGAAGTCGACATTGCCACCGCCGCTATCAGCGGCGTCGCCAATCCGGCAATGGCGATCGGCACCGCCAGAACGTTGTAACCGATGGCGAGAGCGAAGTTCTGCCGGATGAGGCTGGCGGATCGTCGCGCAACGGCGATCGCTTCCGGAACAGCGTCAAGGCGATCATTGAAGAAAACCAGATCAGCCGCCTGTCTGCCGATATCGGAGGCCGTGGCCGGCGCCATCGAGACATGCGCGGCAGCAAGTGCCGGGGCGTCGTTGATCCCGTCGCCAACCATGAGCACGCGACGACCTTCGCCATTCAGCCTCTGGCATTCCTCGACCTTCTGTTTAGGCGTCAGAGAGCCCAAAGCCCTGTCGATACCCAGGACATGCGCCGTATTGTCGACGACGGTCTGCCTGTCTCCGGACACGATCAGCGTTTCAAGGCCGGCTGCATCGAGCCGGTCGATGGCCTCGCAGGCACCTGGACGAAGCGTGTCATCGAAGAAGAAGCGGGCAAGATCGACGCCATTCTTCGACAGGACCACTTCCGAGAACGGACTGTCGGCGGTGCGGGGCACGACGCTGGTTCCGCAGGCAAACACCGCGTTGCCCAATCGATAGACATCTGCTCCATTCCTGGCTTCCAGTCCCCCGCCTCGGATTTCCGTGACGAGGTCGAAGACCATGAGGTCGGTTTCGGTATCCCGTACCAGGGCCCGAGAAAGAGGATGCCGTGAATGCGCTGCCAATCCACGAGCGATCACGGTGGCGCTCTCGTCCATGGCGTCCACTCTGACAAGGCGCGAACTGCCGATCGTCAAGGTGCCTGTCTTGTCAAAGGCCACGGTGTCGGTCTCGGCCAGTCTTTCGAGTGCTGAGCCGTCCTTCACCATGATGCCCTTCCGGAAAAGTTCGCCCGCGGCGACGATCTGGACCACGGGTACGGCAAGACCCAATGCGCATGGGCAGGTAATGATCAGCACCGCAACGGCGACCAGCATGGCCTGTTTCCAGTCTCCGCCCTGGAGGCCCCAGGCAAGGAAGGAGACCAGCGCCAGCAGATGCACGACCGGAGAATAGAGCGTCGCAGCGCGATCGGCGATCCTGCGATAGCGAGCTCTTCCGCCCTCGGCGGCTTCCATGAGGCCGATGATCTCCGAGAGAAGCGAATCCTTGGCAATTCTTGTCGCCCGCAGCACGAGGGAGCCGGTCAGATTCATCGCCCCGGAACTCACTTCGCTGTTGCTGGCGACGGCGACCGGGCTGCTCTCGCCGGTGACGATGGAGAGGTCCACGTCGCTCTCTCCGCTGACGACGATGCCATCGACGGGAACCCGTTCGCCTGCGGCTATCGAGATTTCATCCCCCGCCGCGATTTCTTCTACCGCAATGTAGCGTCGCGACCCGTCCGGATTGATCAGTAATGCTCCGCGCGGCGCCAGTCTTGCGAGTCCGTTGATCGCCGCCCGAGCCTTTTCCCGCATGACATGATCGAGGGTTCTGCCGATCAGCAGGAAGAAGAGCAGCGAGACCGAAGCGTCGAACCAGGCATGCTCGCCGTGATGGACGGTCTCCCACAATGAAACGCCATAGGAGAGCGTCACGGCGAGCGAAATCGGAACGTCAATGTTGGTGCGCCAGTGCCGCAGCGCATTCCAGGCCGATCTGAAGAAGAAGCGCCCCGCATAAACCAGCGCGGGCGCTGCTATCATCGCCGAGATCCAATGAAACATGTCGCGCGTCGCAGCATCTGCGCCCGACCAGACCGATACCGAGAGCAACATGATGTTGGCGGCCGCAAAACCGGACACGCCGATCGCGAGGAGAAGTTGATTTCTGGTCTTGTCGTTCTCGGGAGCTGAGGGCGTGAAGAGATGCGCGCGATATCCGGCCGAGTTGATCGCTGCCAGGATCTTGGACGGATCGGTTGCGCCCGTCTCGATCTCCTCCTGGTAGACGCAGCTCACCCTTCGGGCCGTGAGATTGACTCGTGCTGTCTTGACGAAGGGAAGCGCCAACAACGCCCTTTCGATGGTCGAAATGCAGCCACCGCAGTGGGCGTCGGGAACGCTCAGGTCCAGCTGGCGCAATCCTTCGCCGAGCGGCTGGCTGGCAAGGCGGACCTCTTCGGCATTGAGTGATGTCGTGCTGAGGGCAAGCACGCTTTCCGCGTCCATGGTACAGCAGTTCATTGGCCTGACTCCGCGGTATCGATGCGTTTTGCCTCATGCATGACGACAACGCCGCCGTTTCGCGAGGTGGCCTCGACGATCCAGTCACCGTCGGCGAGATCATGCTCCGCTTCGAACCGCCCCGCGGCTGTCTTCCTGAGCGTAAGGAGGAAGTCCTCGTGGTCTCCGACCGGACGTTTGAAATTCAGAATGACGTCGTCGACGATCGCAGGCGATCCGCTCTTGTCGTGAATATCGTAGCGGATCTCGTGCCCCGTTATGGAGAGGCTGCCCTCGATGCCGGAAGCGGCCATTGCCTTCATCGCCGCCGCTTTGCGGTTGAACTCCTGACTGGCGACATAGGTGTTTTCCACGACCAGACCGCTCCAGCTGGAAGAGGCATAGAAGGCCATGGTGACGTTTACCGCGATCACCACGCCAAAGAATGTCGAGGTCGAAAGCAGCATGTGCAGGCCTGTAAAACCTTGAGCGGAGGTCTTCATTTGATGTCTCCCGGTGCATTGAACGCCGCGCGGTAGGTTGCCCGATCGGCATGTTCGGTATCTTCGATAACGAACAGAAATTCATTGGTCGCGGCTCCGGTAGGCTTGCGCGTAACGAAGATCTTCAGCGTCGTGGCCGCGTCGGGCTCGGCATGTACTGTAAAGCTGCGGGCGTCTTCCTTGCCTACCTCGGGAATACGCATCGTCGCCCCCTCCAGCCCGACCAGGCTTATGTTCACATCCCTGGGCTTCGGCACCATGTTCAGGATACGAAGCGTGTAACCATTCCGCAGCGAGCCGTCGCTTTCCAGAACATACTGGGGGTTTCGGTCGTGAACGACGTTGAGTTCAAGGCGCTCCCGAAAGGTGAGATGGACGAGCATGGCCACGCCGACCGCCGCCCAGGCGATTGCGTAAAACACGGTTCTCGGACGAAAGATGATGCGCCAGTTGAAGTGCCGGATCGCCGGAACGAAAGTCCCATCATCGTTTCTAACCCTTGACGGCTGAACGGCTGTTCGCCCTACCCTGGTGGCAAGCGACATGTTGCTCGAGTATTCGCTCAGCGTGGCGTAGGCGATCAGGCCGCGAGGCTTCCCGCGCTTCTCCATACGACCGTCGCAGGCGTCGATGCAAAGCGCGCATGTGATGCACTCCATCTGCTGCCCGTTGCGAATGTCAATTCCCATCGGACACACGGCCACGCAGGCATTGCAATCGACGCAATCCCCGACCGGGATGCCCTTGGCTCGAGCGCTCTTGGGGTACCGCGACCGCTGCTCGCCCCTCCAGGCATTGTAGGTGACGACGAGAGAATTTTCGTCGAGCATCGCACCCTGGATGCGTGGCCAAGGGCACATATAGGTGCACACCTGCTCTCGCATGAGACCGCCGAGCACATAGGTGGTTGCAGCAAGGATGGCGACGGTCGTGTAGGCGGTTGCAGGAGCGTGGCCGGTGAACAGCGAAACAAGCAGGCACGGCGCGTCGGCAAAATAAAAGATCCACGCTACCCCCGTGACTACGCTTATCAGCAGCCAGATCGAATGCTTGACGACACGCTTCCTCAGCTTGGCAAAGCTCATTGGCCTAGCGTCGAGCTTCATTCGCGCGTTTCGATCGCCTTCGAGTGCACGTTCGACGACGAGAAAAAGATCAACCCAGACCGTCTGCGGACAAGCGTAGCCGCACCATGCGCGGCCAACCGCGGAAGTGACGAGAAACAGGCCGAGGCCTGCCATGACGAGGAGACCCGCTACATAGTAAAATTCCTGAGGCCAGATTTCGATGAAGAAAAAGAAGAAGCGCCGTGAGGAAAGGTCGATGAGGATTGCCTGGTCAGGCGCGTAAGGACCGCGATCCCAGCGAATCCATGGCGCGAGATAGTAGATGCCGAGCGTAACCAGCATGACGATCCACTTGAACCGACGGAATCGTCCCTCTGCACGCTTGGGAAAGACCTTCTTCCGAGGAGCGTAGAGAAGCTGCCGGTTGCGACGGGCGTTGACTGGCTCGCCACTGAGCCTTTTGATGTATCGGGATCTGGTGCGGTGCGGAGGTTCATGGGGCCTATCGGACTTCATCTGCCGTTGTCCCATCTGCTGCGCATCTGCCCTTGATGCAGATCAAGAGACAAGGCCTTCCCGCGAAAGGAAAACGCCATGGAGAGAGGGCGTGGCTTTGGGGGGCTACGGGGGAACAAGCAACCACGCTGGAACGTCCTCGACAAGGCTATTGCAACCGGCTTGTCTGCTCGTGGTCTTTGAGGCAGGTCCAACTGATGATCGACCTGCCGCTCTTTGCTAGGTCGTCCTGATTGGAAGGTGGCGGCGTGGCCTTGCCGCGTCGTGCCATAGAGATCGAAGATTTGGTTGTCGCCGTGAGCTGTCATGGTTTTTTTCCTCACGTCCCGCCGCCAAGCGAATGCACGAAAATGGTAAGTTCCTTGACGGTCGTATCGCCGAGACGCCCTGCCCAGGCAGGCATGACGCCATGCTTGGGAGCGGCCACCTGACGGATGATCGCATCCTCGCCACGTGCCTTCAGCCAAATCGCATCGGCGAGATCTGGCGCGCCCATTTCGGCTTTTCCTTTGGCGTCGTCGCCGTGACATGCGGCACAGTTATCGACGAAGACCTGTTTTCCGGCCTCTGCGAGGCCGGGGTCCGACG
>NZ_JACCEY010000017.1:22137-66115 GCF_013591995.1 Rhizobium sp. WYCCWR 11146
TCCAGAACATCGGCAAAGGGCGGCATCTCGGAAGCATGAGTGTCCGTATCCTCGTCGAAGCGAATTCCATGCGCGATCGTCGCCTGGATGGCATCCAGGTCTCCACCCCACAGCCAATCGTTGTCGTTGAGGTTCGGAAATCCCGGGCCGCCGCTTGCTCCCGAGCCATGGCACGGCGCGCAGTTCACCTTGAATGCAGATGCGCCGCCGGCGACCGCGAATTCGCGAAGGGCAGAATCGGAATCGATCTCGTGCACCGTCTTGGCGGCGATCAGATCATGAAGCGTCGTCTGCGATGCCTTGGCCTGATCGAGGTTCTGCTGCAGCTCGGCGCGGCTGGAATAGCCCAGCATGCCCTTCGTAGCGTCGGTAATCATCGGGATCGCGGGATATGCGATCGTATAGCCCAAGGCCCAGACGATAGTGGCGTAGAAGGTCCACACCCACCAGCGCGGCATCGGATTGTTGAGTTCGCGGATGCCGTCCCATTCATGTCCGGTCGTTTCGACGCCGCTAAATTCATCGATATGTTTTTCCGACATCTCAATCATCCTTCAAGGGAATATCGGCGGCCTCTTTCGCCGTTTGGTTGCTGCCTGGGCGAAGAGTGAACACAATCGCACCGATGAAGAATGCCGCCATTGCCAGGAGCCCCCAGCTGTCGGCAAATTGTCTCATTGCAGTGTAGGTTTCCATGGATCACCTCATCGGTAACCGGTCGCGTCGTCGTAGGTCGAGAAATCGACCAACGTTC
The DNA here is from genome assembly GCF_013591995.1 of Rhizobium sp. WYCCWR 11146. Lineage (NCBI taxonomy): Bacteria > Pseudomonadati > Pseudomonadota > Alphaproteobacteria > Hyphomicrobiales > Rhizobiaceae > Rhizobium > Rhizobium sp. WYCCWR 11146. The sequence goes on from NZ_JACCEY010000017.1 coordinate 22,892, forward strand.
CGAGCATCTGCAGGTAGGACACCAGGGCATCCATTTCGGTCAGCGCGGCAGGATCGCCGTCGAAATCGCCGGTCTTCGCCTTCGGATAGCGGGCAAGCAGGGCCGTCGTATCTGCGTTCGGATCGGCTTGGGCCATCATGTCGGCCTCCGCGTTCGCCAGCATCTCGTCGTTATAAGGCACGCCCACGTCCTCGTTGGCCTTCAGGTCCATTCCGACGTCCTTGACCGTCACCCTCTGCTCTTTGAGGAAGGCGTAACTCGGCATGATCGACTCCGGCACCACTGCCCGAGGATAGGCGAGATGCTGGACATGCCATTCGTTGGAGTAGCGCGCGCCGACACGGGCCAGATCCGGCCCGGTTCGTTTGGATCCCCACTGGAAAGGATGGTCGTACATCGACTCGGCCGCGAGCGAGTAATGGCCGTAGCGTTCGACCTCGTCGCGGAAGGGCCTGATCATCTGGCTGTGGCAGAGGTAGCAGCCTTCGCGGATGTAGATGTTTCGTCCGGCCAGCTCGAGCGGCGTATACGGCCGCATGCCTTCCACCTTTTCAATCGTGTTCTGCAGGTAGAACAGCGGTGCGATTTCGACGATGCCGCCGATGCTCACGACGAGCAGCGAGCCGACGAGAAGAAGCGTCGCGTTCTTCTCGAGGATCTGATGTTTATCAAGTATCGATGCCATATCTCACCTCATTCGGCAGGCTGTGCTTGGGGCACGAAAGTGGTTGGGATTGCAGCTTCGTCGCGCACGTGGCCGCGGATCGTCATGAACACGTTCCAGGCCATGACGAGACCGCCCGCCAGGTAAAGCGTTCCGCCCACGGCGCGCAGCACGTAGTAGGGGAACATCGCCGCGACTGTCTCCGCGAAGGAATAGACGAGGAAGCCCTGGGAATTGTACTCGCGCCACATGAGCCCCTGCTGGATGCCGGCAACCCAAAGCACGGCGGCGTAGACAACGATCCCGAGGGTTGCGAGCCAGAAGTGCCAGTTGACCATCCGCAGGCTGTAGAGACGCTCGCGTCCCCATAGCTTCGGCGTCAGGTAGTAGATCGCCCCGAAGGTGATCATACCCACCCAGCCGAGAGCGCCGGAATGCACGTGGCCGATCGTCCATTCGGTATAGTGGCTGAGCGAATTGACGGTTTTCACCGACATCATCGGGCCTTCGAAGGTCGACATGCCATAAAAGGCAATGGCGACGATCATCATCCGGATGATGGGATCGGTGCGGATCTTGTCCCAGGCGCCCGAAAGGGTCATGAGGCCGTTGATCATGCCGCCCCAGGAGGGCATCCAGAGCATGATCGAGAAGACCATGCCGAGCGTCTGGGCCCAGTCGGGCAGTGCCGTGTAATGCAGATGATGCGGGCCGGCCCAGATGTACATGAAGATCAGCGCCCAGAAGTGGATGATCGAAAGCCGGTATGAATAGACCGGTCGGTTGGCCTGCTTCGGCACGAAATAATACATCATTCCCAGGAAGCCGGCGGTGAGGAAGAAGCCGACGGCGTTATGGCCGTACCACCATTGGGTCAGCGCGTCCTGGACACCCGAGAAGACAGAATAGCTCTTGGAGCCAAGGAACGAGGCCGGAACCGCCAGGTTGTTGACCACGTGCAGCATGGCGATGGTGATGATGAAGGCAAGGTAGAACCAGTTTGCCACATAGATGTGTGGCTCTTTGCGCTTCAGGATCGTTCCAAGATACACGGCGAGATAGGCTACCCAAACGATGGTCAGCCAGAGGTCGACGTACCACTCAGGTTCGGCATATTCACGGCCTTGAGTGATTCCAAGAACGTATCCGGTCGCAGCCATCACGATAAAAAGCTGGTAGCCCCAGAATACGAACCAAGCCAGGTTGCCGCCGAAAAGACGCGCGCGACAGGTGCGTTGCACGACGTAGAATGACGTCATGATGAGCGCATTGCCGCCAAAGGCGAAGATAACCGCCGACGTGTGCACGGGCCGCAGTCTTCCGAAATTGAGATAAGGGGCGATGTTGAGGTCAGGAAAGGCCAGTTGCAGCGCGATGATCACGCCAACCAGGAAGCCAACCACGCCCCAAAACACCGCGGCGATCAAGCCATACCGTATCACCTCGTCGAAATAGCCGGACTTATCGACGTTACGCTGTCGGCCTGCCGGCGAAAATTCAACCTTGCTGACCATCAGCACAGCCCCCATAACGAGGCAGAGGCAAAGTATGCCCATATGAACCGCAAAGAGATGATCATGCGCGAATGCGGCTAGTAGCAGCGCTAGAAACGCCGCGACCGCGATCACCATCGTTTCCGTTGTGTAATTCATGATGTCGTCCCCAGTACGCCGACGACCGCTTCGCGGCCGTCTTTCTCGCCAGGACTGTCATGAAGCCGCAAATTGCTCCTTGATCCACATCAACGAGAGGACAAAAAGACGGAACGACGCTGCGGTTATAAGTACAAAGGCTTTAATCCGCTGACACGCGCTGACTATTCCACCGTCAAGTCCACGTCCCGTCCATTGTTGCCCGTGGGCAAGCCCACTCGGAGAGCCGGCATACGGTTTCGACACGCTGAATGAAGGGTCGCTGGCCGTTGAAGGCCCAACAGGAGAGCCAAGAATTTTTTGCAAGCCTCGACCGGAATATGAGTGGTCGAATGCGACCCGAATTTTCGAATGCGGGAGCCATGTAGTTAGCCATGCGTCCACCTGAGCTCGAGCCTCGTCCTCCGATGACCTCAACTTTGATGTCGCTGTATTTCTTCTGCAGCGATCCCAGGCGAGCCAGCGCTCGCCCGCAGGGTCCGCAGGTAGTCGAAAAGAAGTCGAGGATGTATATCTTGCCGAACTGGAAGTTGGAAAGCGGTTCGCCGCGTAGCCAGTCCAGCGCTTCGATCGACGGAGCTGGAGAGCCAGCACCCAAAGTGTTTACCCCCGCTTCGTGCCAGAAATCATCGCGTTGTGACAGACATCAGGTCGAGCCGATTTGATTTCCGTCAATCTTGGGCCCGAAACATCAATAGCGACAAAAAACTAGACCGCGCCTAGCACACTCCTGAACCCCGCATCACAAATGATTGTCGGGTGAGATCGATGCCAAATCAGGATGACAACAAGGGCTTTATCCCCTCGTGATAGAGACCCTATCGGTAACAACCAACGTGCGGCAATGCGGGGTTGATTCTTCATTTCGATTAATATTCGAACCGCTCCAGCATCCTCCTCAACAGTGCATTCTGCATTTGAAGCTTGCGCGCCAACTGGTCTCGGAGAAGGCTGATCTCTTCATCAAGATTGATTGCATCGTCAGAAGCGGTAGAAACATTTGAAGACGGTCGAAGAACGACTGCACTCATTTTCGCCTTCTTGCGGCGCTTTCGCGTCGGACCTTCGCCAACACGAAAGACCCTAGGTGCGGCATGCGCGGCTGTATTAGCCTCATCGGACAAAGCCGGATCAGGCGCTTCCACGGGCCTCGCGCCATCGATATTTACGCGACCATCAACAGCGCTTGCCGTTTCTTCCGAATAAACCGGAACCGCTAGAACCGCTGCGGAATGACCGTGAGGAACTGGCTTTTTGTCAGCCGGACCGTCTGTGGCGTCCAATTCGTTATTGGCTGCTCTTTCAGTCGGCTTGGCGATAGCCAATACGTCCGGCTTCACGCCATCTGCCGAGCCGTGTTCTTGTCTCTGCTGGCGTCGCGGGGACACCAGCCGGGCAAGAAGTTTCCATGGAGACGCCATTTGTTTAACCTCGAATTCTACCCCGTGTGCAACTGCGAGAAAAAGCGTTGGCGGCAGAACGAACTGCCGCCATGATCTTGACTTCAACAAGCATGAGAATGCGGCCAGCGCTTGGCCGTCTGCTGCCGATCAACCGAGGTTGAGCCGCTTTCGTAGATCGGCATTTTCTGCACGGAGCTTCTCGGCCAGCAGCTTGCGCAGTCTCTGGTTTTCCTCTTCCAGCTGCAGAAGATCCGCAAACTCATCAACTGCAGCCACCGACGGTGCGGTCGCTGTCTGCACCGCCCTTGGAGCACGTTTGACAGGCGCACGTCTGGCACTTGTCGCACCTTCGTCAGACTTTGCTTTGCGTCCTCTCTTCTGCTTTCCGGCGGTGGCATTCGAAGCCGCTGCCGGTTGCACAGAAACGGCTACTGAAGCAGTTTCAGGCACTGCCTTCTTGGCGCGAGGTTTGCGCACTTTTTTCGGTACATCGGGCGCCGCGGCGGCCGGCGTGTCGGCATTGATCATCGTAGCGTTTTCATCGGCCATTGTGGTCTCCTGTAAAGCCGATGCATTTGTCTCCTGCCCGATCGGCAGTGTCAATAACGGTCCAGCCTGTTCTTCTCGGGCTACAAGCAACTCGCTGCTTCTTGCCTCAGGAATTAATGACATAAATGGCATTGCCTCGTCCTGCAGATCTTGAGCAACCGACTTGAGATCCGTGTCTCCCCAAATCGAGCTCGGTTTAGAGTTGAGTTTTCGCCGACCTGATTTGTACTCGACGGCAAAGCTGCGCTGTACTTTTTTCAATTTAAGAAGCCTCGGTGTCTCGGTAATTTTTCAGCGACGTCTTCAGCATCGCAACAAGCCTGCAAATAATCACTATCGCGCCGGCTGTGTCCACAACGGCCTGCGAATTTCACATGCTATCGCTCTTCAGCCCGAGTGACCTGATGCGCAGGTACAACACGATATCACGGGCCCTACGGGGTCCACTCAAATTGACGAAGTCATTTCTGCGGGAGTGGATGGCGGTTATGCGGCAGGGTTCCGCGGTGACGCGGCTGAGGCGGTTCATTTGTGAGATAAGGCGGTTGACGTGGCCGAGGGTATCAGTTTCTAAATTGCCGCCCAGGACAATCTCTCCGATACAATGGGTAACACGCCAGAGCAGAGGAGCAGGAGTTGCCAAACCCTTCGCGCAATCCACCGATGACAGAAGCACGACGATCGAGGGCCTAGACCACTTGGTTGCGTTGAGCGACTTTGTCCTCAATCTGTAGCACGGTAGCGGTGGATGGCGTTTGTTTGTCTTTAAGCCGGGGTGAGAGTGCTGCGACTCAACCGTATTTTGGAGACCGGAGTTGGATGTTAGCCCGGCATTTGATGGAGCGGATCGAGGGTAAAGCGTTCGGGCTGTGAAGCCCATGCCTTGCAGATGAACTCGTAGGGTGTGAGGCCCTTGAGGGTCTTGAGCCTGCGGCCAAAGTTATAAGCGGCGACGAAGTCGGCGAGGTGCTGACGAAGTTGATCGTGGCTTTCATAGTAGAAGCGTCTGACGGTGGCATCCTTGATGGTACGGTTCATCCGCTCGACTTGACCGTTGGTCCGCGGATGCTTCGGCTTGGTCGTGCGGTGCTCGATATCGCTGGTGGCGCAGGTGTATTCGAAGGCATGGGCCCGGAAGCGTTCGCCATTGGCGATCGCTTCTTTGATCAGCGGGACAGCCGAGCCGCCAGCGCCGGGTGTGGTGAACTGGATGCCGTTGTCGGTGAGCACGGTGTGGATCTTGTAGGGGACGGCCGCAATCAAGCGTAGGAGGAACTCGCGCGAGACGGCAGTGGTAGCCTTCTCGTGCAGTTCGACGAAGGCAAACTTCGAGGTGCGATCGATGGCGACAAACATGTGCAGCTTGCCCTGTTCGGTGCGCACCTCGCCAATGTCAATGTGGAAGTAGCCGATAGGGTAGCTCTTGAACTTCTTCTTCGACGGCTTGTCGCCATCGACATCCGGCAGGCGGCCGATGCCGTGACGCTGCAGGCAACGATGCAGCGAAGACCGCGTAAGATGCGGGATTGTCGGCTGCAGTGCATAGAGGCAGTCATCGAGCGGCAGCAGCGTGTACCTGCGAAAGGCAACGATAACGGCCTCCTCCTCGACGGAGAGCACCGTCGATCTCGGCTCTTTCGGGCCGGTCGGAAGGTCCGCAACCGAGGACCGCTTCCGCCACTTGGCGACGGTCTTCTGATTGATCCCGTAACGCTTCGAAAGCGTTCTCAGGCTCTCTTGACTATGTTGTATCGCTCGACGGACTGCCTCTGTCGTCGTGGCGCTCCCATGAAGAACCTGGCCCATAGCGCATCCCTTGATTCGGAAGACAAGGATGCCCCATCAAAGCCTGGGATCAAATATCTAGGTGATGAGAAATTGCGATTACGCTCGGACATTTCGATGAGCAGCGCACAGTGTAGGAACCGAGCTTTTTGGTTTCGCTAGGAATCAGACGTCACACTATCTAAACCGCGGCGGCTGCAAAGGGCAGATGGAGAAAACATCATCCTAAATTCGCCTGCGAATTGCCATGAACGTCGGGCCAAAAGTTCCTACCGGGGCATCGGCAGAGCCCAATCGCGATAGAGGCTATTCAGGGCAGTCGCAGTGTGGCACTCGACAGTTGGCAAGCCGAACTCCTGAAGAACCGTCGCATATCTGACGCCGCTGTTACGGCTCTTAAAGAGAATCCAATAAATCATCTCCCATTTGATGCTGTCTTTGGCACCTTCGAGATGTCCGGCGCGATCCGATTGATCGGCAAGGGTTCGCTTGAGATAGCGAAAAAAGCGTAGCCAGTGATTTGAAGTGATGGCGCGGGCTAATCGCTGCGGCATCAGGCGCGAGTAGCTGCCTTCGATAATCCACCGCTCTTCGTGGATTGCCGCATCATGAAGCGCGGCAAATTCTGCTTCCGGGCGCGACTGCCAATCCGTTCCGGGCAGATGGTGAAGTTGATCGAGATGCACGGCTGGAATACGGAGCTTTCTAGACAGGGCAACCGCCAAAGTCGACTTGCCTGCGTTTGAGGGGCCAATGATCGCGATGCGCTCGCCAAGAGAATCTAAAGGCAGTATAGGGACACCGCGCGGGAGATTGGCAGCGCTTTTATTGGCGGCAGGCAACGGAGCGGGCGCGAGAGCTCGTGTCGCCGGTCGCTCCTCACACGTCACCGAGGAGCTATGGAGATGGTTACGGCCGAGCGTTCGGTGGATGGCCAAACGTCGATCCTGAACAGGCTTTGCGCGAATACGCGATAGATCGACGGCGATGTTCGTCATCCGTTTCAAAGTTCATGGACCTGGGAATGGGTTGTTGGTGGCGGCTCGATCATAGCCGAGAGTGGCGACCTAGCTTACCGGTAGCAGGAAGTTGAGATCCGCTCGATTAGTAAATTCTACCAAGACCGGATATGAGAATGATGGCCAACAGTCAAGAGGGGTCGGTTTTTAAGGACCTGACTGTACCCCGATGGAGAGCATCTTCCATTTGGATCTCTCGCGCTTAGAGCGGGAGGTTCCAGCACGCGTCTATTCGAGCAATCTTGTTCAGGGCGCTTACCTCCTAGGTAACAAAGGACCAAATCGTTGGAAATAGGTGCCCGTTCTAATACGAGGCTTGATGGTCACCGTATGCCGCCGCCCTCTCCATCGCGGTAGTGATCGAGGCAGATTGCGACACGACATGTCCGCACCCTTACAAAACACCCTCGGTATAGCGACAATAAACATCTGCAATGTCGCAGGGTTACCGGCTCAACCTGATTGGCATGAGAAGTGCTCAGAGTAAGCGGGGCCCTACAGTCCAAGTCCGATTGGGAGCTTAAACGACTATGCACATCGTGGTCTGTATCAAACAGGTGCCGGACATTGAGGCCTGATATCGTCTTGATCGGGAAGCGGACAATTGACGGCGACACAGCCCCCGTCGGACGCGGAATCGCAAAGAGGCTGAACCTCCAGCAACTGTCTTACCTAGCAAAGATTGTTTTCATTGATCCCATTTCTCGCGAGCTCGTGGTTGAGCGGCGCGCGCAACGTGGCGCTTTGGCCATCTCGGCATCGGTCTCCACAACAGGAATATTAGCAAGCCATGGCAACTTTGAATGAGTATCTCCGACAGAAGCACGAAGCACTACTCGATTGGCGGGCGCGCGTCAGAAAGGGGGATCTGAGTGCGGTCACACTTGAGGCCAGTGCAAGCGCTGAAGGCCGCAGCGGCGTGCGACGTATCCGAATTCGAGATTTCCAGGTCATTTCCGACAGCCCGCCCGAGTTCGCAGGCTATAATCTGGGTCCGTCGTCTCCAGAACTGCTGCTCGGTGCGCTTGCGAGCTGCCTGACCCATACTTTTCTGATCCACGCTTCCGATCAGGGCGTGCCGCTGGAATCGCTGCATGCGGAAGTCTCCGCCACGATCGATCCGCGTGCAGGTGCAGAAGGATATCAAGACGTTCCCGTCTATCCCCAGGACATCAACTACCTGGTCACACTAGTATCTCCCGCAAGTACCGCGGACGTCGCCAGACTGCGGGCGACCGTGGAAAAGCTCTGTCCAATCCTCAATCTCCTGAAGCGCGGAAACGAGGTGCGCGGGCAGTTGGATCACCAGCAACCCTGACCACTATATAGGGAGCGCCGACTGATGACCGTGTACGTCATGTGTCAGCACGTGTTCTCGACTTCGTCTCGTGTAGGAACCCGTCGAATGTCGCTTGCTGCATAAGTCCCCAAATTGGTATCGACTGAAGGATCAAATCATGCGCGGCATTCGAAATGCGCCTGCGGCACGGCGACAAAGGGTGCTCCGCTAGGGGCGACCTGGCGCGCCCATAGACTTGTATCGTCCGATGGCCATTTCGACCAGCGAACGTTTGCCGTGGCCTTCGGAGACCTGCATTCCATCCAGCCCCTTAAAGCCGTGAAATCAATATATGTATGTATATAAGCAATAATATATCCTACAGCTCACAGAAGTTTATAATGCAATTTGTATTTTTGCGGCGAAGAAAGGTATACTATAAAATATATCCGGCTCATCTGTTGCGTTGCTGATGGTTTTCATGAACTGTCCCAAATAAGAGCTGCGATAGCGCACCACAGGAATATCGTTTCCTATGAATGCTGAAAACTTGCCGGCGACATCATCGTCGGGAGGCTCGCACAAGGAGCACGATGACATGCACCACAAAAAGCAATCAGACAAGCACCCTGGCTACTCGCATCTGCGGTTGGCAACCATCGATGGCGCGTCGCTGCCTGGTCTGCAATTGTCAATCGACCGGCAGGAGGGCTCCCGGTCGACGAAGAAGACTTTTTTCCAACAATGGCTTCTGGATTTTGCTTTCGGTTGCGAGCTATTTTATCCGATCCAGCTATATGAACATCTCGCAACAAGCGAGGGCGAAGACAAAGGCGTTGAACCTTTGAGTGAGAGTTACGAATATAGAATTGGGAGAATTCGGGCCGGCCGCCAGGTTTCTCATTTGAAATCCACGTCTCTCGGGTTTCCAAATTCCAGAATGGAAGCGCCGGCTCAGTCGCCAACGCTTTCAAATTCGAAAGATGGTAAGAAAGTCTTCAGAAACCTGACCATCGTGCGGTACACGCGAGCCGCAGTTCAAACCCTGCTGCCGCTATCATATACGCGGACAACGGTCGCCCGTCGGCAAAAATCAAGGATATTTGACCCGCAAGGTTTGCCCAATTATACTACAGAAAGGATTTCATTCTCCATGTCATTATGTCCTGCGAAATGCATTCGCATCGCCGCACTTGCAGCGGCCGCCATCTTGCTGGGCACCCAGATCGCAGTTGCGCAAGAGCCTTCTATAGAATCTCAGTGGCTGAACACGCCGGCATCTCGAGTGGAAGCGCTTGCGATCCTCCAGACCTTGAATGCAAATCTCCTGAGTAACGCCAGTGCCACGTTTACCCTTGACCGCTGGTGCGCCGCGCATAAGCTCGCACCGGAAGGTTCAAAGATCGTAGCTCAGCGTGTGGGCGGGCAAGGCAAACCGGCCGATGAGCACATCCGTGATCTTCTGAGCGTCGGACCCGGTGAGTTGATCGCCTATCGCCGCGTCCGACTGGTCTGCGGCGAACGCGTCTTGTCCGAAGCCGACAACTGGTATGTACCTGCAAAATTAACTGCAGAGATGAATCAGGCGTTGAATACCAGCGATATCGCGTTTGGCAGAGCCGTTCAGGCTCTCAATTTCACTCGCACAAACCTGTCTGCCAAGTTGCTCTGGTCCCCTCTATCCGAAGGCTGGGACATGGACGGCTTAACAGCGCATGAAACAAGTTCCCCCGGCCTGCCGGCGTTCCTGCTCGAACATCGAGCCGTATTGAAACTTCCAGACGGCACGCCGTTTAGCGCCCTGGTCGAAAGCTACACGGAAAAAGTACTAGACTTTCCAGTTCCGCGTCTGCTTTCTCAATAGTGCTTCGGTATCTCGTGCATGCGACAAGGGCGCTTGTCTTGCGGAAGCGTGCCGGCCGGACGATTGCCCTTGTCCATCGTTTAACAGCGGCGACACGCACGATATCCTGTGTGTAACCTAACCCCGAGCCATCGCAGATTGTCGCTTGACAGTCCCCTCGGCAAGCCTCTACCCTTTTTGCATTCACCAGGGGGGTCCCGGCAAGGGGCTGAGATACTGCTGGACAATACGGCTTTGCCGATTGTGGCGCAGTGACCCGTTGAACCTGATCCAGTTCATACTGGCGTAGGGACGGTGCAAGCGCTCGAAGCAGTGGATTCACGCGCGGAATCCGTGCCGGCGTCTTTTCATCATTCCGGCTGAGGACTGGGTCTCCAATCGAAAACTTGGAGCCTCAAACCATGAAAATTGCCGCGAAGACCATCACCCCCACAGTCACCAAAGGCCCGCTGCCGGCGTCGCGGAAGATTTACATCCCGGGAGACATACACGCCGACATCCGTGTGCCGATGCGCGAGATCAGCGTTCATCCGACATCGGGCGAGCCGCCTGTTGTCGTCTATGATTCCTCCGGTCCCTATACGATCGAGGGTGCTGATATCCGCATCGAGCAGGGCCTGTCGCAGCTCCGCCGCGACTGGGTGCTCGCGCGCGGCGATGTCGAAGCCTATCAGGGCCGCCATATCCGCCCCGAAGACAACGGCTTTGCCAGCGGCGAAAGGCTGACGCCCGAATTTCCCACTAAACGTCAGCCGCTACGAGCCAGGGATGGCAAGGCGGTCACCCAGCTCGCCTATGCGCGATCAGGCATCATCACGCCCGAGATGGAATTCATAGCCATCCGCGAAAACCTTGGTCGCAAGGCGCAGGCGGATGCCATGGTCCGCGACGGCGAAAGCTTCGGCGCCCATATTCCGGACCATGTGACGGCGGAATTCGTCCGGCAGGAAGTGGCGGCGGGTCGGGCGATCATCCCCGCCAACATCAATCATCCGGAATCCGAGCCGATGATCATAGGCCGGAATTTCCTGGTGAAGATCAACGCCAATATTGGCAATTCTGCTGTCACCTCGTCCATGACGGAAGAGGTCGAGAAAATGGTCTGGGCGGCCCGCTGGGGCGCCGACACGGTCATGGATCTTTCCACCGGCCGCAATATCCACAATATCCGCGAATGGATCATCCGCAATTCGCCGGTGCCGATCGGTACCGTGCCGCTCTATCAGGCGCTGGAGAAGGTCGAGGGCATTGCCAAAGACCTGTCCTGGGAGGTCTATCGTGACACGCTGATCGAACAGGCCGAACAGGGCGTCGACTATTTCACCATCCACGCCGGCGTGCGGCTTCACTACATCCCGCTCACCGTCAACCGCGTCACCGGCATCGTCTCGCGCGGCGGTTCGATCATGGCGAAGTGGTGTCTCCATCATCATCGCGAAAGCTTCCTATACGAACATTTCGAGGAGATCTGCGACATCTGCCGCGCCTATGACGTCTCCTTCTCGCTCGGCGACGGCCTGCGTCCCGGCTCCATCGCCGATGCCAACGATGCAGCGCAATTCGCCGAACTGGAAACACTGGGAGAGCTGACCAAGATCGCCTGGGCGAAAGACTGCCAGGTGATGATCGAGGGCCCCGGCCATGTGCCGATGCACAAGATCAAGGAGAACATGGACAAGCAGCTCGAGGTCTGCGGCGAGGCACCCTTCTACACGCTCGGGCCGCTGACGACGGATATCGCACCGGGGTACGATCACATCACCTCTGGAATAGGCGCAGCCATGATGGGCTGGTTCGGCACCGCGATGCTCTGCTACGTCACGCCGAAGGAGCATCTCGGCCTTCCCGATCGCACTGACGTCAAGACCGGCGTTATCACCTACAAGATCGCGGCCCACGCGGCTGATCTCGCCAAGGGGCATCCGGCAGCACAGCTGCGCGATGACGCGCTCTCGCGTGCCCGTTTCGAATTCCGCTGGGAGGATCAGTTCAACCTCTCGCTAGACCCCGAAACCGCCCGCAGCTTCCACGACGAGACGTTGCCGAAGGAAGCCCATAAGGTGGCGCATTTCTGCTCCATGTGCGGCCCAAAATTCTGCTCCATGCGCATCTCGCACGATATCCGCGCCGAAGCACAGAAGGAGGGTCTGGATGCGATGGCAGCGCGTTATCGTGAGGGCGGCGGCATCTATATGCCGATAGAAACCCAACAGCAATTGGGCGAATGAGATGCGTGTGCTTGTCAAAGGCGCCGGCGTTGCCGGCCTGACGGTGGCGCATGAACTGCGCGCTCGAGATGCCGAGGTCACCGTGCTCGATCCATATGGCAGTTTCCTCGGCGCTGCATCGTGGCTCGCGGGCGGAATGTTGGCGCCCTGGTGCGAGCAGGAGAGTGCTGATGGCGCCGTGCTGATGCGCGGCCTCACCGCCGCCGACAAATGGGACGCAATGGTGCCTGGAGAGGTGCGACGAAACGGAACGCTCGTGGTCGCGTCGGCCCGCGATCTTGGTGAACTGAGACGCTTTGCCTGCCGCACGACCGATTATGAATGGCTGGAAGAGCCGGCGATCGCGTCGCTGGAACCCTCTCTTTCCGGGCGATTCCGGCATGGGCTGTTCTTTCGCCGCGAAGCCCATCTCGATCCTCGGCGAGTGTTGTGTCTGCTGCGCACCAAGCTGACGGTTCAGGGGGTCACCTTCGTGGGCGAGAGCCCGCACGAGGAGAGCTTTGACGGTGTCGTCGATTGCACGGGCGCAGCGCAGATCGGCGAGGCGAAGGAGTTGCGCGGCGTTCGCGGCGAAATGCTCTACCTTAGAAGCTTTGACGTGGATCTCTCCCGGCCGGTCCGCTTGCTCCATCCGCGTTTCCCCGTCTACATCGTCCCGCGTGGAGACGGTCTGTTCATGGTCGGCGCGACGATGATCGAGACGGAATTCGACGGGCCTATAGTCGCCCGTTCACTGATGGAACTGCTCAACGCTGCATACACGCTAAATCCGGCCTTTGCCGATGCAACCATAATCGAAACGGGTGTCGGAATCCGCCCAGCCTTTCCGGACAATCTTCCACGTGCAAGCCATCAGGGGAAGGTGATCTCGCTCAACGGCCTCTACCGCCACGGCTTTCTGCTCGCGCCAGCCATGGCCGCCGAGGAGCGGCGAACATTTCACCGCCTTTCGCACTACGCCGTCGAAGTCGCGGCTGCCGGCGACATTGGCGCAAGCACCGGCCTATCGTAAGAGCGGCATGTCACGGGTGAGACGCGCATACGCCTTCTACGGATGCTCCTTGCAAATGTGAGCGCGGCATCGCGCTCTCAATCGTCTGTCTAGATTTGGACGGGGCAGGAACGAACTGTTACCCGAATGGGCCAATACCCGCTGGCGGGTGGACCAGCACACGATTCGGCACGAGCGACCTCAACCTGTTGCGAGATGCGCCCGTCCAAGCGCTAAACGTACACACTAAGGATGTACAAAGTGGAAAGCCTAGGATATAGTACATCCACGTACACACAAGGTTGATGACATGCACACCACTAAAGCTTTCAAGAATGGAAATTCCCAGGCGGTTCGCATACCGGCGGAACTGGCGTTTGAGCGAACCGATGTTGAGTTGGAAATCGAGCGCATCGGCGACGAGCTTCGCATCCGTCCTGTGCATCGCTCCCTGGCCGGCGTTCTGGATGTATTCGCCCGCTTCTCTCCGGATTTCATGCGCGACGGAAGAGAGTCCCATGAGCAAGAGGAGCGGGATAAGATCTGATGGCGCGTTACATGCTCGATACGAACATGTGTATCTACCTGATGAAAAACCAGCCGGAGCAGGTCGCTCGCCGCTTTGCCAGTTGCTATGTAGGGGACGTGGTGATGTCCGCCATCACCTTCGCGGAACTCGAGTACGGTGTTTCCGCATCCGATGATCCGGCACGAGAACTTGATAATCTCACCGCCCTGGCCGAGCTGATCACGGTAGAGCCGTTTGGGATCGCAGCAGCGCGTGCCTACGGTCCGGTTCGAATGGCGACGAGAGACCGGAAGAAAGATCATCTCGACAAACTGATCGCATCGCATGCGATCGCTCTGGACACGGTATTGGTGACCAACAACACGCGGGACTTCCTGGCGTATCCCGGACTGAAGCTCGAAAACTGGCTGGACGCGGAACGCAGAGAAACCAATTAACCCGTCCCAGCGGCTATGCCGTGAGATGCGGGCAGGGAGTGGACCTTGACGGGGGTCGTGCTAAGAGTGCCAACGACCAAGGTGCGATCGGCGAAAAGGGCGATGTCAAATTAACTTCTCTAGGTGCGTTTGCGGTATGATGCGGGCTCAGGCCGTCACTGCAGTAGCCATTTTCCGTTGGGCGAACGCATCGAGACGATGCAGGTGAACCGCGATGGCGGAACGCGTTGGGTGTGAAGGGACGACGAGATTTCGCACGGCCGAGAAGATGTTGGTGAAGCGTTGCAACGCACCCGGTGAGCGAAATCGTTGCATCATCCGCTGACGTTTTCGCAGCGGCAAATGCGAATTCTCGGCACGATTGTTCGGGCCCCTTGTGCGATCGATGGTCGAGTAGGCATGACCTGCCGCCGTGCCGCTCCATAGGAGCGGAGCTTGTCGGTGACGATGCGCTTCGGCAGGTATCCTTGCTTCCAGCAGGCGTTTGGCCGCCTTGGTCTTGCGTAATTCTGACCTACCCTGTTCCGTCCTATTCCCTTCGTTGGTTTGAGGAACTGCTTCCGGCGGACACGTGGCGGCGATCGATCGTCAACAGCCTGATGATTGGTGGCGGGACTACGTTGTTAGCCACCTTACTTGAAATGGCGGCTTCTTTGGGCCTTCGAGCTCGAACCCTTTTGTTGCGCGGACATTCCGCACACTTTTCCGTCTGCCAATGGTGGTGCCTGCGGTGGTGCTTGGTGTTCGGATGCAGGTGCTTCTCGCTCGACTCGGCCTGACGAATACCTACTTAGGGTCATCATCGCTCATACAGTTGTTGCCGTTCCATTCGTTGTCATCAGTATTGGCGGAGCACTTTCCGGAATCGACGGCGAACGGAGCTTGCATCGCAAAGCCTCGGCGCCTCGCCGTGGATTGTTTTTCGCCGCGTAACGTTTGCCACTTGCAATGCCGGGAATTCTATCCTGTGCGGCGCAGCCGAAATGGCTCCGCACCGCAACCCGCCGCTACCGAACCAACAACAGCAACCAAAAACCGCTGGAGCGAACTCAAAACTGGATAAAACTTGAGGGCAAGGTCAAAACCTGTAATCACAGCTTCAGGCACTTGTCGAAGTCCTTCGCAACGCAAGCTTTGAGCGACGGATTCGATCCAACATCGACAATCTGCCTTATGTCAGTTAAGGAAATCTCATTTGTTCGCTCTCGGTGACCTTGCCCCCAAGTTTTATCCAGTTTTGAGTTCGCTCCAGCGGTTTTTGGTTGCTGTTGTTGGTTCGGTAGCGGCGGGTTGCGGTGCGGAGCCATTTCGGCTGCGCAGCACCGCATCACGTCGCGGGTTGAGTGTCTGAGCGAATTCGGCCGGTGTCAGCCAGCCAAGGCCTGAATGCGGGCGTTGATCGTTATAATCGCTACGCCAGTTTGAAAGCGCAGACCGGGCATGAGCAAGCGACGAGAACAGAGTTTCATTCAAGAACTCGTCTCGCAGCCGCCCGTTGAAGCTTTCGATAAAAGCGTTCTGGATCGGTTTTCCAGG
The DNA here is from genome assembly GCF_013591995.1 of Rhizobium sp. WYCCWR 11146. Taxonomy (NCBI): domain Bacteria; kingdom Pseudomonadati; phylum Pseudomonadota; class Alphaproteobacteria; order Hyphomicrobiales; family Rhizobiaceae; genus Rhizobium; species Rhizobium sp. WYCCWR 11146. The sequence goes on from NZ_JACCEY010000017.1 coordinate 38,828, forward strand.
CGCGATGTAATGCCAGTCAACCTTGGTCCGGTCCGCCCATTGCAGGATCGCGTTGCTGGTGAACTCGCTGCCGTTGTCGCTGACGATCATCCTCGGCTTGCCGCGCACCTCGATAATCCGGTCAAGCTCCCGTGCGACGCGAAGACCGGAAAGCGATGTATCGGCGACGAGCGCCAGGCACTCCCTCGTGCAATCATCGACGACGGTCAGAATCCGCAACCTGCGCCCATCGGTGAACTGATCCGACACGAAGTCTAGCGACCAGCGATCATTGGCCACCATCGGCACCAGCATCGGCGCTCGCGTGCCTATCGCTCGCTTGCGACCGCCGCGCTTGCGCACCGTCAGTTTCTCCTCCCGATAGAGCCGGAAGAGCCTCTTGTGGTTCACGAGGTGACCCTCCCGCCGGAGCAGCACATGAATGCGTCGATATCCGAAGCGGCGACGTTCATGCGCCAACGCCTTCATTCGCTCGCGAAGCTCATGATCATCGTCGCGCCTGGTCTCATAACGGACCGTCATTCGGCAAAAACCAATGGCTTTACACGCCCGCCGTTCGCTCATCCCATGATGGCTCATCAGATGCGCAACAGCTTTCCGCTTGGCCGCGGGCGTCACCACTTCTTTCCCAAAAGGTCTTTCAAGGCAGCATTGTCGAGCATCGCATCCGCCAGAAGCCGTTTCAGCTTCGTGTTCTCGTCCTCAAGCGTCTTCAGCCGCTTGGCCTCGGACACCTCCATGCCGCCGAACTTGGCCTTCCATTTATAGATGCTAGCATCGCTGACGCCATGCTTGCGGCAAAGCTCCGAGACCGGCGTGCCTGCCTCGTGCTCCTTCAATATGCCGATGATCTGTTCGTCTGTGAAACGATTGCGCTTCATCCTCTGGTCCTCTCAATGGGCCAGAGCTTACTTCAAAATGGATTATTTCAACGGGGCAAGGTCACCGGTTCCCGTCCTACACAATGACTGACCACCTTAAGACACGATGATTATCGACAGCGGGACCGCTATAATGACTACTGTGTTGCGAGACAAGTTCGATATGCTGTCGAATATGAAGCCCTCGCTCGAAGACGGCGAGTATGTGTTCTGCTCGTTACCCAATGAAGGGAGCAAAGTTCACAATCTAAACCCGATCGCGACATTTCAAGAAAGAGAAGGCTTGGCAGTCGTCCTCGAGAAAGGAGAGGCGCACGGAGCGGGGTTCGAAACTTCACTTGCGATGCGCCAGATCACTCTCAATGTGAATTCTGCGCTCGATGGCGTCGGCCTCACGGCGGGCGTCGCTGCCTGTCTCGCAGAAGCTGGCATACCGTGCAACATGGTGGCTGCATATCACCACGACCATATTTTTGTGCCGGCGGGCCTAGCTGATCGAGCATTGCAGCTCCTGATATCGCTGCAGGGCGACTCCGCGCGGGCGATGCGCAATGTTGACGGACAATAAATCGCAGAAGGCCCGCGAAGCTTCACTAACTTTGCGAGCAAGCAGCAGCACAGGGTAATATAGAGCCGTCAAATCTACGGCGGATTTTGTCACACACTGGGGCGAGCGCGTATGAACCTAAAAGGCGGGCATCGACGCGGAGAAATCTGCTCGTACGCACGATTATGCGCCCCTACACCAAGCGCGAGCTGGCCCACGACCGAGGCCATCGCGCGGCGCAGGACCATTCAACCCAATATCCAGCGTCGTCCCGTCACGAGCTGGAAGGGAATGTAGACCTTCTTTTCGATCTTTTCGCCCTTGGCGAGCTTGAGCGCTGCATCGAGCGAGCCCTTGCCCTGGCCGGCGGCATCCTGGAACACGGTGACGTCGAGATCACCCGCCTGCATGGCGGCAAGCGCGTCCTGCGTGGCGTCGACGCCGCCGACGACGACCTTGCTCATATCCTTGCCGGCCGCCTTCAGCGCCTGAATGGCGCCGATCGCCATTTCGTCGTTGTTGGAGATCACGGCATCAAACTCGATGCCGCTGGAGAGCCAGTTGGTCATCAGGTCAGCGCCCTGGGTACGATCCCAGTTGGCCGTCTGCTCTTCGACGATCTCGATGCCTTTGCACTCATCGGTCTTGATGACGTCATGGACGTCCTGGGTCCGCATGCGCGCAGCCTGGTTGGAAAGCTCGCCCATGATGACGACAGCTTTGCCCTTGCCGCCGAGAATGCGGCAGATTTCCTTGGTTTCCAGCGTGCCGGATTCCAGCTCGTTGGAAGCGACGAAGGCCTGCTTGTCCGGCAGCGTGTCGACGTTGACCGGCTGACGGTTGACGTAAACCAGCGGAATGCCGGCATCGGCCGCGAGCTTCGACATCGCCGTGGTCGCATCGGTATCGACAGGGTTGACGATGATTGCATCGACCTTGGAGGCGATGAAATTCTGGATCTGGCTCTGCTGCTTGGAAACGTCGTTCTGCGCGTCTTCGATCTGCAACGTCACACCGCTCAGTGTCTTTGCATAATAGGTCATGCCGTTGAGCAGAACCGTCAGCGCGGCTGGATTGATTGCTTCACCTGCAAAGGCCCCCGCGATGGAGGAACATACTTCCGCTCGAAGACTGACCCACGCCCGAGCCCGAAGCGGGTCGCCGAGGAAATGCTTCGCTGCGCTCTCACGAAGAGGAGCAATACAACTACATCAGATGAGGCTGACGAAAGGCCGTCTCGATAGAGCGATGAGGCGAAGCATATTGACTGCTGCCTACCTAATGTCGTAATAGAACCGTCATTCATTACAAAACCCGTCACGAGGTTTTTATGCCACAATCCGAGAAACCAGACGATGAAGAGCGTATAGTGGAGCGCGTTCGGCCATAGCGATAGTATTTGGGCTTCCATAAAGGCGCAGGGCGTGGCTGCCAGAGCACCACTTCCAGACCTCAGGACCTTGCGCTCGTTCTCGTTGGGCGAGGTCGCTGAGATTCTCGGTGTGTCGGGTAGCTATCTGCGCCAGTTGTCAATTGATGGGCAAGGCCCGACACCCGAGCTTGGGACCGCAGGACGACGCTCCTATACACTGGAACAGATCAACGAACTCCGTAATCATCTCGCTTCAGCCCGTCCAAAAGAGGCTTTGAAGTTTCGCCCGCGGCGACGCGAGGGTGATAAGCTGCAGATCATCTCGGTAGTCGCCGGTCCCGCAAGCACCACCACATCGTTTTATCTGGCTCAAGGCCTTGCACTTCAAGGTTTCCGCGTCCTCGCTATAGATCTCGATTCGCACGGCTCATTATCTAAGATGTTCGGTTTTTACTACTTTGGTTATCCAGTCCACAATGCGAGCATCTATGCGGCGATACGCTTTGACGAGCATCAGGAAAGTATGCGGTCAGCAATCCAACCCACCCTTTTTGATGGTCTTGATCTCGTTCCGGGCTCTGCCGAACTCTCTTTTTTTGAAGAGGAGTGTGACCGGCGCTTCCGTAGCGAGAAATTGAGGTACCCGGACGCTAGCGCCAGGATGGTGTCTGCGCTTAAGGAAGTTGAGGCGGATTATGATGTGATCGTTCTCGCCTGCGGAGATGGAGGCTTTCTGACCGCGGGTGCATATGAAGCAGCAACCGGCGTTCTTGTGACGGTCCGCCCTGAGATGCCTGAGATCGTGTCAATGACCTCGTCCCTCTACTCTTTCACGCATTTCGTCGCACTGATCGAAAGGGCTGGGAGGACCGTAAATCATGATTTCTTCAAATATCTGGTGACAAGGCACGATCCGCGTGACGTCTCACAGCAGAAGTCAATCGCAATGTTGCGGGAATCCCTGGGGGATGATCTGTTGACAGCAACCGTCTGGGAGTCGGACGCGATCCGGCAAGCGCGGGACAAAGGCCGATCATTGTATGAGCTCTCAAGCGGAGCGGTAGGCCGATCGTCGTACGAGCAAGCGATGAAATCGCTGAATTGCGCCAATGCAGAGATAATGGACATCATGTTCGAGGTTTGGGGCCGCGCCCCGTTCTATGTCTCGCTGGCTTCGCGCTCGACGACTGCAGGAAAGGCGAGTTCCGAATCCAGAGGCTAAGCAAGTGAACTCACGTATTTTGCGCATCCACGTGCGCTCGACGGATAAGGACTTCAGCAAGAAGATCACATCGGCAGAGGAAAACTAGCAAATGAGGTGTTGCAAGAACATCCCGCATTTGCGTGAGGTTGAACCGCGCCGGATTTACTCGGGACCATTTCGTTCAAGTTATGCGGCCATGGCTGCTTCCGCTTAATACCGCTCTTCAGCATTGGTTGATGGTATATTCCCGCGGGATATCGCGCTTACCGTGTTCGACGGCCTGGTCACCTACCATCGCATGTCATCGGAGCGGCGGCTGAACTTTGCCGCCAGCGCGGCATCGAAGCTATCCTATCGATCGGCGGCGGCAGCGCGCCGCATACGGCAAAGCTCGTCGTCTATCTCTCGAAATCCCCGGGTTGGCTTGATGATGTCTATGGTATCTACCTTGCCACCGGCGAGCGGCTGCCGCTTTTGCGGGCGGCGACCACGGCGGGCCGATCGCCATCGTAGCGACACCGCCGAACGGAAAGTCGTGATCTCGTCGCGCCTCATCAGGAGTAGGCGATCCTCGATTCCGAACTGACGCTCAGCATGCCGCCGTACCTGACCGCCCACGGCATATATGGTGCATGCAATCGAGGCCTACTCCGGTCGGCCGCCATCTACGTCGCGTCGCTGCCTGGTCGGCGGGCCGCGAGCATTCCAAGGTTGACAAGGCTGCGCTGCTTGAGGTCGAGGCCATTGTCGGAGCAGGCGGCACCCCAGCAATATTCACTGAGAACTGGAAGGGCGGGAGAAATCGTCGGCATTGCCGAGAGCCCGATTAACATACTCGTCCCCGAGCACCTTGCGCGGCGCATTAATGATCGAAACCATTACGATCAATACACGCTCCAGCGCCGGTATCGATAAATGAACGGCCGGTTCGCCTGGATCTCTCACAGGGGAGGCGGGCAACAGCCATCTGGTGCAGCCGTGACGGTTCGCCAACGCGCTCGATCGTTGGAAGGCTTCGCCTGCAGTGCGCCATCGTCGCTGGAAGGTCGCAGATCCTCTTGTCGAGAATCTCCGCCGGGTTCGTCTCAATCCGTCGGTCTATGCCGGGCTCATGATTGATTTGCGAAGCGCGTACCTGCAGTCGACGGGCGGAAGGGTTTCGGCTGCGACGATGTTTGGTGCGTTATGTCGCGCAGGACCATTCAACTCAATATGCAGCGTCGCCCTGGCTGACCAGATATTTGAACGTGCAATGATTCCCAGTTCCCGCAAGTGCATGGAAAAATACCTGCTGCTAGGTTTGATCTCCAGGACATGACGAACGCTCCGTCGCTACTCTCCGGGCGAAAGCCGGGGCCAATTACGACAGAACATGTCGGCGACCCTACAACACCCCTCCCTACAGCGACAACGAAACACGTTCAATCTCTAGAGGTTACCGGCGCAACCTGATTGGCACGAGTAGTGCTCAGAGTAAGCCGGGTCCCTGATGCCCGAATCTGATTGGGAGCTTAACTATGCACATCGTGGTCTGTATCAAACAAGTGCCGGACACTGCGCAGATACGCGTCCACCCGGTGACAAATACGATCATAAGCCACTGCCGTCGAGGGTATGCTCGGCCGACGCTTCTTCTATGCATCGGCCTTGCAACTTCGCATCGACTCGTTGCGGAGTTTAAGGTCCCTCTCTCTTCGGAATCAATCAATTGGCACGACGATCACAAGGACCGTTGTGACCAGCAATCGAAAATGAGGGGTGATTATAACGCAATACCTCAGCGCCGCGCTGATCCCAGCCAAAGCTTCGCCGTCAATCGCAATGGCGATCCGGTACCTAAGATTCCGGCACGGTGGCTCTGCAAGTCGCCGCTCGGAGAGGTGCACAGGAGGCTTCCGCGAAATTCCGGACAACCCGAAAGCCGCATACAAACGTCAGGAGTAGGGCTATGAACGAAATTGTTGGCCATTACGTAGATTACGAAATGACTTCACCCCTTCAAATGGCGCGGCACTCTGCGCAAATAAAGCCAATGGGTGTCGATCTCGCAAGACGTGGACTTCTTTTGCTGACGACTTGTTTGCGAGTTGAAGTTTATGGCGAAAAGTTCGACGTCGAAAGCACGGACATCGAAGTATTCCGTGGTTTTCCACACAAGGTTGTTGAAGGATCAAACGCTGTCGCCCAGCGATTAGCAGAGATCTCCTCAGGTGCCAAATCCCAGATCCTTGGGGAGCCCTACATTCAAGAGCAACTTTCGAAAGCTGTGGGACTGCTTGATCCGGACCTTCGGATTTGCCGCATCTCGCGATTGGCAATTGACGTGAGTTGCGGCTCACGCGAGCGGCAGCGCTTCACGGCACCATTCAACTACGATCGAATTGTCTGCGACATGATCGCGGAGCAGCTTGGGGGTTCAGTTGTACCTGATCGCCTTTACGTGATCGGCGCCGGTATGCTCGGCCGCGAGCTTGTCAGTACTGGCCCGGGAAAAATGTTTCGCTCAACTGTCGTCGTTACGCGGAATCCCAAAAATCTTCGCAAACGTCTCGGTTCCAGGTTAAAAATAGGAGTCGACATGATGCGTCCAGGAGAGATCGGGTGCATACCGGAACCGCATTCCGCCGTTGTCATCGCAACCGCTGACGTAAACCCAGAATACCAAGCTGTTCTTCAAGACGCTCTTCTACGGCTCGCACCGCTAATTGTAATAGATCTCTCGTCAATCCCGGTGTTGCAGGCAGCCGCAGTTGCGAGGCTCAACTATGTGACCATGTACGATCAACAGTTTCTCCAGCGTATAGCGGAGAACAACAAGTATCTTATGTCCAAGCTGCCGCAGCTTCAATCCGATATCCAGACCAGACTTCTGGCGGGGGGCATACCATGACTGAGACTTGCAAATCATTCCACTCAATGATCGGAGGGACTCGATCGGTACACGTGAACCTCTGCATCCGGAGAAATGGCTGCAGAAACCGGTTTTTTTGGAAACCCGTCGCGGACGCCCAGATAAAGCTCGCACATCAAAGGTCACCACGATGAAAAGAAAAGCACTCATCCTCGTTGAAGGTTCGAGGAATAATGGTCAAATGTATGTTCACGCGGCACAACGCCAGGGACTTCATCCAATTACGCTGGCCACTGACCCAACCGACTATCACTACATTATTGCGGAAGGCAGTGAGGCGATAGCGGTTGATACCGAGGATTTCCATGCGATGTTGCATGAATGCCTCAAGCTAGCTGCAACTTATGATATCGCCGGAATTACGGGTTTTACCACTCGCGGCGAATCAATCTATGTGACCGTCGGAAAACTATGCCGACACTTCAATCTGCCGGGCCCTGATCCTGAATGTATCGAACGGTGCTCTGACAAACTCGCTCAACGTCAACTCCTCATGCAATCCGGTTTACCGGTTCCAGGTTTCCGGCGGGCAACTAGTGCAAAAAGCGTGAATATGGCAGCCACCGACATAGGGCTGCCGGTTATTGTTAAGCCAGCAATGGGCAACGGCAGCAGCGGCGTACGGTTATGCCGCGATGCGGGCGAGCTCGCCGAACATACGGCCTACCTGCTAGGAGAGACGATCCCACGGCGTTCTTCGCAAACGATTCTTGTCGAGGAATTCGCACAAGGCCCTTTCTACGACGTCGTAACAATGGGGAATGAGGTTGTTGCCGTCGGTTCCGGCTACTTCGGTCCCCCGCCGCATTTTGTCCCCTACCAGAGTATTTTCCCGGCCCAGCTGACCGAGGAACAGTATGATCAAATTTCGGATATCTCGTTACGATGCCTGCAAGCACTAGGTCTTGGCTGGGGCCCAGCCAACATCGAATTGCTTTGGACCGAAAGCGGCCCCGTCATAATGGAAGTCAATCCACGTCTTCCAGGGTGGACCACTCCACGGCTGATTCAGCTTGCCCACGGTGTGGACATCATTGAGCAGCATATCAAGTGCGTGATTGGAGAAGAGTCTGATCACCCCATAAGACAATCCCGCGCTTCGGTAGCCCAATTTTTAGCGCCCGATTGCGACGGCACGCTAGCCCACATCCGCGGTATCGACCTTGCCGCCGCTGTACCAGGAATCGCTGAGGTCGCCTTCTATGTTGAGCCCGGTGTTTCCCTTGTCCGGAGAGGCGATTGCTCGGATATAATTGGACATATTATCGCCAGCTCGGCCGATCTCACTGGGGCTGAAGCGATCCTTCGGCGTTCTATCGACTTAATAGATTGGGAGGTCACACCGGTGGATAAGGGGAAACAGCTTGGGACTTGACCTGCATACACAGCCCCTTCTGTGATGTCTGATATGCAATAGACCGTAGTTGCTCTTTTAGGCACCGATAGCACCAATGAGCCACGCGCCAGCTTTGCCTGGTGATTTTGGCTCCCGGTTCATGGCTGGCGCGGCGCTCGGCGTAACGGCAACCGCCTAAATCATGCGGCGAGCGAAAGCGTTGCAATTGGCAGGCAATACAGAGTCGGGAACGACCGCGTCTTTGGGATGACGAAAAAAGCTAGACATTGTCATATCTCTCGGTCGGGGAGGTGCATGACCTTCACACTCATGGGCCGCGGTTTTCCGTCGGCCCTTTTTTCTTTGCCAAAACACGTCGCATGGTGTTTAGAGAAAAGCGGGGTCGAAGCCCCGCGGCTCGGCTACTCAAACGCTGACATCTGGGCAGTCGCGGCTTGTCTGTCGAGTTGGAGGGCTGCCCGAGATCGTGCTTGAGAACCGCGATGACGGACCCAGTCATTGAGATGGCGACATTCGAATTCCTGACTGTCGCGCACATGAGACTGACGGCCGTTCAGTGTGATGCCCGTGACGCGCTCTTAGGCAGTAGGGGAATTGTCGCGAGTCTGCGATCGGCCACCCGCCGCTCATAGCCGTTGAACAGCCGCGGGAACGCATGGGCAACCTTCGCCCCTTCACAATCCTCCCAATAAAACCTGTCGTCATTTGTCCCGTGGAGCACGGTATTGACTTCGTAGATGGCCCGCCAAAGGAATTGGTGGGCCCGATGTCCTCGATCGCCTATGCTGGCGGTTCAGCCTAAACGTCTTCGACGTGAGATTTGGAAGGACTTCTTCGTCACGCTGAACCGCATGTTGACATGGGCGGAATGGATAGTGACACCACAGTTTTATTCCGGGATAGCTTATCCGCTGCTCGATTTTTCATGCCGTTCGAGAGCATCACTCTTAGCCACCCTCCTGGTTGAGTTCCAGCGCCTACCTATAACCACCGGCTCTCAAGCGTCACTCCTGATGATCTGCGCGATCATCAAGCGACCTCAGGTGCTGCACAGTAAGCTTTTTGATCTCCCCGCCCGGCTTGGTGGCTTTTCTACCCACACAGGCGGCCGCTACAGCCTTAATTCCAATTGGACCATAATTAGCCCTCAGTCCATCAGGCGCTCTGTCTTCATTGAGTGCGGCGTCTTTTCCGACCTGAGTATTTTTGCTTGAAGAATGCATCGTTACCTCTCGGCCATTGAAAAAGCCGCGCCCGAAGGCGCGGCGAAGAAGGCCCGCCGCTTAGTGTGCGGGCCAGGGAAGTGATGAAGGTTGTTCTCAGATGGTCGCCAGAGCACGTCGTTTCTCGCCGGTGGCCTTCACATCAACTTTGGAACCATCGCGGACGGGATAGCTGTCGAAGATGACCCCATAGACGTCGGCAGCCCTCTCCTCGGTCTCGTACCGTTCGAGGACATCGTTCAGCACGCGCTCGGGATCACGTTCCAACGGCGAACCGTACCCGCCGCCGGAGCAATCGATTCCGCGAACGGCATCACCTGGAGCCAGCTCGATGCGAGCTGCGTTAGGCAGCTTGGTGCTCTCACCGTTCTTACGGATGACGAAGCGTTCTGCACGGGCACCATCGAGACCACCCCGCACGCCCTTTGGTGGTTCTTCCTGACCATCGCCAGGGTACATCACTGTCATCGCGTCTGATTTAATCCCGAATTCGATTTCAGCGCTCGGCGCTCCACGGAAGCGCCCTGCCCCGCCCGTGCCAGGGAGAAGAGCCAGACGCCGAACTTCCAGCGGATGCTTCAGTTCGTCGATCTCGATAGAATCTCGATACATTAGACCTGCAACGACCGGGATGCCGTAGGTTATCCAACCATCGGCCTTTGGAGACGCCGGACCTCCGTTAATGTTGAGATGGATTTGGTTGATGAACGGAGCACCATTAAAGCGCGGGTCTCGACCGGATACGACCGCCATACCGATGCCTGGGCCAACCGCCCCTTCGGCCAACCCCTGCCCATCCCCAAGCTGAGCGAATGCCGCCCCCGTGAGATTGATCATACGGTCCGACACGTTGGTTGTCGCGACCGAGCAGGAATGCGGGAACTTCGGGATGCCAGCCACCGCACCTTCGCGGAGATGGACGCGAACGCGACGGAATGAACCCGCATTTTGCGGAACGTCGCTGTTCAAGCTGTTGAACAGACCGGCCAAGACGGCGGAGGTCGCTGTGGCTTCGCTCTGGTTGAGACCGCAATCGACGTTGTCTATATTGTCGCGAAGGTCAATGTCGATGTAGGCCGAGTCCGGATCGACCGTGACCTTCACCTGGAGCGGGATACCTTCAGGAAGGAATGGCATGCTGTCATGTCGGCCATGATTTTCAAGTTTAGCCGCTGGAAGAGAACGGACGGCGTTGACCATGCGCTGCTCCGAATAATTAAGCCAGGATGTGATAAAAGTCTTGATCGTTTCCTTGCCGTACTTTGCGCACATCTCTTTCAGACGACGCTCAGCGATGCGAGCAGAACTAATCCCGGCCATGAAGTCACCGTACCACTGCGATGGAACCCGGATGCGCTTCTGCATCATATTCACGACGTCGCCCACCATCTTGTAATCGCGCTGGATGCGTACGGCCGGGAAAATCAACGCCCCTTCTTCGTAAACGTCCTTAGCCATCGACATGTAGGTCGTCGGTAGGCTGTTGCCGCAATCGGCCTGGTGAGCCTTTGCGACTGCTGTAAAATGGTGCTCGCCCTCGAAGAACACAGGCACCATGAAAGCGTGGTCGGCGGCGTGCGTATTGCCGGAATATGGGTCGTTATGCAGAAAGCAGTCGCCCTCGGCGATGTCCGGGTGATTGTCGCACATTACTTTGGTCTGCAAGTCTGTTCCGAAAATGTGGATCGGGAGACCCTCAGCGCTGGCGAATAACTCGTTCGTGGCGGTCACGATAGCGCACGAGAAGTCACGGGCGGAGTTGATGACGGCGGACCGTGCCGTCTTCAGCATCGTATTGGTCATTTCTCGGACGATGCCATCGACCCGGTTGGCTAGAACTGCCGTTAGGACGGTATCGAGCTTAGAGTTATTAGTGTCGGTCATATCAGGCCTCGGTCAGAACGTGAGAAGATAATGGCCATTGGCCGTTACGCGGGCGGTCATGTCAGGGAACACAACGACGGTTGTCGTGGGCTCTTCGATAATGCATGGTCCATAGAAGATCATGCCGGGCTTAATGTTGTCGCCCTGATGAATCCTGGTCCTGGCTGGATTACCGGAACCGAAAAAGCAGTTGCGGTACATTTCCGGACCGGAGAAACTCTCCGAGTATCCGACCGGCTCTTTGGCTGTCTGCGAGATGCCCGTTTCGACGCTCAAGCGGGCCTTCCAGCTGATGAATTCGATGGAGCTCCCTTCGTCGCGCATTTCAAAGAGACGCTCGTGTGTGCGGTGGAAGCTCTCGATGAGTGCGTTCCTCGCCTCGTCAGACGACAAGTCGGGATCGACCACCGGTGTCGAGATTTCCCAAACCTGGCTCGCGTAACGAGCTTCGACGAAATACTCAATGCGGTGCTTGGTGCCTTGCGGTAGGTTCGTCAGACCGGCGTAGAAGGCGTCAAGCTTCTCGGTCAGACCCTGCAATGTGTTAGCCAGACCGGCGCTGTCGAAGTTGGCGCTTGTCGTGAAGTGGGTAACAGACTCCTCCGTCAGAATGTTCGCGAAGTGCATACCGGACGCTGACAAGGCAGATGCCTGCTTCGGGAGCAGCACGTTGTTGCAGCCCAACTCCTTTGCAATCAGCATGATGTTGACGCCAGCGGCCCCGCCCCCGGCAAGAATGACACTTTCGCGCGGATTGATACCCTGCCCGATGGTGATGTCGTGGATCGCCTTGATCATTACTTCCGAAGCCAGGCTCAGGATGCCGTATGCGGCTTCTTCAATGGACCGACCAATGCTTGTCGCAACCGTTTCCACAGCTTTGCGGGCGGCTTCGTTGTCGAGCGTCATCCGACCACCCAGAAAGTAATCAGGGTTGAAATATCCCAGCACACAGGCGGCGTCCGATACCGTAGGCTTCTGACCCCCGCGTCCGTAGCAAGCCGGCCCCGGAACCGAGCCAGCCGAGTGAGGACCGACGCGCAGAAGGCCACCGTCATCGATCCAGGCAATGGAACCACCGCCAGCGCCTACGGAGCGGATATCGACGGAGGAGATTCCGAGGAGATGACCGGTCCATTCTCCACCCAGCCAGGTGTCACGCGAGTAGACGAGCTGATTCTCTCGGACGAGACCGACGTCGAAGGTCGTTCCGCCGGTATCGCAGACGATGATGTCGCCGCCGCAGTTCTCGATGGTGCTGAACGCACGGGAGGCTACCGGTGCCATCGAGGGACCGGACTTCGCGAGCTGGATTGGCTTGCTGATGACGTCGGAAATCTGGTTGCAGCCGCCAATTGAGGTCGAGACTAGGACGTCTCCTTCGTAACCCGCTTCGCGCAAATCGCTGTTCAGGCGACGGAGATGCTGTTGCATCAGGGGCTTCAGCGACGCGTCGATTGAAGTGGCGGAAGCGCGACGATACTCACGAACAATAGGGATCAACTGGTGCGACAATGTATATGGCAAACCCGGAAGGTGTTGCTCAATCAATTCGCCAATGCGCCGTTCGTGCGCAGGGTTCGCCACGGACCAGATCAGGCTCACAGCAATGGCCTCGTAGCCCTCCTCCTTCAACTGCAGCAACACCTTGACGGCGTGAGCTTCGTTGAGGGGACGGCTTACGGTACCTTCCGAACTCATCCGCTCGTCGATTTCAAAGGTCCGGCGACGAGGAATGTACGGTTCCGGGAAATCGACACTGAAGTCGTGGGGGTTGCGCTTTCCACCTTCCTTGAACACCAAAACATCCGGGAAACCATCCGTCGTCAGGAACGCGGTCTTTGCACCCTGGCGGGTAACAATCGCGTTCGTGGCGCGCGTGGTGCCGTAGATGAACAGCGAAGTTTCCGCAAGCAGCTGGATCAGAGTCTTGCCGAGCTGCTCCGCTGCGTTGGCGATTGAGTTGCTGACGCCTTCGAACGCTCGATCCGGCGTGGTCAGCGATTTACCGATGGTCAGATTGCCTTCGGGGTCCGATACCACCACGTCAGTGAAGGTGCCGCCGGTATCGACCGAAATACGATATGTCATTGGGTTCTCCGTCAAATTCACGTGCGGCAGCGCCGCCAACAAAGGCCTTCACGAAATATCGCCCTAGAGCGATTGCCGCGTGCGATAAATCCAATCTGTCAGTGTGTGGCAGTCGCCGTTTGACTGGCATCCGCTAATAATTTTTCCGAGTGGCGCTTCCTGCCGGTCAGGGCGAAAAGTTCGCGTCCACCAGCGATGCCACCGGGTCTGAAGATCAGAATCAAAGCCATGATGATGCCAAGACCGATCTCCTGGCTGCCGGGCGGCAGGGCAATTGAAGTGCTGCCGAGCGTAAAACCCCGTTCCAGAAACCGGAGAACCTCGACGATCACCGTCACGACGACTACTCCGGATACCGCCCCGGACAGGCTGCCCACTCCACCGACGACGAGCATCGCCAAGGAGATAAATGTCAGGTTGAGGTAAAAAGCATCGATAGCCAGAATTCCGAGGAACTGGGCGTAAAGCCCGCCAGAGACACCGGCTACGGCAGCGCTCAGTACGAAAGCAGTTAGTCGAACCCGTACCACGCGAACGCCGGAAGCTTTGGCAGCAACCTCATCGTCCCGGCAGGCTCGCAGCATGATGCCAAATCGCGAGGTCTGAAACAGGTTGGCGACCAGAATTGCGAAAATTGCCCCACCAGTTGCTACCCAAGGACCCACGACCGTCGGAATGCCGATGATTGAGCTGACACCGGCGGTGACGCTATCCCAATTGGCAAAAACGCTGTTCACGATGATGAGGAAGGCGAATGTCGCAATCGATGCCGCGATCCCGTTCAACCTCATTATGGCCAGGCCGAACAAGAGCGCAACGATAGCAGGTAGTATAGCCGAACCGACCATTGCCATCCAGAATGGATACTGGTTTTCCTGCAGGAACATCGGAAGCCCCGACAGCATCATTTGCTTGAACATCGGTTCTGCAGTCGCCCAGCCGACCGCGTATGCGCCTAAGCAGGAGAACGCGACGTGACCGAATGAAGTGATCCCTGAGTTACCAATGAAGATGTAAAGGCCGACCACCAGCGTCATTCTGATCAGCATTTCTGTGACGGAGGTTACAATGGCCTCATCGCCAACGAGCGTGGTGACAAGTGCGATTGCTGCGACGGCCAACGACAGCACGACTGCTGAAGAATGCTGGCCGAAAAGCGAAAGATTTGTGTGTCCCTTCATGGCTCAAACTCGCTCAATGATGTTTCTGGATGGCAAGAGACCCGAAGGACGACCGAGCAGGACGAGGACAAGGATGCCGAAGGCAAAAGCATCTCGGAAGCCACGAAGATCGGCAGGTAAGTAGGCTTGCAGCATCACCAGCAGAATGCCGACCAAGAAACCACCGACAACCGCTCCAACCAAGCTTCCCATTCCTCCGATGACGACGGCCACGAACCCGAAGAGTGCCAGTGGAACGCCCATGGTATGGCTTAGAGAGCCAGTCTGAGTGACGTAGAGAAGTGAGACTGCCGTTGCCAGGATACCAGTTACTGCGAATGCCATCCCGATTACGAAGTTGCCGTTCACACCAAGATACTGGGCCATGCGGAAATCTTCTGCGGCTGCTCGCATCTGGACGCCGTATCGAGTGCCGCGCAGGAAAGCGATCAGGGCAACCATCAATACCAATGTCGTCCCGATGGTGGTAAGCTGAAGGACCGGCAGGCGAACAGCGCCCAGTTCGATCTGAGTGTTCAACGACGGCCAGAGATCGACGGCCTTGGCACGTGAGCTGTAGACCAGAAGGAGACCATTCTGGATGATGTAGCTCAAGGCGAATGATCCGATCATCAGAGTTGTCGCGTTCGCGCGCCGAAGGGGTCGGAATACCAGTGCGTCTGTGAGCAGGGCGACGATCACAACGATCAGGCAGACCGACGGAAGCAGCGTCCACCAGCTCCAGTTTCCGATGAGCATCTGGGAGGTAACATCTGCGGATGGCACGATCAGGCTATAGCCACCGATAGTGATCAGATCGCCATGTGCGAAGTTGATGAGCCGAAGAATGCCGAACAGAAGACCGATACCCAGCGCCACAAGAGCGTAGATGCTGCCCAGGCTTAGGGCATCAACCATGTTCTGAATGAAATTGATCATTGTTGTGTCTCCCGAGCGTCAGAGTGCTGGAAGCCGAAGTAGGCTTCACGGATAGCTTCGCCGTCCGCGAGATCAGCCGCCCTGCCCTCAAGTTGGATCACTCCGCCACGCAACACGTAGATGCGGTCGGCATGCTTGAGAATGCGGTTGGAACTTTGCTCGTTGATCAGGAGGGTGAGACCCTCCGTGCGGCGGATATCCAGCAGGATTTGATAGATTTGGTCGATGATTTTCGGGGCCAGACCCAGCGAAGGCTCATCGACCATGATCAGTTTTGCACGGGTCATGAGTGCCCGTCCGATTGCCAACATCTGCTGCTCACCACCAGAAAGGCGGCCAGCCGGAAACTTCAGGCGCTCTCGAAGACCGGGGAAATATGTCAGCACCCGTTCGACGTCCTGCTTGGCCTGACTGCTGTCCTTCTGGATGTATCCAGCGATCTGAAGGTTCTCTTCCACAGTCAACGAGCCGAAGACATGTCGTCCCTCAGGCACCAGGGAAATTCCGAGGCGAGCAATCTTTTCCGGAGCCACTCCGGTGATCGCTTTGTCATTGAACTGAATGTTGCCAGAGACAACCGGTGCGCCGCCAGCGGCGGCTGCGAGCATAGTGGACTTACCCGCTCCATTGGGGCCGATTATGCACACGACCTCGCCCTTATCGACATGGATCGAAGCATCTCGCAACGCGGTCATCTGTCCATATCGGACTGTAATGTGGGATAGCGATAGGATGGTGTTTGACATCGGGTCAGGCCTCCATGCCGAGGTAGGCGGCGAGAACGCCCTCATGTCGTTTGATTTCATCCGGCGTACCGACCGCCAGGGTTTTGCCCCCGTCGAGGACGTGCACGCGGTGACAAATGCTCATCACGACGTGCATGTTATGTTCGATCAACAGGACCCCGCATCCGAAGCGATCAGGGATTTCGGCAATGTGATGTACGAGTTCGTCAGCTTCCGCGTCCGACATGCCAGCTGCTGGTTCGTCGAGGAGAATGAATTTGGGGGCGACGGCGAGGGCGCGCACGATGCTCAATCGGCGCTGATCGGTGTAGGCTAAAGCTCCGGCTGCGATGGAGGCCTTATCTGCGATGCCAATCCATTCGAGCAGCTCATAACTTGCCGCACGCGCTGGATTTCGTGCCAGGCCAAGCCCAAGGCCAGTGACCTCTACGTTTTCGAGAACGCTCAAGTCGTTGAACAACCGCCCCGACTGGAAAGTACGCGCGATGCCCTCAAGGCGAAACCGGTCGGCTCGCCAACCAGCTGTGTCCGAACCATGAAGAAAAATCGCTCCTTCTGTCGGGGTCTGAAACCCCGTGAGACAATTTACCAGCGTGGTCTTTCCGGCACCGTTCGGTCCAATCAGGCCAAAGATTTCCCGGTTACCCACGTGAAGTGAAACATCTGAAATTGCCGCAAGACCCTGGAAACGAACGGTCAGATTCCTTGCAACCAAGCCGCTAGCGGTGGGCGTAGCAGCGTCATTGCCTGAGTGAAGCGACAAAATGTCAGCCATGATATTCCCCTTTTTTTGTAGGGGCACGCCAGTTAACCGGCGTGCCCAGTTCTACGCCTTTACTTCTTCAGGCGGTAGAGAACGTCGTTTGGAATATCTTGGCTTATCTTCACTTCCTCAATGACGTTCTGTTTGCCGTCCTTGATCTCGGTAACGAACATCGGGATTTGCGTCTGGATGTGAATAAGGTCAGAGAACGAGCGCGTACCAAGAACCGTCGGAGTATCCTTGTAGCTGTTCATCTCGACAACAACCTTTTCGGCATCGGTCGAACCCACCTTCGTTACTGCCTTGGCGTAAAGGTCGAGCCACGCATAGATCGGGTAAGCATATTGCGTCGCAGGGCGGCTGCCGTACTTTGCTTCATACGCCTTCGTCAGTGCCTCAACCTCTGCACGCGGATCGCCGGAGAAGACCGCTTGGACAGGCACGTAGAAGTCTTTGAGGTCAGGAACGGCGCTATTCCAATAAAGGCCATCCATGCCGGTGTTGCTCAAGATCGGAATGTTGATTCCAGCAGCTCGGATCTGCTTGATCGCGCTTGCGCCGCCAGGGGTGACTGAGCACAGCATCACGTTGTCAACGCCTTCGTCGCGCACAGCATTGGCAAGTCGAGTGACCTGCGAACTGATGGAGGCGTCACCGTTCTTAAACTCGTCCTTCGCCATGATCGTACCGCCGTGAAGTGGGAACGCCCATTCGTAACCAGCGCAGGAAGACTTGTTGTACTCGAGGAGGTTGTCTACGAGCACGTAGCCCTTCTTGAAGCCACGCCTGTTGATACCCCATTCGGCCATTGTCGCGCCTTCAACCTGGCCAGCATTGTTGGCGGTGAAGGAAAGCTTACCAACGCCAGCGACACCGGCCTTGGGATCAGATGCTCCTAGGAACACGGAGATTAGGCCAGCCTTCTGAGCCTGGAGAGCTGCTGGAGCGCCGTAGTCGTAATCAGCCGTTACCAGGACAACATCTGCGCCACCCTGAACCATCGCCTGGCCCGCTTTGGCACCTTCGACGCGGTCGGACTTCGTATCTTGCTGAATTTGCTTGATCGGTTGGCCGAGAAGCCCGCCCTTTGCATTCTGCTGCTCGATCCACAGCTGAGCCATCTTAGTGGCTTCACCATCGTAAGCTGCTTCCCAACCCGTGAACGCCACAGCGAAACCGAGCGTGACGCCATCTTCTGCTGCATTTGCCGGCATCGCAGAACTAGCTACAGACGACGCCACCAGCGCCGAAGCAATAAGTCTCTTAAACATTGCTATTCCCCTTTTCATCGATTGGCCCAGTACGGGCGCTCGACACCAAACTTTCCAACGGCGTTGGAGAGTACTGCTGGCCTTTGGCCGTCTTTTTGAGCTTTCCGGAGAGAAAAGACGCTCCGCCGGGAAGCTATGTTCTGCTAGGCTCGCTTGGTATTCTTTTGAGCCGGCGATGCCGGTCCCGCGATGAGCATCGTTCCCACGATAAAAAGAAACCCTGCAGCCGCGTTCGCGGGACCGATATTTTCTCGAGTTGTCGAGAACATTTGGCGCGCCGATGTTCTTTGCCTTGGCCCCGCAAAGAACAAGGTCAGCACGGTCTCGTCCATCGAAGTGGCGAAGGGGAAACTGCACGAGCCGGCGCGAAGAAGATCTTGCGCCGTGCCTTTTGGATGTTCTCGCCCCGGGATACACTTGTCAGATCACGCGGCTATGGAAACCGCTAGCCGCGAGAACAGTTGACGCGATGAAAGTAGCTTTGCAAAGAACCATAGGACGCTCCCCCTTTTAGTTATCGACCTAGCAAAGCAGGTTTTGCGACTTAGGGAAGCAGGGATAACGCCCCCGGTGACTATACTCACCAGCAATAGATGACAGCAAAGTTAGTATGTCGGAGGGGTAATGGCACTCAAGATTTCACTCTGTCCATCATGTAGGTTTCGAAAGCGATGTGGAAGGCGACTATCGAAGTAGTAGCCGTCACCCGGCTTCAGAACCTTTTTTTGGTTACCGACGGTGATTTCGACCACTCCGGAAAGGACCATGCCTGCCTCTTGTGCCGCATGCGTAAACTCTTCGCCGGTGTCAGCCCCGGGTGCATAGCGCTCGTGTAACATTAGTAATTGTCGATTGGGATGATCGAGGCCGATGACACGATATGAAATTGTTTCAACCTTTCCAATCTCCACCAAGTTCGCAGACGAATAGAATGGAGAATATGGCAGGCTGGATTGGAGATCGGAAAAAAATCCCGGAAGGGTCGTTCCTAGAGCGTCCAATACCGCGCCGAGCGTATCTATTGAAGGGCTCATCTTGTCTCGCTCGATAAGCGAAATCGTCGAATGTGAAATTCCTGAGCGCGCCGCCAACTCCCTCACACCGAGATCGCGGCGGCGGCGCAGTTCCCGGAGCTTACTACCAATCTTTGGCAATTATCGTTCCCCTTTATTGCACCGCCTGAGCATGCCACCTTCGCCACAATCGAGATACCTTCGTGGAGCTAGCGGCTACTGAGTTGGTGATAATAATGAACACGTTGTTTGTAGGCAATTGCGAGGGTGCCAAAGTTTCACGATGCTCATCAGGATCATCCCACATAGGAGGTTTTGATGACGTCGCGTCTCGATGCGCTGAAAGGTAAGTTTACACGGGTCAAGGAACCGACCCGAGATGCTGTCTCGGATACGGCTCCTGTCGAAAAGACCGTAAAGGATATAATTGCGAATGTCCGTAAGCATGGCGACGCCGCCGTTCGCGAATACTCTGTCGCGTTCGATAAGGCCAACGTGACCAACTTCGAAGTTACTCACGAAGAGAAGCTCAAGGCTATCGCCGATCTAGACCCGCAAACTCGCGAAGACACCGAGTTTGCCATTGCAAACGTCCGTCGCTTCGCCGAAGCGCAGCTGGGCACGATACTCCCGCTGGAAATTGAGGCGCTTCCGGGGCTGCACCTTGGCCATCGCGTCATCCCGATAGAAATCGTTGGCTGCTATGTCCCGGGTGGTCGCTATCCGCTCCTCTCGGCACCCGTCATGACGGTTGTCCCTGCAAAAGTCGCCGGGTGTGACCAGGTCATCGCGTGCCTTCCACCGAATGCCCATCCGGCTATGATTGCCGGCTGCCATCTCGCCGGTGCAGACCGAATCTTCCGCGTCGGCGGAGCCCAGGCGATTGCTGCAATGGCCTATGGTACTGAAACGATTCCTGCCGTCGACAAGATCGTCGGTCCGGGCAATGCGTTTGTAAACGAAGCAAAGCGGCAGGTCTTTGGTCAGGTCGGTATCGACCAGCTTGCAGGCCCAAGCGAAATCTTCATCGTCGCTGACGAGACCGCCAACCCCGCAACCCTCGCGACCGATATGCTGGCTCAGGCTGAGCATGACGTGCGCACCCGTGTAGGGCTGGTTACGACGGACCGTAAGCTTGCTGAAGAGACGATCAATGAAGTCGAAAAGCAGCTCGAAACCTTGACGACCGCTCAGGTTGCCAGCGTTGCGTGGAAGGACTACGGCGAAGTGACCGTCGTCGAAGACGAAGAGACGATGATCGCCTACTCCGATTACATCGCCACTGAACATCTTCAGGTTCACACCCGTGACCCTCAGGCGACCGCAAAGAAGCTCCGCAACTACGGTTCGATCTTTATCGGCGAACTGGCCAGCGTTGTGTACTCTGACAAGTGCTGCGGTACGAACCACACCCTGCCAACGATGGCAGCCGGTCGCTATACGGGTGGCCTTTGGGTTGGCTCATACGTCAAGATTGCCACGCACCAGTGGCTCGACGAGCGTGGAGTCGCTGCCGTAGCTCCGGCAGCTATTCGCCAAAGTGCCACCGAGCAACTGGAAGGCCACCGTCGCGCAGCTGCGCTGCGCCTTAGCCCTCAACAGGTCGCCGCAGAGTAATTTGACTCCCAAGCCTCTGCGATCAAAAGGGCCGCTAGAAATTCTAGCGGCTTTTCAGCTTATCTTCCTGATCAGACCGATGTGCTGGGATGTTTCCAAAACGTAAAGCTACTCGGACTCGACGTGTTCGGCACGGTCGTCGATTGAGGCAGCGTCGCCCGCCAGTACTCGGCGGCAGAGTACAAGAGTATTCGATAGGGGACCATCTTCCGCTTTTTGCACCCTCATAATTTCAGCGGCTATCGACGGCTATGGATGGCGATCGGTGGAAATTGCGCGCGCCTTGAAGGGACTCGAACCAGCGACGCGTTATCTAGTAAACTCAAATAATTAAAAATATTAAATAATTACAAGACATCTTAAACGCGTATGGGAGAATAGATACTCACTTGTGTTTGAGCGTTGTGTTGTTCCCACCATCGGCACCTAGGGCGTTGACCAGAAAGGACGGTTGCCCCTCGCTTTCTGTTGCCCGGGCCCATTGGAATGACGCGTGCGGCTGGAGCGCACACGGAGGATCTGCCGCCGCCTGAATTTTGCTAGCCCGAGCAGCCGGCGAAGACGGCGGGGAGATTTTGGCGGCGGCAGGTTTGGCGAGAACCTCAAGCCGCAGGTCGGCACGGCGCGCCATTTGTTGCGTGCTGGTGACCAGGGCGGTCCAGTTACAGTTGCAAGCTGAGCGCTCAAGTGGTAGCGCGACTATGTACCTTCCGTCTCAACGCAGGGTGGATTCAGGGGAGCCGGGATGTCTAGCGAAGTCATATTTTGGCCTGGCCTTCCCAGCCTGCCCGAAGACCTTCTTCTTGCAAGGGATCAAGGACGTGTTCTTTTTGTTGTCGGCGCGGGCGCTTCATACCCGAAACCGACCCAGCTCCCCGATTTTGGCGGGCTCGTCGCGAAAATCTACGACATTGTCGATCCGTCCATGTCGTCTGCGATCAAGGCCGTCTCCAAAAAAGATGGTCCGAAATGGTATGAGGTGACCGATCTGCTCAGCCACGAGCAGAGAACGGAGTTGAAATTTTTCTGCCAGCGCGAATTCGACGTCGTTCTTGGCATGCTCGAGCGTCGGATAGACGGAGATCCAAGCAAAGAAAGCACAATGCGACAAGCAGCGACAACGGTTCTTTCGCAGACGATCGAACCGAACCCGGTCCATGACGCGCTGGTACGCCTCGGGCAGCGTTACGGTCAGACGCTCCTCGTTACGACCAACTTCGACAGGCTTCTGAGCGAGGCTGCTTCAAAGCTTCGCGTCCAGCATGAAGCCTTCGCTCGAGGTGAAATACCTAATCCCAGCAGCAGCCGAGACTTTGCCGGTATCCTTCATATTCATGGGAAACTAGGCTGGCGTAAGGAGAAGGGGTCGGCGCTGATTTTGACCGATCAGGATTTCGGGGACTCATATCTCCGGCGCAATCTCATCACGTCTTTCCTTTATGACGCAGCCAGAATTTTTCACATCGTTCTCGTTGGTTATAGCGCCAGTGATTCACCTGTCCGCTACCTTCTTAATGCGATCGCTGCTGACGAGCGGCACTTTGTCGATCTTAAGCGGCGTTACGCTTTCGTTGGTTGCAAGCCTGGTGATGAGCGGATGGCCGTCGAATGGCAGAGCCGGGGGATCACGCCCATCGTCTACGACAAGATCGACGAACATAAGGCCTTGGGTGATTTATTGGTGCGGTGGGCCGACATCATCCCCGACCGACGGAATGAG
Organism: Rhizobium sp. WYCCWR 11146; assembly: GCF_013591995.1. Lineage (NCBI taxonomy): Bacteria > Pseudomonadati > Pseudomonadota > Alphaproteobacteria > Hyphomicrobiales > Rhizobiaceae > Rhizobium > Rhizobium sp. WYCCWR 11146. The sequence goes on from NZ_JACCEY010000017.1 coordinate 61,527, forward strand.
AAAGGGACGAAGTCCTACCTAAAGAAACTCGCTGCCCTCGACCCCGACAGTACCGAAGGTTTGGCTGCCCAATCATTTCTCAGATATTATGCGCGGAGGTCCAACCCTAGCGAACAAGCTGAACTTGCAAGAATCCTCTCTGGCGCCAGCCGGTCGCCTCGTTGGCTAACGTTCTTGAATCGTATTATCCGCGATTCCGGGAAAGGGCGCTGATATGCCTAGATTGAGCCTTACCGATACCGAACGTAGGATTAATCTAACAACACGAGCTTTCGCCGACGGACGACTTGAGGACACAGCGATTCTCGAGTGGGCAATCGAGCTGAAACCAGATCAGATCGCAGAACGTGAAGCGCTGCGAGATTTGGTTGAGTACCAGCCGAAGCCCGTTCGCGATCCGTACAGCTTGGCTTGGAGATGTGTCTTCGAATATTGGGAAAGGCCCGATGTCGAAACGCACCGGGAAAAGTACGAGATCCGTAGGCAGCTAAAGGGTGGTGGTAGCCCGCGAGAGACGATCCGTCTGATTGTGGATGCGGTTCGGCCGTGGCTCCAGATCGATACGTCCAAGCGATTAAGGGCCCTTTCCGGAGAGGCGCAGCCCGCCAGACCGCGGCATCTCAAGCATCTCATCTATGCGTCCATATCCAGTGGCAGCCGGTTGATGCCGGCCGACATCGGGCTTCAGGCGAATGAAGATCGCAACTTCCTTTTCGAATTGGCGACGGCCTTGAACGCAGCGCTGCTCGCAGGACTAAATCTCGGGCATATGATTGGTTCAATTTCCAAGGATATGGACGTCACAAACTGGCAGATTCACCGAGCCTATTTCGTACCTCCGGAGCAATATCCGGATGGTGGCGGTGAGCCGGATCGTCATAGTGAAGGGTTCGCACCATCGACCAAGCTGATGTTTGCGGTGATGGAGCGTCTCAGCAGCCTCGACCTTCAGGCCGCCCGTAGGGTTATCGACAATTGGGACCGGGAAGGTTGGACGCTTTATCGGCGGCTTTGGGCCGCAGCGGCCCGGAACCCGGCGCTTGTTGACAGTGATGAGGTCGCAGCTTTCCTCATAGAGCTTTCCGACCGAGAATTCTGGTGGGCGAGCGCACATCCAGAATTCGCTGAGTTGCGCGCGCTTCGATGGGCAACACTTTCTACCGACAACCAAAATCGCATCGAGCAGCGAATACTGAGAGGGGAGCCCGCGAAGCTTATTCCCAGCAGGATCGAGAAATCGGACAGGGCAGGTTACAGGGACCACCACGTGTTCGTGGAGCTTCGACGAATCCAAGCTGCGGGCGGCAACCTTACGGATAAAGGTCAGGAATGGCTCGACGACTTCGCAACCCGGTCGGGAGACCTGCCAGCCATTGAACTGACACACGGTTTCAATCAGGGTGTCCGCCTGATCCATCGCGTAAGGACTGTCGAGAACACCTTCGACGCGATCCCGACAACCAAACTCCTGGACGAACTGGCGAAATCGCTCGCAGATACGGGCTGGGACGACAAAAGTCAGAACGCTTCGGAATTTATTGCAGAAAACGCATCTGTGGTGCTCGGTCTTCTGACGAAGGCTGAGGGTGCTGTCGCTGCCAAGGTGTGGCAAGCACTTGGATACGCTTACCGGCCCGCGAACCTTAACGCCACGCCTGACACGGCTTCGCAAGAAGACAAGGATAAGATCCTGATCGCGCTGTCCATATGTGTTTCAATTGTCGACGAACGTGCGACTGTTTTGTCTAAGGCCATTGACGGCCTCGCGTCGTTCATGACGAGTTGGGATCGATTGCTCACGAGCCGCGAGGAATTCCAAAATGCCTGGCTTCGGTTGTGGCCCTTCGCTGTCGAGAAAACGAATTCGAGCAAAGCGGATCGCTCCGGTTATAGTCAGGAGGCTTTCAACTCCCCCGCCGGCCAGCTCGCCTTGGCCTTCGTCGAAACCTGCCCGACAGTAAAGAAGGGCGATAATCCACTGTCTCAGGGCCGTTGGCCACAAATGCTCCAAGCAATAAGTGAGACAATCGGGATAGCGCGCCTTCACGCGCAGTTTGTTCTCGTCAGGGAACTGGCTTACTTCATCGCTGCTGCAGAACAGTGGTCGAGAGATTTCCTTCTCCAGCCGCTTATCAACGCACTTGAAAGCCAGGAAACCACCGTCTTGTGGGAAGCGTTTTCGATGGCGCACCTCCCTCAAAAGGAGGTCGTGGCAGAACTCGCCCCGTCGTTGGTGGCAGCAGCTCTATCCGACCGCTTGTCGAGCGAGGTTCGAGGGGATCTGTCGGAACGCGTCGTCTGGTCGGCGCTGACGGATCGTGTTCAGAACGCAGAACCCGCCGTGTCCCTCGATCTGATCCAACAGATGTTGAGGCTGGGGACAGATGAAGTCCGCACGGAGGCGGTGCGTGCCTTTTCGCAGTATCTTGCACCGGACGATGATTTGACGGAGGAGGAACGTTTCGAGATCGTCAACTCCGTCTTCTCGGACGTGTGGCCGAAGGAACTTACTCTTAGCTCAAAGGCCGTTTCCGAGAGGCTTGCTCGACTACCGGCTGAGGCTGCATCCTGTTATGTCGAAGCAACCGAAATGGTTCTCCCATATCTTACGCCCTTCGACTGCTGGTCGCTTTATGATTTCGGAGTGATCGACCTGGATGAAGATCGAGGTGATTTCAATATTATCAACGATCCTAAAAAAGCGGCGGCCCTTTTGTCGATCATGGATCGGTCGGTTGCGGGGGATGACGGAGCGATCGTTCCAGGTGGCCTCGATAAAGCTCTTTTCCACATTAAGAAGGTCGCACCAAAGCTCGAGAAGGATCCTCGATATCAGCGTCTTCTTACGCTCGGCAGGCGCTGAAAAAACCTCGCGCTCCGTAGCCAAGAGAGCGGGTTTGGACGGCTGCTTGGAGATCGCCAGATCAGGGTAGGGTATTTCTGCATCACGTCTGCGCCCGGCTCCCGTGATTTGATGCGAGGGCACCGTCGCAGCCTTCCGCTGTCGGAGGAGAAGAACCAGACTTTGACGCAACAACCTCAAAGAGTATAGATCAGTCGAAGAAAAAGGGGGCGCCGCTTGGAATTGCTTTTGAACGGGATCAACGGCAACTATCTCCGAAACATTCTGTTGAATGCTGTCGAAGACACTGATCGGGTTGATGCTGCGGTCGCTTACGCCACGGAAAACGATCTTCTTTTTGATTGGTGTTGGGAAAACAAACTACCGCTGCGTTTCTGGGGACGTTTTGATGAACAGGTGCCGGTGAGTATCCTCATTCTCGAACGTTTCCTTTCCCGAAGGTCGGGGCGCTATACGTGCAAGCTCGTGCGCCAATTCCATCCGAAGGTAATCTGGTGGCGCGGCTTCGGCGCATACATCGGCTCTGCAAACCTTACCCAAAGCGCGTGGTGGAATAACGTCGAGGCCGGTGTTTTCCTCACCGAGGACGAGCTGGTGGCTAGCGGTCACGATCTTCAGCTGGAGCAATTCTTTGCTGAGATTGAGACCCATGCTGCCCCGTTGACTCAGGAGCTGTTCGATCTTATCTCGGCCAGGAACAAGGAACTGACAAGGCGCAAAATTGCTCAAAAGGCTGCGGATGAAGCGTTCACCGCAACCACCCTCGTTCCGCATTTCCGCGGGCTGGCACGTTCAAGCGCGAAGTCAGCGGGTGAGCAGCGCAAGCAAGCGTTTCTGAATGAGTGGAACAGCACTCTTCAAATTATTCGAGACATCTCCGTCAAGATTTCAGTTGACGGAAACAGGCCGTCTTGGGTGAGCTCCACCGCGCCGTTGGGTGCCCATGCCGACCAGTTCCTCCATGCTCACTACTACCAGAATACATTCGACGGCAGGAGAGCAGACTTCGAGACGCATTTTGGCAGAAACAGATTGGATCCAGATACCGCCGTTGAGACTGCAATTCGATGGTGGCAGAAGCGGCCGGACAGTTCAGACGAGAACCGGATGCTCAATAAGACTGCCCCCGCCTTGCAGCGGGCGTTTGCGGAAGACCGTCTAAAACGCCTTACGGAAAATGAATTCATTCAGGTGCTCGGCAAAATCCACGCAACGCGGGAGTTTGCCCGACGTGCGCCCAATCGACTTATCGGGCTAAAGGGCGACCGGCCATACGACATACCCGAGAAAGTTGATGCCCTGGCGAGACATATCTACCGGGCGCCAAACCGCGGTGGGGTATCCGCATTGGAGACTCTATCCTACATTCTCTATGATGGTCGAATTGAAGACGTCCCTGTTCGCCTTTGGAACGCGATTGTCGATCCCAAGCGGAAAATCGAACTGATCGGCGTGAGCGCTCTGGGGGAGATTGTAGGGTGGGCATTGCCGGACAGATATCCGCCGCGCAATGGGCGGACCAGCAAAGCCCTTCGATCGCTTGGGTATGACGTAACGGTTCATGTCGGCTAGAATCACCATTATATCATTATATATCAATGTCTTAAGTCCATAAACTAGATTACGCCACATCATGTTGTAAGAGGGGTGGGTTCAAGGATGAAGTGCGACTTGCAATAGATAACAACGGTTTATCCTTGCAAGGAACGAGACATGAAGCGCACCT
>NZ_JACCEY010000018.1:0-13614 GCF_013591995.1 Rhizobium sp. WYCCWR 11146
ACATCAGCGGGCTGCATCCCTCCAAGCGCGACATCGCCATGGTGTTCCAGTCCTATGCGCTCTATCCGAACATGACGGTGGCGGGCAACATCGCCTTCGGCATGGAGATCCGCGGCGTGCCCAAGGAGGAGCGTGCCAGGGCGATCGCCCAAGTCTCCGACATGCTGCAGATCGGCCACCTGCTCGACCGCAAGCCGAGCCAGCTGTCGGGCGGCCAGCGCCAGCGTGTCGCCATGGGAAGGGCGCTGGTGCGCAATCCGCAGGTCTTCCTGTTCGACGAGCCGCTCTCCAACCTCGATGCCAAGCTGCGCGTCGACATGCGCACCGAGATCAAGCGGCTGCATCAGCGCATGGGCACCACCTTCGTCTATGTCACCCACGACCAGATCGAGGCGATGACGCTGGCGACCAAGATCGCCGTGCTGAAGGATGGCGTGCTGCAGCAGTTCGGCACGCCAGCCGAGATCTATAACAGCCCGTCCAATATCTTCGTCGCCGACTTCATGGGATCGCCGGCGATGAACCTGCTCAACGCCACCGTCGAAAACGGCGCCGGCGGGCTGGAAGTCTCGCTGGAGCGGCCGAATGCCGCCCCGCTGAGATTGCCCGTCATATCAGGCAATGACGGACTGACCGCCTATACCGGCAGACAGGTGATCTTCGGCATTCGGCCCGAAGCGCTGACCGACCCCGATGGCGCCGACCGCAAGGCGCGCTCGCTGACCGAGGGCGATTGCCTGATCGAGGTGGTCGAACCGGCCGGCTCCGATACCTTCGCCGTCACCAAGCTCGGCGGCAAATCCGTCGTCGCCCGCCTGCGCGCCGATACCGGCATCGCACCAGGACAAAATACCCGCCTCGCCTTCAATCTCGACAAGGCCGTGTTCTTCGATCCGGAAACACAGGCGCGGATTGCGTGATGGCCAGGTGCTAACATGAGCAGTTCACCTGACATCGTCATCATCGGTTCAGGCGTCGGCGGCGCCACGGTCGCGGCCGGCCTGGCCATGACCGGCGCGCAGATATTGATCCTCGAAGCCGGCGACCATATCGCCGACCTTCCGGTCAACCGCGACCAACGCGCGATCTTCCAGCGGGGACATTTTCGACCGAAGGAAACCTGGTACGAGGCGAACGGCAAGGGGTTCAATCCCGGCAATTACTACAATGTCGGCGGGAATTCGAAATTCTATGGCGCCGTGTTGTCGCGTTATCGCAAAGAGGATTTCGCAGTCATCGAACACCGCGAGGGTGTGTCGCCGGCCTGGCCGTTTCCGTACGAGGTCCTGGAGCCGTGGTACTGCCAAGCGGAACGCATGTACCAGGTCCGCGGCAGTCTGGGCGAAGATCCGACGGAGCCGCACCACTCGGCGGCCTACGAGTATCCGCCCGTCCCGGACGAGGCGCCGATTGCCGATATCAGGGCGCGCCTCAAGCAGAAGGGCCTGCATCCGTTTTCCCTGCCGCTCGGCCTGGATCTTGACGCCTGGCTCTCCAAAGCACCCACGCCCTGGGATGCGCATCCAAACGCACGCGACGGCAAGATGGATGCCGAGACCGCAGCACTCTCAGTAGCACTGAGACACGAGAACGTCCGGCTCGAAACCAATGCGCGTGTGACGAGGCTCGACACGGGAGCGCGGAGCCGGATCGACCGGGTGGCCTACATCAAGAACGGGCAGACGGTGACTGTTTCGCCTGAGATCGTGATCCTCTCCGCCGGGGCGGTCCAATCATCAGTGCTTTTGCTGCGTTCGAAAAACGACCGCTTCCCAAAGGGTCTGGCGAACTCTTCCGACCAGGTGGGCCGCAACTTCATGAATCACAATGCGTCCGCCGTCATCGGGGTCTCGCCGCGGTTCAAGAACACCTCCATCTACCAGAAGACGTTTGCCTTCAACGACTTTTATCTCTCCGACGGGGAGGGCGGACCGCCCCTCGGCAACGTGCAGCTCCTCGGCCGCATCTCCGAAAAGGTTCTCAAGGGTTCTCTGCCGCAGGCTCCGGAATGGCTTCTGCGCTTCATCACCGGCCATGCCATCGACTTCTATGCGATGAGCGAGGACGTTCCCAATCCCGAAAGCCGCGTCATGGTGGATGGAGATCGGATTATTCTCCAATGGCAGCGAACCAACTGGGACGCCCATCTCGCACTTGTCGCCAAGCTGAAGGTCATCCTGAAATCGATCGGATTTCCGATCGTGCTGTCGAGACCCTTCGACAAGCGCACGCCTTCCCATCAGTGCGGAACGATCCGCATCGGAAACGATCCCGCGACTGCGCCGCTCGACGCGTATTGCCGGGCTTATGATCACGAAAATCTCTTCGTCGTCGACGCCAGTTTCCTCCCCACCTCGGCCGCGGTGAACCCTGCGCTCACCGTCGCCGCCCAAGCGCTGAGAGTGGCAGATCACATTGCGTCGCAGGACTTGCAGGCATGACACAGGCACTGGCGGTCGCCAGGCCGAATGCAACAGGACAGTAAAATGGGATTCGATTACATCATCACTGGCGCCGGTCCAGCAGGATGCGTGCTGGCAAATCGGCTGAGCGAAGATCCTGATGTCAGCGTCCTCCTGCTAGAAGCGGGCGGAGGCGACTGGAATCCGCTCTTTCACATGCCAGCGGGCTTCGCCAAGATGACCAAAGGTGTCGCCAGTTGGGGATGGGAAACCGTTCCCCAAAAGCACATGAAAGGCCGCGTGCTTCGTTATACGCAGGCGAAAGTCATCGGTGGCGGCTCGTCGATCAACGCCCAGCTCTACACGCGCGGAAACGCTGTGGATTATGACCTCTGGGCCCGTGAAGACGGCTGCGAAGGCTGGGACTATCGTTCGATCCTTCCCTATTTCAAACGCGCGGAAGACAATCAGCGCTTCGCCGACGACTATCACTCCTATGGCGGTCCGCTCGGCGTCTCGATGCCTGCTGCGCCGCTGCCGATCTGCGACGCCTATATCCGTGCAGGGCAGGAGCTCGGCATTCCCTATAATCACGACTTCAATGGACGCCAGCAGGCGGGAGTGGGATTTTATCAACTCACGCAGCGCAACCGCCGCCGGTCGTCGGCTTCGCTCGCCTATCTCTCGCCGATCAAGGACCGGAAGAACCTGACGGTCAGGACGGGCACGCGCGTCGCGCGTATTATTGTGGAGGGAGCCCGTGCGACAGGCGTCGAGATCGTGACCTCGCACGGCTCGGAGATCGTGCGTGCCGACCGCGAAGTATTGGTTTCCTCCGGCGCGATCGGATCGCCGAAGCTGCTTTTGCAGTCCGGCATAGGACCGGCCGACCATCTGCGGTCGGTGGGCGTCAAGGTGCTTCACGATCTACCGGGTGTCGGCGGCAACCTCCAGGATCACCTGGATCTTTTCGTCATTGCCGAATGCACCGGCGATCACACCTATGATGGCGTCGCAAAACTCCACCGGACCGTTTGGGCCGGGATACAATATGTACTGTTCCGCACCGGACCGGTCGCCTCGTCGCTCTTCGAGACCGGCGGCTTCTGGTATGCCGATCCGCAGGCCCGTTCTCCTGATATCCAGTTCCACCTCGGCCTGGGTTCGGGCATCGAAGCGGGTGTCGAACGGCTCAAGAATGCCGGCGTGACCCTTAACTCCGCCTATCTGCATCCGCGCTCGCGCGGGACGGTGCGTCTGTCATCCTCAGACCCGGCTGCCGCTCCATTGATCGACCCCAACTACTGGTCCGATCCTCACGACAGGACGATGTCCCTGGAAGGGCTGAAGTTCGCACGCGAGATCATGCAGCAGGCGGCGCTGAAGCCCTATGTCATGGCCGAAAGGCTTCCTGGACCGAAGGTCACGACCGACGAGCAGCTTTTCGATTACGGCTGCGCCAACGCAAAGACCGACCATCATCCGGTCGGCACCTGCAAGATGGGGAGAGGGCCTGACGCGGTTGTCGGGCTTGATCTCAAGGTGCACGGCTTGGAAGGCCTCAGGGTCTGCGATTCATCCGTTATGCCGCGCGTGCCGTCATGCAATACCAACGCGCCGACGATCATGGTCGGCGAAAAGGGATCGGACCTCATCCGGGGCTTGCCGGCACTTGCCCCCACCATCTTCGCCTACGAACGCAACGATGCGAGGCCGAGGGCCCGCGCCGAAATCCGGTAAGCCATGTCGAGAGGAGAGACGACAATGTCTGAAGTCAGAGTTGCAGTGCTTGGCGCCTCGGGCTGGATGGGAAAGGTCCACACGATGGCCTATCAGACCTTTCCGCATTTCTTCGGAGTGTCGGACGGAACGGCACGGATCGTCGCTCTCGTCGAAGGTCCCTCGAAAGCAGCCGGGAATATTTCCCACAGGGCGCCGGGTGCAAGAATTCTTCAGGATTGGAATCTGGCGGTCGCTGATCCTGATGTCGATCTGATCGATATCTGCCTGCCTGACCATCTTCATTATGAGGTGGCCAAGGCGGCCCTGCTGGCCGGCAAACATGTCTATTGCGAGAAGCCGTTGGCAAACACCGCCGCCGAAGCGCGGGAATTGGCCGACATCGCCCGGGCGAAGGGTGTCATTACCCGCGTTGGACACGCCTTTCCTCGCAATCCCGTCCATGATCTGGCGAAAGATATCATTCAATCCGGCGAAATCGGCGAGATCAAGCTGTTCCGCGGCTGCCAGCACGTCGACATGTATGGCGATCCCTACGCGCCCTTCATGTGGCGCGCCGATGGAAAGCTCGCGCCGACCGGGATCGTCGGTGATACCGGTTCGCATATCTTCAGCTTCATGGATTTCCTGGTTGGCCGCGTCAGCTCCCTGATCGCCGACAATCTTATCGCAACGCCGCGCCGGCCTGTCGTCGAAGGCCTTGCCTATGGCGAAGAGGTGAAACTGACAGGCAATGAGACCTGGGCTGATATCACCAATCCCGATGCGACGAACCTGCTGTGCCGGTTCGAGAACGGCGCCGGCGGGATCGTCGATTTCAGCCGTGTCGCGACCGGCCGCAAGTTCATGCAGACCTACGAAATCTACGGAACGAAAGGCAGCATCGCCTACACCTATGACGAAATAAACCGGCTGCGCTTCTACTCCAACGACGACCGGACGGGTCGGCGCGGCTTCCGCGAGATCGACGTGGGGCCTGAGAACCCAACCTTCCGGGCTTTCCTCCCTCTGCCGAATTTCGGCTTGGGCTACAATGAAAGCAAGATTATCGAGGTGGCCGAAGTGATCCGCTCGATCGTTGCCAACAGACCGATGTGGCCGACATTCGAGACCGGCCACCACATCTGCCAGATCGTCGACGCATGCATGGAGTCCTCCCGGCAGAGGCGTTGGGTCGACATCCCGCTGGCTGAACGCCAATGACCATAGACGTTCCGCAGGAAATTCTTGACGCACTGACCGATGTGGAGATGCCGCGGCTGCCGTCCGAGGCCGCCCCTTCGGAAACGGTCCGGCTCGCCGGCATCGAGGTGCCGGTCTACCGGGCTGGTTGCGTCGTCGTCGGATCGGGTGCTGCAGGTCTGCGGGCGGCGGTGGAATTGAATCGGCGCGGCGATGACGTCGTCATCGTCAGCCAAAGCGCGTGGGGCGGAACCTCGGCCTGTTCGGGATCCGACAAGCAGACCCTGCACACTGCAAACACCGCGGATCAGGGCGACAATTACAAGGCGATGGCCCGCGCCATCCGCAGCGGCGGCGCGATGGACGAGGATACGGCCTACGTCGAGGCCGTGGGCTCGTCCCGGATGATGGCATCGCTCCAGTTTTTAGGCCTGCCGCTGCCTCAGGATCCGCTCGGTGGAACGCTGAGATATCAGACCGACCATGACGAGGTCGGCCGCGCTACCAGCTGCGGCCCGCGCACCTCGCGCCTGATGGTCAAGGTGTTGGCCGAGGAGGCGATCCGGCTTGGAGTGCCGTTCTATAACCAGACCACGGCGGTAAAGATCCTTACCGAGGGCGGTGGCGCTGACCGTCATGTCGTTGGCATGCTCGTCATGCGCGCCAGCGACCGCACGGAGGAGAACCCGCTGGGCATCGCGCTGTTGGTCAGTGGCGTGATCGCGCTCGCCGCCGGCGGGCCGGGCGAACTCTATCGCGACAGCGTTTATCCCAACGGCTGCTTCGGTTCTCTCGGACTGGCGCTCGAGGCAGGCGTCGAACTCGTCAATCTGACCGAAAGCCAGTTTGGGATCGGCACACGCAGGGAAGGGTTCCCGTGGAATCTGTCGGGCACCTACGTCCAGGCCATCCCGCATATCTACTCGCTCGATACCGAAGGCGCCGAGCACCACTTCCTGGCAGAATACTACCGCAGCACGCAGGAGCTGGCGTCGAACGTCTTCCGCAAGGGCTATCAATGGCCATTTCACGCGACGCGCATGCTCGATTTCGGCTCGAGCCTGGTCGACCTTGCCATCTCCCGGGAAACCGCCGCAGGGCGGCATGTCTTTATGGACTTCAATCGCAATCCCCTATCCGTGCCGGGCGACCTGCCGTTCAGCCTGGAAAGACTGGACGAAGACGTCCGCGAATATCTCGGCAAGGCAGGTGCCGACCAGGACATGCCGATCGATCGTTTGAAGCATATGAACCCGCTCGCGATCGAGCTCTACCGCCGCTACAAGATCGATATTGCCGAAGAGCCGCTGGAATTTGCGGTCAACAACCAGCACATGAACGGCGGCATCATGGTCGACACCTGGGGCCGCAGCAGTCTCGGCGGCTGTTACGCGGTTGGAGAAGCGGCGGGCACACACGGCGTGACGAGGCCGGGTGGAGCGGCGCTCAATGCCGGGCAAGTCTTCGGTACGCGCGCGGCAGAGCACATCAGCGCGAGCGGCAGGGCGAAGCGGTCGGCAGCAGAGGACATAGCCGATATCGCAGAGGCGGGCATCGTCGGCCTAGTTGCCGGACTTCGGACCGAGAGCCCGCTCACCGTCAAATCGATCCGTTCGCAAGTACAGGCGCGAATGAGCGAAAAGGCTGGCATCATCTGTGATCAAGAAAGCGTTGGCCGAGCCTTGATCGAAGCTCGCAAGCTGAATGCTGACATTGGTACTAGCGGCGTCTCCTACGGTCGCGCAGCGGAGGCGGTTCGCGGCGTGCAATGGCGGCATATGGCGCTCGCCTCGGAAGCCGTGCTCAGCGCGCTTGATTTCTTCATTCGCAATGGAGGGGGCAGCCGTGGCGCGCGCGCAATATGCGATGCGGAGGGCGAATCCCTTCCGCTGGCGCGCTCAGGGCCTTTGCAGGATTATCGTTTCTGGAAGGAACGGGAAGCGCACCGCAAGGAGCAGATCGTCGTTCGGCTTGATGGTGATGAGATCAGGCTTTCAACCCGTCCGAACCGCACGCTGGATGAAAGCGCCAGGTCCTTCTTCGAGCGAGACTGGCCAGCGTGGCTGGCGGGCGGAATCTACGATCTGGACGCGGACAAATGAGGTGATGCCAGGGACCTGAATCATTTAGAGACGGGGCCATAGGGTGATCAATCGGGATTCGCAACGGGGGGCGGGACCCGGACGCGCTCGGTATCGTCAGAGCCTTCGGCGATGGCTTCCTCGCTTCTGCGCACTCGCCTTGGCGGATCCTTTCCTTCGATCGGCTTCGGCGACAACTGATCGTCGGCCTGGATCTCGTCGGTGTTCAGGTAGTTTTTGCTTTCGTCCATAGCGGTCACTCAAATTGGAGCATTGCGAGGCAGGAATGCGATCTCGACATTGATGCTCTATAACCTAACTCCCGGCGACATCACGGGTTCCCTTTGTTCGTCACTGAGCGGGCTGATGCTCCTAGGTCGGCTCCCGCTTCGGAAATGTCGAGCTCGATCATGACGGGCGCGTGGTCGCTCGTATGCTCCCAGTTGCGCGGCTTTCTCCTGACGGTTGCCGATCGAAGCAACGGGGCGACTGCCGGACTGAGCAGGAAGTGGTCGATCCGAAGCCCTGCATCACGTTCGAAGCTGTTCCGCCAGTATTTCCAGAAGGTGTAGATGCGCTCTCCAGGATGAAGATGTCTGACGGCATCGGTCCAGCCTTGAGCGACGAGATCAGCATAGGCCTTGCGCACTTCCGGCCTGAAGAGGGCGTCGTCCAGCCAGCGTTCCGGCTTGTAGACGTCGATCTCCGTCGGCATGACGTTGAAGTCACCGGCCAGGATCGAAGGCATCTCGAGCTCGAGGAGCTCGGCGGCGTACGCCTGCAGACGGCGGAACCAGCGCAGCTTGTAATCGAACTTTGCTCCTGGAAACGGATTGCCGTTGGGAAGATACAGGCATCCGATCAGGATGCCGTCGACGGCAGCTTCGATATACCGGCTGTGAGTGTCGTCAGGATCACCGGGAAGACCGCGCCGCGTCAGGATCGGTATCTTGCCTTTTGCCAGGATGGCCACCCCGTTCCAGGATCTCTGCCCGTGCCAGATGGCGCCGTAGCCGGCTCGTTCGATCTCCTTTCGCGGAACCCTGGCATCGTCTGTCTTCAGTTCCTGGAGGCAGACCACATCAGGGGCGTCCTCCTTGAGCCAGCGCAGCAGGATGTCCAGCCGCCCATTGATCCCGTTGACATTGTAGGTTGCGATTTTCACGATGCCCTCGGAAGTCGAAGCACGGACAGGCTCTAGAAGCGCTCCTGAGTTTCGTCCTCAGGAAATCCCCGCCCGCATTCGTCCTAATGGAGGCGGCTCTCCACACCGTAATGGTCCGCCGGTCGAATCGCCTCGGGGTGATCAAGCGAGGCGACTGTCACTTGGCTCCTCAACGCGTCGCGCCGAAGACGAAGGCGATGCCGGCGACGATCGCTGCGGCTGTCAGCGGCTGCCGGCGTATGCGATCCTCGAGATCGCGTACGAAGCTGCGCGCTTCCGCTTTTGCGAGGCGGGCTGTTCCGGACGCCAGTTCCGAAGCGGTTTCGGTCATCCGACCGGCTTCTTTCTGAAGCGCGCGCATTTTCTCGCGATTGGCATCCAGCCCTTCGGAGGAACGGTCGGTTTCGCCCGTCGAGCGCAGGGCTTGATCCACCAGCGGAAACTCCTCGTCGAGCTTGGTGGGATCGGGTTCTCGCTTCACGCGCTCAGCCGCCTCGACGTCGCTGCGGCCGGCGGAAATTGAAGTGTGAGTGGCTGACACCGGATCGGACGCCGGAAAGGTATTCTCGATACCCTTGTCGAGTTGGCCGTCTCGGGTTTGCTTCCGCTGCTCTGCCTGCTCTTTTCGCATGGATTGGACTGCGGGGGATTCGTTCGGGTTTGCCATTGGGGTTTTCCTCTGTTGCACGTTGACAGACAAAGCGACGACGAGGCCAGAAGTTCCATAGAATGCTTGCGCCCTTTTCAAAGCACAGGGAGCAACGGGAGTAAGCGGCGCTTATGATCACGCCGTTGGACTCTTTCCGATGTCGACCGCGGCAATCGGTCGGCCCGGACCAAAGTCTTGCTGGCGCCTACTACCTAGGTCGGTTGCATTTTGTCTTGGGAACAGCGAGAAATCTTATGCGTCATATATGATGGGAAACGGCGAAGAACGGACGAATGAGGCCATTGCATGAGTATCCGGAAACGCGATTTTCTGAGATTGGGCGGTAGCGCGGCCGTCGCTCTCGTCGCTGCCGCATCACCAGTCACACTAAAACTCGGCGGTTCCCTTCCTGTTCTGGCAGCGGACTTTGCGCAGGCAAAGGACGGCAACAACGGGAATGGCAACGGTAATGGCAACGGCGGCGGTAATGGCAATGGGGGAGGGAATGGCAACGGTGGCGGCAACGGCAACGGCAACGGCAATAGCGGTTCCGGAAACGGCAATGGTGGAAATTCCGCCGGTGGTGGAGGATCATCTTCCTCTAGCACAGGATCGTCAGCAAGATCGGGCGCGAGAGCGACAGCGGCGTCCGATGGCTCCATCGACGTCCGCCATTCAAACGGCATCACTGAAACTCTGCAACGCGGTCGCTACGTTATGAAGGACTCGAAGGGCCGGACGATTATAAGTCGGCAGGCGACGGCCAGTGATGCCCGGCGGCTGAGCCGCTTCCTTCGCTAACCTCTTTCAGCGCCGTTCGCGCCATTGTAGAGCCGCTTCAGTCCTGTTCGAGGCACCAAGCTTGCTCAGAATCTGGGTCATATGGTGCTTCACAGTCTTTTCCTGCAGGTTGAGACGCAAGCCGATATGCTTGTTTGACAGGCCCTGAGCGACAAGATCCATCACCTCGCGTTCGCGTGGCGTTAGGCTGCTTTTGTCGGAGGTTCCGCCATTCAAGGAATTTTCCATGACTTTCGCCGACATCGTCGGCGAGATATATCGCGAGCCACGCAGGACGGTTTGAATTGCTTCGGCGAGGCCACGCGAACCAACACCTTTCAGAACATAACCCATCGCGCCCCGTTGCAGAGCTCCCAGCAAAGTGTCCACCTCCTCGGATACCGTCAACATCAGCACTTTCGTTGTGGGGCTCCGCGCCAGGACGTCACTGATCGCAGACAGCCCGCCGCCGGGCATCGAGACATCGAGGAGCATGATGTCGGGATGGTTGTCCGAGGCGATCATCGCCGCGTCATCGCTGCTGGCCCCCTCGCCAACGACGATAAAGCCGCTGATTTCGGAGAGGCTGCGCGTTACACCCTCGCGAAAGAGCGGATGATCGTCCACGACGCCGATGGTGATTGCTGTCATCCCTACTCTCCCACTTCCATTGGCTCGAAGATCATGGTCACGGTCGTTCCTCCTTCGCCTGTCTTGATGTCGAAAGATCCTCCCAGGCTGTCGATGCGCTCCCGCAACCCCACGAGGCCGAGGCTCGTTGGCCTCACCTCGGTCGGATCGAAGCCGTCGCCGTGATCGCTGACCTCGACACAAACATGGCCGTCGCGCGAGACAGCCTTTATGGCCTGCTGAACGCCGCCGCCGTGGCGGTAAGCGTTATTCAACGCCTCCTGGATGAAGCGATAGATACAGATCTTCACGGCGGGGGGAAGTTCCGGTCCATCTTCGTCGACAATCGTTTCGACATGGCTTTCTGTCTTGTGTTGATGCGCTTCGACGACCCGCGTGACGATCTCGGTGATCGAGGATTTTTCGATCTGCGGAAGCACCAGTCCGCTGCAGATATTGCGGATCTCGGTCATCGCTTCGGCAAGGCTCGAGCGTATCCAGGCAAGCTCCTTTTCGCGCGCTTCGGGCTGGGTGGACGCATTGATCAACACGTCGCTGTCCAGGCGCAATGAGGCATAGGCGATGTGCTGGGCCGGACCGTCGTGCAGATCGGCACCGATGCTGCGCAAATATGTTTCGTTCAACGCTGCCGCCCGCTGGGAGGCGCGCTGCAGGCGCCGCTGGAGTCCGCGGTTTTCCGCCAGCAGCGCAGACAGTTCGGTGACCCGTTCTTTGAGATCCTTGCGCTGCGCCTCGATCGTGCGGCTACCCCGGAACACCAGAACGGAGAGAACAAGGAAAAAGGTCGCCGTGAGAGCGGCGACGGCGCCCCAGCTCCGGAGCCTGGCATGCGCCAGACTATCGCCCAATCCTTCTGCTGTCTCGTAGAATTCAAGGACGGCGACCGCCTGTCCGGACCATGGCTGGAGCACCGGGTTATAGATCTCCATCAGCGGCTTGCCGAGCGCGCGCTCCTTGTCGCTTTCCGGATCGCTGGCGATTTCGTAGCGCGCGACGAGAGATCCTGCGAATGCCCTCTGCAGCTTGTCGCTGACCGCAAACGTCTTGCCCACCAGCTCCTTCTCGTTCGAATAGAGGATGGTGCCGTCGCTTCGCCACAGCTTGAACGAAACAAGGCGTTTGCCGAGTGCACCCTGACCGAGCGTCTCATCCAGAGCCTGGGCACTCGCTTCATCAAGCAGTGACTCGGTTTGCATATTGGGAAGTAGCGGCGCGATCACGCTGTCCACGTAAAGCGCCGTCGCCGCCCCCGAATTGTGGATGACGGTTTCCTCTATGAGGTGGCTTACAAAAAAGCCCACCACGAACATGGCGGCAATCGAGATGAGCCCACCCGCGATGAAGAACTGGGAGGCGAGTGAGCGGGCATTCCAGCGGCGAAGCCAATTCATTTTGATACCGGTAAGAGACTGCCCGATTAACCTAACGCGTCTTTAGAGTTTTCCAAACAGCATCAGGGCACATTCCTGGAATCGAACACCTCGGCGCCTGTCACGCTCTGGGTCAACCCGGCGGTATCGCCGGACATGGCTGCGCCGAAGATGTAGAGAAGAGCGGCCAGAACGATAACAAGTGCGAAGACGGACGCGTTACAGGCGTCATTCACTCGGGATCTATGGTTCTGGTTCATGTTCGGATCTCCTTCAATATCGTTCGAAACGGCGCGAGTCCGACGGGCGTTCCACCCCAGGGACTTCGGTCCGACAGGGTTGGGACCAAGGTCTGACCCCCGCCACGGAGTTCGTCCGTGCGGCGGCATGAGCGCGTTCGTCGTCGTCGGTCGCGCTTCGTAACTCCGCTTGGTGTAGGCCAGCGGACCAATCGCGCGACCTTCAAATGGAGTGTCCAAAAGCCCTGTCCGCCAAGGCGTGACGGCTCGCGGACTCAGCTCGTGCGCTGCGTGTAGGAAGGTTCTTGCATCGCGCGGATGACGTGCTGCTCGATCTTGAAGCAGGTCTCGTCGTATTCCCGTACCAGGTTCGAATTGGATGGCCGTCCTCGAAGTGTGTCGCGCGCTTCGACTGCCATCTGGTAGGCCTCGAAGAGCTCGAGCTGCAACGGGTCGCACGCTGCCATGATCAGCGTCCGCATATGCGGCAAACGCATCGCCAGGCGCCGGCGTCCAGCTTCGCGGCGATTGGATCGTGCCATCTCCTTCAGTCTCCTGCCTCCTGCATAATTCCTCAAATCGGCACCGATTTAAGGATAAATTATGCAGCAATTCAAAGTGTTACAGCGTCCTTTACGCGTCTGAAAAGACGCGTGGCGCTGTAAGCCCGTGCGTGGGGTCTTTCGATCCTGAAGTAGCGCCGGCGACGGGCATTGACATGGGTTTGGGACCAAAGGCCGGGGTCTATCAGACTGAGGTCCGGGCCGTGGAACGACCACGCCCCCAGCTAGTTGGTGTCGCAGCGGTCACGAAGGCCGCCTCGAAACAGAAGGAGGAGAAAATGATCTCCAAGCTTATCGTCGGTGCGGCAACTGCCGCAACCCTGATGTCTGGCGTCGCATTCGCCCAGTCCTCGACCGTCAATGGTGCGGCCGGTGGCGCGGTCACCGGAGCGATCGTCGGTGGCCCCGTTGGCGCTGCTGTCGGCGGCGTTGCCGGCGCGATCGTTGGTACGGCGATCGATCCACCGCCGCAAAAGGTCATCACCTATGTTCGCGAGGCTCCGGCGCCGTCGGCCCGCGTGGTCGTGAAGGAGAAGGTTGTCGTCGGCCAGCCACTGCCGGAGACGGTTGTCGTGACGCCTATTCCGGATGACCCGACCTATGCTTATGCGGTGGTCAATGATGAACGTGTCATCGTCGAACCGTCGTCCCGCAAGGTGATCCAGGTTATCAAGTGATCTGATCCTACACGCGGCCTCCGCCGCGTCCTCCATCCGGAAATCATCGCTCAAGTCCGGGAACCGCCGCACGACCGACGGCAGCGTCGTCGTGCGGCCAAAAACTGCCGATGCC
>NZ_JACCEY010000018.1:13687-39940 GCF_013591995.1 Rhizobium sp. WYCCWR 11146
CTGAAGAGAAATCCGGCGGTCTGGTCTTGCCGCTGATCGTCATCCTGCTGGCAATGGCCGGTATTCTCGCCGTGCTTGTCGTTACCGGCGACCGACATAGCAGTAGTGCCGGCCGTGTCTGGGTTCCACAGGCTCAACAGCAGGGGTTGGGACAATGAAAGCCATCGCATCCGTCGCTTTTGGAATCTTAAGCTCGGTCGGGGCCTGCATGGCTGCCGCATCTGTCGCCTCCCATGTCGTGGCAGATTCTGAACCTCATGCCTTCGGGGACCTTGCTGCGCGCGATCTCTGGACGACGACGCCAGTAAAAGTCGATCCTCGGCAGCAGCGCTATGAACGAATTCCACCTCTCTATTCCAGCTATGTCACCGAGGCATCGGCCGTCATCACCGCAAGGGCGAGGCCGGATTCCGCTCGCCCGCCGACTAAACTTCAGCCACCCCAGCCAGAATTTTCAGTCGAGCATCTTGCCTGGTGTGCGGACCGCTACCGCTCTTTCGATCCCGCGACCAACAGCTATCGATCCTATAGCGGCGGGACCCGCGAGTGCATTTCGCCGTTCCAGCGGATTGTCGCCGGGGCCGATGAAGGCGTCGGCACGAAAGTGAATGCACAGGCGGCAGCCCGGTGCGCCGCTCGCTACAGATCGTATCGGCCGCAAGACAATACATATCAACCATGGGAAGGACCGCGGCGTAGCTGTGACATGTCGGATCTCGTTGCGACGAGTAGCTGATGTGGTCGCACGGTGCGGACCCGATTGCACCACCTGGTCAGTCGGACTAAAGTCCGTGTTGCAAACGCTACGGTTGTGATACGTGGTTGTATTCAGAGCTTGGAGAGCGGGGATGGCGACGGCGCTGATAACGGCAATCCAGCAGGCACAGACAAGGCTTCCGCTCTTGAGCCGGGCGGACCGGGGAGCCCTTATCGTTCGCATCCTCCGCGAGCTGAAGACGCATCGGCGGGAAGTTCTCGGACATGTGCCGGCCGAGCGCTGCGTTTGGATCGACAGGCTGATCGCGTCCGTGTCCTCCGCCATATCCGAAATCGCCAACATGCAGGACGCCGAGTTCAATCGTGTCTTGAACGAATTCGAAAAGCTTATGGCCACGCTCGATGACATTTCGCATGCCGAGAAGCGGTCGAAGACAGTTCACTGAGAGGGTCACCAGCGGGCGGCCAAATTAGCGCCTCACCGGAAGCGATCCCTGCGCGTCAGCGTTTTCCTTAAGGGCGCCGTAAAAAAGAGGATGAACATCGTCAGGCTCGATGGCGCAAGGCGTCGACGAGCGCCACGAAAGCCGGAGAGGATTGCCTTCTGCTGGGATAGTAGAGATGGTAGCCATCCCAGTGTGGGGAAAAGGCTTCCAGCACGCGTCTCAGACGGCCTTCCGCGATATGAGGTAGCGCGACGTCTTCCGGTACGTATGCCAGGCCAAGTCCGTCGAGTGCGGCTTCCACACTCTGATAGGAGTTATTAAAGGCAAGCTGTCCCTCGACCCTGATCCTGATCTCTTTCCCGTTGTCTTCGAACTCCCATGCCCAGAAGCCGCCATATGTGGGCAGGCGCTCGTTGATACAGTTGTGGCGGACGAGGTCCTGCGGATGCTCCGGAACCCCCTTGCCCTCGAAATATGAGGGTGCGCCGACGACGGCAAAAGGGAAATCAGGCCCGATGCGTGTCGAGATCATGTCTTTCGCCACCTGCTCCCCCATCCGGACGCCGCCGTCGACGCGCTCGGTCACGATGTCAGACAGCCCGTTTTCGCGTATCAGCTCCACCTTGATGTCAGGGTTGTTCGGCAGGAAGCGCTGGAGTTTCGGCCAGATGATCCACCTTATTGCGTGGTCTGATGCCGTGATGCGGAGATTCCCGGCCGGCTTTTCCCTGAATTCGGTGAGGGTTTCAAGTTGCGCCTCGATCTCGTCGAAATGAGGCCCCACGCCTTGGAACAACCGCTCTCCGGCGTCGGTGAGCGAAACGGCCCGCGTGGTACGGGTCAGCAGCCGGATTCCGAGCCGCGTCTCGAGCTGGCGGACAACGTGGCTGAGCGCCGATTGAGACACGCCCAGTTTCGCAGCTGCTCGCGTAAAGCTCTTCTCTCGGGCGACCGCCAGAAAAGCCATCAGGTCATTGACGCTCTCGCGCGGCATTCACGAGCTCCTTCGGATCGAATGGCCGTTGTACTGAATTTGCTGAGGCTGGACATTGAAATCATCGTGAACACCCGCCTGGCTCTGTTTGCACTGGAACAAGTTGCGCCGCCGGCCATTTGTCGTCCATGAAAACAGCTCTGCCGATGTCGCTGCTCGCTCTGGCCTTCTCCGTTGGCGGTGCCGCCGCGCGGGAACTCCGACCCGAAGACATCAATACCGTGTCGATTGCGTCCATCGGGACTGAGAAATCTGGGCCGGGAGATCCTGACCCGGCGATCGTCCGTCTTCAGGTTCTGCTCGACCTCGCAGGATCGTCTCCCGGCGTGATCGATGGCCTCGCCGGCGAAAACGTCGACAAGGCCGTGGCCGGCTTCGAGGCGATGAACAATCTGCCTGTCGACGGGAGGCTGGATCCTGAGGTCGCCTCCCGCCTGGAAGGCAATGCTCCTATCGTTGAGAGTTATGTCGTCTCGGCAGAGGATGCCGCGGGTCTCGTTGACGAGATCCCTGAAGACTATGGCGAGAAGGCAAAGATGCGGAGCTTGGGATATACGAGCGTTGCGGAGAAGCTATCCGAGCGGTTCCACATGGGGATCGATCTCGTGCATGCGCTCAACCCGGCTTCACAGTTTGCTCCTGGCGACACGGTGTGGGTTGTGAACCCCGGTCCTCCAAGGGAAGGAAAGGTCAAGAGGATCGAGGCTGACAGGAAGACGGGGCAGGTGCTCGCCTATGCCGCGGATGGATCGCTGCTTGCAGTCTATCCCGCAACGATTGGAAGCGAAGACAATCCGGCGCCGTCAGGCAAGCACAAGGTTAAGGGCGTCGCACGGATGCCGGTCTACAGATATGACCCGAAGCGCAACTTCAAGCAGGGAAAGAACGACAAGGTCCTGACGATCCCGAAAGGGCCGAACGGTCCTGTTGGCACGGTCTGGATCGACCTGACCGAGCCCACCTATGGGATACATGGGACACCGGAGCCGAAGCTCATCGACAAGGTGGGATCGCATGGCTGCGTGCGGCTGACGAACTGGGATGCCGAAGAGTTGGCGGCTATGGTCAAGCCAGGGGTCGTGGTGGACTTCGTCAATCGAAGTTCAGCCACGCCGAAATGAGGGGGAAGATATTGAAAATCCCACTCTTCTCTGCTTCTCACTGACGACTTCCTGCTCAGCGCCTGCGCATAGGCCGTGCCGCCTGCATGATCAGTTTGCTTGAGTCTTGTATGCAGCATCTTGCCGAACTGAAGCGACTCCCTTTACCGCGCGAAGCGCATCGAGCGCATCAGGATTGACAGTGCCGTTGACAATCATGAAGCGCTCGTGGCTTTGCACCTGTTCGAGGCCTTGCGACTTCAAGTCGCCGACGACCTCTCCCAAACTGCGGGCCTCGTTTTTGTCGATCCGAATGGTAACTTCAATCTTATCGGTCGTCATACCTCGCCGCTTCCTCTTGCCTGGAGCAGGCCCTTGCCAACATCCCTAGCAGAGGAAGATAGAGGCTTTGTAAGCTGAATCAAGCGCGCCCATAGCGCCCATCCGCGAAACTTCGGATCAGACTGAGCAATAAGAGCCGCAACGCCGGCAACATGTGGGGTCGCCATGCTGGTGCCATCCCACCGGTCATACTTGTCATCGGGCAAGCTCGAAAATATATCGACGCCAGGAGCGGCAATGTCCACTTCCTGACCAGGATTCAAACCGCCGCATGAGAACGATGCCGGCGCGAAGGAGCGATCCACGGCGCTGACTCCCAGGATCGTGGACGCGTTGGCCGGAGAACCAACTGGATTAATCTGTTGAGGACGAGTACTTTCGTTCCCAGCGGCGGCAACAACTAAAGTTCCCGCATCTAAACATACCTGCCCAATTTGCTCGTAGTCGTCACTTGGCGCATCTCCAATTTGCGTTGCAGCGCCTAACGACATCGAAATAACATGGCAACCTTCATCCAGCGCCCATTCCATGCCGGCAATGATCGACCGGTCGGTACCGAAGCCATCGTCGCCCAGCACCTTTCCAGCATAGATTTCCGCCTCATAGGCAACGCCGTAACGTGGGCCGCTGGTCGGTCGTAATGGACCGCATGCCGTACCGATGCAATGCGTTCCGTGACCGTGAACGTCGCCTTCGGAACTACGTGTTGCAAAGAGCTTCTTGGTGACTGAACGGCCGACAAAATCCTGATGAGTTTCGTCAAATCCGGTGTCCAGTACTGCTACCTTGATGCCGGCCCCGCTCAGCTCACCTTCGATAGCCCTGACAGCCTGCAGTCCCCAGGTGTTGCCGGTCTCGTCAAAGGCGGCCCGGGCGACAAGCCCCTCTGCCCCCTTTTTGCCCAATAAGCGATCGACCAGTTCGTTCACGGCGTCACGATAGCCGAGCAGGTAATCACGGTCCAAAGGGGTTGCAACGCCGCCCACCGTTGCCTGTGCGAGGTCTAGCCGCTTCGTCAGCGGGCCGCCGAGGGCACGATAGGATCGCTCCGGCCGAGCCGCGCTGACGACCTTCCGCTGCATGGCATTTTGCAACATGGGCTTCAGTCTCTCGCCGTCCCGGCGCACAATTGCGATTCCGAAACGTTCGAAGTACTGAACATCAGCGCTATCGAAATCATTTGGCACCGCCACGGCGCTGCGAAAATCTTTGGACGACGCGACACGGAAGCCACCTTTTTCGAGTTGCTGTACACCCTCGCTCCTTGCTTTGGGTGTAAATCGCACCACCATGCCAAGACCCGATGTGCCGTCGCCCGGTGCGTTGACCCTGCCTCGCGTTGATTTCGCCATGATACCAACTCTCCCCATTTTTCACGGTTTGAAAGCAATACAAAAGCCGCAAGCTCGGTGCGGCATACCCGTTAATCGAACCGAAACTCGCGGTCGGGACAGCGGCGGCCCCGCAGGTAGATCGATGCGGATTGACTGGATGTTTTTTCCGCTGACTTGCCGCGAGAACACAAAGCTTCGCCAACCGAAAATTGGAGCGTTCGGCAGGCAAGCATAATAAATTGTACCTTGTAGGTCGATTTCGGGATGTACTTCCCCTGGCCGAAATCTCGGCGGCAAATATACATCTTATTGTTGAGTTGGCAAATGAAAATTCTAGCGGTCGTTCGCCGGCGTTTCATTGCTTTTCAGGTAACCTATACTTCTACATCTCCTCCCCATTGTATTTCCTCGCTATTTTTGTGCCTGAGGCGGCTCTGTCCGATTATCGATACTGCCGTGCAATAACGGACTTGCCGCGAAAAGCGCCGGCGATACCGGCAATGGCACCGCTTATAGCGAGGCGCCAACCGCGGGGCAGGGAATACGATGCGCAAAAAACGAGTGCGCTGAATCCGCACAGACATCGACTGAGCTTTACCGATAATTTACCAACTTTAAGATGAATAATAGCCCAATATGATTAGTTGACTTCGCGTTCTAGGTGTATGAATTATCCCGCGGGCTGGAAAACGGAGGGTGTTGCCAATGGCAATCGTTTTTCAATCGCACGGGGGTGCGGAGAAAGAGCGCGCAGTTCCAGGGCCGAGCATTCGGGCCGGGCGGCCAGCGACGGGTGACGTCGCGGTCGATGAAGAAGCTGACTTCGGTTATTTCGTACCGCCATTAGATGCGCCAGAGAATTACCTTCCCAACACGGCGGAAACGCTTGGGGAGCTCGATGAGCTCGGCGAAATGATGATCGATGTTGTCGCGACGCCGACGAGCGAGGATCCGACGGAAGATTCCACGCTCCCGCCTGTCTTCACATATTGGGGACAATTCCTGGATCACGAGCTGACGGCCCGAACTGATCGCGAAGGGGCGATCTCGAGCATGGTCAACGCACACCCGCCTGTCGCCTCGTCGACAGTGGAGAGTCAGTTCAGGAATGCTCGCTCGCCCCGCTTCGATCTGGATAGTGTCTACGGCGGATCTGCCGTCGGCGAGGGGATCGATGCAGATGTTGTCAAAGTGATCTCCGGCCTTCGCCACCCGACGCTGACAAACAAAATGCGTGTCGGGACAGCCGTCGATCCGGGGCCGCTTCCAGACAACCTCGACGAACATCGCGACCTTCCTCGTTATGGCCAGGTCCAGTCGTCTGTCCGGGAGGCGGCTTTACGTCTGGCTCAGGCGGCGATGACTCCCGAGGCGTTTCAGAAATTCTCCGATAGCTTGCCCCAGCGGGCGATAATCGGGGATAATCGCAACGATGAAAATCTCGTCGTCGCGCAGTTCCATCTGAGCTTTCTCCGGTTCCATAACAAGGCCGTCGACTATCTTGCATCGCATGATACGGGCTGGATCGCCGATTTCAGCTCAGCGCAGGCTCTGACAAGACTCCATTACCAATGGTTGATTGTAGAAGGATATCTCAAGGGCGTTTGCGATCCGGTTGTGGTGGACCGCGTCGTCAAGGATCGGGCATCTCATTTCTTCAAATTCAGAGCCGAGTTCGATGCCCGGAGGCAGAATACCCGGCTCGGCAATGCTCTGCCGTTGGAGTTCTCCACCGCAGCCTATCGGTTCGGTCATTCCATGGTCAGAACCTTCTATGACTACAACAAGAACTTTGGGCGGCCGGGCACAGGTATTCTACCGCGCGCCACCTTGAGGTTGCTTTTCGAGTTCACCGGCGGCGGCGGCAGGCTGGATGACGAGAAGAAGCTGCCCAAGAATTGGATAATCGACTGGACGCGCTTTACGGGAGCCGATCCCCATGATGCGAGCGATGGGGAGCCGGCCCGGCTTGCCAGGAGGATCGATACGGAACTTGCTCCGCCATTGCATACGCTGTTCAAGGAAGGCGAAGACCAGGCCGACCAACAGCTCAAGGAGTTGTTCAAGAACCTGGCAAGGCGGAACCTTCGTCGGGGCTACAATCTCAGGCTCCCGACGGGTCAGGCTTTACACAAGCATCTCAACCAGACTGGCGCGGTGCAGTCCTCGCCGATCCAAGATGTTTCAGCATTGTTCGCCGCGAAGCCCGATCTGAAGAACTTCCTCGCCGGCACTGCATCGCGTTTCCACGAACGTACACCGCTCTGGTTCTACATTCTGGCCGAAGCCGAGGCTGCAGGCGGAAATCGATTGGGCGAAGTCGGGAGCTGTCTCGTGGCGTCGACCTTCGTGGGCGTGCTGCTTGCGGATCCGGACTCGGCTCTTTCGCGTGGGTTCACGCCCAGTCAGAGCCCTCTCAAGATGCCGGACAACTCACCGATCGACTCGATCGCCAAGTGGATGCGGTTCGCGGCGGTCATGCAATAGTGCTCGCAAGACTGTTGCCTCGCCGCACCGCGGCGAGGCAAAACGCCCTATCATCGGGGTTCACGAAGCCTTGGCTTCGAAAGCGGGGGCGAAATCACCCAGTGATTTTGCCTTGAGGATGGTGGCCTCGATATCCTGCTCCACGATCGCTTCCAGATCGGCGAAGCTGTCGATGACATAGTAGATTGGCTGGAGGATATCGATCCGGTAGGGCGTCCTCAGCACGCTCAGCAGATCGAACGGCCGGAATTCGCACGCCTTGCCTTCCATTGCTGCCTTCGCTTCGCTGGGCGATGAGACGATGCCCGCACCGAAGCAGCGGCGACCTTGCGGCGTATTGATCAGGCCGAATTCGACGGTGAACCAGAAGATCCGGAACAGGTGCCATGAATAGCCCTTGCCGAGGCGGACGGCCGTTTCGCCGAAATGCCGGACGAAATTGGCATAGCTCTGGTTGGTCAGCATGGGGCAGTGGCCGAAGACCTCGTGGAACAGATCCGGTTCCTCGATATAGTCGATATGCTCGCGACGGCGCAGGAAGGTTGCGAGCGGGAATTTGCCTTGCGACAGAAGCTCATAAAAGCGCGAGGGCGCAATGAGCGCCGGCACGCCTTCGACGCCGAAGCCGGTTGTCTCATTCAGGCGTCTGTTCACGTCGAGAAGCTGAGGCACCTTACCCGGCTTCAGCCCCAGCATTTTGACGCCGTCCAGATATTCGCGGCAGGCGGTATCCGCGAGCAGCTTCATCTGACGCCGATAAAGTTCGCCCCAGATCGCATCTTCATCCGGGGTGTAGTCATAGAGACCGTCCGGGCCGGGTAATTTGGCGGTGTAGCTGCTTTCTTTGGTCATAAGCTCATCCTCCCAGATGCGGCGATATTCCTCCAATTATCCCCCGTCTCAGCTGGATTTTCTTTTCTTTCGTGCCGGAAATTGCCATAGTGATGGCAAATATTCTCGGAAGCGACGCAGAAAATGAAAGAACCTGGGAATTTCCGCCGCAAGCTTCTGCAGCTTGTCCAGGCCGACGGCAGCCTTTCGCTGGCCGACCTGGCGGAAAAGGCCGGCATGTCGCAAAGTTCGGCATGGCGGAAGATCCAAGAGCTGGAAGCCGACGGCGTCATCCGCAAGCGCGTGACGCTGCTCGATCCTGGAAAACTCGATCTCAAGCTCTGCGTCATCGCGCATGTGACGCTGGAGGATCACCACGAAGAGGCGGTCGCATCTTTCGCTTCGGTGGTACTGGAGCGGCCGGAGATCATGGAATGCTACGCCCTGTCAGGCGCCTTCGATTACATGCTGAAGATAAGGGCAAGCGACGTGGAAAGCTACGAAGCCTTCATGACCCGCTATCTCATGCGCAACCCGCATGTGCGCACGGTGGTCTCGAGCTTTGTGCTGCGCGAGCTGAAATTCTCGACCGAACTGCCGATCTGATTAAGATATCTGCGCAGGGCGATGCCGTCGGCATCATTGTCGCGCTGTCGCCATGTCAATGGCCCGGCATCGTCACCGGAAAGCCCTCGAATGTCTTCAGCGTGTCGAGGACAATTGATGTCTTCACGTGCTGCACCGACTCGTGGGGCAACAGCACGTCGTTGACGAATTTGGAGAGGTCGGCGAGGCCGCGGGTCGCGACCGTCAGGTGATAATCCATTTCACCGGTTAGCGCATAGGCTTCGAGAACTTCCGGCAACCCGTTGATCAGCTGCGAAAATCGGCGGGCATTGTCTCTATTATGGGTCGCAAGCGTCACGGAGATGACCACCAGCATATCGAGACCAAGCTTCTGCCGATCGAGGTAGGCGCGGTAGCTGCGGATATATCCTTCAGCCTCCAGTCTCGTGCGCCGGCGCGAGCATTGCGACGGTGAAAGCGCAATCCGCTCGCCCAATTCGTTGTTCGTCAGCCTGCCGTCTTTTTGAAGTTCCTGGAGCAGACGCAAATCCAATTTATCGAGCGGCTCATCCATTGCACCAAATCTCCAAAACACTCACGGATCGTGCATAATCTCCTCCTGAAGCATAAAGAATGCAAGAACTTTGCACGCGTTTTGGGCCACACTTTGCATATCAAATGCAATCTCCTCTGGAGGAAAGAAAATGGGTCCTTTCCCGCATGATGCGCCGCCCTCGGAAATCACCGCCGACAATCCGGCCGGCACCGACGGCTTCGAATTCGTCGAGTTCGCCCATCCTGAGCCCGAGACGCTGCGCGAGCTCTTCACACGCATGGGCTATGTTGCGGTCGCCAAGCACAAGACGAAAGACATCACCGTCTGGCGCCAGGGTGATATCAACTATGTCCTGAACGCCGAACCCAGCAGTCATGCCGCGCGTTTCGTCGCAAATCATGGTCCCTGCGCCCCATCGATGGCCTGGCGCGTCGTCGACGCCAAGCACGCCTTCGACCAAGCGGTGTCAAAAGGCGCTGTTCCCTATGAAGGGGACGACAAGACGCTCGACGTCCCGGCGATTGTCGGCATTGGCGGCTCGCTGCTCTATTTCGTCGAGACCTATGGGGCAAAGGGATCGGTTTACGATGCCGAGTTCGATTGGCTAGGCGAGCGCAACCCGCGGCCCGACGGGATCGGTTTCTACTATCTCGACCATCTCACCCACAACGTCTTCCGCGGCAATATGGACAAGTGGTGGAATTTTTACCGCAACCTGTTCAATTTCAAGCAGATCCACTTCTTCGATATCGATGGGCGCATCACCGGTCTGGTGAGCCGCGCCATCACCTCGCCCTGCGGGAAAATCCGCATTCCGCTGAATGAATCGAAGGACGACACCAGCCAGATCGAGGAATATCTGAAGAAGTACAAGGGTGAGGGCATCCAGCACATTGCCGTTGGAACGGAGGATATTTACGACGCCACCGACAGGCTTGCCGACAACGGCCTGCGCTTCATGCCGGGTCCGCCGGAGACCTATTACGACATGTCCTATGAACGCGTGAACGGCCATAGTGAACCTGTCGAACGCATGAAGAAGCACGGCATCCTCATCGATGGCGAAGGTGTGGTGAATGGCGGCATGACGAAAATCCTGCTGCAGATCTTCTCCAAGACCGTCATCGGCCCGATCTTCTTCGAATTCATCCAGCGCAAGGGCGACGAAGGTTTCGGTGAAGGCAATTTCCGGGCTCTTTTCGAGTCGATCGAGGCCGATCAGATCAAGCGTGGTGTCATCGGGACTGCAGCGGAGTAAACTCACTAGTGCCGCGCATCTTTCAGACGCGCGGCGCTGGAGTTTTCGGGGAGGAGTGAGCATGGACCAGACATCGATCCAGACGTCGGATGGTGAAGCCGCGACGGCAAACACGCTGAAATATATGCCAGGGTTCGGCAATGACTTCGAAACCGAGTCGCTCCCCGGCGCCTTGCCGCAGGGCCAGAACAGCCCGCAGAAGTGCAACTATGGTCTCTATGCGGAGCAGCTTTCCGGCTCGCCGTTCACCGCGCCGCGCGGGACCAACGAAAGGTCCTGGCTTTACCGCATCCGCCCGAGCGTGCGCCACACCCGCCGCTTCTCCAACGCGTCCTATCCCCTCTGGAAAACCGCGCCATGTCTCGACGAACATTCGCTGCCTCTCGGCCAGCTTCGCTGGGATCCCATCCCCGCACCCACGGAGAAGCTGACCTTTCTCGAGGGAGTGCGGACGATCACGACGGCAGGCGATGCCATCACCCAGGTGGGGATGTCAGCCCATGCCTACGTCTTCAATCAGGACATGGTCGACAACTACTTCTTCAATGCCGATGGTGAATTGCTGATCGTGCCGCAGCTCGGCGCCATCAGAGTCTTCACCGAAATGGGCATCATGGATGTCGAGCCCCTGGAAATATGCCTGATCCCGCGCGGCATGATGTTCAAGATTCTGAAGGGCGGCGAGCAGACGGTCTGGCGTGGCTATATATGCGAGAACTACGGCGCGAAATTCACGCTGCCGGACCGCGGCCCGATCGGCGCCAACTGCCTGGCAAATCCGCGCGACTTCAAGACACCCGTCGCCGCTTTCGAGGATAAGGAAACGCCCTGCCGCGTCCATGTGAAGTGGTGCGGAAAATTCTATGTTACCGACATCGGCCACTCGCCGCTGGATGTGGTGGCCTGGCACGGCAACTACGCCCCGTTCAAATACGACCTGCGGACATTTTCTCCTGTTGGAGCGATCCGCTTCGATCATCCCGATCCGTCGATCTTTTCGGTGCTGACCGCGCCGACCGAAGATGCGGGTACGGCGAATGTCGATTTCGTGATCTTTCCGCCGCGCTGGCTGGTTGCCGAGCACACGTTCCGTCCGCCCTGGTACCACCGCAACATCATGAGCGAGTTCATGGGCCTGATCCATGGCCAATATGACGCCAAGGAGGAGGGCTTCGTGCCGGGTGGCATGAGCCTGCACAACATGATGCTTCCCCACGGGCCGGACGCGCTCGCCTTCGAAAAGGCATCCAATACCGAGCTCAAACCCGTGAAGCTCGATCACACCATGGCCTTCATGTTCGAGACCCGGTACCCGCAGCAACTGACGAAATATGCAGCCGAGCTCGAAACGCTGCAGGATAATTACCTGGAATGCTGGGACGGCCTGGAACGCAAGTTCGACGGAACCCCCGGTATCAAGTGATGCATCAAGTGAAGTCATCCTCCGGCACGGAATTTCGGACATGAAACTTGCAACGTTAAAAGACTCCACGCGGGACGGCCGGCTCGTCGTCGTTTCCCGCGACCTGACCCGCTGTTCCGAGGTCGGTCATATCGCCCGCACCCTGCAGGCAGCACTCGACGACTGGGAGCATGTGGCTCCGAGGCTCGCGCTCATTGCCGAAGGCGTCGAGACGGGCGCTCAGCCAACGATCCGGTTTCACGAACATGACGCGACGTCACCTTTGCCGCGAGCCTACCAATGGGCCGACGGCTCCGCCTACGTCAACCATGTCGAACTGGTGCGCAAGGCGCGTGGCGCCGAGATGCCAGCAAGCTTCTGGACCGATCCGCTGATCTATCAAGGCGGCTCGGACGCTTTCCTCGCGCCGCGCGACCCGATCTTGGTGGCCGACGAGGCTTACGGGATCGACATGGAGGGCGAGGTCGCAGTCATTACCGGCGACGTCGCCATGGGCTCCAGCCCGGAAGCGGCGCGCGGCGCGATCCGACTGGTGATGCTCGTCAACGACGTGTCGCTGCGCGGTCTGATCCCGGGCGAACTGGCAAAGGGATTTGGCTTCTTCCAGTCGAAGCCGGCATCGGCATTTTCTCCGGTCGCGGTGACGCCGGACGAGCTCGGAGATGCCTGGGACGGTGGCAAGCTGCATCTCCCGCTGCTCGTCAGCCTGAACGGCAAGCCATTCGGCAAAGCCAACGCCGGCATCGACATGACCTTCGATTTTGGCCAGTTGATCGCCCATGCCGCCAAAACCCGCAATCTCGCGGCCGGAACGATCATCGGCTCGGGAACGGTGTCCAACAAGCTGGACGGCGGTCCGGGCAAACCGGTGGAAGAGGGAGGAAACGGCTACTCCTGCATTGCCGAACTGAGGATGATCGAGGCCATCGAGACCGGATCGCCGAAGACCCCCTTAATGAAGTTCGGGGATCAAATCCGCATAGAGATGAAGGATAAGGCCGGCCATTCGATCTTCGGGGCGATCGAGCAGACGGTCGAAAAATACCAAGGGGCCGACCCGCAATGAACGAGGTCGTCCTTTACGACTACTGGAGATCATCGGCGAGCTATCGCGTCCGCATCGCGCTCAATCTCTTGGGCGTCGATTATCAGACAGTCCCCATCAACCTGTTGGAGGGCGCGCACAGGACGCCGGAATATCTGGCCCTCAACCCGCAGGGGCTGGTGCCGACATTGGTGATCGACGGGAAAACACTGACCCAGTCGCTGGCAATCATCGAATATCTGGCCGAGCTTCAGCCGGAATGCGGATTGCTGCCACCTGACATTGCCGATCGCCAGAAAGTCCGCGCCCTCGCATATGTGGTCGCCATGGACATCCATCCGATCTGCAACTTGCATGTCGTGTCGCATCTCATGACCATGACCGAGAAGGCCGATGCTCGCGAGGAATGGATGAAACATTTCATCGCCGACGGGCTGCGCAAACTGGAAGCCATGATCGGCAAAGCCGATGGCACGTTCAGCTTTGGAGATACGCCGACGATGGCGGACCTCTGTCTTGTTCCTCAGGTCTACAACGCCCGCCGCTGGGGCGTTGAGTTGACACCTTTCCAGCGCATCGTCGACATCGATAGCAGTTGCGCCGAACTGCCGGCCTTCCAGGCGGCGCATCCCGACCGGGTGAAACCGTAGCGGCAGACCAGCCGGGACAAAATCCGAAGACTCACTGCCTTTCCTACAACTCTCGCATCAATTGCCGGCACGTATCGGATCGCGTGGACAGGGACCTCACGATCGCGGCGAGGAGCCGCCGTTTACCTTGTATCATCACCTCTGATTGTGCTGCTTGCCAAGAAGATTGGCCCTTGTGCATTGATTATATGCTGTTGGGGTATGTCTGAAATGTTCTCGTCAAAGCTGTCGATCTTCGCACCCGTGATTGCCACGGGCTTAGTCGCATTTGAAGGCTGACGAGCTCATCGCAAAGCATTCGATGATTGCCCCCGGCAATACATACGTGCGCAAGATATGCTGCGAGTGACGACAGGAGAAATACGTGCTCGAAGGCTGGAGAAGAATGCGGAAATCCCTCTCGTTGATATCGCTGCTGCTGGCGTTCGTCGCCCTGGCCGGAGAGGGGCATGCGGCAATTTCCTACCAACGTCTCGACGGCGCGCCGGGGGAGCGCGGCCTGGTGATAAAGGGCGTGTTTGAATTCTCCGACGATCCAACGCAGCTTGTCGACGAATACACGCAGTACCAAGCGGACTACATCAGCTTTGACTCGCCCGGCGGAAACGTGGTCACCGCGATCAGGTTCGGCCGCGCCATCCGCGCACTGAATGCAAGAACGCTCCAGATCAGAGCCTTGGAATGTGCATCGGCTTGCGCCTTTGCCTTCGTCGGTGGCGTCGAAAGGTTCGCTGAGCCGGGCTCCATCGGCGTGCATCGGATTTCCCTATCCGACGATGTCCCCATGGACAACAAATTGGCAGTCTCGACCGTTCAATTGATGACCGGCGAGATCATCGGCTACCTCACCGACATGGGGGTAAGCCCCAATCTGCTGCAGCTCAGCCTGTCGATCGACAGCACCGATATACGGTATCTCACCGCTGCGGAAATGCGAGACTGGAACATCAATACGCCCGAGGATATGCCCTCGGCACAGGAAAGCGCGCCGCCCCCGCCAGGCGCCGCACCGCAGGAGAGCGCAACACCCGCCGACATGCCGTCAGACCCCAGCGCTTCCGAGGAGGTGGCCGCCTCCGAGCCCGGCGACCTGACCACGGAGGCGGTTGATTTCGTCAACCGATACAATGACGAATGGTCGAAAGACAGTGCCTCGGCGTTGGCCTTTATGAAGGGCGTCTATGCCGACGAGGTCTCCTTCTTCGGAAACTCGGTCGACAAAGACGCCGTCCTGAAGGAAAAGGCAGCCTTCGCCCAACGCTGGCCGGAGCGCATCTACAGCGTCAAGCCGGGCTCCGTGACTGCCAGCTGTGCCGGAAAATGCGAAATGTCGGGAATTGTCGAATGGTCTGCCGGAAACAGGGACACGGGTAAGACGTCCGCCGGGATGGCGGAATTCTCTTTCGTGTGGAACACGGCCTCTCTGCAGATCGAGTCCGAGACTGGAAAGGTGATCGCCACGGACAAGGGGGCCAAGGCACCGGATCGGTTGATCCATCAGTGGACAGGCCTGGACGATATCTGCCGCACGAGTGTCGATCGCGAGGGGCCCGAGACGCTACGAGCATGCAAACGGCGCGACGAACTCGGCCCGCTGCTCAATCGCGCCGACTGGTGTTATGGCCATAAGGACGAAGCCGGAATAAACTGGGAGTGGCACAAATGCGATGCCAACTCCCGCCGATATACGAGTAAGTAGCACACAGGCCCAAAGGCGAGCGACCGTTGGTTTGCCCGGCGGAAGAAATGTTGGGAAACTCAGATTCCTGAGTGAGGCCGAGCATGTCGGAAAACGAACATTCCCGATCGAACACCGTCCTGCCGGGTTCTAACGAACCCGACAAGCCGGCCGAGCGCTACCAACTCGGCCTTTGCCTTTCGGGCGGCGGCTATCGGGCCATGCTTTTCCATGCGGGATCGCTTGCCAGGCTCAACGAGGCCGGTCTTCTGGCGAAACTCGATATGATCTCGTCGGTCTCGGGCGGATCGATCGCATCCGGCCTGCTGGCCTGTCTGTGGCCACGGCTGGTCTTCGAGAACGAGGTCGCCGTCAACTTCAAGACCGAATACCTCGATCGCATTCTGGCCTTCAGTCAGCTATTCGCGGATGGGCCGAGCTTCCTGAAGGGCGTGTTCAACCCCTTCTCGAGCGCGGCGGAGGAAGCCGCGAAACTCTACGAGCGGCATCTCTTCGACGGAAAATCACCAAGCCTGAGCGATCTTCCGAGATCGCCCTGGTTCGTATTTTGCTCCAGCAATCTCAGCACCGGTTCGCTCTTCCGGATGTCGAACCGCTATCTCGCGGACTACAGGATCGGGGTGTCGTTTCATCCCGCGCTTTCGCTTGCGACCGCGGTTGCCGCTTCGGCGGCATTCCCGCCGGTGCTGTCGCCGCTGCGATTGGACCTGTCGCAGTTTTCCTGGAAGAGGGAAAAGCTCGACGACAGCGTTGGCGAACCGGTTGCTCCGGGCAGGGCGATATTGAGCGACGGCGGCGTCTATGACAATCACGGCATCGAGCCGGCGCTGAAACGCTGCGATTGCCTGCTCGTCAGCGATGCCGGAGCGCCCTGGCGCTCCTCGACCCACGGATACTGGAACTATCTCTCCCAGCTCAAGCGCGTTCTCGATACCACCGACAATCAGGTGCGGTCGTTGCGGCGCCGAGACCTGATCGGCGGCTTCAAGGCTGCAAAACAGGCCGATCAGCTTGGCCTCGACGATCTCGCGAAATCGGCTCTGCGCGCAAGAACACGCGGCGTCTATTGGTCGATCGACAGCAAGGGCGTCGAGCTCAAGCCCTACGCGTCCTACACGCTGCCGCCGTCATCGGTCGTTCCCTCGGAGGTCGGCACCTATCTCCATTTTCTGGGCGCGAAAGAGACGGAGCATTTAACGAACTGGGGGCACTACGTCTGCGACGCGATGCTCAACCGGTTCTATCAATCGCCGCTGGCGCCATCGTCCGGCCCGCCGTTTATTGCCGGAACCGTGAAGCCGTCTTGGGCGGCGAGGTTGAGCAAGCGCCTGTTCGACTTTCTTCCCTTTTAAACGAAGGCCGGAGGCCGGCTAAAGCGAGGCCAGCGGGATCCGGCGAGATTGCCCCAGCAGTCGAAAATCCTACATTAAGCCTGAGGAAGAACGAACGTATCGACCGGTACGATGATCGGCTGTTGCTGGCTCCCTTCGGCCGCGAAGCTGAAGGGGCCTCAAAGTTCCAACTTCAATATTTGTTTATGAAAGTATGAGAGGCCCGGTTGCCCGGACCTCCCACGATCTTTTTCAGAAGCGAAGAGTAGGCAAGCCTACTCAGCTGCACCCGCTCGTAGCACCACACGTGTCGCACTTCTCGCAAGTGCCATTCCGCACCATCGTGAAGTTCTGGCACTCCGAGCACATGTTGCCGGTATAGCCCTGCATGATCGAGCGCTGGCGGCGTTCGGCTTCCCGCTTCTTGGCTTCGGATTTCGCCGTTGCCGCGTCGGCTGCCGCCTTGTCGGAGAACAGGGCTGTCGCGTCGCTGGTGAGTTCCTCGGTTACCTCTTCGGCGATCTCCTCGGCCAGTTCCTTGGCGCGCTCCTCGTAGTCGCGCTTGAAGGCGACGATTTCGGAGGTGGAGACGGCAATCGTCGGCTCCAGCTTGCGGGCAGCACTTCCGGCAAAGGCAGTCACGGTGCCGGTGGAGGCGGCGCGGGCAGGGGCGGCGGTCGCCGCACCCTTGGGTTCGCCTGCCTGGCGTTCGCCGCCGGTGCCGGACACCAGCGTTGGCTTGTAGCCGCGGGTCCAGCCGGTGGAGAGTAGGTTGGTCTTGCCCTCCTGGATGCCCTTGCCAAGCGCCGTGTTCGAGAAGTCCGACGTATCGACATGCGCGAGATCGTGGCGGCCGAGATAGGAAACGGCAAGCTCACGGAAGACATAGTCGAGGATCGAGGTGGCGTTCTTGATCGCGTCATTGCCTATGACCATGCCGGCCGGCTCGAACTTGGTGAAGGTGAAGGCCTCGACATATTCCTCGAGCGGCACGCCATATTGCAGGCCGAGCGAGATGGCGATGGCGAAATTGTTCATCATCGCACGGAAGGCGGCACCTTCCTTGTGCATGTCGATGAAGATCTCGCCGATGCGGCCGTCGCCGAATTCGCCGGTGCGCAGATAGACCTTATGTCCGCCGACGGCGGCCTTCTGGGTATAGCCCTGGCGGCGGTTCGGCAGCTTCTCGCGTTCGCGCGAAACGCGTTCGATCACCCGTTCGATGATTTTCTCGGTGACGGTGACGGCCTGGGCGGCCAGCGGCGCCTGCAGCAGTTCCTCCAGCGCATCCTCGTCGTCCTCGTCCTCGATCAGCGAGGAGTTGAGCGGCTGCGACAGCTTCGAGCCGTCGCGATAGAGCGCGTTGGCCTTGAGACCAAGCTTCCAGGACAGCATGTAGGCGTTCTTGCAATCCTCGACGGTCGCCTCGTTCGGCATGTTGATCGTCTTGGAAATCGCGCCGGAGATGAACGGCTGGGCCGCCGCCATCATGCGGATGTGGCTTTCCACCGAGAGATAGCGCTTGCCGATCTTGCCGCAGGGATTGGCGCAATCGAAGACCGGCAGGTGTTCCGCCTTGAGGAAGGGCGCGCCTTCCAGCGTCATCGCACCGCAGACATGGATGTTGGCGGCTTCGATGTCCTTCTTCGAGAAGCCGATATGGTCGAGCAGGCTGAAGCTCATGTCGGCGAGCTGTTCGTCGGAAACCTTCAGCGTCTCCTTCAGGAAGTCGGCGCCGAGCGTCCACTGGTTGAAGACGAACTTGATGTCGAAGGCGCTCTTCAGCGCGGCGTTGACGGCTTCCACCTTCTCGTCGGTGAAGCCCTTGGCCTTCAGCGTCGACGGATTGACAGCCGGCGCCTGGTTCAGGTTGCCGTGGCCGACGGCATAGGCCTCGATCTCGGCGATCTGGCTTTCCGAATAGCCGAGCGTGCGCAGCGCGTCGGGCACGGCGCGGTTGATGATCTTGAAGTAGCCGCCGCCGGCGAGCTTCTTGAACTTGACGAGGGCGAAGTCGGGCTCGATGCCTGTCGTGTCGCAATCCATGACGAGACCGATCGTGCCGGTGGGCGCGATGACCGAGACCTGCGCATTGCGGTAGCCATGCTGTTCACCAAGCTCGAGCGCCTTGTCCCAGGCCGATTTGGCGTGAGCGACGAGATCCTGGTCCGGGTTTTCCGAATGGATCAGCGCGACCGGGTTGATCGACAGCGCCTCATAGCCGGAGCTCTCGCCATACGCCGCACGGCGATGGTTGCGAATGACCTTGAGCATGCTCTCGCGGTTCGGCGCGAAGTTCGGGAACGGCCCGAGCTCGGCGGCCATTTCGGCCGAGGTCGCATAGCAGATGCCGGTCATGATCGCGGTCAGCGAGCCGGCAATGGCGCGGGCCTCAGTGGAGTCGTAGGGAATTCCTGATGACATCAGCAGGCCGCCGATATTGGCGTAGCCGAGGCCGAGCGTGCGGTATTCGTAGGAGAGTTCGGCAATGCGCTTCGAAGGGAACTGCGCCATCATCACCGAGACTTCGAGCACGACGGTCCACAGGCGAACCGCATGTTCGTAATCGGCGATGTTGATGCGCTTGGTCGCCTTGTCCTTGAACTGCAGCAGGTTCAGCGAGGCAAGGTTGCAGGCCGTGTCGTCGAGGAACATGTATTCCGAGCACGGGTTCGAGCCGCGGATCGGACCGCCGGCCGGCGAGGTGTGCCAGTCGTTCATCGTCGTGTTGAAATGGATGCCCGGATCGGCCGAAGCCCATGCAGCGTAGGAAATGGTTTCCCAGAGATCGCGGGCCTTCAGCGTCTTCATCACCCTGCCGTCCTTGCGGGCGGTCAGGTTCCATTCGCCATCATTCTCGACGGCGCGCAGGAAGTCGTCCTTGATCGAGACGGAATTGTTGGAGTTCTGGCCGGATACCGTGAGGTAGGCTTCGGAATCCCAATCCGTGTCGTAGGTCTTGAATTGGAGATCCTTGTAGCCCTGGCGGGCGAACTGGATGACGCGCTGGACATAGTTCTCGGGAACCTGGTCCTTTTTGGCGGCGCGAATTTCGCGCTTCAGGGCAGGGTTCTTGGTGGGGTCGTAGCAATCGCCGTTGTCGCCGCCTTCGCAATTGAAGCAGGCCTTCATGATCGCCTTCAGATGCTTGGCGACAACCTTCGAGCCGGTCACGAGAGCCGCAACCTTCTGCTCTTCCTTGACCTTCCAGTTGATGTATTCCTCGATATCGGGATGGTCGATGTCGACGACCACCATCTTGGCGGCGCGGCGCGTCGTGCCGCCCGATTTGATGGCGCCGGCGGCGCGGTCGCCGATCTTCAGGAAGCTCATTAGGCCGGAGGAGCGGCCGCCGCCGGAAAGCTTTTCGCCTTCGCCACGCAGCATCGAGAAATTGGAGCCGGTGCCGGAGCCGTATTTGAACAGGCGCGCTTCACGCACCCAGAGGTCCATGATGCCGCCTTCGTTGACGAGATCGTCCTCGACAGACTGGATGAAGCAAGCATGCGGCTGCGGGTGTTCGTAGGCCGACTTCGACTTGGTCAGCTTGCCGGTGAAGGGATCGACGTAGAAATGGCCTTGGCCGGGGCCGTCAATGCCATAGGCCCAGTGCAGGCCGGTGTTGAACCACTGCGGCGAGTTCGGGGCGACGCGCTGGGTGGCGAGCATATAGGCAAGCTCGTCTTTGAAGGCCGAGGCATCTTCCTCGGAGGAGAAATATCCGCCCTTCCAGCCCCAATAGGTCCAGGTGCCGGCAAGACGGTCGAAGACCTGGCGCGCATCGATTTCGGAGCCGGTCTGCTCGTCCTTAGACAGGGTCTTCAGCGCAGCATCGTCGGGAACGGAGCGCCACAGGAAAGAAGGAACATCGTTTTCCTCGACCTTCTTCAGCCGGGTGGGAACGCCGGCCTTGCGGAAATACTTCTGCGCCAGAACGTCGGTCGCGACCTGGGAGAACTGCGCGGGAACGTCGATGTTCTCGAGGCGGAACACGATCGAACCGTCGGGGTTCTTGATCTCGCTCGTCGCCTTGCGGAATTCGATATCCGCATAGGCGCCTTGGCCGGCCTTTGTGAAACGACGTTCGATGCGCATGGTCTTGACCTCGTGTTGGCGCCCGGTCCCCGCGACCTCGGCGCAAAATTCCTATCCGGCGGCACTTTGTCGTCGCGCAGCCAGTCTCGTTTCCGTATCGTGACAGGGGTGTCATCCGGAGATGATCTTCCTGTATCTTGTGGTGATGGTGGCTGCAAACACTAAATATAGTATTAACAGCTTATTATCGCCAGTCCCAATGTCACTTTTTTTGGAGGCTGAAAACCTCGCAGAAATCCTGTCGGGCATGAACCGTTCCCGGTCCATCGCCCTGATTCCGCGTCCTAATTTTCAAAAGGGAACCGGGCTCGTTACCTCCGGTCCTGTCGCCGCCGCAACATCAGGATCAGTAAAGTTTGAAACAGCTGATTCCGTCAAGGGCTGGCTTTTAATTGATTGCTAACCACAACATGTTGTGGATGCGCCTGTGGAGATTGGGGAAAGCCGGGGAGCGCTGATATTACAATGGCTTGCAGGAGTTGCCGGCTAAGGAAAAGGTCTGAACGGCAAAAAAGCGTCCTGCGGCAAATCTTGTGATGGCATTTCCGGCCCAAATGCGCATGGCGATTCGCCGGTGCAATAAGAGCTTTAAAGCGCATCGATGGCGATGGTGACGATGGCGACGCCAATCGGCCTGTTCTCTTCGTCCATCACGACGAAGCTCGCCTGCGTTTCCAGATTCTGGGTGGAGTCGTTGCGTTCGGCCCGGTCGATGAAGATCTCCCGGGAGCTGTTGGCGAAGGTTCTGAGATATTTCTCCTCGTCGCCCTGCCAATAGTCGGCGGTGATGGTGCTCTGCCCGACATTCAGCCCGTGGCTGTCGGTGACGAAAAATTCGATGATCGCGCCCTGCGAGGCGTCCTGCTTGGCTTTCAGGTAATGCGACACGGATTTGTCGAGCAGCAGCTTGACCATATGCAGGTGGTGCTGATCGACCTCCGACCGGTAGGTCTCGTCGAGCACCCGCATATCCATTTCGCTGACATCGCCGAATTTCGCGTTCTGCTCGGCAATGGCTTTCAGCACCAATGGCGTTTCC
This sequence comes from Rhizobium sp. WYCCWR 11146, assembly GCF_013591995.1. Taxonomy (NCBI): domain Bacteria; kingdom Pseudomonadati; phylum Pseudomonadota; class Alphaproteobacteria; order Hyphomicrobiales; family Rhizobiaceae; genus Rhizobium; species Rhizobium sp. WYCCWR 11146. The sequence continues at coordinate 35,602 of NZ_JACCEY010000018.1, forward strand.
ACTATTGGCCGGATCCGCTTCTCGACATAGTCCCGCACGAGGGGAATATAGGCAGGTTCAGCGCGGACAGGCGCCAGCGGCAACAGAAAGGCCGCCAGCCCGGCAGTCACAACCGCTCTTACATGCCCCCACCGCGCCATCTTGTTTCCTTGTACCGTATCGATCGTTGCACGCTTTAAGCGCAATTTGACACGATTCGCACGCCCTGCAGCGCCGCGCGTCTTTTCGAGAGCCGCAAAGGACGCTGTATCACTTTGAATTGCTGCATAATTTCATCCTTGAATCGATTCCGATTGAAGGAATTAGACAGCAGTCTATGAGTAAAAGATAAAATAGATGTGCAGATCCCGATAGCGGATTCAGGAAACCTCGCTGACAAAATCTGGAACAATTTCAAGTGGTAAATACGAGGGGTGCGCGCCGTGATCGGTGGCGATCAGCCTGCGCCCTTGGCGATCGGCTCCTGATAGGTGAAGCCCATGTCCCAGGGGAAGTAGATCCAGGTATCCTGGCTGACCTCGGTGATGAAAGTGTCGACGGTCGGCACGCCCTTCGGCTTGGCGTAGACGCAGGCGAAATGTGCCTTCGGCAGCATGGTGCGCACCTGTGCGGCGGTCTTGCCGGTATCGGTCAGATCGTCGACGACCAGCACGGTTTCGCCGCCATTCTCCATAAGTTCGGGCGCGATTCCCTTGAGCAGCACCATGTCGCCCTGGTTCACATAGTCATGATAGGAAGCGACGCAGACGGTCTCGATCAGCCGGATGTTCAGCTCGCGCGAGATGATCGCAGCCGGAACGAGGCCGCCGCGGGTGATGCAGACGATCGCCTTGAACGTCTGATTCAAGCCGGCAAGCCGCCAGGCAAGGGCGCGCGCATCGCGGTGGAACTGATCCCAGGAAACGGGAAAGGCTTTATCGGGAAGGGACATTGGGCTGCTCCGCGGCATGAAAAAACGACACGCCGTTTGCCGGCGACCGGATGGGCTTGAAGCGGCGATTGGCAAAACGCAAATCGCGCAGCCGGAACTGCGCGAGATGGGGCCGAGGCTCGAAGCTGTCATCGGTCGCCGCAATTAGCGGGATTTGCCGGCAAAAGGCAAGAGCAGCCAATCAACGCGATAACAGGGTCAGCGCCGTCATCGATTGCAGCAGGGTCTTCGTCGTGCCGCCGAAGATCATCTGCCAGAGCCAGGAATGCGTATAGGCGCCCATGACGAGAAGATCGATGCTGCTGTCCGAAAGCCGGTTCTCGATGACATGCGATGCGCTCTTATCCACACTCTGGGCCGTCGAAAGCGTCGCCTTCACGCCATGACGTGCCAGCGTCGCGGCGATGTCGGCGCCAGCGGTCAGCGGCGATTGCAGCGCCGTGTCGGCCGGATCGACCGAAAAGATCTCCACCTCGTCGGCGGCTTTGAGGATCGGCAGTGCGTCGAAGGTCGCGCGCGCCGCCTCCTTCGAGCCGTTCCAGGCGATCAGCACGCGCTTGATCTGCTTCGGCTGGCGGATGATATAGGGGATTATCAGCACCGGCCGGCCGGTTTCGAAAAGGAAACTGTCGACGTCGACGTGGCTGTCGGAAGGTTTGGCCGGGTCGGCCTGCGAGGCGATCAGGAGGTCGGCGCTGCGCGCACTTTCGATCAGCGGGGCGGAGCCGTATCCGGTTGATGTGGCAAAGCTGCGCCATTCGAAGGAGGCGCCGGATGCCTCCGCTTTGGCCCTGAAGATGCGCTCAACCGCAATCGTTTCACTGTGCGCCATGTCCTGCAGCGCCTGCACGGCAACGGGATCGGGAATTTCCATCGGCGCGACCAGCGGCACGGCGGAGATGATTTCGGCATGCAGGCCGATCACATGGGCGCCGCTTTCGGCGGCGATGGCAAAGGCGAAATCGGCAACCGCAGAACTATTGTCGGATGTATCGAGAATGGCGAGAATGGTTTTGTAAGACATATCAATTCTCCTTGCGCTGAAATGGCTTGCGCGAGGGAAGGAGTGCGCCGGACCGTTCGCCTGTTCCTTGATCGGGATCAAGGATGGCCTTGAGTTCCGGCGTTGCCCTCAAGCCTCGGCGGAATGGTTTTCGGCGATGTCCTTCCTTTGGCGGATGGCGTCGATCATCGCCTGCACCTCGGCGCCGGCTGCATCGATTGCCGCCTGCGAGCGGCCGCGCACGACGATCTCGGTCGAAAATTTCTGGCCAATATAGCGCGGGTAGGAACCGATGCTGGTGTCCGGATGTGCCTTCTGGATCGCGGTCAAGGGCGTGCCGATCTCGCCTTCGCCGTAAGGGCAGGCGATAGCGAGCGAAAGCACCGGCGTGCCTGTTCGAAGCATCGGCAGCACATTGTCGACCATCGCCTGGAACACCTGCGGCACGCCGGCCATGACATGGACATTGCCGATGATGAAGCCAGGAGCCGTCGAGACCGGATTGGCAATATGGACGGCCCCGCGTGGCATGCGCGCCATGCGCTGGCGCGCCTCGGTGAATTCCATCTCGCGGCGGCGGTACATCTCGGCAAGCAGCGTCATTGCTGTTTCGTCGTATTCGCAGGGCACGCCGAAAGCCTTGGAGATAGCATCGGCGGTGATGTCGTCATGCGTCGGCCCGATGCCGCCCGAGGTGAAGACGTAATCATATTTGCCGCGAAGCGCGTTCAACGCCTCGACGATCGCGTCCTCGTCGTCGGCGACGATGCGCACTTCCTTGAGGTCGATGCCGGAAAGCGTCAGCAAATCGGCGAGGTGGCCGATATTTTTATCCTTGGTGCGGCCGGAGAGAAGTTCGTCGCCGATGGCGAGCATGGCGGCGGTGACGACGATGTCTTGGCTCATGAGATGTTCCGTGATCTGAGGCTGGTGAATAGGTAGCGCCGTTCGCTCGCTTTGCAAACACCAGAGCATGATGCCGAAAAGTGCAGGCGATTTTCGGACGACATCATGCGCTAACTCCTTAATTCGGGCGATGCGTCATTTTTGCCGAAATGAAAATCGCAAGCGAATTTTCGTCTCCGGGTGGTGAACACTGAGTTCTTGAGGGCAGGGCTGTGTTCGCCCAGACGCGCTGATAGAAATCGCGTCGGGCACGAAATTCAACCCGATGTTTCAAGGAAGATAGAAGATGGCGAAGGTTCTCGTCCTTTATTATTCGGCTTACGGCCATATCGAAACCATGGCCTATGCGGTCGCCGAAGGCGCGAAGTCGGCCGGTGCCGAGGTCACTGTCAAGCGCGTTCCGGAACTGGTTCCGGAAGACGTCGCCAAGGCTTCCTATTACAAGGTCGACCAAGCCGCTCCGATTGCCACCGTCGACGAACTGGCGGACTATGACGCGATCATCGTCGGCGCCGGCACCCGCTTCGGCACGGTCGCCTCGCAGATGCGCAATTTCTGGGATCAGACGGGCGGCCTCTGGTTCGCGGGCAAACTCGTCGGCAAGCTCGGTTCGGTCTTCACCTCTTCGGCCACCCAGCACGGCGGCCAGGAATCGACCATCCTCGGCTTCATCCCGACCTTCCTGCACCAGGGCATGGTCGTTGCCGGCCTGCCTTATGCCTTCCAGGGCCAGATGGGCACCGAGGAAGTCAAGGGCGGCTCGCCCTACGGCGCCTCCACCATCACTAACGGCGACGGCTCGCGCCAGCCTTCCGAGATCGAGCTGGAAGGCGCGAAATACCAGGGCGCCCACGTTGCCAAGCTTGCTGCCAAGCTCGCCTGATCTTTGACGCTGGAATGATAAAGGCGCGGCGGGCATGGGGCTCGCCGCGCCTTTTCTGTTTTTTCCCACGACAGTCTGGGCAGCCTTCATCGGCGAGGGCTTTCGGGAGGGAATGCCTCGCCGATCATTCGTCGGTGCTGCCGGCAAAACAGGCATGATTTTTACGCCTCGCGGCTCTTCCCATCGCCCATGACGCAAGATATTGAAAATGCCGCAAGCGGGCGTGGCGAAACTGGTAGACGCAAGGGACTTAAAATCCCTCGGCCTTGGCTGTACGGGTTCGACCCCCGTCGCCCGCACCACCTTCATAATCCTGTTTGAATATGCCTGTATTGAATCTGCTTGTATATTGTGCATAAAAGCAAGTTATCGCTTGACAAAGGAATTTCCGGCGTAACGATTGCGCCGCGACAGTTAAGTAAGGGTTGTCTTGTGGGAGTAAGACGATGGTTTACGATTGGAATGGGACTAAGGTTCGGCGCATCCGCATCTTCAAGACCAGTGTTGCACTTGTTCTGGGGACTGCGATAGCCGCGATACCGCTGTTCTTCTGGGCAATGCATTTGCGCGGTTTCTAGAGCGTCCTTAGCGCGTCCTAGAAGACGCGCTAAGGACG
>NZ_JACCEY010000018.1:40045-107143 GCF_013591995.1 Rhizobium sp. WYCCWR 11146
ATGCGGTCTGTTCTGATAGTGATCATCGCTCTGTGAGCGGAAGCGCGTTTGGCGCTTTGGTCTCGCGCCACCTGTTGATCAGCCAGCCAGCCAGCAGCCCGAGGGCTGCGCCCGCCGCCTTGATGCCGGCATCGTGCAGGCGCGGATGGCGTGTTGGTGTGAGATACTGCAGATATTCGATGGCGACTGCACCGGCAATCAGCAGCACCGCCACCATCTTCCACTGTTTCGGATAGGCGAGCGCGAAGGCGAGGCCGACGAGAACAAAGGCGCCCCCGCGGTCGGTATCGACCGTCGTGACCGTTTCCGGCCTCAGCCCGATCGGCGAAACCGTGACGAAGAGGATGAGGGCGAGCAGCAGCCAGGCGAGCGGCCTTGCAAATTTGAAGATCATCATGGCTTCATATTAGTGGCTTGGCTTTTCATTGACAGTTAAAATCAGTTCATCTGCCGCCGATTTCGCGATTGGCTTAAGAAAGGCTTTCCCGGGAGAGAACCGGAAATGGCCGAAACGGGCTTTCTTTTGCCGGTTGGCCTGTGCCATAGCGGCAGCGGCTACTCATGAGAATGGACCACGCCCGTGACGAGACTTGATGTCGAAAGCGCCGAAGAGGCAATGCGCAGCCTGTTTCCGGCAACGCCGCTACAGCTCAACGACCATCTGTCGGCCCGCTACGGAGCCGATATCTGGCTGAAGCGCGAGGATCTGTCGCCGGTGCGCTCCTACAAGATCCGCGGCGCCTTCAATTTCTTCCGCAAGGCGATCGGGCAGGGTGCTGCCGGCAAGACCTTCGTCTGCGCCTCGGCCGGCAACCACGCCCAGGGCTTTGCCTTTGTCTGCCGCCATTTCGGCGTGCCGGGCGTCGTCTTCATGCCGGTGACGACACCGCAGCAGAAGATCGACAAGACCCGCATGTTCGGCGCCGAATTCATCACCATCCGCCTGTTCGGCGACTTCTTCGACCAATGCTACCACGCCGCCCGAGAACATGTTGAAGCGGTCGGCGGTGTCATGGTGCCGCCCTTCGACCATGCCGACATCATCGAAGGCCAGGCAACCGTCGCCGCCGAAATCATGCAGCAGTTGCCGGAAGGAACCGTGCCCGACATGGTCGTCCTGCCGGTTGGCGGCGGTGGACTGGCCGCCGGCATCACCGGCTATCTCGACGGCACCGTGCCGAAATCTGCTTTTGTCTTCACCGAACCAGCAGGCGCGCCGAGTCTTAAGCGCAGCATCGAGGCAGGCAAGGTGACGACGCTTGCCAAGGTCGACAATTTCGTCGATGGCGCTGCTGTCGCCCGCATCGGCGACCTGAATTTCGCCGCTCTTCGCGATTTTCCGACCGAGCAGGTGCAACTCATGCCGGAGAACGCCATCTGCGTCACCATTCAGGAAATGCTGAATGTCGAGGGCGTCGTGCTGGAGCCGGCCGGCGCCCTGTCGCTGACGGCGATCGCCGCGATGGACGGCCAAGCGATCCGCGGCAAGACCATCGTGGCTGTCGTCTCCGGCGGCAATTTCGATTTCGAGCGTCTGCCTGACGTAAAGGAAAGAGCCATGCGTTACGCAGGGCTGAAGAAATACTTCATCCTGCGGCTCGCCCAGCGCCCCGGTGCGCTCCGGGATTTCCTCAATCTGCTCGGCCCTGACGACGATATCGCCCGCTTCGAATATTTGAAGAAATCGGCGCGCAACTTCGGCTCGATCCTGATTGGCATCGAAACCAAGGCGCCGGAGAATTTCGCCCGGCTGATCGGAAATTTCGAAGCAGCCGGCATGGGTTACGAGGATATCACCGAAAACGAGATCCTCGCCAATCTGATCATTTGACTTGGCGACAGCGATACGGTCGTGCTAAAGGCGGAGCATGGCTTCGTTCATTTCAAATATCTTTTCGATGTTCTCCGGCGGCGGCAAACCGGCTTCGGAGGCGGCAGGCCCTTCCGGCGAGCCGCAGCTTTACGGCGATTGCACGATCTATGCCGAGCCGCGCAAGGAAGGCGGCCAGTATCGCCTTGCCGGCCGCATCGAAAAGAAGGTTGGCGACGAGGTACTGGTGCGCAATTTCATCCGCGCCGATCTGTTTTCCTCCTCCGATGACGCGCTCGAATGCACAGTGCGCAAGGCGCAGCAGATTATCGATCAGCATGGTTCATCGCTCTTTGGCGACGGCGAGAAGCTTCGTCAGGTCTGAATCGGGATCCGGGCATAGGTCCTAGATACCGGCTGCAACTATTCCTGTATGTGACCCGGCTGCGCTCCAGCGAGCGCGTTCTCACTCACGCAATCTTAAAGGATTGCGGTGAAAGGTATCGCCTGCAGGATTTGCAGGACACCCCCGTGTTTGACTGTTTCGGACGATTGACCAAAGGATTCGCTGTCGCGATCACCGCGCCAGCAGGAGGCCGAACGTCCGGAGCCGAGGTCTCATGATGGAGACACTCAACCTCCTTCTCTTCGTCGTCGAAGCCATCGCCTATTTCGTGCTGATGGTAACCCTTCTGCATTTCCGTCATCGGCTCGGTCTCGGGGTTTTCCTGACGGCGCTCGGCGTCATGCATTTCATGGAGACCTATCTGGCGGCGGTCTTCTATGTCTCGCTGCCGTTCGGGGATGTGTCGCCGGGCTCATCCGTCTTCTTCTCCGGCAAGCTGATGATGATCCTGATGCTTTACCTGCAGGAGGATGCTGCGACGGTGCGCCAGCCGATCTACGGCCTCTTCCTCGGCAACCTGCTCACCGTCGGTATTGCCTGGGTGCTGCAACTGCACCAGCCGCTGCAGATATCAACCAACCACACGCCCGACGTCGACTTCCTCAAGGAGATGGGCTGGCTGATGGTCTGGGGCACGGCGCTGCTCTATGTCGATTCGCTCGGCATCATCCTGCTTTACGAAAAACTCGGCGATTTCTTCCGCCGCCGCGTCGTCCTGCGTTTCCTGATTTCGGGCTTCGTGCTGCTGACCTTCGACCAGATCGGTTTCTTCGCCGCACTGCATTACTTCCTGGATGTGCCGATCGCCGCATTCTGGGGCGGATGGAAGGCGAAAATGCTTGCCGTCTGCCTCTACGCGGCGATGTTCGCATTCTATGAATATCGTATTCGCCGTATCGGCGCAGCCGGGGCCGCACGTTCGATCAGCGACGTATTCGGTGACCTGACGTTCCGCGAGCGCTACAACGATCTGCTGGAGCGCACCGGCCGCGACATGCTGACCGGTGTCTACGATCGGACGCGCATGGAAATGGAAGCGCCGCTGATGCTGCTCGAGGCACTGAAGCAGGGGTCATTCGCCACCGTCCTCATTATCGACGCCGATCACTTCAAGGATGTCAATGACGGCTACGGTCATCTCCAGGGCGACGAGGTGCTGAAGGCGATCGCCGCCCGATTGGGCACGACGTTGCGCTCGAGTGATCGCGTCTTCCGCTTCGGCGGCGAGGAATTCGTTGCCGTCTGTCCGGGCACCGACCACGAGGAAGGTCTGCTGCTTGCCGAGCGCCTGCGTTGGACGATCGCGACCAGCGTCAAGACGCCGGATGACAGGCCGGTCACGGTCAGTATCGGCGTTGCGACTGCCGATGAGGACGGCGTAGATTTCACCGCCGTGCTGACGGCTGCCGACGGCAGGCTCTACGCAGCCAAGAAGAGCGGCCGCAACTGCGTCGTCGGCCGCTCCGGCGTGGTGAAACTCAGCTGAAACTCATTCAGGCAGCGCGGAAGATCTTGGCGCCGGATGGCGCGCTCGTCATGCCGCCGTCGACGGTGATCTCGATGCCGGTGACATTGGCCGAATCATCCGAGGCCAGATAGAGCGCCGCCTTGGCGATTTCGTCGGCTTCGCTCATGCGGCCGAGCGGGCTCATGCCGCCGATGCGGGCCTCGAGCGCCGACATGGCATCTTCCGTCTGGGCCATCGGTGACCAGATCGGCGTCTTGGTGCCGCCGGGCGTTACCTGATTGACGCGGATGCCGCGCGGCGCGAGCTCGGATGCCATATTGCGCGTCATTGCCCGGACTGCCGCTTTGGTCGCCGCATAGGCCGACCAGCCGGGAGCGCCGAGTACGGCATGCACCGAACCGTTGAGGATCACCGAAGCGCCGTCATTGAGATGCGACAGGGCTGATTGCACGGTGAAGAAAACCGCCGTGAGATTGGTACTGATGATCTGGTTGAACTGCTCTGGCGATGTCTCGCCGAGCGGCGTCGCGCCGCCGATGCCGGCATTGGCGAAGACGATGTCGAACTTGCCGACCTTTGCGGCGGCTTCGGCAAACGCCTTCTCGGTGGCGGCGGCATCGGTGACGTCGACCTTCAGCGCCAGCACGCCTGACCCAAGCGCCTTTTCGGCAGCCGCGAGCGTTTCCGGGTTGCGGCCGGTGATCACCACCTTGGCACCCTCATCGATGAAGACCCTTGCGGTCGCAAGACCGATGCCGCTGTTTCCGCCGGTAATCAGGGCGACCTTGTTTTTTAGACGCATGATTCATGCTCCTCTTGGAATTGGCAACGATCTGGATTATGATCGTTATCTATAAGGATTATGATGATAATCCACATGAGTCAAGAGGAGCATGATGCCGAAAAGTGTAGGCGGTTTTCGGCCGACATCATGCTCATTCGATTGGTGCCGGGGAGATGTCCGATGGGGCGTTCGCAGTTGGAGAAACAGAAGACGCACGAGAAGATTGTCGACATCGCGTCGAAGCGGCTGCGCGAGGAGGGGCTCGACGGTATTGGCGTCGCCGATCTGATGAAGGAGGCCGGATTGACCGTCGGCGGCTTCTACAAGCATTTCGCCTCCCGTGACGATCTGGTTGCCGAGGCGATCCAGTCCGCTTTCGATTCATGGGGACGCAAGCTGGAGGCCGAGGGGGTGAACCCGGCGGAGATGACGGCTGCCGATGTCGCCGATCGCTATGTGAGCGCGTATCATCGCGACAATCCAGGTGAGGGCTGCCCTTTTGCCGCGCTGACCTCCGATATATCCCGTAGCGGCGAGACGGCGCGGGGGATCGCCACGGACGGGCTCAGGCGCAATTTCGCGTCACTGGCGAGCAAGGCTGCGGGAACGGACGATAGCGAACGGCGCCGCAAGGCGATCATGGCCTTCGCGATGATGGCCGGCGGCGTCGGCCTTGCCAGGATTTCGTCCGATGAAGAACTCTCGGCCGAAATCCTGGCGACGGTCCGGGATTTTGTCGCCGATATCGACAAATGAAAAACGGCCGGCAAAGGCCGGCCGTTCCGTGAAGCATTTGGGAGCCAATCAGGCCGCCAGTGCGATTTCCTGGACGCGCGACTTGGCGGCGTCGATCGCCTTTTCGGCAGCTTCCGGACCGAAGGCCAAGCCTTCGACATAGATGGTCTCGATATCGCTGATGCCGAGGAAGCCGAGAACCGACTTCAGGTACGGCACGGCATGGTTCAAGCCGACGGCCGGGCCCTGTGAATAGACACCGCCCGAAGCGAGCACCACGTAAACCTTCTTGCCGGTTGCGAGGCCAACCGGACCGCTTTCCGTGTACTTGAAGGTCAGGCCGGCACGGGCAACGTTGTCGATCCAGGTCTTCAGCGACGAATAGATGTTGAAGTTGATGAGGCCGGTGCTGATGACGATCGTATCGGCGGCGAGCAGTTCGTTGACAAGCTCGTCGGAGGTCTTGACGGCCACGGTTTCCTCAGCGGTGCGGGCCTCGGGCGGCTTGCGGATCGCGCCGGTGAAGAGGTCATCGATATGCGGCAGCGGGTTGGCGGCAAGGTCGCGGCGAATGACGACGCTGCCCGGATTCTGGCTCTTCAGCTTTTCGGCGAGATCGACAGCGATCGGCGTCGAGAGAGAATCGGCACGCGGGCTGGACGTCAGAAGCAGGATGGACGACATGGTGCATTTCCTTTCGAATGGGATTTGACGGCCCGTTGCTGGGAGGTGAGCCGTAGTCTCGATGAGGAAAATAGGTCTGGCCTGCTATCGAAAAAACGGTGATAATGTAGATCGAAACTATCGATGGAATGGATAGAAGATGCTGCCAAACCCCACTCTGGACCAATTGCAGGTGTTTCTGACCGTTGCCGAGACCGGTAGCTTCTCGGCCGCTTCGCGGGCGCTGAACCGGGCGCAGTCGGTCGTCAGCTATACGATCGCCAATCTGGAGGCGCAGCTCGAAGTCCCGCTTTTCGAGCGCTCCGGCGCGCGTCAGCCGAAGCTGACGGAGGCGGGCAAGGCGATGCTGGAGGATGCGCGGCGCATTCTGGGCGATCTGCAAGTCATGCGGGCGCGCGTCAAGAGCCTGAGAGAAGGGCTCGAAGCGGAGGTTTCCGTCGCGATCAGCGTTATGGTGCCTTCGCGAGCCCTGGTGGACGTCCTCCGCGAATTCCGGGAGATGTTTCCATCCGTTTCGTTAAGCCTCAATGTCGGCGAGCTCGGAATGGTCATGGATCTCGTCCTCAGCGGCAAGGCGACGATCGGGATTGGTGGCGCGGTCGTCAAGCAGGACGATTCGATCGTCACGGAGCGGATCGGTCATTCCTTCATGTTGCCCGTTGCCGCGCGCAACCACCCGCTTGCCGGGATCGGCCGGCCACTGACGCTCGGCGACGTCCGCGAGGAAGTGCAACTCGTCGTCACCGATGCATCGGGACGGACGAAGGGGCGCGATTTCAACGTTCTCTCCTACAAGACATGGCGCGTCAGCGATATTGCAACGAAGCACCAGCTCATCAGGGCCGGCCTTGGCTGGGGCGGCCTTCCGGCTTCCGTGATTCATGACGATCTGACGAGCGGCAGGCTCGTCCATCTCGATCTGGATGCCTACGAACAGGGGGAGTATCCCATATATTCGGTCCGTCAGCTCGCTAACCCGCCCGGACCTGCCGCCACCTGGATGATCGACGCGTTCCGCACGCGGCTTTCCGCCTGCCCGAGCCAAGTCGATTTCCATGCTCAGATAGCGGAACTGCAGGAAGCTGGTACGCCGCTTGCGGCCGAATGACGAAGGCGCGAGTGCCACGCCTTCGCTGATATTGTGCTCGGCCTAAAGAACAAGCCTGAACTTCGAGAACCCGTCTGCCCCTTCGCCGGCATCCTCGATCTTGACGCTCTTGAGCTCGGCGAGGAACTGTTTCGCCTTCGGGCCGCTTTCGAAGGTCGCGGTCGTGCCGGGGAGCGGCTTGAAGGTCCAGTTGGCGTCGGCAGACGGATTGATCGTGCCCTGATCATGGATATAGCGGACGATGACGTCGCGGTTGGTATCCGGCGCCTGGAAGATCACCTTGTCCGCGGTGATCTCAGGGAAATTGCCGCCGCCGCCGGCGCGGTAGTTGTTCGAGACGACGACGAACTTCTGAGCCGGATCGATCGGCTTGCCGTTGAAGGCGAGGTTCTGGATGCGGTTGGCGTCCGGATGGATCGGCTTGCCGGATGAATCATATTTCGGCGGCTGCGACAGGTCGATCTGGTAGGTGACGCCGTCGATCACGTCGAAATTGTAGGACGGAAAGTCATTGTTGAGCAGCGCTGCATCCTTCGAGCCGGCCTCGATGTGATTGAACATGCCGGCCGACATTTCGAGCCAGTTTTTCACCTCTGCGCCGGTGATGGCAACGGCCTGCACCGTGTTCGGGTAGAGATAGAGGTCGGCTACGTTCTTGATGGCGATATCGCCGGCCGGCACGTCGGTATAGTAGTCGGCGCCGCCGCGACCGCCGGCCTTGAAGGGGGCCGCCGCCGAAAGCACCGGCAGGTCCTTGAACTCGGTGTCGGCGAGCATCTGCTTGATGTACCAGGTCTGGGCTTGGCTGACGACCTGCACCGAGGGATCGTCGGCAACCAGCGCGAAGTAGGAGTAGAGCGGTGCGGAGGTCTTGCCGACCGGGGTGCGGACATAGGCAAGCGTCGCCTCGTGCTCGGCCTTGGCGGCCTCGACCACTTCCTTCTTGTCGGCGTAGTCGGCAACCACTTTCTTCTTGTCGTCGCGATGGAAGATCGGCCGTGCTTCCGCGGTGAAATCGACGATCTTCCAGCTGTTGCCGTCCTTTTCGAGCAGCAGGTCGATAAGGCCGAGATGTGAGCCCCAGAAGCCGGCCATCACGGCGGGCTTGCCGTGCAGCGTGCCCTTGACTGGGTCGGCATTGGCCACACCGTCCCAGCTCTTCGGGCCGGGGAAGACGAGGTGCTGGTGGCCGGTGAAGATCGCGTCGATCCCATCGACGGCGGCGAGATGCAGCGAGGCGTTTTCCATCTTTTCGGACGGTGCGCTGCCGTCGATGCCGGAATGCGAGAGCGCAATGACGATATCGGCGCCGGCTTCCTTCATGGCGGGAACCCAGGCCTTGGCGGCCTCGACGATGTCGCGCGTCTGCGCCTTGCCTTCGAGGTTCTTGATGTCCCAGAGCATGATCTGCGGCGGCACGAAGCCGATGAAGCCGATCTTGACGGGGCTTTCGTTGCCGGCGCCGTCCTTGATCTGCTTTTCGACGATGATGTAGGGTTTGAAGAAGAGATCGTCCTGCTTCGGGTCCGAGGCGAGCTGGCCCTTGGTCAGGTTGGCGCAGACGAAGGGGAAGTTTGCGCCTGCCAGTACCTTGAACATGAAGTCGAGGCCGTAGTTGAACTCGTGATTGCCGAGCGTGCCGACCGTATAGCCGAGCGTGTTCATCGCCTTGATCACCGGATGGACGTCGCCGTCCTTCATGCCGTGCTGATAGGCCATGTAATCGCCCATCGGATTGCCCTGCAGCACGTCGCCATTGTCGATCAGCAGCGAGTTGACAGCTTCCACGCGGATGTTGTCGATAATCGTCCCGGTGCGCGACAGGCCCATCGTGTCGTTCGGCTTGTCGGCATAATAGTCATAGGGGAAGACGTTGACGTGAATGTCGGTCGTTTCCATCAGCCTGAGATGGGCCTGGTTGGCGCTGGCGCGCGCGCTGAAAGGGTGCAACAGCACCAAGGCGGAAGTGGCGGCGAGGCCGCCGAGCAGGGAACGGCGGCTCATCGCGCCAACATCGAAAATGGAAGACATGGAAATTCTCCTAGTAGGGATCATGCATCGTCCGGCCCGTCAGAATTAGGACGATTTGCCGAGGAGTACACCGTGAAAATGACAGAACGGCAAAACAATCCAGCGGGAAAGCGGCATGGTCGTGAAATGCAATTTATGGTACAGTGGTAACAGCTGGAACCATTGGGGAGATGGCATTATGAACAAGGTCGTTATCGCTTTGGTCGGAGGTTTCGGAGGCATCGCACCCAGTCTGGTCGATAAGGCGCAGGCGCTCTACAGCGGCGATGTGGAGAAATGGCTGACGACGACGGCAAACCCTTGGATTTCGGTTGCCTGCGCGCTTGCCGCCATCGTCGTCTTCTTCATTATCGGCGGCGCTATCGCCCTGATCTATCGCGAACAGCAGTTGCAGAAGGCGCTTCTTCTTGGCATCGGCGCACCGGCTCTGATCATGGCCGCTGCACAGGGGAGTGCAGCCAACCCGAGGCCGATCGAGGTCAGCTCGGCCGCCAGCCTGTTCGGCATCGTCGGCGTCGCCCATGCTCAGGATGGCACTCGTTCGCTGCCGCCGCGGGTCGAGTTGAAGGTCAATCCCGGCTGGACGCAGGGCGAATGCCAGACCTGCGATATCAAGTTCCTTGGTGGAGACGGCCAGATCATATCAAGCGAGCCGCTCTCGAGCAGCCAGGCGCCCGGCGCAGTTAACGTGCCACTTGGCACGGAAACGATCCTGCTGTCCGGCGCCAACGCCAATACCGCCACGGTCAACGTCAGGGACCTCGGCGCCAGGCTGCCACAGACGCAAGGCTCGGTCACCCTCGACGTCAACGTCAACCGCAGCTACTGGAACGATCTCAGCCGCTCCTTCGGGGCAAAGGCGGTGCAGCCCTACGATTTCAGTGTCGATGTCGCCAAGTGAGGCGTCCGGTCGCCTTTGGCACCTGATATCGTCAACGGGCGGGTCGCCAGCACGGGCCGTACTTCCTTATGGAAAAAGCGGAAATAGGAGGAGATCTGCGCCCGTGCATTCGAATTCACGTCGAACTGGATGCCGACGCGGCCATTATGCTTCCAGCGGATGATGCCTTCGAGCAGCCCGAGGTTTTCGGCCTCGATGCGCACCTTGCTGCCTGAGGCGGCATGGAGCGGCCCCTTCATCTCCAGGGCGGCACCGGTCGGCGATAAGTCGAGGATGCGGGCATCCACCTGGCTGTTCAGATATTTGACATGGCCGAAAACGCGGCAGTGTTTCCGATCGGTCTTCCGGGCCGTGATTTTCAAGTTGCGGGTCATACTGTCTCCCTTGGTATAGCGAGGGAGCATAGCGCCGGAAAATTGAAATGGTTTTAGGGGCTTGGCTAAAATTGCAGTGAAACATCAATTGGCAGCAGTGACCCTGCTTCCGACCATATGCTCGCGCCAGACGGTGAAAATGCCGGCAGCAACCACGATGATCGAACCGATGATCGTGTTGAGACTGAGCGTTTCGTCATAGACCGCCATGCCGATGACCGAGGCGTAGACAAGTGACAGATAGGTCAGCGGCTGGACGGCGGCGGCATCGAGAACATCATAGGCGCGGATCAGGAAATAATGGCTGGAAATGCTGGTGACGCAGACGAGCGCCATCCAGCCCCAGTCACCCGACGACATCCAGCTCCAGTAGAACGGTCCGATGAGCGTCATCGTGACGCCGCCGACAACGCCGGTATAGAAGAAGCTGGTCATCGACGAATCGTCGCGGCTGACCAGACGGGTGGCGATAACGTAGAAGGCGAAGTTGAAGCAGGAAATGACGGCGAGAAGCAGCTTCACGTCGAAAAATTCGCCTTCCGGCTTGAGGATCAGCAGCACCCCGAAAAGTCCGGCGCCGATCGCTGCCCATCGCCGCCACCCGACCCGCTCGCCGAGGATCGGCATAGCCAGCAGCGCGATCAGGATCGGCGTCGCGGAAAAGATCGCCTGTGAACGGGCAAGGCCGATCATCGCAAAGCAGGTGATGGCCAGAACCACCTGGACGGCAAGCAGCACGCCGCGGGTCACCTGCAGGAGAGGTCGTTTGGTGCGGGCCGTCGCCTTGATGCCGCCGCGCATCTTCGCAGCGAGGATGATTGTGAAAAGCGCAAAGGCCCAGTAGCGGATCATCGTCACGAAGATTGGCGGATAGGCCGTCGCCAGATGTTTCGAGATGGCATCCTGCAGGGAGAAGATGGTGATCGCCAGCAGCGCGAAAATATAGCCTTGGGTCTTCGATGTCATGATTTGCCATTACTGCATAATTTCACCCTTAATCGATTCCGATTTAAGGATGAAATTATGCAGAAGTCCAAAGTGTTACAGCGTCCTCTGCGCGTCTGAAAAGACGCGCAGCGCTGTAGTGGGGAAACGCTTGCGCGCATCGAAAGTCTGGGCAGGCTTTCGGCAAAGATGCAAGGCCTCAAAGGCCGACATTCGGCTTGTCGATGATTTCTCTGAGCGCGAAGCTCGAATTGATCTTGACCACGTGGGGCAGAGCCGACAGCCAGTCGCGGTGAATGCGCTCATAGTCCTCGAGGTCGCGGGCTGCGACCCTGAGGATATAGTCGTATTCGCCCGACATCAGGTAACAGACGAGCACGTTCGGGCAGAGCTTCACCGCTGCCTCGAATTCCGCCAGGGTCTTGGCGAACTGGCCGGAGAGCGAGATATGCACGATGGCGATCATCTTGTAGTCGAGCGCCTTGTGTGAAAGCCGCGCATGGTAGCCGCCGATGACGCCGCTTCTTTCCAAGATGTCGAGCCGGCGCGAACAGGCCGAAGGCGACAATCCGATCCTTTCGGCAAGCTCGGCATTGGTGATGCGGGCATTGGCCTGCAATGCCCGGAGAATCGCAAGATCGATGGTATCGAGATTGGCCATTCGAAGAACCTTCGAAGAAAGGTAGAAGAAGCGCAATAATCACCGAAAAATCGCGTCTTCGCAAATCGTCTTTGCAAGGACATTTCACTGTCTTGATGGTTGGATTCCTCATCTGAAAAAATCCGCGGCCGCGGAGATAAAATGAGAGGAACGCGCATGCGTGTCGGTTGCCCGAAGGAAATCAAAAATCATGAATATCGCGTCGGCCTGACGCCGGCTTCGGTGCGCGAATATGTTGCCCACGGCCACGAGGTCTGGGTGGAGACCAAGGCGGGCGTCGGTATCGGCGCTGATGATGCCGCCTATGCCGCGGCCGGCGCCAAGATCGCCGCCTCCGCCAAGGATATCTTCGAAAAGTGCGACATGATCGTCAAGGTGAAGGAGCCGCAGCCCGCCGAATGGGCGCAGCTCCGCGACGGTCAGCTTCTCTACACCTATCTGCATCTGGCGCCGGATCCCGAACAAACCAAAGGCCTTATCGCCTCCGGCGTCACCGCGATCGCCTATGAGACGGTGACCGACGAGCGCGGCGGCCTGCCGTTGCTGGCGCCGATGTCGGAGGTCGCCGGACGCCTGTCGATCCAGGCAGGAGCGACCGCGCTGCAGAAGGCCAATGGTGGTCTTGGTGTCCTGCTTGGCGGCGTACCCGGCGTGTTGCCGGCCAAAGTCGCGGTCATCGGTGGCGGCGTCGTCGGCCTGCATGCGGCCAGGATGGCTGCCGGCCTTGGCGCCGATGTCAGCATCCTCGACAAGTCGCTGCCGCGCCTGCGCCAACTCGACGATATCTTCGCAGGCCGTATCCACACGCGTTATTCCAGCATCCAGGCGCTGGAGGAGGAAGTCTTCTCGGCCGATCTCATTATCGGCGCCGTGCTGATCCCGGGTGCTGCCGCTCCGAAGCTCGTTACCCGCGAGATGCTGTCCGGCATGAAGAAGGGCTCCGTCATCGTCGACGTCGCCATCGACCAGGGCGGCTGCTTCGAGACCTCGCATGCGACGACCCATTCCGATCCGACTTACGAAGTCGACGGCGTCGTGCATTATTGCGTCGCCAACATGCCGGGTGCCGTGCCGGTCACCTCGGCGCACGCGCTGAACAATGCCACATTGGTTCATGGCCTGGCGCTTGCCGATCGCGGCCTGCGCGCCATCGCCGAAGACAAACATCTGAGGAACGGCCTCAACGTGCACAAGGGCCGCATCACCAGCAAGCCGGTCGCCGACGCGCTGGGCTACGAGGCCTTCGCGCCGGAAAGCGTGCTGAACGTAGCGTAAGCTAGCTGACTATAGGTCAGGCACCGGCCTCCACCAGGGCCGGCGCCTTTACCTTGTCGATCCGGCATTGGAAGCAGTTGTTGCGCGCGGATCGCACATGCACATAGGCCATATCAGGCCGGGCCAGCAGATCCTCTCCATAGGCTGGAATATCGCCGATAGCAGTCACCGCGCCGGTGCCGTAGACGATGCGGTCGTTCTCGCTGTAGCCGCGGACGATGAAGTCACGGCTCGTCGTCAGTACCGGCGGCATGATCTCTTCTGCGGCATAGCGTGCACAAGCCTGCTTGTGCAGGAAGACCGGGCCGGTTTCGGCATAGGGCTGCAACTCGGGGAAGGGCCGGTAGGCGAAGACCAGCAACGCCTCGCCGACATCGATATTTTCAAGACAATGGCGGCAGGGATGACCGGGACCATCGGAAACGATAGTCTCGGGCCGCCTGTCATAGGCGTCGCGGCCGCCGTTCCAGAGGTGTTCGGCGTCGGCCGTCGGCATCGCGACAAAACGAATGGCGGTCATGGCAGATCTCCTTTGTGATTGCCATGACATGCACCTCGACCAACGCGCAAGCCACCCGATTCTTGCGCGCCGCAGGCATTGGGCGATCGAGCGAAACGCGGAATATGCCTCCTTCGCAACCGCACGCTTCCACCCTCCGCGTAACCTCAGACACTGCGGGAGTGCGCCAAAAGCGGGTCACCACGGGTCGCCCCCAAGCGGGTCGACGCCTGTCATGGACCAGCTTTCTTCTCGTTGCTCGTCGGCTCGATCGCGTCTCTCGTCGCCGCGCCGGGTATGTTTGGCGTCTTCATACCGTGGTACACGATCGGGTGGCACAGGGTCGGGCCGCTGCTCGGTTTTGAGAGGGTACGTTGGGTGGCGGCCTCACGAATTTCGGTTTGGAGGACAGATGATGGCTGAAGAAGCAGCATTGAACTTCGCGGACTTCTATGATGCCGAGCTTGCTCTCCATAACGCCCATTTTCGGGTCGCTGCCGCGGTCGGGCGGTCTGATCGTGTGCTCGATATCGGTTGCGGCGCCGGACAAACCACACGTGACGCCGCTCGCGCTGCGGAAGCAGGACGGGCGCACGGGATAGACCTGTCCGCCACGATGCTGGAGATTGCCCGCCGACGCAGCGCCGAGGAGGGATTACCCAATGCGACGTTCGAACTGGCGGATGCACAGAACCATGTCTTCGGAGATGCGGAATTCGACCTTTGCATCAGTCGATTTGGCGTCATGTTCTTCGCCGATCCGGCGGTGGCTTTCGCCAACATCGCCAACGCCATACGTCCGGGTGGACGTTTCATTTTCATGGTCTGGCAGGACAGAGACCACAATGAGTGGGCGACCGCCATACATGAGGCGCTTGACCCGGATTCAACCGGTCCGGTTGCGGCCAGCAAAGCTTTTTCGCTAAGCGAACCCTCGGTAACGTCTGGACTGCTCGAGACGGCAGGGTTCACTGCCATCGAGTTTCATGAAATCAACGAACCCGTGTTCTACGGTCCGGATCCCGAGACTGCATTGGCGACGATTCAGACATTTGAAAATGTGAAGAACGCCCTCGATCGTCCCGCCACGACAGCCGAAATAAGGGCGCGGCTGCTCGACATGCTGGAGGCGCACCAGACACCTCACGGAATTCAATTCGATTCGCGCGCATGGCTGATCACCGGTCGCCGGTACGGCGACAGTCCCCCGTGCTTTACTGGTGATTTCCGCTCAGCGTGAATGTCGGCTTTGGGCCAAGCCGACATGGCTGGCATTTGCTATCGGATTCCGCAAAACTGCATGACGAAAAGGAAAAAGCCCATGCCCGATGTCGATCTCGCGCTGCTGGCGCAACAGAATGCGGAAATACTGGAAGAGCTCAGGGCTCTGCGGCGGGAAGTGGCGGAACTGAAGGAACAGTCGGGCCGCACTCTCGATTTCGAGCGCCGCAACGACCCGCGCCGCCCGAACAGCCTGACGCAGCGTTAACAGCTCTGCCTACGTCAGGAAGGCATCCGTCAGCTTTTCCGCGCAATCTCCAGAAGCTCCTTGTCGCTGAGCGGCCGGACGATGCCGGTGCCGGTCGAAACGGGGGAGAAGCCGTACATCTGGTAGAGCTGCAGCGCGCGCGGATGGTCGAGATTGTTGGTGGTGGTGGTGACCCGCTTCGGATTGAGCGACCAGATGGCATAGAGCGCCTGCAGCAGGAACCACTTGCCGATGCCGAGACCGAGCGCATGTTCGATCAGGCCGAAATGGCTGAGCTCGATCATATCCTCGTCTTCGCAGAAATATTCGTAGAAGCCGGCGGGCGCGCCGTTCACGTAGAGAACGCTGATATTGTTGCGCTTGTCGTTCAGCGTCTCGGCAAGCTGCTCGTCGCTCATACGTAACCGATCCACCCATTGCCAGCGTGCGCCCACCTGCCGGTAGAGATAGCGGTAGAAGGGCAGCGGGATCTCGGGAGCGCGCATGATCGCCGTCTGGATATTGACGGGCACCGGCATGCTTGCCTTCGGCGGCGCCGTCATTTCGAGCCGGGTGATGTGAGCTTTCAGCGAAGCGGGTGCCTTTCCCATGGCGATCAGACTTTGACCGGCGTCGGCGGACCGGTGACGATGGGCGTATCGTCACGGCTGCCCCATTCGCTCCACGAGCCGTCATAAAGCTTGTTGTCGTGATGGCCAAGCGATTCCAGCGCGAGCGTGATGATCGCGGCGGTGATTCCCGAGCCGCAGGAGGTGACGACAGGCTTGGACAGATCGATGCCGGCATCCTCGATCGTCTGCCTAAGTTCGGGCAGCGACTTGAAGCGGCCCTGGTTGGCGAAGACGCCGGAGGGCAGGCTGCGGGCGCCGGGCATATGGCCGGAGCGCATGCCGGCACGCGGTTCGGGTTCGGCGGCTGCGAAGCGGCCGGCGCTGCGGGCATCGGCGATCTGCATCGCGGCGCTGGAGACGATGTCGCGCATCGTATCTAGCGTCACCACGCGGCTTTCATCGAAATTGGGCGTAAAGGTCGCCGGCAAATGATTGGACGCCGTGGTTTCAAGCGGACGGCCCTCGGCCTTCCAGCCGTCGAGACCGCCGTCGAGAACGAAGACGTTTTTCGCGCCCATCACCCGGAACAGCCACCAGACGCGCGGCGAGGCGAACAGGCCGATACCGTCATAGACGACGATGCGATCATTCTCGCTGATGCCGAGCCGGCCGACTTCGGCAGCGAAATAATCGGGCGAGGGGATCGTGTGCGGCAGCGACGTCGAATGGTCGGCGATCTTGTCCTGATCGAAGCGGATGGCGCCGGGAATATGGCCGGCCGCATATTCGGCATCGGCATCGCGCTTCTGCGCCGGCAGATAGAAGGAGGCGTCCAGCACTCGCAGGTCAGCTTTGCCGAGCTCGGACTGCAGCCAGTCGGCCGAAACGACGAAACGGCTCTTGGTCTCACTCATGATGGTCTCCCTTGATGGTCAGGCTTCGTCGCCGGGCGTGCCGAAGCGGATGCGGAAGCGCCGGTTCTCTTTGCCCTTCTTCTCGATTTTGGCGATATGGATCCGGCCGACTTCCTGAGTCTCGGAGACATGTGTGCCGCCGCAGGGTTGGCTGTCAATCGAGGAGTTCTCGCCGATGCAGACGAGGCTGACGCGCCCGAGCCCAATCGGCGGGCGGACGTTCTTCGATTTGACGATATCGGGATTGGCCACAAGCTCCTCGTCGGTGATCCATTGCAGAGTGACCGGATGGTTCTGCTCGACCAGTTCCATCAGCTTGGCCGTCACCGCGTCCTTGTCGATCGTCTCGATCATGTCGAAGTCGACGCGGCTTTCCTCCTCGCCGACGGCAGCCCCGGTGATCGGATAGGAGCAGACCACGGAAAGCAGGTGGCAGGCCGTGTGCATGCGCATCAGCCTGTAGCGGCGCGGCCAGTCGACATGCAGCACCAGCGTCTCGCCGACCACGGGCCGTGGCGCACCTTCGAGCGGCACATGGATGATGACATCCTTGCCCGGACCATGTTTCGTCTGGCCGAGCGCGATCTTGCTGCCGTCAGCGCGCTCGAACTCTCCGGTGTCACCGGGCTGGCCGCCTGATGTCGCATAGAAGCAGGTCTGGTCCAGTTCGATGCCCCCGTCTTCGTGAACGGCGGTGACGACCGCCTCGCACGTCGAGAGATAGAAGTCGTCACGATAAAGGGCATTGACGGGCATGGGGTCTCACACCGGCTCGTAGGGAACGTGGATATCGGGCGACTTGGCCATCCAGCCCGGAACGGGCAGCCCCTTCGACGTCAGGAAATCCGGGTTGAAGAGTTTTGACTGATAGCGGTTGCCGTAATCGCAGAGGATCGTCACCACCGTGTGACCAGGTCCGAGATCCCGGGCGAGGTTGACCGCGCCGGCAATGTTGATCGCCGTCGATCCGCCGAGGCAGAGGCCCTCGTTCTCGACGAGGTCGAAGAGATAGGGAAGTGCTTCGGCATCGGGGATCCGATAGGCATAGTCAGGCGTGAAGCCCTCGAGATTGGCGGTGATGCGGCCCTGGCCGATGCCCTCGGTGATCGAGGATCCCTCGGATTTCAGCGCGCCGTTCTGGTAGAATTCATAGAGTGCGGCGCCATCGGGATCGGCGATGCCGATCTTGACGTCTGCCTTGAAAGCCTTGAGGCCGGCAGCCACGCCTGCGAGCGTGCCGCCGGAGCCGACCGAGCAGATAAAGCCGTCGACCTTGCCGTCGGTGTCTTTCCAGATTTCTTTTGCCGTCGTTTCGACATGCGCCTGGCGGTTGGCGACGTTGTCGAACTGGTTTGCCCAGATCGCCCCGTTCGGCTCGGTCTTCGCCAGCTGCTCTGCCAGCCGCCCGGATACCTTCACGTAGTTGTTCGGGTTCTTGTAGGGAACGGCGGGCACTTCGACGAGTTCGGCGCCGAGCAGCTTCAGCGCGTCTTTCTTTTCCTGGCTCTGCGTTTCCGGGATGACGATGACGGTGCGGTAACCGAGCGCCTTGGCGACCAGCGTCAAGCCGATGCCGGTATTGCCGGCCGTGCCCTCGACGATGACTCCGCCCGGACGAAGCAATCCCTTCCGCTCTGCGTCGCGGATGATGTAGAGCGCGGCGCGATCCTTGACCGACTGGCCGGGGTTCAGGAACTCCGCCTTGCCGAGAATGGTGCAGCCGGTCGCCTCTGAGGCACCCTTGAGTTTGATCAGGGGCGTGTTGCCGATGGCTTCAAGGACGGAGGGGTGGAAGGTCATGGAATCTGCCTCTATTCGAACTCTTACTTTAGGAACGGTCTTTTCCCTTCACAAGGCTGAGTTGGCAAGAAAAGCTATTCCACACCTCTGTCGGCCGCGATAAAATTTGGCTTTCCTCCTCCGAAATGACGCATGGCCCGCAATCCCGCCGTGTGAGGGGTGATCCGAAGATTGACTTTCCCCGTACGGATGACGACAAAGCGAAAACGGAGCGCGGCAACAGGGCGTGACCGAAACCGACATGGTTCACGAGCAGATCGACACGATCGATGCATTGATGGCGCATTATGTTGCCGGCTCCTTGCCCGAGCCGGCGCGTGTGCTGGTGCAGTCTCATCTCGAAATGAAACCGGACAATCGCAGCCTGGTGAACAGCCTTGAGCTGCTGGCAGGCGAAGCTCTGGAAAACGCGCCTGAAGCCGCCATTGACGATCGCGACGGGCGGCTTGCGGCGATCTTTTCCTCTGCGTCTCCCGTCACGGCGCCGCGGACGGTCGCGCGACCGGAAAACGCGCTGTTTCCGCAAGCGTTGCGCGCCCTCTTGGGCTTCGAGGCCGAGGATGTGCCCTGGCGCCGGCGGTTGCCCGGTTTTAAGGAATATTCGCTCGACGTGGATGGCTGCGAGGTCAGCCTGATGTGGATCCGGCCGGGCCGCGCCTTGCCGGCGCACACCCACAAAGGCATGGAACTGATCCTCATCCTCGACGGCGCCTTCAACGATGAACGCGGCCGTTTCGGCCCCGGCGACATCTCCATTGCCGACGAGACGGTCGACCACCGGCCGGTCGCCGAAAAGGACAGGCCTTGCATCGCCTTTGCCGTTTCGGACGGACCGGTCAAGCTCACCGGATCCTTCCGCCAGATGATCGGCGACCTGATCGGCTGAAAGCAGCCACAATAGTGTGATAGAGCCGTAAATCCGGAGGGGTTGAGGAACTTCCGGACCTGTTTTCGCATTTGATCAGGCAGCCCGGAGGAACATGTCATGCGTGATTTCATTGCCCATCCCGAACATGGAATCGTCTGGATTTCGGGTGCGAGTTCAGGCATCGGCCGGGCGCTTGCACTGAGGCTCGCCGGCGAAGGATACAAGGTCGCCGTCACGGCCAGAAGCCACGAAAAGCTGGTCGAACTGCAAGCCGAAGCCAATGGCCTCTCGGGCAGTATCATTGTGCTCGACGGCGACGTCACCAATGCCGAGGACATGGAACATGTCATAGCCTCCATAGAATATGAGCACGGCACGCTTGCCATGGCGATCCTCAATGCCGGCGTCTACCTGCCCGTCCATGCCGAGGATCTGAACCGCACCGATTTCGAGAAGAGCTTTGCCGTCAATCTTTCCGGCGTCGTCAACTGTCTGCTGCCGGCGATCCGCCATATGAAGGCGAAAGGGCAGGGACAGATCGCCATCGTTTCCTCCGTCACCGGCTATGGCGGCCTGCCGACGGGGGCTGCCTATGGCGCTACCAAGGCGGCGCTGATCAATATGGCCGAAAGCCTGAAGTTCGATCTCGACAAGATGGGCATCCGCATCCAGCTCGTCTGCCCGGGCTTCGTCGATACGCCGGCAACGAGGAAGAATGCCTTTCCGATGCCATCGCTGGTATCGGTCGAGGAGGCCGCCCGGGAGATTGCCGCCGGGTTGAAATCGCAGGCCTTCGAGATCACGTTTCCGAAGCGCTTCACCACCATGCTGAAGCTCGCGCGCCTGCTCCCCTATAGCGTTTATTTCACGTTGGTGAACCGCGTGACCGGCTGGCGGGAGCGGCCGCCATCGACTGGTCGCCACCCGGTGACACCGCATGCGGCGGAATGATCAACGGCGCGAGAACACGACCTGGCGCACATCGATATTGCGGGCACGGAAGCCGGCCTCGCAATAGAACAGATAGAATTCCCAGAGCCGCTTGAAACGCTCGTCGAAGCCCATCGGGCGGATGCGTTCCCAGACCGACCAGAAACGCTCGCGCCATTCGGCGAGCGTACGGGCGTAGTCGAGCCCGAAGCCGAAATCCTTGACCAGCGACAGATCGACCTTGCCGGCAAGTTCGGCCAGATGATTGCGAGTCGGCAGCATACCGCCGGGAAAGACATATTTCTGAATGAAGTCGGGGTTGCTGCGATACTGGTCGAAGGACTCGTCCTTGATCGTGATGATCTGAAGGCCTGCCTTGCCGCCCGGCTTCAGACATTGCCTGAGCTTGGAGAAATAGGACGGCCAGTATTTCTCGCCGACCGCTTCGAACATCTCGATCGAGACGATCCGGTCGTAGAGCCCTGCTTCATCGCGGTAATCCTGGAAGCGGAATTCCACGCGATCATCGAGGCCGGCCTTGTGGATGCGCTCCTCGGCAAAGGCGAGCTGCTCGCGGCTGATCGTCAGCCCCGTCACCTTGCAGTTCAGCTCGCTTGCGGCAAATTCGGCAAAACCGCCCCAGCCGCAGCCGATCTCCAGCACATGGTCGCCGGGCCCGATGCCGGTCGCCTCGGCAAGCGCCCGGTATTTGGCGTTCTGGGCCGATTGCAGATCGTTGGCGCCGGTGGAATAGAGTGCAGAGGAATAGGTCATGCTCGGATCGAGCCATTCCCTGTAGAAATCGTTGCCAAGATCGTAATGGGCGGAAATGTTGCGCTTCGAGCCCGTTTTGGTATTGGCGTTCATCCAATGGCGGACGCGCTCGAAGAGGCGGCCAAGACCGCCCTTGCCATGCGCATAGCTGAACGCGGCCTCGCCGTTGACGAGGAAGAGTTCGAGGAAGGCGGCGATGTCGGGGCTGTCCCAATCGCCGTCCATATAGGTTTCGGCGACCCCGATCGTGCCGCTCGTCAGCGCCCGGTAGGCAAGGTTCCAATTGTTGAGGCT
This sequence comes from Rhizobium sp. WYCCWR 11146, assembly GCF_013591995.1. Lineage (NCBI taxonomy): Bacteria > Pseudomonadati > Pseudomonadota > Alphaproteobacteria > Hyphomicrobiales > Rhizobiaceae > Rhizobium > Rhizobium sp. WYCCWR 11146. The sequence continues at coordinate 61,347 of NZ_JACCEY010000018.1, forward strand.
GAGCGCCGCCTTCGGCCCGGGCTGCTTGCCCTCGATCAGCAGCCTGCGGCCGTCGGGGAGGGTGACGGCAAGTGAACCGTGTTGCATGCGCAGAAGTCCGCGCAGCGCCAGCTTCGCCTTGAAGGGCAGACCCATCACCATGCGGGACATGTTTTCGGCCGTCAGCGTCACCGCATCACGAGCCAGCAGATTCCAGTCCTGCGCCTTGCTCATTTCTCCTCCTCCTCCAGCATTTTCCTGCCGGTTAGGGACGAAGCCACCCTTGATGATACGCGCGGCCGCCCCCCGGCCATTGCATCGAACGCTAATGTCATTCCGCTGCTTCCGCAAGCGGGCGGGTTTGGCGGACGCTGACTTCAGGCGGGGGCGCAGGACGCCTGACATACCGCGCGCCCTTCAGCCACAATTTGAGTGCTTCCCAATGGATCCCGGTCATGATCTTGAAAGTGAGGAAGGGTATGCGCGCCGTCAAGCCCAGCAGCGAAGCGTTTGTCAAAGGCACCTGCCGTCCGGAAAATGTCGCCGAGAGCAGCGGTCCTTCACTATCTGTTTCAAGGATGCGCCAGCGGATCTCTTTACCGGGCGGCAGCATGCGGAAATGATAGCGCGCCGCCATGCCGATAAAGGGCGAGACGTGGAAGAGCTTGTCGCAGCTCTGGCGAAGCCCGCTTTCCGACATCTCCCCATGGTCGACGGGGCAGATATAGCTGTGCCGCTCGCCGAAAGTATTGCGCACTTCGTAGATCATCGCGACGACTGCGCCACCGGCATCATAGGCGTGATAGACGGAAAGCGGGTTGAAGACATAGCCGAGAATTCGGGGATAGCAGACGAGCAGGATCCTCTCCGCGCGGTCGAGCCCCGCCTCGGCGAGCAGCCGGTCGGCATAGGCGCGCAGAGACGTGTCCCCGATTTTGGCATGGTCCTTCTCGTGAAACGAGACGAGATTGCGCCCGTTGATGGAAAACAGCATCGATAGCCCGCCGGCCTCGTCCAGCCTGTCGAGATCGACAAGCAGCGAGAAGACGCGGTAGCGGAAGCGATGCCCAAACGGCTTCATCCGTTGGTGCATGATCTCGCCGACATAGAGCGCGGCTGCCGTATTCGGTGGGGGACCGTTGGCTACCGCGTTCATGCCACGTTTTTCGCCGCGCCCTGTCATGCCGCCGCATCCGATTGGGGTTCCCACGAGGTTCGGGCAGTTCGCCAGGGTATGATCCCGCCCAGGGCCGCCGCCGCCGCCAGACCGGAAACGAGACCATCCTCGTGGAATCCGTACCCCGTCCAGGCGCCGGCGAAATAGCAATTATCTTGTCCCTGGATGGTGACAAGCGCCCGCTGCGCGGCCATGGCTTCCGCCGAGAACTGGGGATGTTCATAGATGAATTCGGCAAACACCTTACGGGGGTCTGGCTCGCGGTCGGGGTTGAGGGTCACGAATAGTGGGAATTTTTCGTCGATGCCCTGCAGCCGGTTCATCCAGTAAGTCACGGCGACGTCCGCGTTTCCATCTTCACGGCTGGAACGGAGATAGTTCCATGAGGCCCAAACCTTGCGCCGCTTCGGCATCAGCGATTGGTCGCGATGCAGGACGACGCGGTTCGGCTGATAGGGAATGGCAGCAAACAGCCTGCTTTCCAGATCGGTGGCATCGACGAGCAGGCGGGCTGTCTGATCGCTGTGGCAGGCGAAGATCACCTTGTCGAACGGATGTTCGCTACCCGTTTCGTCGATAATCGTGACGCCGCACTCGGAGCGGATGACCCCGCGCACGCCGCAGGAGAGTTTCACGCGTTCGCCGAGCGGCCGAAGCAGCTGGTCGAGATAGGTGCGGCTGCCGCCGGTCACCGTGCGCCACTGGTGCTGGCGGCGATAGATCAGCCGGTGATTGTCGAAGAAATTGACGAACTGCTCGGCGGGAAACTGCAGCATGCGTGCTGATGGTGTCGACCAGATCGCCGCCGCCATCGGCACGAGATAGTTGTTGGTGAAACCGGGCGAGAAGCCGCGCCAGTCGAGATAATCGCCGATCGAGCGCGAGGCGAGATGACCGGCGGTGCGATCTTCGAGGCAGGTGCGGTTGAAGCGGAGGATCTCGCGGATCATCCACAAGAACGAGGGCCGCAGCAGGTTGCGCTTCTGCGCGAAGATCGAGGACAGTCCGCCGCCGCTCCATTCCAGTTTGCCGCGGTCGAGCGAGAGTGAAAAGCTCATATCGCTTGCATGCGTCGCGATGCCGAGCTCGGCAAACAACGCCGTCAGATTGGGATAATTCTGCTCGTTATAGACGATGAAGCCGGTATCGACCGCAATTTGAACCCCGTCGTAATCCACGTCGACCGTCGCCGTATGGCCTCCGGCCCGCGCCTTGTTTTCATACAGCGTAACGTCATGCACCTGACACAGCGCCCAGGCTGCGGAGGCGCCCGAGATGCCGGAGCCGATGACGGCGATCCTCAGCCGGCGTGGAGCGGGACGGAAGTGTGCGTTCATGCGGCATCCCTTGTTGCGTTGTAGGCGGCGAGCGCCCGGTTGCGGGCGCTCGCGTGATCGATAATCGGTTTTGGATAGGTTTGGCCAAGCGTGATGCCGGCCTCGTCGAGCATGCTCGTCGGCGCTTCGAACGGCCGGTGGATGTATTTTGCCCCGAGCTCTCGAAGCTCCGGCACATAGGTCCTGGCATAGTCGCCGTCGGGATCGAATTTTTCGCCCTGCAGGACCGGATTGAAGATGCGGAAAAATGGCGAGGCATCGGCTCCCGATCCCGCCACCCATTGCCAGCTTGCGGCATTGTTGGCGGGATCGGCATCAACGAGCGTATCCCGGAACCAGGCTTCGCCCCGGCGCCAATCGATCATCAGATCCTTGATGAGGAAGGAGGCGACGATCATGCGCACGCGATTGTGCATCCAGCCATGGCGCCAAAGCTGGCGCATGCCGGCATCGACGATCGGATAGCCGGTCATGCCGCGGCGCCACGCCTCCAAATCCCCGCCGTCGTTGCGCCATTCGAAGCCGTCGAAACGATCGTTCCAGTTGGCGGAGGCAAGACGCGGGAAATGGAAAAGCAGGTGATAGGAAAATTCGCGCCAGGCGATCTCCTTGCGAAAATGCACGATGTCGGCCGCCGGCACCCATTGCGACAGGCCGCGTGTGGCATCCCAGATGCGGGCAGGGGATATTTCGCCCAGCGCCAGATGCGGCGACAGCATCGACGTCGCCGGCCTCGCTGGATAGTCTCGGTTTTCCTTATAGCCGTCGAGCGCGTCTTCGACGAAGGCACGTAACTTTTCGTGCGCGCCATCTTCGCCGGGTGTCCAGAGATCGGTGAAATCGCCTGCCCAGTCCGGTTTCGTCGGAAGCAGCTTCCAGCTCTCCAGCATTTCCGATTTCGGAAGTTGCGATGTCAGCCGTAGTTTCGCCGGCGCCTCCAGCGGTGGCTCCGGTTCGCCGTCGCCCTCCAGTGCGCGCCAGAATGGCGTGTAGACGCGATAGGGCGTGCCGTTGCCGGTCATCAGCCGGGAAGGTTCGTGCAGCAGCTGGCCGCCGAAGCTTCTTGCCTCGATCGCCTGCTTTTCCAGTTCGTGCTTGATACGGGCGTCTATGGAGATTCCGGCTGGATCGTAGCGGCGGTTCCAGAAGACGGCTTCGGCACCGCTCTCCCTGATAAAGGCGCAGAGCACTTCGAGCGCCTCGCCGCTTGCAAGCACCAGCCGTCCATGCCGCTTGCGCAGCGACCCGTTCAGCGCTTCCAGCGAATGATGCAGCCACCAGGCCTGTGCAGCACCCAGCGGACCGGTGCCTGCCACCGCCGGTTCTCTAATATAGAGCGGGATGATCGGCCGTCCGGAGCGATGGCCGGCGGTGAGTGCCTGATTGTCGTCAAGGCGCAGGTCCTTGCGAAACCAGAGGATAACAGGTTTTGCCGCGTCCTTTGCCAATAAAGCCGTGCCCCGCTTGTGTTGTTTGCAATCTGCTACGGGTGTACGGAATGCCCGGATCAAAAGTTTCATCTGGCGGGAAAAAAGCTTTCACGGCTGTCGGCGGCATGAAAAAGGCCGGTGTGAACCGGCCTTTTTCTGAGAGCGGCAGTCTGTCGCTTTAAAGCATGTCGCGCAAAGTGTGCAGCGGTTTTGCGACAACGACATGCGTAAAAACAAAGACCTAAAGCGCGAGAAGCGAATCTGAAAGATCGCTACGCGCTTTAGCTGTCGTATTCGCGGCAGGCTTCGCTAATCGATGCGCCGCTCTGGCCGCCGCGCGTGTCGACGCCGGACATCTGTTGCGGCATGCCGGGGCACTCCATCGTCTGTGGTCGGCCGATGCTCTGTGTCGTCATCGGATCGACCGGCGAGTTGGGTACCGGACGAATACCGTTGTCATCGTTGGTGTAGTCGGATGAATAGGTACCCGAACTCGGATCAGTCGAGCCGCCATTCGTTGGCCCGATCGGACTCGGGTTCGATTGGGCAAAGGCCGACGACGCCATGCCGATGGCAAGCAGCGAAGCGGCGATGAGGGATTTAGTCATAGTATATCCTCCTTTGATTTTCATCTTGGATGACCCAGGGGTAACTTCCTGATGGAATCATTGTTCCGAAATTTGCCGACAACCTGCATTCAAGCCTCGCGGCATACCCGGCATGGTTATGCGTAAACCTTAACGGGCGATGTCGCTGGATCGGCGCCAGCACATGTCCTACTTGCATGCGGAGATACTAAAAAACCGTGGCATGAGGCCGCTATGTTCATCTCCTTTCGCGAAGCCGCAGATCTCGGTCTCCAGATCGCACTTGCACTTACCTTGACGATGAGTGGCATGGCGGTCGCCTCCTACGCCGTCAGGAATGACAAGGCTAAAATTTCAGCGATCGACGTCAGCCGTCCCTCGCTCTGGACCGCCGCTCCGATGCGCGTCGATCCGGCGACGCAAGCCTACCTGCGCGCCGATGCTTCGGCCGCACTGGAACTCGCCGATGGTGCCGATGACCTCTGCCACGACCCGATCGGCCTCCGGCTTTCGTGCGACGTGATCGTCACCTCTGGTACTGCGGCTTTTTAGAGCGCCGTGCGTCCTTTCGGACGCACACAGGACGCTCTAACTCTTTCAATCCTCGCATCGTGCTTTCCGAAAATCGATTCCGATTTTCGGGCCGATGCTGGTGAAGGCGGTCGGGAGGCGTCACCGCCATTCCCGAAAGCTTGCAAAACCCGATGATTTGCCGTTTCATCGCGATAGCGACCACCGTTCGACTCTTTCCCTGAAGGATCAGCCTTTTGTCTATGCCGATGCCCCACGGCTTCGAGAAGCCCTATGCCGCCTTCCTGTTCGATATGGACGGCACCATCCTCAATTCGATCCGTGCGGCCGAGCGTGTATGGAGCGACTGGGCAAGGCGTCACGGGCTCGATGTCGCCACCTTTCTACCGAAGATGCATGGATCGCGCGGCATTGACACGATCACCCGGCTGAACCTGCCTGGAGTCGATCCCGAACATGAATCGAAGCTGGTGACCGAGGCCGAAATCGCCGATGTCAGCGATGTCGTGCCCATTCCCGGCGCCGCGACCTTTCTGAGTTCACTGCCCCCGGATCGCTGGGCGATCGTCACCTCCTCGCCGTTGCGCCTTGCTCACCGGCGGCTGGAGGCGGCAGGCTTGCCGGTGCCGAGATTCATGGTGACGGCTGAGGACGTGAAGGTCGGAAAACCCGACCCGCAATGTTATATTCTCGGAGCCGAGCGCCTCGGCGTCAGCACCCAGGATTGCCTGGTGTTCGAGGATGTCGCAGCCGGCATCACTGCCGGCGAGGCGGCGGGTGCCGATGTCATGGTCATCACGGCAACACATCACCACAAGATGGAGACGCCGCACCCGACCCTCTCATCCTATGACGAGATATCGGTCCGCATCTCCCCCGATCACAGGATGCTGATCGTCCCAAACGCGGCCTGACAGTGCTCCGGCTGCGTCCTGCTTGTCTTTGTGCGGTTCACTCCGCGGCTGCGGCAAGACAGCGATCGATGATGCTGCCGATTTCGCTGCGGCAGGAGCCGCAATTGGTTCCAGCGCTGGTTTCCTTGCCGACCGCCTCGACGCTGTGACATCCGCCGCGCACGGCAGCAGCGATCTGGTTGACCCCGACACTGAAGCAGGAGCAGACGGTGGCGCCCGGATCCGGCCTGCCGGCGCCGGGACGACCCGCAACGAGCGCAAAGCGTTTCCTGAGGTCGCCATGCGAGGCTGAGAGCTGCGAGATCGCCCAGTTGCGCGCGACAGCGACGGGCTCGCGGGCGAGAAACAGCGCGGCAAGCAGGACCTCGCCATCGAAGAAGGCAAGCCTGAGGTCGCCGGATTGCCGGTCGGCATAACCAAGCGGTTCGATCTCGGCCGGAATGGCGAAAACCGCCCGGCACCAGGCCGTCCAGTCTTCGACGGTTTCAGCGAAGGCAAGCTCCAGCCGCCAGCCGCCGGCGGCCTTTGCCAGCGCCCAATAGGCCGCGTCAGGCGTGGCAGGTTTTGTGGCGGAGACGGCGAAACCGTAATGGGTGGCGGGGAAGGGCCGGACGGCGACGGCAACGTTTTTCGACGCCGGTTGACCGGAAACGGGATCGGTGATCGGCGCGACCACGGCGTCGATTCGTGCTTTTGCAGCAAACTGGTCGTTCCAGTGCATCGGCGCAAAGATGCCGCCGCGTGCCTGGCGATCGGTCACCAGCGCCCTGACGATTGCCTTGCCGTGCGGGCTGTCGATCTCGACGAGGCCCGCGCTTGATATACCGGCCTCGATCGCGTCGCGCGGATGGATCTCGGCAAAGGGTTCGGCGATATGGGCGGAAAGCCGCGCGCTCTTTCCGGTTCGCGTCATCGTGTGCCACTGGTCGCGGATGCGCCCGGTATTCAGGGTGAAGGGGTATTCGGCATTGGTGCGATCAGTTGCGGGCGGTTTGACCGCGACGAAGCGCGCCTTGCCATCAGGATGGAAGAAACCACCCTCGGCGAAGAAACGGGTGATGCTGGGTTCTGTCCCTGCCGCCTGCGGCCACTGGAAGGGCGATAGTTCGTCGTAGGCGCCGCCGTTTATGCCGGCGCGCGCGCCGATGTCGAAGTCGCGGCTGCCGTTATTTTCGAAGGCGGAAAGCGCGGCGTGCTCCGCAAAGATTGCGTCCGGCGCATCAAATTCGAAGGCGGCGGCAAATCCCATGCGGCGTCCGACCTCCGCAAGCTGCCACCAGTCGGCCCTTGCATCGCCGGGAATGTCGAGAAACGGCCGTTGCCTTGAAATGCGCCGTTCGGAATTGGTGACGGTGCCGTCCTTCTCGCCCCAGCCGAGCGAGGGCAGAAGCACATCTGCGTGCCGGGTCGTATCCGTCTCTTTGAGGATGTCCGACACGACGACGAAGGGACAGGCGGCGATCGCGCTTTCGACGCTGTCGGCATCCGGCATCGAGACGACGGGATTGGTGGCCATGATCCAGAGCGCCTTGATGCGCCCCTCGGCCACGGCTTGGAACATGTCGACCGCCTTCAGGCCGGGTTTCGCGGCGATGACTGGCGAGTTCCAGAAGCGCTGTACACGGTCCCGGTCTTCGGCATTCTCGATCGCCATATGGGCGGCAAGCATATTGGCGAGACCGCCGACTTCGCGCCCGCCCATGGCGTTCGGCTGGCCGGTCAGCGAAAACGGTCCCATGCCGGGGCGGCCGATGCGGCCGGTCGCCAGGTGGCAGTTGAGGATGGCATTGACCTTGTCGGTGCCGGAGGAGGATTGGTTGACGCCCTGGCTGTAGCACGTCACGACTTTCGGCGTCGTCTCGAACAGGCGGAAGAACTCCCTGATCTGCATGGTGGGCAGGCCGGTCCGTTCCAGGAGATCATTGATATCAAGCGCGGCGGCGGCCGCAAAAGCGTCGCCGAAACCTTCGGTATGGGCGCCGATATAATTCTGGTCGATTGCCGGACTAGTCGCGAGATGGGCAAGCAGTCCCATGAACAGCGCAACGTCGCCATCAGGACGGATGGCGAGATGCAGGTCGGCGATGTCGCAGGTCATCGTCCGGCGCGGATCGATGACGACGATCCGCATGTTTGGCCGTGCCGTCTTTGCGGCGGCAAGCCGCTGGTAGATGACGGGATGACACCAGGCAAGGTTGGAGCCGGTCAGGATCACCAGATCCGCAAGTTCGATATCCTCATAGGTCCCGGGCACCGTATCGGCGCCGAAGGCGCGGCGATGCCCCGCCACGGAAGAGGACATGCAGAGCCTTGAATTGGTGTCGATATTGCCGGAGCCGATGAAGCCCTTCATCAGCTTGTTGGCGACATAGTAATCCTCGGTCAGCAACTGGCCCGAGACGTAGAAGGCAACGGCGTCAGGTCCGTGTTCGGCGATCGTTTCAGAAAAACGGCGGGCGACCAGGTCAAGCGCCTCGTCCCAACCGCTCTGTTTGCCTTCGATCTCGGGATAGAGAAGCCGGCCATCGAGATCGATGGTTTCGGCAAGGGCTGAACCCTTCGAGCAGAGCCGGCCGAAATTCGACGGATGCTCGGGATCTCCTTTGACGCTGACTGCGCCTGCCTGGTCGACCGTGGCGATTACGCCGCAGCCGACACCGCAATAGGGACAGGTGGTCTTGACCTCCGCCGCCATCTATTCCGCCGCCATCATCAGGCTTTCCAGAGCAATGAACAGCCTGCCGTCTTCGTTCAGCACCTGGATCGTCCGGACCTCGCCTTCATCGGCGCCGAGCGCCTTGCCTGTTTCCAGTGAGATAACCCAGTTGTGCAGCGGGCAGGTGACTGACTTGGCGTGGACGATGCCCTGGGAGAGCGGGCCGCCCTTGTGCGGGCAGTGATCCTCGATGGCGAAGACCTCGTTTTCGGCCGTGCGGAAGACGGCGATCTTGCCTTGCGGCGTCTTCACGCAGCGCGCCCCGCGCAGCGGGATGTCGGAGATGTCACCGATTGCGATCCAGTTCATGTCCATCTCCTTACTCAGCAGCCTGTGGATAGCCGATCGTCGCCATCGGCTTGAACTCATGCTTGTCCTTGCCGGAAACACGCTCCGACCAGGGGTCGACCTGAGCAAATTTTTGGCTGAAGACGAAGCGCTCGTAATAGGCTTTGCGCTTTTCGGCATCACCCATGATCTGGCGGCGGATTTCCTCCAGGCCGACGCGCTTTGCCCATTTGTAGATGCGCTCGAGGTAACGGGCCTGCTCACGGTACATCTGCGTCAGGGCCACGATATACTCCAGCGCCTCGTCCTCGGTCCGGACAAGCCCGAGGACCTCCGTGCCCTTGATGTCGAGACCGGCCGCACCGGCGAAATGGATTTCGAAACCGGAATCCACGCAGATCACGCCGATGTCCTTGCAGGTTGCTTCCGCGCAGTTGCGCGGGCAGCCGGACACGGCCAATTTCAGCTTGGCCGGCGTCCAGGAGCCCCACATGAACTTTTCGATGCGGATGCCGAGACCGGTGGAATCCTGGGTGCCGAAGCGACACCAGTCAGAGCCGACGCAGGTCTTCACCGTGCGCAAGCCCTTGGCATAAGCCTGGCCGGAGACGAAACCGGCCTTGCCAAGATCGGCCCAGACGGCGGGCAGGTCTTCCTTCTCGATGCCGAGCAGGTCGATGCGCTGGCCGCCGGTGACCTTCACCATCGGGATCTCGAACTTGTCGACGACATCGGCGATGGCGCGCAGCTCGTTCGAATTGGTGACACCGCCCCACATACGCGGAACGACGGAATAGGTGCCGTCCTTCTGGATGTTGGCATGCACGCGCTCATTGATGAAACGCGACTGGTAGTCGTCGGCATATTCGTCCGGCCAGTCGCTGACCAGGTAATAGTTGAGCGCCGGCCGACATTTGGCGCAGCCGCACGAAGTCTTCCACTCGAGCTCCTGCATGACGGCAGGGATGCTTTTCAGCCCCTTGGCCTTGATCAGCCGGCGAACGTCGTCATGGCCGAATTCGGTGCAGGTGCACATCGGCTGGACCGCAGTCGGATTGTAGCTGTCGCCGAGCGTCAGCGCCATGAGTTGTTCGACGAGGCCGGTGCAGGAACCGCACGAGGCGGATGCCTTCGTGTGGGCGCGTACGTCGTCGAGCGACGTCAGCCCTTTGCCTGAAATCGTCGAAGTGATCTTGCCCTTGCATACGCCGTTGCAGCCACAAATCTCCGCGTCATCCGGCAAGGCTGCAACGGCCGCCATAGGGTCCAGCGGCGACCCTCCCTGATAGGCTTGTCCGAAGATCAGCGTCTCGCGCATCTCCGAAATATCGGTTGCCTTCTTCTTCAGGTCATTGAACCAGGCGCCATCGGCGGTTTCGCCGTAAAGCACGGTGCCGATGATCTTATTGTCCTTGAGCACCAGGCGCTTGTAGACGCCGGCGCTGGCATCGCGCAGCACGATCTCCTCGCGGTCGTCGCCATCGGCGAAGTCGCCGAGTGAATAAAGCTCGATGCCGGTGACCTTGAGCTTGGTCGGCGTATCCGCGTGAACGAAGGCGGGCGAACGATCGCCGGAGAGATGCGCGGCGGCGATACGGGCCATTTCATAGAGCGGCGCAACGAGGCCATAGACCATGCCGCCCACCTCGGCGCATTCGCCGAGCGCGAGGATATTGCCGTCCGAGGTCTGCATGCCGGCATCGACGACGATGCCGCGATTGACCGCAAGGCCGGCGTCCTTCGCCAGGCCGACACTGGGACGAATGCCGACGGCCATGACGACCAGCGTTGCCGGGATGATGCGGCCGTCGTCAAGCTCTATGCCCTCGACCTTGCCGTTGCCGACGATCGCCTTGGTATTGGCCTTGCAGATGACCTTGATGCCGCGTTCTTCGACCGCCTTCTGCAGCAGATAACCGGCGGCGGGGTCGAGTTGGCGCTCCATCAGCGTCGGCATGACGTGCAGGACGGTGACGTCCATGCCGCGCTGGGCAAGGCCGGCCGCCGCTTCCAGGCCAAGCAGGCCGCCGCCGATGACGACAGCCTTTTCGCGCGACTGAGCGGCAAGCAGCATCGCCTGCACGTCGTCGAGATCGCGATAGGTGATGACGCCGGGCAGATCCTTGCCGGGAACAGGGATGATGAAAGGCACGGAACCGGTTGCGATCACCAGCTTGTCGTAGCTTTCGGTGACGCCGTGGTCGGAGGTGACGGTCTTGGCGGCACGATCGATGTTGACGATCTTGTGGCCCTTGTAGAGCATGATGCCGTGCTTGATATACCAGCCGTCACCGTGAATGATGATCTGCTCGTAGTCCTTTTCTCCGGAGAGAACCGGCGACAGCATGATGCGGTCGTAATTGACGCGCGGCTCGGCATTGAAGATCGTAACTTCATAGCGTCCCGGCGCCTGCTCGAAGAGGTGCTCCAGCATGCGCCCGGGCGCCATGCCATTGCCGATGATGACGAGTTTTTCGGTCATATTTCCAGGTCCTTAGATCAGGTTGCAGCCATGGGCGCCGAATGCCCTTGGCGCGACAGTTGCTTTACGGACAGGTGCATCCAGATGAGAGAGATTACGACGATCGCGAAGAGCAGCAGGAAACAGCTGGACCAAAGGCCGGTCATGTCTTTGAGGAGGCCAAAGGCAATCGGAAGGATGAAGCCGCCAAGGCCGCCCATCATCCCGACGACGCCGCCGACTGCGCCGACGTTTTCGGGGTAGTAGGCCGGAATGTGCTTGTAGACGGCGGCTTTGCCGAGGCTCATGAAGAAGCCGAGCACGAAGATGACGACGATGAAGATGACAGGGGTGATGCCGAACGCCGGACCCGTCCCGGACGCAGAAACAGCCGGCAGCGAAAGGATGAGAGTGGCGACGGCCGACACGGCAAGCATCGTATACATCACGCTACGCGCGCCCTTTTTATCCGAAAGCACGCCGCCGAAGGCACGGAAGATGCTGCCCGGGATGGAATAGGCGGCCGCGACCATGCCGGCGGTTTCCAGGTTGAAGCCGTAGACGCCGACCAGATAACGCGGCAGCCACAGCGACAGGGCGACGAAGCCTCCGAAGGCGAAGAAATAGTAGAGCGAGAAGCGCCAGACCTGAACGTTCTGCAGCGGCGCGAATTCCTGCGCGAAACTCTTGGAGGCAGCGCGGCGTTCGCGGCGCAGACGAAAGGCCGGATCATCGGTCGTGGTGAACCAGAAGACGATTGCCATCAGCGCCAGACAGACCGCCCAGATCTCCGCAACCGCCTGCCAGCCCCATGCAAGCAGCACGAAGGGAGCGGCGAACTTGGTCACGGCCGCGCCGACATTGCCGGCACCGAAGATGCCGAGCGCGGTTCCCTGCTTCTCCGCCGGGAAGAAAGGCGAGACATAGGCGACACCGACTGCGAAGGAGCCGCCAGCGAGGCCGACGCCGAGGCCGGCGATCAGCATCTGCGTATAGGTCTGGGCGTAGGAGAGCAGAAAGGTCGCCAATGCGGCGGCCAGCATGGTGAGCGTGTAAACGAGACGGCCGCCGTAACGCCCCGTCCAGATGCCAAGAACGATGCGCACCAGCGAACCGGTGAGCACGGGGGTGCCGACCAGCAATCCGAACTCGGCCTCGTTCAGGCCGAGATCCTGCTTAATGCGAATGCCGATGATCGCGAAGATCGTCCACACGGCAAAACAGAGGGTGAAGGCTACAGTGGAGATCCACAATGCCTTGGCTGGTTCGCCGGCGGACATGGACTGTGATTTCTCGATGACAGACATAACTTCTCCGAGGCCCGACAAGGTCGTGCCGATCCATCGCTGAGGGTTAAAACAAAAAGCCGCTGGCCAGGACGCGCATACCCGAGGCGCGCAAAATATCCTGATCAGCGGCTTTGCTGGTGGCGCCCGCCGTTGGACGCCGAATTCTTGAGCCTTCTGGCCCACTTGCCTGGAAGCAATCCGTTGGCCGGATTGCTCAAGCTAAAACCTACCTCTTCAATCTGAAGAGCAGTCTCTGTATCTTCCGCGAGCGTCTATCACTCACTCTGCGCTGATCGCCATTGACCGGTGCAATAAAGATCATGCAAACTGCGTGCCAGTTTTGTGATCTTTGTTCAAGCCACTGAATACAAATAATATTTTTCGAAACGCGTCGCCTGCTTGTTTTTCGGGCGGCCACCCGCTCATGCAAATATTTTGTGCGCTTGTCGTGAGGCGGGCAGATACTTGCTGGCGTTTTGTGCAGGCCGGCATCGGTTAAACCTCGTCGTCGCAAACGAAGGCGAGGGCGCTTTTGACTGCAAAACCTGCGACATAGTCCGGCAGCCTCGCCGGGTCGAAGACGTGGCCGTCCATGAAACGGTCGCCCTCGTCACTGCCTTCGATGCGGATATCGGCATCTTCAGGCGCGTTGGGGTCACCGAGAGCCGTGCGATAGAGATCCGGGCGGTAAGCGGATGCTGCGGCCCTTGCCATGTTAAGGCTGATCTCGGCCTGTCCCCAGCGGATCATCTGGCTGTAGATCCAAAGAGCATGGCTTGGCCGGGGATAATTGGCGAAGCCGGAATGGAACATGAAATAATCGGCGATGATGCGGCGGTTGCCCTTTGCGTCGAGGCTGAATTCGCCGGCGAGCACGCGGCGAATGATCTCGACGGGGGCGGCGATATAGCGCGGGTCGGCAAGAGCTGCCGCCAGCGCGTCGTGATTTTCCGGCCGATCGCACCACTGGGCTGCCGCGTCGAGGGCCACGATCAGCCGGGATACGGTTTCCGGATGGCTTTCCGCCCAGTCCGGCCGCATGCCGATCACCTTTTCCGGTGCCGACGGCCAGATATCCTGTTTGGCGGCGACGATGCGGCCGACGCCGCGCTCCGAAGCGACCATGTTCCACGGCGCGCCGACGCAGAAGCCGTCGATCGCACCGGCTGCCAGCGCATCCGAAGTCATGGACGGCGGCACGACGACGAGCTTGACATCCTTGTCGGGATCGATGCCTCCGGCCGCTAGCCAGTAGCGGAATTCGTAATTGTGCGAGGAGAAGGGGTAGGTGACGCCGAAGGTTGGCAGCGGCTCGCCGCGGGCCTTCATCGCCGCCAATGTTTTTGCCAGTGCATAGGCATTGTCGAGCGCGCTTGCCGTTTCCGGCAATCCTGCGTCATCCCGCATCCTGTCGAAGAGCCGCGTCGACAGAGTGATCGCGTTGCCGCCGCGCCCCAGCGAAAACGGCGTGATCGTCGGCGAGGGATTGGAGCCGAGACCAAGCATGGAGGCAACGGGCATCGGCGACAGCATGTGGGCGATATCGAACTGACGGAATGCCAGGCGGTCGCGCACATTCGCCCAGGAGACGTCCTTGACCAGCTCGAGCGTCAACCCTTCCTTCCGCGCGAAGCCGAATTCCGCCGCCGCAATCAGCACCGATGCATCGACGAGCGGAATGAAGCCGGCCCGCAGCACTTTCGGTCCTTCGGTGTTCACGCGCACGGGCGAGGGCAGCTCGCCGCCAGAATTGGCGATCTTCGTCATCATATCCACTCCGGTTTCCTCCGGAAATTCATCAGGTCGGCCATTACATCAACAGCCCCGCGGCAGTGACGACGCTCTGGGCGATTTCCGACATCTTCTTCTTTTCGTTCATCGCTGTCTGGCGCAGCAGGGCGAAAGCCTCTTCCTCCGACAGGCCGCGCATCTTCATCAATATGCCTTTGGCGCGCTCGATGAGCTTGCGTTCCTCCAGCGCGGAGCGGGCATCGGCAAGCTCCCGCCGCAGCCGGCTGAAGGCATTGAAGCGGCTGACGGCCATGTCGAGGATTGGTTTGACGCGTTCCTTCTTCAAGCCGTCGACGATATAGGCCGAGACGCCGGCATCGACAGCTGCCTCGATCGAGGCCGTGTCGGACCGATCGACGAACATGGCGATCGGGCGGCTGACCGTGCGCGTCAGCTGGAACAGGTGCTCCATCATGTCGCGGTTGGGATTTTCGATATCGATGATGATCACATCGGGCATCAGCGTTTCGATGATTCGCGCGATGCCATTGACCTCATGCACGACGGTGACGCGCGTATGCCCTGCCTCGCGCAGGCCTTCTTCGATGATGGAGGCGCGAATGGCATTTTCGTCGATCACCAGAATTGTCAGATCGAGATGCGTCATTGCTCTATTCATGACGCAGTGCAGCAAATTTAGCAAGGCTCCGCCTGAAAAATGTGCAAGAATAAATATGCGTAAAAAGTAATCAAATTGCCGAAATTTCGAGCGGGATCAATATACAGCGTCGCGGCAAGGTCTTCAGGGCTGCGGTATTTCGGATGTGAAAAGGGGAACGTCATAGCCGCGCTTGATCTGTGGCCGTGCCGCAAGCCTGAGATACCATCGTTTGACGTTCGCAAATGCATTCAGGTCGATCTCGTGGCGTTTAAAACGGGAAACCCAGGGCCAGACCGCCATGTCGGCGATGGAATAGTCGTCGACGAGATAGTCGCGGTCTGCGAGCCGCGCGTTCAACGTCTCATAGAGGCGGCGAGTGTCCCTGCGAAAGAGATCCTCTGCGAACGGCGCTTCGCCTGCATTGTAAGTCAGGAAATAATGGGCGTTGCCGAGTGTCGGCCCGAAGCCGCCCATCTGCCACATCAGCCATTCGATCGTGTGATGCCGGGCGGCACCCTGCCGGGGCAGGAAGCGGCCGGTCTTTTCGGCGAGGTAGAGCAGGATGGCGCCGGATTCGGCAAGCGTGATCCCGGTCTCGTGATCGACGATAGCCGGAATCTTGCCGCCCGGATTGATGGCGAGATAATCCTGCCGGAATTGATCTCCCTTGGTAATATCGATCGTGTGGGGGCGGTAGGAGAGGCCGAACTCCTCGAGCGCGATGGACACTTTAAGCCCGTTCGGCGTGATCCAAGTATAGAGGTCGATCATCGGGGGTTCAATCGAACATCATTTCGTCGACCGGCAGCTTCGTCATTCCGAAGCGCCCGGTGACATCGTCGAGGCCAGAGAACATGTCCCGCAGAGTTTGCACGATCGTCTCGACACGCGGGTCAATGACGCGATAGACGATCGCTTTGCCGTCGCGGCGTCCTTCGATCACGCCCGCCTCGCGAAGCTCGCTCAATTGCTGGGAAAGCGTCGGCTGGCGGATACCGAGCTCGTCCTCCATCCCAGAGACCGAGGCTTCCGTCTCCATGAGGTAGCAGACGATCGCCAGGCGGTTGGCGTTGGCGATCAGCTTCAGCAATTCGCTTGCTGCGCCGACATCGCGGCAGACTCTTGAGGAAACGGGCTTCGTCAACGGTATCGTCCTTGAAGGTTCTATAAAAAAGTAAAGTGACGGCGCTGAATTTTCAACTCCGGCGCGCTCACTTCGCTCGATCTGGTAAAAGATTTCATTGCCTATCGATTTTATGGGATTTCAAAGGCGATTTTCTCCCGCTGACGACAATCGTTTCCTGGCAATCAATTTATAAAAAAGTAAATTGATTGCCAGGAGCCACGTCATCGGTCGCACAGAATGAAAATTGGTGTTCATCCCAACAATCTGCATCTGCGTCTCGCGCGCCTCTGGCCCGGCGCCTTCGCGGATCTGCAGCCAATATTCGTCTCCTATGCAGAAGGCCGCGATACGGCGGCGCTGCTGGAAAATGGCGACATCGATCTCGGCGGCACCGGCTCGACGCCGCCGCTTGAGGCGGACATACGCGGCCTCGGCGTCGAATATGTCGCCGCCTCCGCGCCGCGCCCGGCCAATGGCGCCATTTTCGTCAGGAGCGACAGTCCGATCGGCTCCGTCGCTGAGCTGAAAGACCGCCGGATCTCGCTGATCGACGGTTCGTTTCACACCTATCTCCTGGCCCGCAGCCTCGAAGGTGAGGGGATGAGCCTGCCGGATGTCGAGCGGGTCGAAAGCGGAGCGCGCGATTCGCTCGCCGATCTGCTCGAAAGGCGCGTCGATGCCTGGGTCGCCATGTCGCCGCGTCTCGAAAAGGCACTGGAGCGCGACGACGTCAAGCCGATCGTCCGCTGCGGCGCGGCCATTCCCAACCGTTCTTTGTTCTGGACATTGGAGCGGAACGGCCTTTCGGCAACGGAGATCCGGGCGATCGTCTCCGAACTCAGCCGGATCGGTAACGGGATCGCCGCTGATCCACGCACCGCCGCCAGACTTCTTGCATCGGACGACCGCGGCGGACCTGACGACCGCGGCGGATCTGGCGACCGCGACGGAACGGATATCGATGCCTGGGAAAAGGTGGTGCGCTCGCGCGACTTCACGGTGTTCCCGATCGACGAAGAGATCATTGCCGAACAACAGGAAGAGGCCGACACGTTGCTGCGCCACGGCCATTTCGACAAGGCCATCGCGCTGAAACGCCCGGAAACGACGAGATAACGAAGGAATCAGGCGATGAACGTTTTCTGGTACATGTGCGCGCCCGACGGCGCCTATCCCTGGCAGCCGGAAGGCTCACGTCAGGTCGATTACGGTTACTACAAGCAGCTTGCCCAGGCCTATGACCATCTGGGCTACACCGGCGCGCTGTTTGCGACCGGCGCCCACGACGTCTGGGTGCTGGCGAGTGCGCTGCTTGCTCACACCGAGCGACTGCGTTTCCTCGTCGCCGTCCATCCCGGCCTCGTCGCGCCGACACTGCTTGCCAAGATGGCAGCGACCTTCCAGGAATTCGCCCGCGGCCGGCTGCTCATCAACGTCGTCTCCGGCGACGCCAAGATGCTCGGCGCCTATGGCATGATGTTACCGCATGACGAGCGCTATGACATGGCGGAGGAATATCTTCAGCTTTGGCACCGGCTCTTTGCCGGTGAGAGCGTTACCCATCAGGGCAAGTATTTCTCGACGGACGGCGCCAAGCTCGCCTTGCCGGTCGGCGAGAGCATCGCACCACCGCCGCTCTGGTTCGGTGGCTCCTCGGATAAGGCGCTTGAAGTCGCGGCAAAACATGTGGACACCTATCTCTCCTGGGGCGAGACGCCCGCCCAGATCGGCGAAAAGGTCGAAGCGGTGAAGGCGCGTGCCGCCCATTACGGTCGTGAACTGGAATATGGCATCCGCCTCTATGTCATCGTTCGCGACACCGACGAAAAAGCCTGGGAGGCGGCGGCTGACCTCTATGACCGCATGGATGATGCGGCGATCAGCGCCAACCAGCGTTTCGTTGCAAGAAGCGATTCCGTCGGCCAGCAGCGCATGACGGCGCTGCACGGCGGCCTCAAGCCGGAGAACATGCGCGATCTCGAAGTCGCGCCGAACCTCTGGGCCGGCATCGGCCTGGTGAGGCCCGGTCCCGGTACGGCGATCGTCGGCTCTCCGGATACCGTTCTGCGCACGCTCGAAGCCTATCAGAAGGCTGGTGTCGATACTTTCATTCTTTCTGGCATGCCGCTGCTTGAGGAAGCCTATCGTTTCGGCGAAAAGGTGCTGCCGCGGCTCGATGTCAGCAGGGAAGTCTCGAAGGCGCGGAACTACACCTGGTCGACGCTCTTCGATCGCGATCTTTCGACCGTCAAGAGCGCCTGATCCTCTCGCCAGAAGGTAAGTTTTGTGGCCACCAGTGAATTTCATCCGATCGAACAGGCCGCTCCAGATAGCGGGGTGGCAGCGCGCCTGCTGCGGGTGATCGAAGCGATTCTCGGCATTGCCGCGGCAGTCGTTCTGGCCGTACTGCTCTTGATGGTGCTCGTCACAGTCTGCCTGCGCTATTTCTTCAGCGCCGGCTTCATCGGCGCCGAGGATCTCGGCATCTGGCTGCATGTTGGTCTGATCGCGCTCGGCGCGCCCCTCAGCCTCAACAGCGCGCTTGCCATGCGCCTCGACGTCTTCGTCAAGATGCTGCCGGAAAGCCTGCAGAAGGTCACGCCGATCGGCGCCGACGTCTTCACCGTGCTTTCGGCGCTGATCCTGAGCTTCGGCGGCAGCGAGATCATGACGATGCTCGGCGGCGTCTCGCCGACGCTCGGCGTGCCGGAATGGATTCGCTTCGGTTTCCTCGGCGCTGGCGGCGCGCTGATCCTCGTCGTGCTGCTTCTGCAGCGCATCGCGGAAGGCAGGATCCTGTCGGTTTTGCTCTCGCTTGCCGTCGGTGTCGCGCTCTATGCCGGCATTCCGCATGTCTCGCTCGATCTCGACTGGCCGCCGAGCATCTTCCTCGGACTGATCGCCGCGGTCGGTCTGCTGCTCGCGGCGCCTCTGCCGCACGCTTTTCTCGCCGCAGCCTATGTCGTCATCGCCTTCGGCAGCAGCCTGCCGGAGCCGGCGATCGTTTCCGCGACCGTCACCGGCATCTCGAAATTCCTGCTGCTCGCCATTCCCTTCTTCCTGCTCGCCGGCGGCCTCCTGACGGCCTCCGGAGTCGCCAACCAGCTCGTGCGCTTCGCCGCCGCCATGGTCGGACATCGCCGGGCCGGGCTGGCGCAGACGACGCTGTTGACCAGCGTCCTGTTTTCCGGCGCTTCCGGCTCGTCGGTCGCAAACGCCGCCTTCGGCGCCTCGACCTTCCAGCCCGAGCTGGTCAAACACGGCTACCCTCCGGCACAGGCGGCGGCGATCATCGCCTCGACATCGGTTCTCGACAATGTCATCCCGCCGTCGATCGCCTTCCTCATCCTTGCGACCGCGACCAATCTTTCCGTCGGCTCGCTGCTCGTCGGCGGCTTCTTCGCCGGCGGCTTGATGGCCATATGCCTGGCGGTCGCTATCCATCTAACAGTCAGCGAACAGGTGCCGTTGCCGCGCGCAAATGCGAAACAACGTTGGCAATCGGCGGTCCAGGCGATCCCGGCTTTCGGGCTCGGCATCATCGTCGTCGTCGGCATCCGCATCGGCATCGTCACGACCACGGAGGCCGCAGCACTTGCCGCTTTCTACACGCTGCTGCTCGGCATCGGTGCGCGCCTCGGCATTCTCTCGCTCTATGCCGCCTTTCGCCAGGCAGCAGTCGAAGCGGCGGCGATCGGCCTTCTCATCGGCACGGCCGGCCCCTTTGCCTTTTTGCTGGCGGTCGACGACGTGTCCGGACTGATCTCGCATCTGACGACGGTGCTCGGCGGCAGCGCGCTTGCGGTCATCCTGCTGTCGAACGTCATCCTGCTGGTGGTCGGCCTCGTTCTCGATATCGGCGCCGCGATCCTGCTCTTCGGCCCCATTCTGCTGCCGGCAGCGGTCGCCGCTGGCATCGATCCCATTCAGTTCGGGGTGATCATCGTCGTCAACCTGATGATCCACGGACTGACGCCGCCGCTCGGCATGCTGATCTTCGTCGTCAGCGGCGTCACGCGCATTCCCGCCTCGGAACTCTTCCGGGCTGTGGTTCCCTATCTGCTCGCTCTCCTGGTCTCGCTCGCAATCCTCTGCGCCTGGGCCATCATCTTCTCGTAAACAGGACAACCCCATGGACAATTTCAACCGACGCAATTTCCTGAAGACCGCAGCTCTCGCCGGAACGGCGCTTGCAGCGCCCGCCTTCGTCCGCACCGCCGCTGCCCGCACGACGACGATCACGATCGCCTCGCTGCTCGGCGACGACAAGCCGGAAACGAAGATCTGGGTGAAGATCGGCGAACTGGTCGAAGCGAAACTCCCCGGCCAGTTCAAGTTCAATATCGTCAGAAACGGTGCGCTCGGCGGCGAGAAGGAAGTGGCCGAAGGCGTGCGCCTCGGCTCCATCCAGGCCAGCCTCTCGACGGTCTCGTCGCTCTCCGGCTGGGCGCCGGAACTGCAGATCCTCGATCTGCCCTTCCTCTTCCGCGATGCCGATCATGTTCGCAGGACCGTCGCCGGCGATGTCGGCGCCGATCTCAAGCAGAAACTGCAGGCGCAGAATTTCGTCGTCGGCGATTTCATCAATTACGGCGCCCGCCATCTCCTGACCAAGGAACCGGTGACGCGGCCGGAGCAGCTCAAGGGCAAGCGCATCCGCGTCATCCAGAGCCCGTTGCACACCAAGCTCTGGAGCGCATTCGGCACGACGCCGATCGGCATTCCGATCACCGAGACCTATAATGCGCTCGCAACCGGTGTCGCCGACGCGATGGACCTGACCAAATCGGCCTATGCCGGCTTCAAGCTCTATGAGGTGGTGCCCGACATGACCGAGACCGGCCACATCTGGGCATCCGGCGTCATCTATTATGCCTCGACCTTCTGGGCCGGCCTCAACGACGAGCAGAAGGCGGTGTTCCAGCAAGCTTCCAGCGAAGGGGCTGCCTATTTCAACCAGCTGATCGTCGACGACGAATCCAAATCCGTCGAGACCGCACTTGCCAACGGCGGAAAGCTCTTGAAGCCGGAAGCCTTCGACGAATGGCAGAAGGGCGCCCAGGGCGTGTGGGACGATTTCGCGCCTGTTGTCGGTGGCATCGACAGGATCAAATCGGTCCAGTCCGCCTGAGCGAGGGCCGGGTGGTCCTCGCACAGCTTTGAACGGGACCGATGGAAAAACCATCGGTCTCTTCATCGCGCGCACTTGCCGGAAAAATAATGCCGGAGCAGGCCGGAAATCGAAAGAGCATGCCTTCGATGATCGTGGTATATGACTTACTTAAAATCCTGGAATGGGAAGTTTTTACCTTCGGCCGGTGCGATCCTGTTGACCGCAATCTCGCGACCGCTCCCGGCGGACGGATCCCATGGCCTCGATTTGAGATAAACAACATTGAACACAAGGCTTTGGAGGGCCGACCATGAGCTTACGTATCAACGATATTGCCCCCGATTTTACCGCCGACACCACCCAGGGACCGATCAGCTTCCATGAGTGGATCGGCAGCGGCTGGGCCGTCCTGTTCTCGCATCCGAAGAATTTCACGCCGGTTTGCACGACCGAGCTCGGCGCCATGGCCGGCCTCGCAGGGGAGTTTACCAAGCGTGGCGCCAAGATCATCGGCATCTCCGTCGATCCGGTCGAAAGCCATGCCAAGTGGAAGAACGACATCAAGACCGCCACCGGCTTCGACGTTGAATATCCGCTGATCGGTGACAAGGACCTCAAGGTCGCCAAGCTCTACGACATGCTGCCGGCCGGCGCTGGCGAGAGCTCGGAAGGCCGCACGCCTGCCGACAATGCGACGGTGCGTTCGGTCTTCATCATCGGTCCGGATAAGAAGATCAAGCTGATCCTGACCTATCCGATGACGACGGGCCGCAATTTCAATGAGATCCTGCGCGCCATCGATTCCATCCAGCTGACGGCCAAGCACCAGGTGGCCACACCGGCGAACTGGAATCAGGGCGAGGATGTCATCATCACTGCCGCGGTTTCCAACGAAGACGCGATCACGCGTTTCGGCTCCTTCGATACGGTTCTGCCCTATCTCAGGAAGACCAAGCAGCCGACTGCCTGATTGCTGCTTTCTAGCCATTCTCCAGACCGCCGCGGCCATATGGCCCGGCGGCTTTTTTGTGCAGGCATTCTGGAAGAATGTCGCTCCGTTGCGCCTTGTTGTTGGGCAATTTCGGACGCAAAACCGCCACGCCCTTTTGCTGCAATTGCTTGGGCTCAATCCGGAACGGGAAGGGCGCGCTGGTTGTAGAGGATCTTGCGGATGCGCGCCTGTTCCTCTTCGGAGAGCTTGCTGTTGTCGGTGCTAAGATCGGCGCCGACCGCAAGGCCGCGCTGAACGCCGGGCCGTGCACTGAGCTCCTCGAACCATCGTTTGAAATGCTTGAACTCGTTGATGTCCTGACCCTGTGCCTGCCAGTTGACGGTCCAGGGATAGCTGACGATGTCGGCGATGGTGAATTCGTCACCGGCCAGATAGCGCCGGTCGCGCAGCCGCATGTTGAGAACGCCGTAAAGGCGGTTGGCTTCGTCGGTGAAGCGCCGCACCGCATAGGTCTGGTCGCTTTCGCGATCGCCGAGGCGACGGAAGTGACCGGCCTCGCCGAGTTTCGGCCCCTGGTTGGCCATCTGCCAGATCACCCATTGCGTGACCTCGTATTTGCCGCGCAGATCCTGCGGCCAGAATTTGCCGGTCTTTTCGGCGAGATAGCAGAGGATCGCGCCGGATTCGAAGACGCTCAACGGACCGCCGCCATCGGCAGGCTCGTGATCTACGATGGCAGGCATGCGGTGATTGGGGTTGAGTTTTAGATAATCGGGTTTGAATTGGTCGCCCCGGCCGATATTGACTGGCACCAGCCGGTAGGGCGTGCCGGTTTCCTCCAGGAAGATCGAAACCTTCTTGCCGTTCGGCGTCGGCCAGTAGTGGAGATCAATCATCTGCGTATCCTCGTTTGCTCGGGATTTCCTGGCAAACAGGATGACGCTACGACCATGGCAGGTCGAATATGTTTGTTCCAAAATCGATGGCGAAATTAGAAACCTGTGACCGTCCGTGCCAACAAGTCAGCTGCAGATATGGAAATGGGGAAGCGTCGCGCCTTGATCGATGGTATCTAGAATCCAGCATCGCGATGGACGTTCAAACCTCATGAGATCCGATGACACGCCGAAAACGTCAGTCCGACATTGGGAAGAGATCGGCCAAGGCCATGCTTTCGCTCTGTCTTCTGTTTTCCCAAGTGGAGACGATCACGGCCCAGCCAGAAGGAGGCGCTGGGGCGCCGGCCTGTCTCTATTCAGGTCCTTCGGCGTTGGGATCGGGTGAGACGCTCTGCATCCGGAAAGATAGTTTCAACCGCGACCTTTGCGTCGCGATCGAGCATTTCGCCAGCGCCAATCAATTGCCGCCGGATTATTTCGCCCGTCTCATCTGGCGGGAAAGCACCTTTCGCCCCGATGCTGTCAGCTTCAAGGGAGCGCAGGGGATTGCGCAGTTCATGCCCGGAACGGCGAAACTGCGCGGTCTCGAAGACAGCTACCAGGTGTTGGAAGCCTTGCGGAAATCGGCGCAATATCTCGACGAATTGCGCAATCGTTTCGGCAATCTCGGCCTTGCCGCCGCCGCCTATAATTCCGGCGAAAACGGACTTTCCTCTTACCTTACGTCAGGAAGATTACCTTACGAGACACGCGGCTACGTCCTGGCGATCACCGCGCATACAGTTGAGGAATGGAAGGATAACCCGCCGGAAGATGCCGCTGCCCCGCTCGACAAGGACAAGTCCTTCCTCGATGCTTGCGTGGCGCTTGCGGAGAGACGGACCTTGAAGGACACGCCCTGGCGTCAAGAGGGAGAGTGGGCGCCCTGGGGCGTCCAGCTTGCGGCGAATGCGAATGTCGCGGTCGCCCGGCGCATGTTTCTCGATGCTGTGCAGGATCTGCCTGCGCCCCTGAATGCGGAGCAGCCGCTGATCCTACGCCAGCGTGATCGCAGCTTTGGTTTTCGCCCGCGTTATGCTGCCCGTATCGGCCGGCAGACGCGCATGGAAGCCAACAACCTCTGCAACCAGATCCGCAAACACGGCGGCACCTGCCTTGTTTTCAAGAATCGGTAGCGGGCCTGGTTGAGCCGACTTGATCACGAAAAGTCTGCTTGCAGGATCACCTGAGCGCAGCATATTCGACACGGAAATGCAAAAGGAGGAAGGATGATGCGGGTTTTGGTAATCGGAGCAACGGGCCATGTCGGAACCTATCTCGTTCCCCGTCTGGTGGAAGCCGGTCACGACGTCGTCACGATCAGCCGCGGCACAGCAAAGCCCTATACGGCAAACCACGCCTGGGCTGCCGTCGATCAGCGTCAGATGGATCGGGCAGCCATGGAGCAGACGGGTGATTTCGGCCCAGCCGTACGTGGTGTGAAAGCCGACATCGTCATCGACATGATCTGCTTCACGGTGGAGAGTGCCGAGCATCTGGTGACGGCGCTGCAGGGGCATGTCGGTCACTTCCTGCATACCGGCACGATCTGGACGCATGGCCATTCGACGGTCGTACCCACGCTGGAGGAGACGCCGAAATTTCCCTTCGGCGACTATGGCACGCAGAAGGCGGCGATCGAAACCTATCTGCTGCAGCAGGCAAGGCTTCGTGGATTTCCGGCAACCATCATCCATCCCGGGCACATTGTCGGTCCCGGCTGGACGCCGCTCAATCCGGCCGGCAATTTCAATCTGCAGGTCTTTTCAACCCTTGCCCGCGGAGAGACCCTGGCGCTGCCCCATTTCGGCTTGGAGACCGTTCATCACGTCCATGCCGATGACGTGGCGGCGATGTTCATGGATGCGATCGCCAACTGGAATGCGTCGACCGGCGAAAGTTTCCACGCGGTTTCGGAGCAGGCATTGACCCTTCGCGGTTATGCCGAATCAATGTCTCGCTGGTTCGGGCACGAACCGAAGCTCAGCTTCGCCCCATTCGACGCCTGGGCCGAAAGTCAGACGGCTGAGGATGCGAAGGCGACCTGGGAACATATCGCCCGCAGCCCGAATTGTTCGATCGCCAAAGCCGGACGCCTGCTCGGTTACACTCCGAGATACACCTCCCTGCAGGCGGTGCAGGAATCGGTCGGTTGGCTGGTCGAGCAGGGGCGGATTGAGACCTGATCCCCCAGCGCCGCACGTAGCGGTCGGCTGCTTTGTGTTACGCAATTCCGGACGGAAAACCGGTTCGCACTTTTCCTGAAATTGCTCTAACGGATCAGGATCGCCCTGAAATCATTGACATTGGTTCCGGTCGGGCCGGTTTCGAAGAGATCGCCGGTCGCCGCAAAGCCCGAATAGCTATCATTGCCGTCGAGCAGCCGGCGCGGATCGAGCCCGGCGGCGCGCAGGCGCCTCACCGTGCCGCCATCGGCAAAGGCGCCGGCATTATCCTCCGAGCCGTCGATCCCGTCGGTGTCGGCAGCGAGGACATGAATGCCCTCCTGTCCGTCGATTGCAAGCGCAATGGCGAGCGCGAATTCGCCGTTGCGTCCGCCCTTGCCACCCTTGGCTCTCAGAGTCACAGTCGTCTCGCCGCCGGAAAGGATGACGACCGGTTTCGGAAACGGCCTGTTCCGGCCCGACACCTCGCGGGCGATCGCCGCATGCACCAGCGCCACGTCGCGCGATTCCCCCTCGATCGCATCCGAAAGAATGGCCGGCTCGATCCCCTGCGATTTTGCCAGTGCGGCTGCGGCCTCCAGCGAGACGCCGGCGGAGGCGATGATGTGATGCTCGTGGCCTGCATAGACAGGATCGTCCGGCCGCGGTGCATCGGCTTTCGGCGAGTTCAGATGGTCGAGTGCGGCCTGCGGCAGCTGTAATCCGTATTGCCTGATGATCTCGAGCGCATCGTGCCGTGTCGAACCATCGGGGACCGTCGGCCCGGAGGCGACATGGGCCGGGTTGTCGCCGGGAATATCGGAGACGATCAGGCTGACGACCCTCGCGTTGGTGGCTGCCGCAAGTCTTCCGCCCTTGATGGTGGAGAGATGCTTGCGCACGACATTCATCGCCGAAATCGGCGCGCCCGAGGCAAGTAGCATTTCGTTGAGAGCAATCTCGTCTTCAAGGGTCAACCCGTCCGGTGGGGCGGGCAGCAGCGCCGAGCCGCCGCCGCAGATCAGCGCGAACACCAGATCGTCTTCCGTCAGCCCGTTCACCGTCTCCGTCAGCCGCTTTGCGGCGGCAAGGCCAGCCGCATCCGGCACGGGATGGGCGGCCTCGATAATCTCGATGCCGCGTGTCTCGCAGCCATAGCCGTAGCGGGTGACCACCACACCTTCGAGCGGTCCGTCCCAGACGCTTTCGAGCGCCCGCGCCATCTGCGCCGCGCCCTTGCCGGCGCCGATGACCACGGTCCTTCCCTTGGGCCTTTCAGGCAGATGCGCCTTGATGCCGGTCAGCGGATCGGCGGCGCGAACTGATGCGTCGAACAGGCTTTTCAGGAAATCGCGGGGAGCGGTTATCGTCATCGGTGGTCTCTGCTGCCTCGGTGTCGATGGGGATGGGATTGTCCGTTATTCTAGGCCTGCAGGATCAGCAAGGTGCGCTGGCCGCACCATAGCCTACGGCATAATTCCTCAAATCGGAATCGATGGAAGGATAAATTATGCAGCAATTCAAAGTGCTACAGCGTCAGTCGGCGAGGGCCGCCAGGATCCGGACCCAGGATCGTATGCCCTTATGGAAGCTGGAGAGATCGTATTTTTCGTTCGGGCTGTGGACGCGGTTGTCGAAGCGGGCGAAGCCAACCAGGAGGGCATCGCATCCGAGCCGGCGTTTGAATTCGCCGATGATGGGGATCGAGCCTCCGGTGCCGGCAAGGGCCGCTTCGCATTGCCATTCGGTCGAAAGCGCCTGAAGCGTTCTGGTGAGAAACGGACTGTCGATCGGCATGACGGTTGCCGTCGAAAGCCCGTAATCCCTGAAGCTCACCGAACAATCCTTGGGGATACGTGCGCGCACGTGCCGTTGGAAGGCATCGCGGATCGCCTGGGGATCCTGTCCTTCCACCAGGCGAAACGAAATCTTGGCGCTTGCCTTTGCCGGAATGACCGTCTTGAAGCCTTCGCCGGTATAACCGCCGCTCATGCCATTGATCTCGCAGCTCGGCCGCGCCCAGATCTGTTCGAGGACGGAACGGCCTGCCTCGCCGGCCGGATCTCTCAGGCCGATATCACCGAGAAACGCCTCCTCGTCGAAGGGCAGTCTTTTCCACAGCGCCTTGATGGCGTCGGGGAGCTCTTTCACGCCATCATAAAAACCCTCGACCGCGACACCGCCATCGGCTCGCCGCAGGCTCGAAACAACGTCTGACAGCACTTGCAGCGGATTGCGCGCGGCATTGCCGAACATGCCGGAATGCAGGTCTTGATCGGCGCAGGTGACCTCGATTTCCGTACTGAAGATACCGCGCAGCATCGTCGTGACGGCAGGCGTTTCGCGATCCCACATATCCGTGTCGCAGACGAAGACCGCATCGGCCTTCAACTCGTCTGCCGTGGCATCCAGAAAGGGCGCGAGGCTCGGGCTGCCGGCCTCTTCCTCGCCTTCGAAGAGCATACTCACCTGCACCGGCAGTTTCCCGGTGACGCTCTTCCAGGCGCGGCAGGCTTCGACGAAGGTCATCAACTGTCCCTTGTCGTCGGACGCGCCGCGCGCCACGATCGCGGTATCACCATTCGGCAAGGCTTCCATGCGCGGCTCGAACGGATCGCTCGTCCACAGCGCCAGCGGATCGACCGGCTGGACATCGTAATGGCCGTAAAACAGCAGATGCGGTCCGGACGCCGCCTTTTCATGGGCGACGACCATCGGATGGCCGGTCGTTTTGCGCACCGATGCTTCGAAGCCGATGGCAGCCAGATCCCGGCTCAGCCATTCGGCAGCAGCCTGGCAGTGATCGCGATAGGCCGGGTCGGTCGAGACGCTCGGAATGCGGATCAGCTCGAAAAGCCGCGCCAGGCTGCCATCGAGGCTTTGGTCCACATAGGCAAGAACGGCATCGATATCTTGGTCCATGGCACTAGTCATCGTCTCTCCTCAGCGTTTCAATCTTCCGGATCGAGAATGCAGCATTGCTCTGCTACAGGCGTCAGCACGGCGGACGCCCCTGTTTCCAGTGGATCGGATAGCGCCCCATTGGCGGTGATCTCTCCCGCGGCCGTCGTGCATTTATACTGATAGGCCCGGCCGAGATAAGTGCGCGTGCCGAGCACGGCCGCGATGCCATCACCGTCACGGCTGACGGCAAGACCGTCTGCACGGCAGGCCAGGACGAAGTCGTTCTTGATCGGTCCGAATGTTTCCTGGGACAGCTGCAGCCGCGCTCCGCCCGTTGTTTCGGCGGTCACAAGCGCGCCGTTGCGCGCGGTCACCTTCATGCGGATCAGGTTCTCGAATCCGACGAAGCGGGCGACGAAAGCGTTGGCCGGCTGGCGATACAGCACCTCCGGCGCGTCGAGCTGCATGATGCGCCCCGCATTCATGATCGCCACCCTGTCGGAGATCGAGAATGCCTCCTCCTGGTCATGGGTGACGTAAAGTGACGTGGTGCCGTTGGCGCGCTGGAGCTGTCTGATTTCGACGCGCATGTCGATCCTGAGCTTTGCATCCAAGTTGGAAAGCGGCTCGTCGAACATCAGAAGCGGCGGCTCGATGACCAGCGCCCGGGCGAGAGCCACGCGCTGTTTCTGGCCGCCTGACAGGGCCGACGGCAGGCGGTCGGCGAAGGCGGAAAGGCCGACGCGGTCCAGCATGGCCATCGTTCTTTTCGCCCGTTCCGGCTGGGGAATGCGACGCTGCCTCAGGCCGAAGGCAACATTGTCCTGGACGCTCAGATGAGGAAAAAGCGCGTAGTTCTGAAAGACCAGGCCGATGTCGCGCGCATGCGCGGGAAGGCCGGTCAGGTCGCGCTCGCCGAGCTTGATGCTGCCGCTGCTCGGCTGCAGAAAGCCGGCCACGAGGCGCAATGTCGTCGTCTTTCCGCAGCCGCTGGAGCCGAGCAGGGAGACCAGCTCCCCGGCCATGACTGAGATCGACAGGTCCTTGAGCACCTGCGTGCTGCCGTAATGGGCGGAGATGGAATCGACGGTAAGGGATACGGTCAAGGGCGTTCTACTTTGTCAGGAAGGTGAGGCCGAGCGTGGCCTCGACGACGGCCATGACGCCGACTGTCACGAACATCAGCAGCACCGATACCGATGCGATCGTCGGATCGAAGAACTGTTCCATATGCGCAAGGATCTGGATCGGCAGCGTCGAGATGCCCGGCCCGGTCAGGAAGACCGAAACCGACACATCGTTGATCGAGGTGATGAAGGCGAGGATGAAGGCGGCAATGACCCCGGCGCGGATATTCGGCAGGACCACGGTCAGGAAGGTTTTCAGCGGTGGGCAACCCAGGCTGATCGCCGCCTCCTCAACGGAAAAATCGAAGGCCGCCAGGCTGGCGCCGACGACACGCACTGAATAGGGCAGGATCAGCAGCGCATGGCCGACCAGCAGGCTGATGAAGATCGGCAGCCCGAGGCCTATCGTCACCGATTTCATCAGCGAAAATCCGAAAACGATCTCCGGCACCAGGATCGGCAGGACAAAAATGGTGGAAAGCCAGCGCGGCAATTCCACCCGGTAGCGGTTGATCGCATAGGCGGCCGGGACGCCGATCAGCAAGGAGAGCGCCGTGCCGAGAAAGGCGACCTGCAGGCTGGTGATCGCGGTCGTGCGGAAGGCCTCGATTTCGAAGATATTGACGAACCACCGCAATGTCAGGCCCTGCGGCGGGAAGGTCAGATAGGTCGTGTCGCTGACAGCCGCACCGATGATGATGACGAGCGGCGCCAGCAGGAAGAAGAAAACGCAGGCCGCGAAGGCGGCGAGGATCGGGTGAACGCGCCTGTCCATTACACCGCCATCGGATTAAGCCGGCGTGCGATGCGGCTCATGATGAGAACAACGCCGAGCGTCAACACCACCATGATGGCGGCAATCGTCGATGCGCCGACCCAATCGAAAGTCACCATGGCGCGCTGGTAAAGGAAGGTCCCCATCATCATCTGCTTTTCTCCGCCGAGCAGTTGCGGTGTCGCATAGGAGGTGAAGCTGCCGGTGAAGACCAGGACCGCGCCGACGATGAGGCCGGGTGTCGCGAGCGGCAGGATCACCTGAAAGAATGTCATCAGCGGTCTCGCGCCGAGCGAGGCGGAGGCGTCGATCAGATCGCGCGGGATGCCTTCAAGCACCCCGACGAGCGTCAGGATCATCAGGGGAACGAAGAGATAGACCATGGCGACGATCACCGAGCCTTCGGTATAGAGCATCGAAAGCGGCTCCCCGATAATGCCGGTCGAGATCAGCATGGCGTTCAGGATGCCGTTCTTCCCGAGAATGATCAGCCATGCGAAGGAGCGAACGACAACACCTGTCAGCAGCGGAAAAACCGCCGCGATGATCATGATGCTCTTCGCACGACCGGGCATCTGCGCGATCACATAGGCGGTGATGAAGCCCACAGTGAGCGAAATCGCCGTCGTGACCAGGGCGACCTCCAGCGTCCGATAAAGAACAGCCCGGCGAAAACCGCTGCTGAAGAATGTCACATAGGGCGCAAACACGCCCTTCGGTTCCGCAAACGTCGCCGCGATGGTGATGGCCACGGGAATGATGAGAAGCACAACGACGGCAATCGTCGCCGGCATTGTCAACACCCATCTGGCAAAAGGCTTCATCTCGAAACTCGTCGCATGTCCGAATGTTCAGAGCGCCGCATCTTGGGTCCGGATGTGCGGCGCTTCAATGTCTGGCGGCGAATCGGCCGGGATATCGCGCAGCTTACTGACCGAAGACTTCGTTCCAGCGATCGATCCAGTCGGCCTTGGCAGCATTCATCTTGGCATAGTCGATGCGGGTGAGGCCTGCCACCATATCCGGGCCATAGGTCCAGATCTTCGCCTGGTCCGGCGTCAGGCTGACCTTGGTCGAGATCGGTGCATCGACGCCCTGTTCGGCTTCAGCCTGCTGGACTTCTTTGGACAGGATGAAGTTGATGAACTGATGGGCGAGTTCGACATTTTCCGAACCCTTCGGGATGTTCACGGTGTTCAGCGTGGCGATATCGCCGTCCGTAAGCTTGGCCCATGTCATCGTCGGAACAGCCGCCTGCATCGATGCCAGGGTAAAGTCCTGGGCCAGCGCAACACGCACTTCGCCTGTTGATATCAGGTTCACCAGCTCCGAGCCGGTGTTGTAGTTCTTGACGACATTGGGCTTCAGCGCCTCGACTTCGGAGAAAGCCTTGTCGGTGTCCTCATAAGCGTCCGCGCCGCCATGCTTGCCGGCTTCCAGAACGACCAGCGGGCCGGCCGTGGTGGTGATGCCGGGCAGGGAGACGGAGCTTTTCAGATCCTCGCGCCACAGGTCGCCCCAGGCAGTGATCGGCGGATTGACCTTGGCAGCGTCATAGACGATGCCGACGCGACCGATCGTGTAGGCGGGGCCGTATTTGCCCTGAGGCGCCTTGCCCAGCTCGTAGATATCCGCGAGGTTGGGGATCTTCGACGGATCGATCTCCTGGAACAATCCCTGTTCAATGCCGAGCTGCGAGAAGCTGTCGGTGAGATAGATGACATCGACGCCCTTGCCATCGCGCAGTTTCAGCTTGTTGAGCCGGTCGGCATTGTTGCCGGTCTCGAACACGATCTCGCAGCCGCAGATCTTCTTGAAGGGCGTGATGATGTTCGCATTCATCTTCTCGCCGTTATAGCCCCACCAGGAGATGGTCAGCGTCTTCGATTGCGCATGTGCCGCGGCGGTGCTGCCGACGGCGGCAAGCAACGCAAGAGACAGGATTTGGGCAAAACGTCTGGCCTTCATGAGCAATGTCCTTCTGTAAAAAGCGGCGTTGGCAATCGGGATCATACCCCCAGGATTTGAGGGATACTATTTTTTGATCTGTCAGGCCGCAAGCTCAATAATTGGGCAAATGCGCTCTTGTGTCGGGAATTTTCCGGGGCCGGCCGATCAGCTAACTCTCGGTTGATGACGTCTGGTCATCGCTCACAAAACGTGTGGTTCATCAGCGCTTTACACATCCGGGCATGGTCTCTACGGTCCGGCTGTTCCAGCTTCTCACGGGCATTCCATTCATGGCCACTTCGCGCACTGTTCTTCCTGATGATCTGCTGATCAACGCGTCCGACGAGGTTCTGACACGGCAGGATCTCGTGCTGACGGCGCTCGGACGCCGGCCGGCCGACAGGTTGCTGCGAGTCGGCCGGGTGCTCGATGTCCATACGAGGAGGTGGCTTGACGATCAGGAGATCGTCATCAAGGGCCGCCGCATCGCCTATGTCGGCCCCGCCGGTAGTTACGCAGGCGAGGTGAGCGAGCGGTTCTCCGAGCCGGATCTTGCTGCCGTGCCGGGCTTCGGCGAGGCACACAAACATATCGAAAGCTCCCATCTGACGCCGGAATGGGAGGCGGCTTTGGTGATGCCGCATGGTGTGACCTGGACATGCGAGGCGAGCCACGAATTTTCCAACGTCAATGGTGCGCGCAATCTGGAATTCTGGCTGGAAGCGCGCCGGCGCGGATCGCCGATGAAAATCTTTCCCCTGCCTGGCTCCGCCGTCCCTCCGACCGCCTATGAATGGGGTGGCGGCTGGTTCGGCTACGATGAGCAGAAGGCCTTCCTTTCCGAAAGCCTGATGGTCGCCGGGCTCGACGAGGTCATGGACTGGCCGTCCATATCCGATCCCGGCAATCCTTCCTACGATCGGCTGTGGGGCATGATCGGCGCGACCTTCGAGCAGCGCGGCGTGGTCGAAGGTCACGGTGCCGGACTGCGCGACATGGCCTCGATCAATGCGTTCGCCGCAGCGGGTCTCGCCTCCGATCACGAAGGCTGGTTTCTCGATGAGATCTGGCAGAAGCTCCTCCACGGTCTTTTCATCGAGCTCAGGCCGCATTCCCTGCCGGAGGTCATCCGCGGGCTGATCGACAAGGGGCTGACGGACTGGTCGCAGATCGCTCTGGTGACCGACGACCGCAGCGCCTCGGACACGCTGAAAATCGGCGCGACTGACCACAATGTCCGCCTCGCCATTGAAAATGGCCTTGCGCCGGAGATCGCCATCCAATGCGTCACCCTCAATCCGGCACGCCATATGCGGCTGACACCTTGGGTCGGATCGATTGCGCCGGGCCGTTTTGCCGATATCGTTCTTCTCAGCGACGTCGCCAGCCTGTCGATCGAAAAAGTGTGGGCGGACGGGCGTCCTGTGTCCGAGGGTGCGACATTCATTGGCGTGCGTCCTGAAATCGATTGGCCGCAATGGGCGACGTCCACCGTGAAAATAGACAGGACGGTCACGGCTGACGATTTCCGCATCGAGGCGCCGCCGAACCGGACCACGGTCAATGCAGCACTTTTGCGGCCGTTTCACTGGCACGATGATTTCATCACCATGGAATTGCCGGTGGAGGATGGCGCCGTGCAGCGGGATCCCGCGCGCAATGTCACCAAATTCTCGATTGTCGACCGGTTCTCCGGGGAGGCCAAGGTCTCCAGGATGTTCTGGCTGGGCACCGGCCCACGCACGCCGGAGACGGCGCTCGCCTCCACACTCGGGCACGACAAGCACAATATCTGGACGGTCGGCTCATCGGACGAGGCGATGGCGATATCAGTCAATGCCCTGAACGAGCAGCAGGGTGGCTGGGTGCTGGTCTCCGGCGGTAAGATTCTCGCCCGCGTCCGCTATGAGGTCGGGGGCCTGATGACGGCGCGTTCGGCCGAAGCGCTCGATGCGGAGATGCAGGCTCTTTATGCCGCCGGCGCCGGGATCGACTGGATGTACGAGCCGACCTTTTCGCCTCGATGGTGGCCGGGCTTTCCCGAACGCCTGTCGTTTGCGACCCTGACCTGCTCGCCCTGGCGATGGGTCCTGGTCGCGCCGTCGGAGCTAGCGCCGGAGGGGTTCGTGAACGTGCTCACCGGCAAAACCCATCCGATTGTCTGGTGACATTGCGGCCCGCTAAATATCCACCTGATTGATCTTCTTACTGCAGCAAATAGAAAGCATTAACCATAGTCCCGTAGACAACGAACAGGATCAAAGGAACCTGTGTTCGATGGCTACTGAAATGACCCGCCGGCCTGCCGGCGCCAATGAAGGCAAGATTATTGCCTTTCCCGCTGGAACCGGAACTGCCAATGTTGAGCGCTGCGCTCGCGAACTCGGTCGGCGACATGGCGCTGATGCGATAGAATTCTGGAAGGCCGAATGCCGCAGGCTTGCCGATCAGCTTCTGGCGGCAGGGATGCCGGAGAGCGATGTCGGTCAGCGGGTGCTGCAGTTTCAGCAAGATGTCCAGAGCGAACTGGTCTTCAGCCACCAAAAGGGACCACTGCCCAAGTCTCAAAACCGATAGTGGCGATCTTCGGGCAGATCTGACGGATGGGCCGAAAACCGCGCTATCGAACTCGCTTTTCCGATCGTGGTCGATCTGCGAGATTTGCAGCTTCGCTGAGAGTGGATCGTCCCTATCCCTCTTCGTAAACCGCCTCCGGCGGCAGCGCCAGCAGGCGGTCCGCCATCTCCTGCTTTAGCCACGCAAGACGCTCCTCTTCCTGGGATGTCCGGTCGGACTTGCGGCCGAGCATGATGAATTCCTCGCGGACATGGCCGTCGCGCAGTTGCAAGGTGACTGTGCGGCCGCGATAGCTGAGCTCGAAGACGTAGCGGGCGAGGATATCGCCGCGCTCCGGCCGATCGAGCAAGGGGTCGACGCTATAGCGCCCTTCCGTCAATGCACGCGTCACCATTTCGAAAGCGTCACGCCCACCCGGGCCGCGAAAGGCCGTGCGGATCGAGATTTCGCGGCGCTCCGGCGGTCCGTCGGTGCTGAGCAGCGGAAAGGCGCGCTCCATCACCTTGAAGGCATGGGCGACACCACCGGGAAAACCATAGCCGTGATAATGCGTGATGTCGGCGAAGCCGTAGGCAAGCGGTTTGCCGTCTTCGAGCACTTCGATCTTCGTTTCGTTCATTCCGATTTTCCCTTGTCCAGTTCCTTGCGCATCCACGGAAGGAAACCATCCAGGAAGCGAGTCGTCGCCGGCATGAAATGCGATCCGTGGTGGAAGCAGGGGTCGAGGCTGGTGATCACCATGCGGCCCGCCGTCGTGACCTCGTCTACATAGAGGATCGGCTTGCCTTCCTCGTTCACGGCCAGAACCTCGACGCCCTCAGGTGGGTCGAACCAGCCGTGAAGGTGCCAGGTCAGATCGTCCTGCCTAAGATGTTCGAACAGCGAATGGCCGGGTGCTGAGACCCTGACGCCGAGATCGGCGCCCTCGGTCAGCCACCACCACCAGTTTGTCGGTTGCGGCGTGAAATGGATCGCTGGCAGAAACGCTTCCCATGCCGTCTCGCCGGTCGCAACGATCGTGCCGCCCTGGTCGAGATAGGCGCGCAGCTGTGCTGCATGCGGCGCCATCCGGTCCGCCGGCGTCCGGCAGGGAATGAACAGCACCTTGTGTTCGCTGAGTTCGACCGAGGGCAGCTCCTCCGGGCGCACCAGCCTGTCGAAATGATGCCGGTAGCGCGGCGCTTCCAGCGTCTCGATGTGGTAGTAGGCGCCGGGATGGATCGCGAGCACGCTCATCGGTTCAGCTCCCCCGCCAGCCAGGCGATAACACGGCCGGCCAGTTGCTTTTTGATGTCGGGATCGTCTCCGCAACCCCAGAACTCGTTTCCAGCATGCGACAATATTTCTCCGCCCACCGGCCGCGCCCAGATCCAGTCGACGGGAACGGCAGCCGATCCGAATGTATTGATCGCAACGGCGCCAGGCGGCATTGGATTGTGTCCGCGGCCGTAGAAACCGGCGACGCCGCGGTTCGTTTCCAGCATCCTCTGGTCGATGCCGGTAAAAACAGGATGGTCGAATTGCCTGACCTGCACGAAGTCGGCTCTTTTCGGCTGCGGCATCGGGATATAGGCGCCGAGTTCCGGCAGAATCGGCCGAAGCATGTGGCCGTTGAAGATCCACCGGCCGCCTCGGCCGAGGAAGGATGCCACCGCCGGCGCGTATCTGAGGAAGCCGATCTGATCGAGATGGGTCGTGGTGATGAGGCCGCTTGCGGCGGCGAAATGCGCCTCGGTCAGCTCCATCTCGCGTACGGTGATCAGCTTGCCCTGCGCGGTCGCCTCGGCGAAAGCCGGCGGGTTCATGCTGAAAGGGTCTTGATAATGCGACTGGATCAGAAGGATGCTCATGCGGCGCAAATTCCTGCAAAGGCGGGCAGAACTGCGCGATGCCCGTCGCCTGTCGGACCGACGAGCTCGACCACCCGCATCGGTACCCCGTAAAGCCGTTCGAGATGTTCCGGCGTGATCGTCTCCGCGACCGGACCGAACAGCGATTGACCATCCGGCATCATCAGCAGCGCATCGTCGGCGGCGGCAAGTGCATGGTTCGGATCATGTGTCGTGAAGGCGATTGCCTTGTCGCGCGGTTCGCGCAGGCTTTTGAGCAGGTCGAGCAGCCGCTCCTGGTTGCGAAGGTCGAGGGCGGCGGCTGGCTCGTCGAGGACGATCGCCTCCGACCCGGTGGCGAGCGCTCGCGCCAGAAGCACGAGCTGCCGTTCGCCGCCGGAAAGCCGGTCGAAGAAATGATCGGCAAAGCGGGTGGCCCCCGCACGTTCAAGCGCGGCATGGGCAATCTCGAAATCGGAAGGTCCCGGTTGGCCGAAGAGGCCGAGATGTGCTGCCCGCCCCATGACGGCGACGTCGATGGCGCGGTAACGCTGGTTGCTGCTTCCGGTCTGCGGGACGTAGCCGACAATGGCGGGCGCCACCCGGCTGCCTTCGTCCAGCCGCTGAAAGCCGAGCATGGCTTTCAGCGTGGTCGTCTTACCACGTCCGTTGGGGCCGAGAATGGCGAGCGACCGCCCGACGGGAACTGAGAAAGTCAGACGGTCGAGGATGGTGCGCACCCCGAACCTGACGACTGCATCCGTCAATCCGATCATGATCCCGTCCTTTCGCGATAGTGATGGCGCAGGAGAGCCGCAAAGATCGGCGCGCCGACAAGGGCGGTGATCACGCCGAGCGGGATTTCTGCGGCCGTTGCCGTGCGGGCGAGGGTGTCGATGCAGACCATGAATCCTGCGCCGAGTATGGCGGCTGCGGGCAGCAGCGCGCGGTGATCATGACCGACCAGCAGGCGGGCGGCGTGGGGAATGACGATGCCGATCCACCCGATGATGCCGGAGACTGCGACCTGGCTGCCGACAATGACGGCGATGAGGCAGAAGACCAGCCATCTCTCGCGTATCGTATTGGCGCCGAGGCTGCGGGCTTCGGCTTCGTCGAGCGACAGGATGTTGAGCCGGAAGCGGAGCATCCACAGGAAGCAGCTTCCGAGAATGAGACCCGGTGCGGCCACCAGCGTGCGTTCCCAGGTGGCCGTCGCAAAGGATCCCATCAGCCAGTAGACGATGGCGGGAAGCGACGTGTTGGGATCGGCGATGAATTGCAGCAGCGAGACGACCGCCGAGAACATCGAGCTGATGACCAGCCCCGACAGGATCACGGTTACCGTTTCGGAGCGGCCGTTGATGCGCGACAGAAGCCCCACCAGGATGACGGCCGCCATGCCGCAGAGGAACACCATGGCGATCAGCGGAAATCCCCAGATGCCGAGCATGATCGCCAGCGCGCCGCCGAAGGCCGCACCCTGGGAAATGCCCAATATGTCGGGCGAAACCAGCGGATTTCGAAACACGCCCTGAAGGCCGGCGCCCGAGATGGCGAGCCCAGCGCCGGCAAGTGCAGCAAGCACGACGCGCGGCGCACGCACCAGCAGCACGATGCGTTCGTCGATACCGGCAAGCTCCCGCGACGGATCAGTGATCCCTTGCCAGATCAGTTCCAGTGCGCGTCCCGCCGGCACCGAGAACCGTCCGACGCAGAGGCTGACGGTGAAGGCGACCACCAGCAGCGCCAGCAGCAACGTGAAGACCAGTGTCTGCCTGGCGAGGTGAATCCGGCGGGCAGCCGGCGCCGTCTCCTCATGCGTCATCGTCGCCATGTCGTCACTTTGCCTCGAACTGCGCGTAGTCGGCGGCGGCGCCCTGTTCCTTCAGCCAAAGGATATTGTCGATATCGCTATCGGCCAGGTCGTAGTTGTAAAGGGTCTTGTAGGCCGTCTTCATTTCCGTCCGCAGGTCGTATTTGAAGACCTCGGGATGGAGCAGGTTGGCCGTCCACATCCAGGACAACGGCGATTCCTGGCTCGGCGGATCCCAGCGATAGCCGCCGAGCGGCATCTTGTAGACCCGCTTGGATTTGGCGGCATTGGTGAGAGACAGGATCGGATCGTTATAGACCCAGTTGATATCAAGCTTCGCCTCGAAAGCATTGAGGAAGATGACGTCGGGGTTCCACGCTGCGATCTGTTCCTTGTTCACCGAGACAGTGCCGTTGAGTTCTTCCGAGGCGTTCCTGCCGCCTGCAAGCTGGATGGACCAGGCATTGTAATTGCTCTTCGTGCCGGAGGCGCTGATATCGGAGAGCGCGCGGCCGAGGTAGAGAACGCTTGGCTTCTTGTCGTCGGGGATCGCTGTCGCCTTGGCCTGGATATCCTTCTGGACGCGATCGCGCCATTCCACCAGTTCGCCGATCCGCTCCGGCTTGCCGATCGCCTTCGCGGCCATGGTCATATAATCGCGGGTCAGCTCTTCCGTGCCGTAAAGGATCAGCATCGTGGTGAGACCGGCATTGGTGATGGGCGCGACGATGTCGGCGCCGCGATCACCCCACTGAATGACGAGATCGGGATTGGCGGCGGTGAGCGCCTCGACATTCGGCACGAAATTCGGCGCGGTCACGTCCGACGGAATATCCTTCGCCTCGGGGAAGATCCTTCCGAGAATCCCTTCGACCACGGCGCTCTTTGCCGTCGGGTTCATGCCAATGAGCTTCCGGGTGCTGCCATCCAGCGCGATGACGGTGGAAGCCATTGGGATGACGATCGAGACGACACGTTCGGCAGCCTTTGCCAGCCGCACCTCGCGGTTCCCCTGATCCTTGAAGACGATCTCTTCGGCAAAAGCTGCCGGTGCAAACAGCACGGCGGCAAGTGCGGCCGCCATGCGGCGGCGCAAAGCAGTTGTGATAAAAGGCGAAAGCGGAACCATGGTGTCTCCCCGTATGACGATGAGCGCCATTCCTATTCCGCGTATTTATTCTTGTCTACAAATCTCCACTTTAATTAGCGACATGACTACTTCATCAGCCCAGCGGACCGGAGGGCATCTTCAATGACCTTCTGGATACCGCCACGATCGCTACTTGTGCCGAATCGATCTGCAGCGTTTTCCGGTTGCGCAGCAGAGGGTTTTGCGTCGCGCCGTTTTTCAAATGAGGGGACCAGACCCCAGGACCTGGCAGTTTCTACGGTCGATGAAATTCCGACCTCAAGCATGAAGGGGCCGCTTGCCCCGTATCCGGTGCCGACATCGAGCGGCGTGCCGTGATCCATCCCGGCAATCGTATAGAGCTCGATTACTTCCACACCGTGAGCATCGGTCCAGACCTTTCGCTGGTGTCGTCCGATATCTTCGACGCGCCCCGGCGATGCGTCAACGCCGTGGATATTTCTCCATTGCTCCACGATCGCATTCGCATTGGATGGCACGACGGTTCTGTCTGCGCTCCCCTGCCACAGTGATAGTGTCGGCCACGGGCCTTTGTGCCCTGAAGCGTTTCTCAATCGCAGTTCAAGCTCTTTGGCAGTCGGGCTGCCGTGACCGCGCATTCGGTCAAACGCCTCGGGAATGCTTGCGGCACTTGCATATGGTAGGCCCGCGATGATCGCGCCGCCCGCAAAAACGTCGGGATAGGTGGCGAGCATGGCGGCGGCCATGGCGCCGCCCGCCGAAAGCCCGGTCACGAACACGCGCCTGCCGTCGATACCGTGTTCCGCAACGATCTTTGCGATCATCTGGCGAATGGAAAAGACCTCGCCGTGATCCCGGCGGATGTCCTCCGGGTTAAACCAATTGAAGCATAGGTTTGGGTTGTTTGCCCTTCGTTGCTCGGGAAACAGCAGCGCGAAGCCGTAGTCCTCGGCCAATCGCGACCAACCGGACCCGATATCGTACCCGGCGGCAGTCTGGGTGCAGCCGTGCAGGACGACGACCAGGGCCATGTTTTTCCCGCGCTTCGACGGCAAATAGGTGTAGCCCCCTAAGGCGCCCGGGTTTGAGCCAAACGCATCCAAGGCGACGAGGTCGGGGTTGTTCTGCGTGGGTTGGGCGCGAAGGGTTCCTCGCAGCGCAGCAAGGCGTGCGAGCGTGTCTGACATAGATCTCATGAAAGTCTCCGCCAATCAGCAGCCGGGATGGCGGTGATGCTGAACTAAACGCGTCAGTCTACGAAAAGGTTGCTGCAGTGCACAATGTTTTTCGATGGTGCAAACGGATGGGCGTCGACGAATTGATCCGATCGAGCAAGGCAGGAAACCACTGGATTGCGGCTGAGAAGAAAGATGCCGACGCGATAAGACGGCGAAGTCCGAGATCGTAAAACGGAGAAGATTCCATCACCTAGCTCAATAAGTAGGGCGCCGTAAACGAACATAAAACCCGCGTTTCTGCGGGTTTTATTCTGAAGATTAGCTATTCGCTCGCGGAAATGGCGACGAGTCAGTCAATTCAATTTGACCGATGGCTCCCGGCCCCAGACCCGCAGTTTGCCAAGCGCCATGATAAAAGCCGTGACATCCTTCGCCGCTCCGAGCGCAATCACGCCCTCATCCAGTGAATCGGCAATTCCGGCCTTCTGCATCAGCGGCAGCGCTGTTTCCACATAGCCGATGAACTTGCAGTGCACGAAGGCATCCGCCACGAAATCGTGGGCCGTGGCCTCCTTCAGCAGATCGCCGGTTCCCTCGGCCGAGGGGAGGAGGGCGACGGCGTCGTAAAGCACCGAAGGTCCGCCGTCGATCATCTGATGCGCCTCGATCCAATTGCCGTCCGAGAGCGTCACGCCGCCGATCTTTGGCGCGATCACTTCGAATGTTGCCTTCTGCTCGGTGATTTCGGCAAGCAGCGCCTTGAAGATAGCGGCATCGGTGCCATCGCTGACAAGAATGCCGAGCTTGCGTCCTTCGAACCGCTTCGGACCGCGCTCTATGATGCTGAGCGCCGGCGACGGCTCGAGATCCTGCCGCGTCGGCATAGCGGCATCGGCAGGCTTCGGCATCGATTTGAAGCCGAGGGCGTGGCCGACCTTGCTGGCCAGCGTCTCATCAATGTTCAAGAGATGCGAGACCATACGCTCACGAATGACCGGCGTTTCGACCTTGCTCAGTTCGAAGATCAGCGCCGCGGCGATATGGCGTTGCTCCGGCGGCGTCTGGCTGATGTAGAATTGCCGGGCCTGGCTGTAATGATCGGCAAAGCTTTCCGGGCGCAGCCGAACCTTGGGACCCTGCTCCTCGGCCGGGAAGTGCCGATAGCCCTGAACCGGCGATTCCCGCGGCCCCTGATTCCAGGAATTCGGCTGGTAATTGACGCGTCCGACAGGATTGCGCATCGCCATATGGCCATCCTGCTGGAAATTGTGGAAGGGACACTTAGGCGCGTTGATCGGCAGATGCGTGAAATTCGGACCGCCCAGACGTTTCAGCTGCGTGTCGAGATAGGAGAAATTCCGTCCCTGCAGCAGTGGATCGTTGCTGAAGTCGATGCCGGGGGGAACGTTCTGCGTCATGAAGGCGACCTGCTCGGTCTCTGCAAAAAAGTTTTCGGGCATTCGGTCGAGCACGAGACGGCCGATCGGTTTGACCGGAAGGATCTCCTCGGGAATGATCTTCGTCGGATCGAGGATGTCGAAGTCGAACGTGTCGGCGAAGTCCTGATCGAAAAGCTGAACGCAAAGTTCCCATTCCGGAAAGTTTCCCGACTGGATCGACTGCCAGAGGTCGCGGCGATGGAAATCCGGATCCGCACCATTGATCTTGACTGCCTCGTTCCAGGCGACAGACTGCAGGCCGAGCTTCGGTTTCCAATGGAATTTGACGAAGGTCGATTCATCCGCTGCGTTGACGAAGCGGAAGGTATGAACGCCAAAACCCTCCATGAAACGGAACGATCGCGGAATGGCGCGGTCCGACATCACCCACATGACCATGTGCATGCTTTCGGGCGTAAGGGTGATGAAATCCCAGAAATTGTCATGCGCCGACTGCGCCTGCGGAAATTGCCTGTCGGGCTCCGGCTTTACCGAATGGATGACGTCGGGAAACTTGATCGCATCCTGAATGAAGAAGACTGGGATATTATTGCCGACGAGATCCCAATTCCCCTGCTGCGTATAGATCTTCACTGCAAAACCGCGCACGTCGCGCGCCAAATCGAAGGAACCCTTGCTGCCGGCAACGGTCGAAAACCGGACGAAGGCTGGCGTCTTTTCGCCGGGCCGTTGGAAAAGATCGGCTCGGGTATAGGCGGCCAGCGATTCGTATGTTTCGAAGTAACCGTGGGCGCCGTAACCGCGCGCATGCACGACCCGCTCCGGGATGCGCTCGTGATCGAAATGAAAGATTTTCTCGCGGAAATGGAAGTCATCGATGAGGGCAGGGCCGCGCGCGCCGATGCGAAGCGTATTCTGATCGTCGGAAACGGGGCCGCCTTGCGCTGTAGTCAGCACCGGCATCCCGTCTTCGGCGAACTGATGAAGCTCACCACCTGCACCGCGGTGCAGCTTCTGATCGTGGACCGTTGCATTGTCGGAGGGCGAGGTTTTGGATGTGTTCTTGGCCATCTATATTCTCCGGAAAGGGTTTTACCTAACCGAAGCTCCACAACGGCTACATGTTCCGCTCGATGCGAAATAAACCACCGCTGAGGAGAGAAGCCGCTTCACGGCGGCCGATAACCAACGACACGCGGCCGGACCCCATATAAAAATGGGACGCGGGGCCTTTCGACACCGCGTCCCCGTTCATCCGTTCTCAGGTTCTAGAGGTAACGATGAGATCTTCCTCTTCGTCGCGTTGCGATCCGCCAAAAGCTGCGGCCGCAGCAGCGATGAAAGCCCCGATCAGAAGTGACAACGAGCCAAGCAAGGCCGTCGTCGAGGCCGCCTTGCGTGCCTCATCGGTGGCTTTCTGGGCGGCGACCTTGGCGTCTTCTATGCGCTTTAGCACCGTATCGACGCGGGTGCGGGCATCGGCCTCGGAAAGACCGGTGCGAGCAGAGACGATGGTGGCAAGATAAGCCTTGTCGTCATCCGGGATCTGGCCGGCGGCGGCACCGTTGAGGAGGATGCGGGAGACCTCGGCCGTTGCAGCAGC
The DNA here is from genome assembly GCF_013591995.1 of Rhizobium sp. WYCCWR 11146. NCBI lineage: Bacteria > Pseudomonadati > Pseudomonadota > Alphaproteobacteria > Hyphomicrobiales > Rhizobiaceae > Rhizobium > Rhizobium sp. WYCCWR 11146. Next base: position 105,012 of record NZ_JACCEY010000018.1, read on the forward strand.
AGCATCGGATGTTGCTCCTGTACGGGCCTGTTCAGGACGCAGCAAAGCGTCGGTAAAATAGGCGGTAGGCAGATCCGCGGTCGATGCCGCCGATGACGCTGCTGCCGTACCTGCGGCGCTGGCCGCCGAACCCACGGCTTGTGCGCCAGCACCGGCAAGCGAGGTCAGCGACGAGGCGAGAAATCCGGCGACGAAGATTGTCGCCAGCGCCCAGCTGATGAAGCCATGCGCGGTGTCGCGGAAGAACACCTCATCAGTGTGGACAGCCGCCCACTTGGTGCGCAGCCGGCCGGTGATATAGCCTCCGAGCCCGGAGGAGAGCCATTGGACGACAACGAGCCAGATCGCCGCCGTCACCCCGACCGTGCCGAGTGAACTACTTTGCCCCGACCAGGGCGATACCATCGTCAAGCCAACCCCGGATCCCAGCAGCAAAAGAATGAGGGTCACTCCGATGGCAGCAGCAGCCCCTCCGAAGATAGGCCCCCATGACATGGCGGATTTGGAAGATTCGACCGGAGTAGCAATCTCTCCGGAACCTGTCATTGAAACCGACATGATCTGTTCCTATCGCATAAACAGGGCGAGAAGGATGATGATCGGCAATGGAACACCAAGCAGCCAAAGAAGAATACCGCGACCCATGAAAGACCTCCTGTCAGAAACTGACGTTACGTGGTTGATGCCACTCAACTTTGAACCAAGGTCTTTGTTCCCGGCCGGCTTGGTCATCGACGATCTTCATGCGGAGCTGATCGAGATCGATAAGAATCTTGCGCGCTCGGAGCTGACGTCCGGCGAAGAGAACGCCATATCTTGAGAGACAAGGTGATCTTGGGGGAGAGAGCAGAAGCTCTCGTCACACGGTCACGGTCTAAACTGGAGAGGAATCGATGAACAAATTTCGGGCATTTGTAACAGCCGGAGCAATCAGTCTTGCCGCCGTGACCTCGGCATGCTCGACGCCGCCGAATTCGTATGGCTCGGCATCGGGATATCAGCCGGGAGATTCAATGAACCCGGCCTGCGCCGATGGATTCCGACCCGGCGACGGCCGTTCGTGCAGCTATTAAAGGTGGCCGTCTCTTTGCCCGTACAAGAAGCGGGATCGTGGAGGAGCGTCGGGCGGGCGCTCCATAAGCGGTCATCCGTTTGATGACAACCCCGACGGCAGCGCCGATCGCGACACCGAACGTGATGCCGATCGCGGTCTCATCGAACAGCATCGGGCCGACTGCGGCGCCTATTCCGATTCCTATCGCCATACTGAGAGCCATGGCCGTGACCCTACCTAGGTGCTGTGGCGACAGTAGGTGTTGCGATCGCAATCGACGGTAGCTCTGGCTCACCTTGCCCATATCTCCAACCGACCGCGCCGGGAGGAGTGTCGTTCCTAGGCGCGCGCCGGCCGGTTCTATTGGCTGCCAACCCACTTCATTACCGTTTCTTCCGGAGGTCACCCGGCAGAGCGTCAATGAGCTGATGCACTTTTCCGGTGGCGAACGCGATGTCCTCGCGCGGCAGATGGACAGTTATCTCAATCTCTTCCCACCTGCCGCCATGGTCTTTTGCGAACCTGACGGCGGCTTCCAAAGAGGTGAATTGCACCGCCGGTGCGTTGGCGGTCCAGAACTGCACGCTGCAGTCCGCCGCACTGTAATCTAAAAATGCTTTTTCGGGATCTAGCGCCATGACGTTTTGCTTTACACCGGCGCCGGTTGGTTGGCCAGCGGTTGTCTACCGATCGTAAAAGCGCATGACTAGGCTGACGGCTTGACGGCGATGTGCGCGGATGGCGACCCGGGCAGGGATGGTCCTAGATAAAAAGAAAGGGTCGGGCGAATGCTCGCGCCGACCCTTCTTTGATTGCGTCAGCACGGTGCCAGTACATCCGTGGTCACCAGCAAAAGCCATCTGATAGATTGAATTTATGCGCCTCGTGAATTTTCGCAAGGATTAGGGGATGCTGATTTAGGGCTAGGTATGGGCGACCTAGTTGCCCGTCTTGCGGCACTACCAGATGACAAACCGGCGCACGCCCTCTTGGACACCAAAAATGTCTTCTTGGACGGAGAAGGTTCAGTGCGTTCGGGTCACAAGCATGTGTCCAGCCGAGAGGTCAAAGTCCAGTC
>NZ_JACCEY010000019.1:0-7162 GCF_013591995.1 Rhizobium sp. WYCCWR 11146
ACGAAAGACTTCGTCGCCAGCAGCGCCGCCGCCCTCGTTCAGTGAGTGGGCTTATAGAACTAACCCATTAGAACAGTCAACACACCCAACCAAAGTTTTTTGACATTTTTGTAACAGGTTGAAAATGAAGGGCTTTTATCGCCTGTCTCCAAAAACGAGCAAATCCACCACCCGATCGGACGGTTTTCGAGATTCGTTTTTGCCGAATCCTGAAGGATAGGCTTCGGCGAGGGAGATGAGCCTTATATGGGGCGCCCAACGCGGAATTCCAGGGTGCTTGCCTATGCCATGCCTCACTCGCTAGTTTGGCGATGAAGAAAGATCCGGCGGAGTGAAGAATGCTTGTCCTCGATGAAGAACAGACGCGTGCGGCCTTGCCCTGGCCGGAACTGATCGAGGCAATCGCCCGCATGTTCCAGAGCGAGTGCGTGATGCCGGTGCGTCACCACCATGAGATGGAGGTGCCGGATGAGGAGAGCGCCACACTGCTCCTGATGCCGGCCTGGGTTCCCGGACGCTATGCCGGGGTGAAGACGGTCTCGGTCTTTCCAGGCAATGTGCGGCGGGGCCTGCCGGCGATCTTCGGAACCTATCTTCTTTCCTCCGGCGCTACCGGGGAAATGCTTGCCGCGATCGACGGCGGCGAGTTGACGGCGCGGCGGACGGCGGCAGCATCGGCGCTGGCGGCCCGTTATCTCGCCCGCTCCGACGCGGAAGAGTTGCTCGTCTGCGGAACCGGGCGGCTGTCGCTCAACCTGATGCTTGCCCACGGCACGACCCGGCCGATCAAGAGGTACCGGGTCTGGGGCCGCAACGGGCAAGCGGCGGAAAAGATCGCAGCCGAAGCCCGGGCGCTCGGCCTGAATGCCGCGGCGGTCGCGGATGCTGAAGCCGCAGCGCGGACAGCCGATATCATTTCCTGCGCCACGCTTTCCAGCGTGCCACTGATATCAGGCGAATGGCTGAAGCCCGGCGCCCATCTCGATCTCGTCGGCGCCTTCAAGCCGAGCATGCGCGAAAGCGACGACGAGGCCATCCGCCGTGCCTCCGTTTATGTCGACACCCGCGCCGGCGCCACCGCCGAGGCAGGCGATATCGTCCAGCCGCTGAAAAGCGGCGTGCTGAAGGAAGGCGACATCCGGGCTGAGCTTGCGGAACTCGTCAGCGGCGCCCATGGCGGACGAAGCCATGACGCAGAAATCACGCTGTTCAAGTCGGTGGGTGCGGCGTTGGAGGATCTCGCCGGCGCCATCCTTGCCTATGAGACAGTGACGGGCCAAAAGTGACAATCAGTGCATCCTTGCCGGAGCTTCCGGTTTCACATGTCCTGCCGGCCGTCGCTGCCGCGCTGGAAAAGCAAAAACGTGCCGTTCTTTCCGCCCCGCCCGGCGCCGGAAAGACGACGCTGGTGCCACTTTACCTGCTCGACAAGGCCTGGCGCGGCGACGGCAAAATCATCCTGCTGGAGCCACGGCGGCTGGCGGCGCGGGCAGCGGCAAGCCGGATGGCATCGCTCATCGGCGAACAGGTCGGCGAGACGGTCGGCTACCGCATGCGCCTCGACAACAGGATATCGGCAGCGACACGGGTCGAGGTGGTGACCGAAGGGGTTTTCGCCAGGATGATCCTCGACGATCCGGAACTGAACGGTGTCTCGGTCGTGATCTTCGACGAGTTCCACGAGCGTTCGCTGGATGCAGACTTCGGACTCGCTCTGGCGCTCGACGTGCAGTCGGCGCTGCGCGAGGATCTGCGCATCCTGGTGATGTCGGCGACCCTCGATGTCGAACGCGTGGCCGGCTTGCTCGACCATCCACCTGTTATCGAAAGCCTGGGGCGCAGCTTTCCGATCGATATCCGTTACCAGGATCGGCCGGGCGGCGAGCGTATCGAGGATGCGGTGACACGGGCGATACTCGATGCCCATGCCAACGAGGCTGGCTCGATCCTAGCCTTCCTGCCCGGCCAGGCGGAAATCACCCGGACCGTCGAACGCCTGCAGGGACGATTCGGAGCCGAAACGCTGATTGCGCCCCTTTACGGCAATCTCAGCCAGAAGGAGCAGGATGCGGCGATCCGCCCGGCATCCAAAGGGATGCGCAAGATCGTGCTTGCGACATCGATCGCCGAAACGTCGATCACCATCGACGGTGTCAGGATCGTAATCGACAGCGGGCTGCAGCGTCTGCCGGTGTTCGAGGCGTCGACCGGGATCACGCGGCTGGAGACGGTGCGGGTGTCGCGGGCTTCCGCCGATCAGCGGGCGGGCCGCGCCGGACGAACGGAACCGGGCATCGCCGTCAGGCTGTGGCACCAGGGACAGACGGCGGCACTGCCGGCCTTCACCCCGCCGCAGATCCTTTCCAGCGATCTCTCTGGGCTGGTGCTCGACCTCGCACATTGGGGCGTTCAAGATCCGGCATCCCTTGCCTTCGTCGATCAGCCGCCGGAAACGACGCTGAGGGAAGCGCGCGCGCTGCTTGGCCAACTCGGAGCCCTAGACAAGGACGGAGCGCTGACGGAGCGCGGCAAGGTCATGCGGGATCTCGCTTTGCCGCCGCGGCTTGCCGCCATGGTCGTCTCGGCGGGAGAAGCGGGACACGCACGGGATGCGGCGATGATCGCCGTGCTTCTCACCGAACAGGGGCTTGGCGGAACGAGTGTCGATATCGAGGAGCGACTGCGACGCTTCAAGGCCGAGTGGGGCGAGAGAGCAGAGGCCTCGCGGCGGCTGGCGGGACGGCTGGCGAACAGCCTCGACAGGGTTGCCTCAACGGCGCCGGCGCTTGCAGGCCAGCTGCTGCTGCATGCGTTCCCGGATCGCATCGCGCTTCAGCGCGGCGGGCGCGGCCGGTTCGTGATGGCGAACGGGCGCGGAGCAGAGCTGCCGGAAACCGAGAGGCTGGCCGGCAGCCAGATGCTGGTGATTGCCGACCTGACCGGACGGGCCGCGCAGGCGCGGGTTCTGGCGGCAGCCGAGGTGACACGCGGCGACATCGAAGCCGAGTTGCCCGGTGAGATCAAAACCGGCGACCAGATATTCTTCGACCGCCAGAGCCGGCAAATCCGGGCGCGGCGGGCAACCCGGCTTGGCGCGATCGTCTTTGAAGAGACGCCCTTGCCGCGCCCTTCCGGGGCAGCGGTCACCCAGGCGCTGGTGGAGGGGGTACGCGAGCTGGGGCTCGATCAGCTTGCGTTCTCGAAGGAGGCCGTGCAGCTGCGCGAGCGGATCGGATTCCTCCACAGGACGATCGGCGAGCCTTGGCCCGATGTCAGCGACGATGCCCTGCTTTCCCGGCTCGACGACTGGTTCGCACCCTTCCAGACGGAGGCCCGCGGCCTTTCGGAGATTTCCGCGGCCGGGCTTTCGAACGGACTGATGTCGCTGGTACCGCACGAATTGCAGCGCGACCTTAGCCGGCTTGCGCCGACCCATTTCGAAGCGCCTACCGGCCAAAGGCATCCGATCCACTATGAGGGCGAGGAGCCGGTTTTGACGATCCGCGTGCAGGAGCTGTTTGGACTGAAGCAGCATCCGGCCATTGCCGGTGGCCGTCTGCCGCTGCTGCTCGAGCTCACCTCGCCGGCGCACCGGCCGATCCAGACGACACGCGATCTGCCGGGCTTCTGGGCCGGCTCTTGGAAGGATGTGCGTGCCGACATGCGCGGGCGCTATCCCCGGCATCCCTGGCCGGAGCGGCCGGAGGATGCGTTGCCGACGACACGGGCAAAACCGCGTGGTACATGAGACCCATTCAAGGAGCCCCCGGCATGATCGACAAGCCCAGCATGATCGACAACACGGAAGGCTATACGCAGGAGGACCGGCATAACAGCCGCAGGCTGCGCCTGCAGACATTGGTGCGGCTGCGCTGGCTTGCCGTTGGCGGACAGGCGCTGACGGTTTTCATCGTTGCCTTCTGGCTGAAATTTCCCTTACCTCTGGTTGCCAGTTCTTCGCTGATCGCCGCCCTTGCCTGGGTGAATTTCTACCTGACGATCCGTTATCCGCCGACGCATCGGCTGGAACCGCCTGCCGCCTTTGCGCTGCTCGGCTTCGACCTTTTGCAGCTCTGCGCGCTGCTCTTCATAACCGGCGGCCTTGCCAATCCCTTTGCAGCGCTCGTCTGCGTGCCGGTCATCATCTCCTTTGCCTCGCAGCCGATTCGCTACAGCACCGCGCTGATCGGCGTTGCGATGGTCTGCATCACGGTGCTTGCCTTTTCGCCCTTTCCGCTGCCCTGGTTCGACGGCGTCGAGATCAACGTGCACAACGTCATGCAGTTCGGTGTCTGGTGCTCGATCGCCTCGACCATGGCATTCGCCGCTTTCTATGCCTATCGGGTCTCGATGGAAGCGAGCCAGCTTGCCGATGCGCTGGCTGCGACCGAACTGGTGCTGCAGCGGGAAAAGCATTTGTCGCAGCTCGACGGGCTGGCGGCGGCCGCCGCCCATGAACTCGGCACGCCGCTTGCGACTATCAGCGTCGTCGCCAAGGAAATGGAGCGGGAGCTTAAGAATGATGATCGTTTCCGCGAAGACGTGATGCTGCTGCGCAGCCAGAGCGAACGATGCCGTGACATCCTGCGGCGGCTGACGACGCTTTCCTCCGAAGGCGAGGCGCATATGCGCCGCCTGCCGCTTTCGTCGATGATCGAGGAGATCGTCGCCCCGCACCGGGAATTCGGTATCGCTCTCGAGCTCATCGAAAAGAGCCCGCGCAAGGGTGAGCCGGTCACCGACCGCAATGCCGGCATCATGTATGGGCTCGGCAACCTGATCGAAAATGCCGTCGATTATGCGCGGGAGAAAGTGATCGTTACCGTCGAGCATGATCACGACAAAGTGCTGATCGTCATCGAGGACGACGGCAACGGTTATGCGCCCGATATTCTGACGCGGATCGGCGAGCCCTATGTGACCAAGCGGCAGAAAGAGGATACGGCGGGTGGCCTCGGGCTCGGGCTTTTCATCGCCAAGACGTTGCTGGAGCGCTCCGGCGCATCGCTGATTTTCGAGAACCGCGATCCGGAAAGTGCGGGCGCGCGCATCCGAATCGAATGGCCGCGCATGCTGATCGACGCAAATTCGACAAAATGACTTTGTCGGCATAAACAGGATATAAGCGGTTGACGCAGATCGGGCGTTCAACCGTCGGGACCGAGACGATGACAGAACAGAATCATGACAATTTCGCCGCGTCGAACGAAGACCATATCGGTCCCGACGCCAGCCTGCTGATCGTCGACGACGACGGGCCGTTTCTGCGCCGCCTGGCGCGGGCGATGGAGACACGCGGCTTCCAGGTGGAAACGGCCGAATCAGTGGCGGAGGGCGTTGCGAAATCGAAAGGCCGGCCGCCGAAATATGCGGTGGTCGACCTTCGGCTCGGCGACGGCAATGGGCTCGACGTCATCGAGGCGATCCGCCAGCGGCGCGACGACACCAGGATCATCGTGCTGACCGGCTACGGCAATATCGCAACGGCGGTCACGGCCGTGAAGCTCGGCGCCGTCGACTACCTCGCAAAGCCTGCGGATGCCGACGACGTGTTTTCGGCGCTGACGCAGCGGCCGGGTGAAAAGGCCGAGCTTCCCGAAAATCCGATGTCGGCCGACCGGGTGCGCTGGGAGCACATCCAGCGGGTCTATGAAATGTGCGAGCGAAATGTTTCCGAAACGGCGCGCCGGCTCAACATGCACCGGCGGACGCTGCAGCGTATCCTTGCCAAACGCGCGCCGAAATAGACGAGCACGTCGCGCGTTTATAATTAGACGTCGTCCACAGTGAACGGTTTTCCGTTCGACCATTCGGCCATCATCAGCCTTTGCGCGGCGGCACGCGAGAAGTTGAGCGTGACGGATTTGCGCGTGGCCGGCGCCATGCGGTGTTCCGGCGCCTCGCGAATCATATGGGCGCCATAGCCATCCGACAGGAACAGTCCGCATTCCTCGGGAAAGATCTGCAACGGCACATCCTGGTGAGTCGCGAAGAACAGGCGGTCGCAATGCAGCCTGTATTCCGGCCATTTGCGATCCACCCTGAAATCTTCGATCGAGGTCTTGATTTCGATGATCCAGACCTCGCCCTTTTCCGAAAGCGTGATCAGATCGGCGCGGCGACCGCTGGCCAGCGGCAGTTCGGGCAGCACGGCGTGGCGCATTTCATGCAGCAATATCTGCGTTCCGCGCCGCACCATCATGGCCCTGTCCGATTGCCGGCCATCGATTAACGGATTGTTATTGTAAACGCTCAAAATCGTCATGGATAACCATCGCGGGGGCTGGCGTGTTGTTGCAAAAAAACCATGCGCTTCTAATTTGCGCGGCAGACGAATTTGTCGCGCTGCAGTAGCCTTGCAAAGCGCAAGTTAATCGAAAATAAACCATAATCAACGATGGTCGAAAGACCGTTCTCCTTGCCCCAAAACTTCAAGAGTCATCCATGCGCATCCGCAATGCATTCCCTGTATTTGGCCTGCTGGCGACACTCGCTCTGGCCGGTTGCTCGACGACCTCAGACAGCGCATCCGTCGACGACAAGGGCGCAGGCCCGACGGTTCAGACGGCACAGATCTTCAATGACGCCTACGGCCTGACGAAGGATGCCGGATACTCCCTGCCGGCGATCCCGATCGACAGGGTCAAGCCGCAGTTCCGCCGTCAGGTCGTCAGCTACCAGACCACAGAGCGTCCCGGAACGATCATCGTCAACACGCGCGAGCGCTTCCTCTATTACATCCTGGCCAACGGCAAAGCGATGCGCTACGGCATCGGCGTCGGCAAGCAGGGCTTCGCATGGGCCGGCACCGCCTACGTCGCCTGGAAGCAGGAATGGCCGAATTGGCACCCGCCTAAGGAAATGGCCGTCCGTCGGCCTGATCTCGCCAAGTACGTCGAGGACGGCATGGGTCCGGGTCTCAGCAATCCGCTCGGCGCGCGCGCCATGTATCTCTTCAACGAGGACGGCAAGGACACGCTCTTCCGCCTGCACGGCACGCCGGAATGGGCTTCGATCGGCACCGCCGCTTCCTCGGGCTGCATTCGCCTGATGAACCAGGACGTCATCGATCTCTACAGCCGCGTCCGCCCGGGCAAGGGCACGTCCAAGGTCGTCGTCATTCAGTAAGCTAATTATCGAATTCGGTATAAAAAAGGACGCC
>NZ_JACCEY010000019.1:7295-48716 GCF_013591995.1 Rhizobium sp. WYCCWR 11146
CGGTGAAGCACCGGCTCGGTATAACCGTTCGGCTGTTCCCTACCCTTCAGGACGAGATCGAGGGCGGCCCGGAAGGCGACCGAATCGTCAAAATTGCCGGCCATCGGCCGGTAGGCGGGATCAGACGCATTCTGCCGGTCGACGACGGCGGCCATGCGCCTCATCGTCTCGATGATCTGAGCTTCGGTGACGACCTTGTGATGCAGCCAGTTCGCCATGTGCTGGGCCGAAATGCGCAGTGTGGCGCGATCTTCCATCAAGCCGACATTGTTGATGTCGGGCACCTTCGAGCAGCCGACGCCCTGATCGACCCAGCGCACGACGTAGCCGAGGATGCCCTGAGCATTGTTGTCGAGCTCGCGCTGGATTTCCTCCGGCGTCCAGTTCGGCCGCACCGCGACCGGCACGGAGAGAATATCGGAGAGTTTGGCGCGGGCGCGATCCTTCAGCCCCTGCTGAACACGGGCGACATTGACCCGGTGATAATGGGTGGCATGCAGGGTCGCGGCCGTCGGCGATGGCACCCAGGCGGTGTTGGCACCGGCCTTCGGGTGGGCGATCTTCTGTTCGAGCATTGCCGCCATCAGATCCGGCATCGCCCACATGCCCTTGCCGATCTGGGCGTGGCCGGACAAGCCGCATTCGAGGCCGATGTCGACGTTCCAGTTCTCATAAGCGGAAATCCAGGCCGCCTGGCGCATGTCGCCCTTGCGAATCATCGGGCCGGCTTCCATCGAGGTGTGGATCTCGTCGCCGGTCCGATCGAGGAAGCCGGTATTGATGAAGACGACGCGCTCGCGGGCAGCACGGATGCATTCCTTGAGGTTGACGGTCGTGCGGCGCTCCTCATCCATGATGCCCATCTTGATGGTGTTGCGCGGTAGGCCAAGCGCATCTTCAACACGCGAGAAGATTTCGACGGCGAAGGCCACCTCTTCCGGCCCATGCATCTTCGGCTTGACCACATACATGGAGCCGGTGCGGGAATTCTTCCGCCGGCCGGAGGGACCAATATCATAAAGCGCGATCAGGCCGGTGATCACAGCATCCATGATGCCTTCAGGCACCTCGTTGCCGTCGCGGTCGAGGATCGCCGGGTTGGTCATGAGGTGGCCGACATTGCGCACCAGCATCAGCGAGCGGCGGTGCAGCTCGAAGGCGGCACCATCCGGGCCAGCATATTGCAGATCCGGGTTGAGCTTGCGGATGAAGCTCGTTCCGCCCTTTGCCACCTCTTCCTGCAGGTCGCCCTTCATCAGGCCGAGCCAGTTGCGATAGACGGTGACCTTGTCCTCGGCATCGACAGCGGCAATCGAATCCTCGCAGTCCATGATCGTCGTGATTGCCGATTCCAGCCAGACATCGGAAATATCAGCCGGATCGGCTTTCCCGATCGTCGTCGCCGCATCGATGACGATTTCAATGTGAATGCCATTGTTCTTCAGGAGAATATGCGTGGGAGCGGCGGGATCGCCGCGATAGCCGGCAAAACGCTTGCCGTCCGTCAGCATGGCCTGCTCGCCATCGATCGATCTGACGACCAGCGCTCCATCCTTGACGGCGAAGCTTCCGACGTCCTTCCAGCGGCAGTCCTGCAGCGGCGCTGATGTATCGAGGAAATCGCGCACCCAGGCGATGACCTTCTCGCCGCGCTTCGGATTGTAGCCCTTACCCTTCTCGGCGCCATCGCTCTCGGGAATGGCGTCCGTGCCGTAGAGCGCATCATAGAGCGAGCCCCAGCGGGCATTGGCGGCGTTCAAGGCGTAACGGGCGTTCATGACGGGAACGACGAGCTGCGGGCCGGCGATCGAGGCAATCTCCGGATCGACATTGTCGGTCGAAACCTGGAAGTCCGATCCCTCAGGCAGCAGATAGCCGATTTCGCGGAGGAAGGACTGGTATTCGTCCATATCCGCCGGGGCGCCATGCCGACGATACCATTCGTCAATCTTTACCTGCAGTTCGTCGCGTTTTGCCAGCAGCGCACGATTTTTCGGGGCGAGGTCGTGGATGATCGCCGAAAAATCGGCAAAGAACTTGTCCGCATCGACCGCCAGACCCGGCAGCACCTCCTTGACGAGGAAATCACGAAGGACGGTTTCGATGGCAAGACCGTTCTTATCAACGCGGCTCATGCGACATTCTCCCTGGCAACGACTTTTGAATGCTGCCACTTTGCCCGGCTTTCATTCATAGTCAATTCTGCAATAATTCGAAAGATTTATGCCTTCGTGGAAATTGTGCGCGGCGTCACGCGCATCGGCAGTCCATTCTGCGGCTGCGTCGTCAGCTTCTGCACCGGCCAAGGATTGGTCTGATCGGTGGAATCGAAGCGATAACGATGCATCAGGACAGCAAGCGCGATCACTGCCTCCTGAAGTGCAAAGGTTGCGCCGATGCAGACACGCGGGCCAGCGCCGAAAGGCAGGAACTGAAAGCGGCCGATAGAACCGCGATTTTCCGGCAGGAAGCGTTCGGGCATATAGGCGCGCGGCCTGTCCCAGTGAAGTTCGTGGCGATGCAGCGTCCAGGGCATGACGAGCACCGTGACACCGGCCTCAAGCTCGACCCGCTCCCCCTTGGGGCTTGTCCAGGAATCATCTGATATGGCGGCGCGATTGATGGATGGCGCCGGCGGATAAAGGCGCAAGGCCTCCTCAAAGGCGGCGCGCGTCTGCGGCATCATATCCAGCCATTCCACAGGTTTGGCCCCGGTGGCGAGCACCGCGTCGATTTCTTCCTCCATCCCCTCGCGGATATGCGGGCTGTTCGATACGCAATACAGCGTCCAGGCCAATGCCCGGGCTGTGGTTTCATGCCCCGCGCCGATGAAGGTCAGGATATTGTCTTCGATCTCTTCTTTGGTCAGCCCGTCGGGGCCGGCCTGCTCCAGGAGCAGGGTCAGGAAATCCTCGGGCGCGCTGCTGCGGTCTGCCTTCATCTTTGCAAGCCGCATATCCATCGTGTTGCGCACGATGGCTCGGAATTTCTCCAGCACTTTCTGACCGCCGATGCGTGTCACACGTGGAACCCAGGAGGGAGCGCGCATCAGATCCATCGGATCGACGCGGCCCATGCGATGCAGGAGTTCATTGACGTCGTCGGCGAAATGGCCGCTCGATGTGACGATTTCGCCGGAGAACAATGTGTCTGCCAGAATCGCGAAGGTCAGCTCGGTCATATCGGTGCTGATATCGAAAATTGCGCCTGCCTCGCCTGCGCCCTCATATTTGCGGGCATAATCTTCGGACTGGCGCAGCATCTGCCCGGCAAAGCCTTGGGCATGGCGGGGCGTGAAAATAGGCGCCACCGCCTTGCGCGATCTTTTCCAGACAGGACCTTCGGCGGTCAGAAGGCCGTCGCGGAGGATCGGACGCAGGACGAGCTGGCGCACATCCGACATGCGGTAATTATTGGCATTATCAACAAGCACGTGCTTGATCAGGCCGGGATCATTGACGATCAGCGTCCTCTGGCCGAAGAAATTGGTGCGGATCCACGGCAGCGTGTAGGACGGCTCGCCCCAGAGTTCGAGCGGATTGCGCAGGATGATGCGAATGATTTCCAGCCGGCTCGGCGGCACGGTACGCGGCAGCGGTGCTGGCGGGACGAAGGGGTCCGGACGCATGTCCATCGTAAAAGCCTTTCGGGGAAGATCTAGGCCTTCCCGGCAAGCTTGAAGCTAGAGCAGGCCCTTGAGTTCGTCCAGCTTGTCGTTGATCAGCCAGCCGTAATAATTCTCTTCCGGCCAGACCGCCGCACCGGCGCCGCGGTTTTTCGCAGCAAGTGCTGCGGCGCGCTGGCGCGAATTGCCGACATTATAGAGCGTCGCCGTCAGGCCGGGATTGCCCGAGATATCCATGCCGGCGATCTCCTTGTAATCGTCGATCGACCTGCGGATCGAGGCCGCGACGAAGGCGAGCGAGATATCGGGATCCATGATGGCCCTGTAGACGGCGCCGGCATTCTTCTCGTTCAGCTTCGGATAGCCGGACACGCGGGTCACAAGATCGGAAAGCATCAGCGCCGTCAGCGGATTGACCTGGCCGAGGCCGAAGGTCTGGCCGGCATAAAAGGGCTGGAAGAAAACCGCGCTGAAACGGTTGTTAGGGAAGCTCGTGCCACCCACCGTCTTGCCGCGGAAATCGGTTTCCCAGACATCTTCGCGGCAGGACCAGAGCGTGTAGGAATCGCTCTTGCCCTTGCATTCGGAAAATTGCGGCCGCGCCACGAATTCGTCGACGCTTTCGCCATCATAAGCGAAGCGGAAGCTTTCTCCGGCATAGGAGGCAGCCTTGACATAATAGGCCTGCAGCCGGTCGTAGGCATCGACATTATAGGTGTGTTCGCCGACGATCGCGCCGACGACATGGATCGGATTGATGCCGTAAGCGCTGGAGATCTTGCGGATCTTGCTCATCAGCTCGCGATCGGTCGCCAGAAGCTCATGAACCTTTTCGTATTTCAGATCGAAGCTGCTCTTGGTGCCCTTGGTGCGCCGGATGGAAGCGCCCGGAATATCGGGCTGCTCGGCATGACGATTGCCCGCCGGCACCGTCTGCATTGCGAAGGCAGGCGCCGAATTCACCAGGGCAACGGCAATCATAAGGCTTGTCAAAAGGCGTCGCACGATCCGTTATCCCGTCCGTTCCATCGTCCTGTTTGTGATGCGGCTGCCTGGACCAGAATCTTGGCCGAATAAAGCCGAGCGGAAACAAACCGGGCCTTCACTACAGCGCCGCGCGTCTTTTCGAGACGCGCAAAGGACGCTGTAGCACTTTGAATTGCTGCATAATTTTATCCCTAAATCGATTCCGATTTAGGGAATTATGCAGTAGAAAGTAAAAGCCCCGTTGTCGAGAGTCGCGTTCGTCACAATCCGTCATTCATGCCGGGAAAGACATGAAGCGGTGCGTCGATATCACAGAATGAAGCGCGAGAGATCGGTATTCTGTGCGAGATCGCCGACATGTTCGCGCACATAGGCAGCATCGATCGTCACGGCCGTCCCGCCCCGATCTGGCGCGTTGTAGGAAATATCGTCCAGCACCCGCTCCATCACCGTCTGCAGACGGCGTGCGCCGATGTTTTCGACGGAGGAGTTCAGATGCACGGCGACATCGGCAAGCGCGTCGATTGCGTCGTCGGTGAATTCGAGGCTCAGGCTTTCCGTCTCCATCAGAGCGCGGTACTGGCGGATGAGGCTCGCTTCCGTCTCGGTCAGGATCCGGCGGAAATCATCCTTGTTCAGCGGACGCAATTCGACACGGATCGGCAGGCGGCCCTGCAATTCCGGCAGAAGATCCGAGGGTTTGGAGACATGGAAGGCGCCGGAGGCGATGAACAGGATATGGTCGGTCTTCACAGGCCCGTATTTGGTCGAAACCGTCGTGCCTTCGACGAGCGGCAAGAGGTCGCGCTGCACGCCTTCGCGTGAAACGCCGGCGCCCATGCCGCCGTCGCGGGCGGCGATCTTGTCGATTTCGTCGAGGAAGACGATACCGTCATTCTCGGTGGAGCGAACAGCTTCGCGCTGGATCACTTCGTTGTCGATCAGCTTGTCGGATTCGTCACGGATGAGGTCGCCATAGGAAGCCTTGACTGTCGTGCGAACCTTCTTGGTGCGGCCGCCCATCGCCTTGCCGAACATTTCCGACAGGTTCAGCACGCCGATATTGGCGCCCGGCATGCCGGGAATTTCGAAGCCACCCATGCCGGAACCGGCATCGGCCACCTCGATATCGATTTCCTTGTCGTCGAGTTCGCCGTCCCGGAGCTTCTTGCGGAAGTTTTCGCGCGTGGCAGGCGATGCCGTGGTGCCGACCAGCGCATCGAGAACGCGCTCCTCGGCGCTCACATGCGCCTTGGCCTGTACCTCGGCCCGCTTCTTCTCGCGCACCAGGCCGATGCCGACCTCGACGAGGTCGCGGATGATCTGCTCGACATCGCGGCCGACATAGCCGACTTCGGTGAACTTGGTGGCTTCCACCTTGATAAAGGGCGCGCCTGCGAGTTTTGCCAGGCGGCGGGAGATTTCCGTCTTGCCGACGCCGGTCGGGCCGATCATCAGGATGTTCTTCGGCATGACTTCGTCTCGCAGGCTCGGATCGAGCTGCTGGCGGCGCCAGCGATTGCGCAGCGCAATCGCAACGGCGCGTTTGGCATCATGCTGGCCGATGATGTAGCGATCGAGCTCGGAAACGATCTCGCGGGGGGAAAAAGTGGTCATTGCGTATCATTCTCCTGGCGGTCCAGGGCCATCAACAGCGCCCGGCCGTAATTAGTCGTTGTTTCGCCAAGTCCTTGAAAGCCCGCCTTGGTATAGGCTCTGATTGCGAATGCATTGTCAGGATGCGGATCGACCAGGATCCGCTGCGCGCCCTTTGCAAAGAGCATATCGCAGAACCCTATCATAAAGGCCGGTCCATGACCTTTGCCCGCGAGTTCCTCGATGCCAATGAACTGGTCGATGCCGTAGGTGCCCTTCGGCTGACCGGCGAGCGCTTCATCGTCCTCGTCGTCGAGATCGGCCGCCTGGATAAAGGCGAAGTCCTTTCCATTCAGCGTGACGATGAAGCACGAGACGGAGGCCGCATCGATATGCTTTTCCATCGAAGCCAGCGCCTTGGCCGGATCGCTCCACCAGCGCCTGACGTGCCGGCTTTCCAGCCATTTGGCGAGGAGCGGCAGGTCAACCGCGGCAAGCGGCCGGAAGGCATAGGGTTCAGCCTTCGGCATCCAGCGATTCCACCACGACATTGTGGTTCGTGTAGACGCAGATGTCGGCGGCGATATCGAGGGCGCGGCGAGCAATCTCTTCGGCCGATTTGTCGGTATCCATGAGTGCGAGGGCGGCCGCGAGGGCAAAATTGCCGCCGGAACCGATTGCCGTCGTGCCATGCTCCGGCTCCAGAACGTCGCCATTGCCGGTGATTGCCAGCGTGATCGACTTGTCGGCGACGAGCATCATGGCTTCGAGATTGCGCAGGTATTTGTCGGTGCGCCAGTCCTTGGCGAGCTCGACGGCGGCACGCATCAATTGACCGGGATATTGCTCCAGCTTCTTTTCAAGTCTTTCGAGCAGGGTAAAGGCATCGGCGGTGGCGCCGGCAAAACCGGCGATGACTTCGCCCTTGCCGATGCGGCGCACCTTGCGGGCATTGCCCTTCATGACGGTCTGGCCGAGGCTCACCTGGCCATCGCCCGCCATCACCACCTTGCCGCCTTTTCGAACTGTAATGATTGTTGTCATAAAACACCTGTCTGCCGGGCCGCATGCCGGCCCTGTTGAGCCCTATGTAAGTGGGCCGGAGCGGATTGCAAATGGGCCGGCTTTTCTCTTGCCCGGCTTCTGGATATTTCCCGATGCGCCTGATAAGGAACGGCCTTATTCCCGATGGAGGGCCATATGGCCGAGACCGCAGCAAGCCGCACGGGCAGCGTTTCCCGCAAGACCAACGAAACCTCGATTTCCGTTTCCGTCAATCTCGACGGCACCGGCAAATCGACGATCTCGACGGGCGTCGGCTTCTTCGACCATATGCTCGACCAGCTTTCCCGACATTCCCTCATCGACATGGAGATCGATGCCAAGGGCGACCTGCATATCGACGACCATCATACGGTCGAAGATACCGGCATCGCCATCGGCCAGGCGATCTCCAAGGCACTCGGCGACCGGCGCGGGATCACCCGCTACGCTTCGATCGATCTCGCCATGGACGAGACGATGACCAAGGCTGCGGTCGATCTTTCCGGCCGGCCGTTCCTCGCCTGGAATGTCGCCTTCAGTGCGCCGAAGATCGGCACTTTCGACACCGAGCTCGTTCGCGAATTCTTCCATGCACTCGCCCAGAATGCCGGCATCACCTTGCATATTCTCAACCATTATGGCGCCAACAATCACCATATTGCCGAGACATGCTTCAAGGCCGTTGCCCGCGCGTTGCGCACGGCGACAGAGATCGATCCGAGACAGGCGGGCCGTGTTCCCTCGACCAAGGGCACGCTGGTCTGAGCCCTTCAAGGGAGCGGCGGCAATGACATCCAGCTATATCTTCCTGACACCGCCCGGCGGCACGAGCGCCACGGCCGATGAGACGCGAACCATCCGTGATGGCTTCACGCTGCTCGGCTTCCTGCTTCCATGGGTTTGGCTGCTGGCGCATCGGCTTTGGCTGCATGCGGCCGCGGCCTTTCTGCTGCAGGGGATTGGTGGTGCGCTGATGGACGAACCCGGCCTCGGGCCGGCGGGAGCGGCAATCCTGCTGGGCGTGAATATGCTGGTCGGTCTCGAGGGCCAGAATTTCCGTGTCCGCAACCTTGCTGCCAAGGGCTGGACCGAAGACGCATTCATTGCGGCCGATACGATCGGCATTGCTGAGCAGGTCTATTTTTCGGACAAGACGGCTATCGCAGTTAGTGACGACACCGCGGCACCGGACTGGCAGAGCAAGGCCCGTCCGAACAGCCAGCACGGCCATGACACATCGCTTGGTCTCTTTGGTTTTGATGGAGGACGCTGACGATGCGCGTCGCGATTATCGACTATGGCTCCGGTAACCTGCGCTCGGCGACCAAGGCTTTCGAGCGCGCCGCCCACGAAGCTGGCATCGATGCCCATATCGATCTCACCGACAGGGCGGAGGATGTTGCCGCGGCCGATCGTATCGTGCTTCCTGGTGTCGGCGCCTATGCCGATTGCCGGCGCGGCCTCGATGCCGTGCCTGATATGGCCGAGGTGCTGATCGAGGCTGTCGAGAAGAAGGCGCGGCCGTTCCTCGGCATCTGCGTCGGCATGCAGCTCATGTCCTCGCGCGGCCTCGAGAAGACCGTGACGCACGGTTTCGGCTGGATTCCCGGTAACGTCGTCGAGATGACGCCGGATGATCCGGCACTCAAGATCCCGCAGATCGGCTGGAACACGCTCGACCTGAAACGCGAACATCCGCTCTTCGAAGGAATTCCGACGGGGTCGCAGGGACTGCACGCCTATTTTGTGCATTCCTACCATCTTGCCGCCGAAAACGCCGAGGATGTTATTGCGACGGCCGACTATGGCGGTCCGATGACCGCTTTTGTCGGGCGCGACAACATGGTCGGAGCGCAGTTTCACCCGGAAAAGAGCCAGAAGCTCGGCCTGGCCCTGATCGCCAATTTTCTGCGCTGGAACCCGTAGAGCCCGAACCCGTCAAGCATTGTTCACGCAATCCCGAAGCAAAGCGGCTACACGGTTTTGCTGGAATTTCTCCAAGGGCTGGCTTTTAATACAGCCGCCTTATTTCCCTTGTATGGAAACGGCGGAACAGGAGTGCGCTCGATGCCGGCTTCACGGAAATCAGGCAAGGTGTTCTACACGTTGCGGCCCTCCAGGGAAGGCTTGCCGCCCTTTTCTGATATCAAGCTTCCCGGCGGCACGATCATCCGCCGTGTCGACGAAGCCATCCACAGGAAGGCGCTTTCCAATGCAGCCAAGGCGCTGAAAGAAAGGCTGGACCGATGATCCATGAATCTTTCCCCGCAAACGACGGTTCGAGCCGGCGGCAAAACGGGGTCAGCGCCGGCGATATCGCCGAGGCCGTGCTGGAATTCTATATCGAAGGTGAGGACGATCTGATCGGCCTGCTCGCCTACGCACTCTACGAGCGGCAAAAGCGCGATTTCGTTCTCAGCCATCGCAAGCGAAATGCCGGCCGTTCGCCCGATGAGGCCGAGCTTGCCGCCGTCAACAGCAATTATCTCTCGACCGACCTGCGCAACACGCTGCGCGACCGCGCCTCGCAGATCCTTTCGAGTTATGCCGAAACCTATGTCGAGGCGATGGAGCCGCAGATCCGGCTGACTGCCGTCAACAGCGATGCATTGCGCCAGGTACGAAGCATCGAGAAATCGATCAAGAGGCGCCTGGGCTTCTGGCGTCAGGTCCGGGCCGGTTTTGCCGTCACCCTTCTCCTCCTTCTGCTTTTCGGCGCGGCGGCCATTGCCGCTGTCTTTTTCCAATCGGATATCGTAGATGCGTGGAATGCGCTGATGGTACCGACCACTCTACGGATGTAAGACGACATGATCCTTTTTCCCGCGATCGACCTGAAAGGCGGCCAATGCGTCCGCCTGAAGCTCGGCGACATGCAGCAGGCGACGGTCTACAACACCGATCCGGCCGCCCAGGCGAGATCCTTCGAAGATCAGGGTTTCGAATGGCTGCATGTGGTTGATCTCGACGGCGCTTTTGCGGGACATTCGGCCAATGGCGATGCCGTCGAAGCGATCTTGAAGGCAACGGACAATCCCGTGCAACTCGGCGGCGGCATTCGCACCCTCGATCATATCGAGGCCTGGCTGTCGCGCGGGCTGCGGCGCGTCATTCTCGGCACCGTCGCGGTCAGAAATCCGGCGCTGGTCATCGAGGCCTGCCGGAAATTTCCTGATCGTGTCGCCGTCGGCATCGATGCCAAGGGCGGCAAGGTGGCCGTCGAGGGTTGGGCGGAGGCCTCCGAACTCGGTATCATCGAGCTCGCCAGGAAATTCGAGGGCGCCGGCGTCGCCGCGATCATCTACACCGATATCGACCGTGACGGCATTCTGGCCGGCATCAACTGGAGTTCGACGCTGGAACTTGCCGACGCCATTTCCATTCCCGTCATCGCCTCGGGCGGCCTTGCCTCTCTCGACGATATCCGCCGCATGCTGGAGCCCGATGCGCGGAAGCTGGAAGGGGCGATTTCAGGCCGTGCGCTTTATGACGGTCGTATCGATCCCAAGGAAGCGCTGGCGCTGATCAAGGCGGCCCGGGCCAAGGAGACCGCATAAATGACCCTCAAGGCCCGTGTCATTCCCTGCCTCGACGTCAAGGACGGCCGTGTCGTCAAGGGCGTCAACTTCCTCAATCTCGTCGATGCCGGCGATCCCGTCGAAGCCGCGAAGGCCTATGATGCGGCCGGCGCGGACGAACTCTGCTTCCTCGACATCACCGCTTCCTCGGACAATCGCGAGACGATCTTCGATGTCGTGTCTCGCACGGCCGACCAATGCTTCATGCCGCTGACGGTCGGCGGCGGGGTGCGCACCATCGCCGATATCCGCAAGCTGTTGCTGTGCGGTGCCGACAAGGTCTCGATCAATTCGGCAGCCGTCAGCAATCCCGACTTCGTCACTGAGGCAGCCGACAAGTTCGGCGACCAGTGCATCGTTGTTTCGATCGATGCCAAACGCCGGCGCACGCAGGCGGTCGGCGGCGACAATCTCAGCGCCTGGGAAATCTATACCCATGGCGGCCGCAACGCGACCGGCATCGATGCCATCGAATTCGCCCAGAAGATGGTGGCGCGCGGCGCCGGCGAGCTCTTGGTCACCTCGATGGACCGTGACGGCACCAAGGTCGGCTACGATCTGGAACTGACGCGAGCGATCGCCGATGCGGTGCGTGTGCCGGTGATCGCCTCCGGCGGCGTCGGCGATCTCGACGATCTCGTCGCCGGGGTGAAGGAGGGCCATGCCAATGCGGTGCTTGCCGCGTCGATCTTCCACTTCGGCACCTATTCCGTCAGCGAGGCGAAGCACTATATGTCGAAGTGCGGCATCGACATGCGTCTCGACTGAACCTTGAAAGCGGACCTATGAGCGGATTTTCTCTTTCCGATCTCGAAAGCATCGTCGCAGAACGATCGAAAGCTTCGCCGGAGCAATCCTGGACAGCCAAGCTCGTGGCCGCCGGCCAGCCGAAAGCGGCAAAGAAGCTCGGTGAAGAGGCGATCGAAGCCGTGATGGCGGCGGTGACCGGCGACCGCGACAATCTGACCTATGAGGCTGCCGATGTGCTCTATCACCTATTGGTCGTATTGAAGATTGCTGAAATACCGTTAGAGAATGTCATGGCCGAGCTCGAGCGCAGAACCGCGCAGTCCGGCCTCAAGGAAAAGGCCAGCCGGCAGAGTTCATGAGTATCGCGACTGAGATTATCGGGGTGCCGGAAACGTTGGATCACTTCCAGTCGGAATCCTATTCGCCCTACCACTTCTTCTCTTCCGAACAATGGGCGAAATTCCGCGCCGACACGCCGTTGACGCTGACGAGCGACGAGGTCAAACGGCTGCGTTCGATGGGCGATCCAATCGATCTCGACGAGGTCCGGCGCATCTATCTGTCGCTGTCGCGGCTGCTCTCGGCACATGTCGAATCCTCGCAGATGCTGTTTGAACAGCGCAACCGCTTCCTCAGCCTGTCTGATGTGACGAAAACGCCCTTCGTCATCGGCATCGCCGGCTCGGTCGCGGTGGGAAAGTCGACCACCGCCCGTATCCTCAAGGAACTCCTGGGGCGCTGGCCTTCCAGCCCGAAGGTCGATCTCGTCACCACCGACGGTTTCCTCCACCCCAACGCCGTGCTGCAGCGGGAAAAGCTGATGCAGCGCAAGGGCTTTCCGGAAAGCTACGACACGGGTGCAATCCTGCGCTTCCTCTCGGCGATCAAGGCCGGGCGGCCGGATGTGAAGGCGCCCAGCTATTCGCACCTCGTCTACGACGTGCTGCCGGACGAATACAAGATCGTCGACCGGCCGGACATCCTGATCTTCGAGGGCATCAATGTGCTGCAATCGCGCGACCTGCCTGCCGGCGGCAAGATCGTGCCGATGGTCTCCGACTTCTTCGACTTCTCGATCTATATCGATGCCGCCGAAGACGAGATCCACAACTGGTATGTCACGCGCTTCATGCGGCTACGCGAGACCGCCTTCCGCGATCCGAATTCCTATTTCCATCGCTATGCCTCGATCAGCGACGCGGAAGCGCTCGAAATCGCCGAGGATCTTTGGGCAAACATCAACCTGAAGAACCTGCGGCAGAACATTCTGCCGACGCGTCCACGCGCCGATCTCATCCTGAAAAAGGGCAAGGATCACCTGATCGAACAGGTCGCGCTGCGAAAGCTATAGCAGCGGTCGTTAGAGCCTTTCCGTTTTTCTCCGAATAACGGACACGCTCTATCGCTTTGTTTTTACGCAATTCCGGGCGCAAAACCGCTGCGCACTTTTGCTGGAATTGCTCTAGGCGGTGGGATTGACGCGGCGAAGCGTCAGATTGATGCGGCCACCATTCTTCAGCAGCGTCGACGTCGCCGGATGGATGCGGTCGACGCCGTGGAAACACAGCCTCCCCTCGCCGCCCAGCACCACCAGATCACCGCTCGAAAGCTTGAAAGATAGCGTGCGATCATTGCGGCTGAGGCCGCCGACGCGAAAGAGGCAGCTGTTGCCGAGCGAGATCGAGACGACCGGGGCTTTGAGATCCTGTTCGTCCTTGTCCTGATGCAAGCCCATGCGCGCTTCGTCGGAGTAGAAATTGACGAGGCAGGCTTCCGGCGGCTTGTCGTAACCCGAAACGTCATTCCAGATATCGAGCAATTGCTGCGGCATATCAGGCCAAGGTCTGCCGGTTGCCGGGTGCGTGGGCTGGTAGCGATAGCCGCGCTCTTTGTCCGTCACCCAGCCAAGCGGCCCGCAATTGGTCATGCGCACGGACATCGGCTTGCCGGTGCCGGGCATGGCGGGCACATAAAGCGGCGCTTCGGCGACGACGGCACGGATCACCTCGACCAATGCCTCCTGACGCGCTCGGTCGAGGTAACTGGGGAGATGGCGGATGCCGCTCAAGAGCTCCGGCATGTCACTCACCGCTGCCGCCGCCGGGGCGGCCGCGCATTTTCTTGACTTCCGAGCGACCGGATTTTTCCTTCAGGCGGCGTTCGACCGAACCCTTGGTCGGCCTGGTCTTCTTGCGCGGCGGCGGTGGCGGCTTGGCGGCCTCGAGAATCAGTTCCTTCAACCGGTCGCGCGCATCCTCACGGTTGCGGTCCTGGCTGCGAAACCGGCTCGCCTCGATCATCAGCACGCCCTCCTTCGACAACCGCCGGCCGGCGAGCTTGATCGCATTGGTTTTGACACGATCGTTCAGGGACGGCGAATTCGCGATGTTGAAGAACAGCTGGACCGCGGTCGAGACCTTGTTGACATTCTGCCCACCGGGACCGCCCGCCAGAACGAACTGTTCCGTCAGCTCCCATCCGGCGATGGTGATCCTGTCATCGATATAGAGCGCGTCGCTGGCCATGCGGCGTTCTATCTCACATCGGCGGCGAATTGAAAATATCGGCTGTGATATGGGAAACCCGGCTATCTTGCGATGCCGGGTTTCACGTGAGTCAGAGGTTTGATCTGCCTATTCGGCAGCGACCTTTACGCCGGGGGCCGCATCACGGACGCCGCCGTCAACATGATTTTCGAACTTGGCGAAGTTCGCGATGAACATCGAGACCAGCTTTTCGGCCTGCGCGTCATAGGCTGCCTTGTCGACCCAGGTCGAGCGCGGATCGAGAATGCTGCCATCGACACCGTCGACGGAGACCGGCACGGCGAAGCCGAAGTTCGTGTCGGCACGGAATTCGGCCTGTCCAAGTTCGCCGCTGAGGGCGGCAGCGAGAAGTCCACGCGTCGCCTTGATCGGCATGCGCTTGCCGGTGCCGTAGGCGCCGCCGGTCCAGCCGGTATTGACAAGCCAGCATTGGACGCCATGACGGCCGATCAGCTCCTTGAGCAGATTGCCATATTCGGCCGGATGCCGCGGCATGAAAGGAGCGCCGAAGCAGGTGGAGAAGGTCGCTTCCGGCTCGACGACACCCTTTTCGGTGCCGGCCACCTTGGCGGTATAGCCGGAGAGGAAGTGATACATCGCCTGATCAGGCGTCAATCGGGCGATCGGCGGCATGACGCCAAAGGCATCGGCGGTCAGCATGATGATTGTCTTCGGATGCCCGGCACGGCCCGTTTCCGAAGCGTTCGGGATGAAGTCCATCGGATAGGCGCAACGGGTGTTTTCGGTCAGCGACCCGTCGTCGAAATCCGGCTCGCGGCTTTCGTTCAGCACGACGTTTTCCAACACGGTGCCGAAACGCTGCGTCGTCGCGTAGATTTCCGGCTCGGCTTCGGCCGAAAGGCGGATGGTCTTGGCGTAGCAGCCGCCTTCGAAGTTGAAGATGCCGTTCTCGCTCCAGCCGTGTTCGTCATCACCGATCAGCGTCCGGGCCGGATCGGCCGAAAGCGTCGTCTTGCCGGTGCCGGAAAGGCCGAAGAAGACCGCCGCGTCACCGTCCGGGCCGACATTGGCCGAGCAGTGCATCGGCATCACGCCCTTGGCCGGCAGCAGATAGTTGAGCACGGTGAAGACCGATTTCTTCATTTCGCCGGCATAGGAGGTGCCGCCGATGAGGACGAGACCGTTGGTGAGATCGCAGGCGATCACCGTTTCCGAACGGCAGCCGTGGCGGGCCGGATCGGCCTTGAAGCTCGGCAGATCGATGATCGTCAGCTTCGGCACGAAGCTGGACAGCGCTGCAGTGTCGGGGCGGATCAGCAGATTGCGGATGAACAGTGAATGCCAGGCGAATTCGGTCACGACGCGGGTCGGCAGAGCATGACCTTCCTCGGCGCCACCGACGAGATCCTGGACGAAAAGCTCCTTGCCCGCGGCATGCGCCAGCATATCGTCGCGCAGAACGGCGAAATGCTCCGGCGAGATCGGCTTGTTGTTGTCCCACCAGATTTCGCCATCGGTATTGATATCGCGAACGACGAACTTGTCGCGCGGCGAACGGCCCGTGTGCTGGCCGGTGATAGCCCGCAATGCGCCTTGAGCGGTCAGTTCGGCTTCGCCCCGGCGGATCGCTTCTTCATAGAGCGCGGCGGCGGAAAAGTTGTAGCGAACGCTGGCTGCGCCGCCCAATCCAACCGTTGCCAGCTCTATTGCCGGGTTATGAACTCCGAACATTTCCATGGCTAGTTCCCTTCACTCAGGCTCGTTGCCGTTAAAACTAACCGCGAAAATACGGGCAGAAATTTTAAAACACAAGATGGAAAACTTGAGAAAATGCAGTGATATCAAACAATTAATCGATTTAAATTTATCGTCCTAATTTTAAATCGTTTGAATAGATCGCGTTTAAAGATTCGGACGCACTACCTAAGATTGCTCGCGAATTTTACGACAATCTTCCCCTTTATCTTTGCCACAATTTGTTCCACCTTTATCCTCCATAAGCGCATCCGGTCACTGAGACCGCCTGGGGAGAGCAAATCCGGGAGATTGCGCACTGATGACGGAGACCAACACCATGCCGACAATCGCGCTCGTTGATGACGACCGCAACATCCTCACCTCGGTGTCGATCGCACTGGAGGCTGAAGGATATAAGGTCGAGACGTATACGGACGGTGCTTCGGCGCTCGACGGCCTGCTGGCGCGACCGCCGCAGCTGGCGATCTTCGACATCAAGATGCCGCGCATGGACGGCATGGAACTGCTGCGCCGCCTGCGGCAGAAGTCGGACATCCCGGTCATCTTCCTCACCTCCAAGGATGAGGAGATCGATGAACTCTTCGGCCTGAAGATGGGTGCCGATGATTTCATCACCAAACCGTTTTCGCAGCGTCTGCTGGTGGAGCGCGTGCGCGCCGTCCTGCGTCGCGCGTCAAGCCGCGAAGCCGCTGCTGCCGGCACGAGCCCCACTGGCGCCCCGAAGACCGGCGCAGTGCAGCAGGCCCGCTCGCTGGAGCGCGGGCAGCTGGTCATGGACCAGGAACGCCACACCTGCACCTGGAAGGGTGAGGCAGTGACGCTGACGGTGACCGAATTCCTGATCCTGCATTCGCTGGCGCAGCGCCCCGGCGTCGTCAAAAGCCGCGACGCGCTGATGGACGCAGCCTATGACGAACAGGTCTATGTCGACGACCGGACCATCGACAGCCACATCAAGCGGCTGCGCAAGAAATTCAAGATGGTCGACAACGACTTTGATATGATTGAAACACTCTACGGAGTGGGATACCGCTTCCGCGAAGCAGCCTGAGCCCCGAGCGGCGCAGCGCGCTCCTGCATAATTTCCTAAATCGGCATCGATTTAAGGATTTAATTATGCAGCAGTTCAAAATGTCACAGCGTCCTTTGCGCGTCTGAGAAGACCCGCGGCGCTGTCGGAAATGTTGAGGGCTGCGGGCCGGTCCATCCGGCCCCGCCCTTCGAAAGGGCCTGTCATTGGCACAGTTGGTGCAGGAAAGGGATCTGGACGATGCGGAGGGCGTGAGCACCCGTCGCGTCCGAGGCCGCCGTTGGTCGCATCCCTTCACCCTGATCCGCCGGATCTTCGGCAATGCCGTCTTTTCGAGCCTGACACGGCGCATCCTGTTCTTCAATCTCGTCGCGCTGGTGGTGCTCGTCGGCGGCATTCTCTACCTTAACCAGTTCCGCGAAGGATTGATCGACGCTCGCGCCGAAAGCCTGTTGACGCAGGGCGAAATCATCGCCGGCGCCGTTTCGGCCTCCGCGTCGGTCGATACGAACTCGATTACCATCGATCCGCAGAAGCTGCTCGAGCTGCAGGCCGGCCAGAGCATCACCCCGGTGCCGAACGATGAGGACCTTGAATTCCCGATCGATCCCGAAAAGGTTGCGCCGGTCCTGCGCCGGCTGATCTCTCCGACACGCACACGCGCCCGCATCTTCGATGCCGATGCCAACCTGCTGCTCGATTCGCGCCATCTCTATTCGCGCGGCCAAGTGCTGCGCTTCGACCTGCCGCCGGTGGAGGAAGAGAAACAGACCTGGAGCGAGTGGTTCGCCACCCTCTTCAACAAGGCGCTGCAGCCCGGCAATCTGCCGCTCTATAAGGAAGCGCCGGGCGGCGACGGCTCGATCTATCCCGAAGTGATGAACGCGCTCACCGGCGTGCGCGGCGCAGTCGTGCGCACCACCGAAAAAGGTGAACTCATCGTTTCCGTCGCCGTGCCGATCCAGCGCTTCCGCGCCGTGCTCGGCGTGCTGTTGTTGTCGACACAGGCGGGCGACATCGACAATATCGTCCATGCCGAGCGGCTTGCTATCATGCGCGTCTTCGGCGTGGCGACACTCGTCAACGTGCTGCTTTCACTGGTGCTGTCATCGACCATCGCCAATCCACTGCGCCGTCTTTCGGCAGCTGCCATCCGCGTCCGCCGCGGCGCCAAGACGCGCGAAGAGATCCCCGACTTCTCTGCCCGCCAGGATGAAATCGGCAACCTTTCCATCGCATTGCGCGAGATGACGACGGCGCTCTACGACCGCATCGATTCGATCGAGAGTTTCGCGGCCGATGTCAGCCATGAGCTCAAGAACCCGCTGACCTCGCTGCGCAGTGCCGTCGAAACGCTGCCGCTTGCCCGATCCGACGATTCCAAGAAGCGGCTGATGGACGTCATCCAGCACGATGTCCGCCGCCTCGATCGGCTGATCAGCGATATCTCCGACGCCTCCCGTCTCGACGCCGAACTCGCACGCGTCGATGCCGGCTCCGTCGACATGGAGGTGCTGCTGCGCGACCTGATCGAGGTTTCGCGCCAGGTTAGGAGCACCAAGAAGCAGGTGGAAATCGAATATGCGATCGAACGCAAGCCGAACGTCAAGACGCGCTTCGTCGTCAACGGCCACGATCTACGCATCGGCCAGATCATCGCCAACCTGATCGAGAATGCCCGCTCTTTCGTGCCGGAAAAGGGCGGCAAGATTACCGTGCGGCTGGTGCGGACACGCTCGCGCTGCGTCACCACCATCGAAGACAACGGCCCCGGCATCCAGGCGGAAAATATCGACCGCATCTTCGAGCGCTTCTATACGGACCGGCCGGAGGCGGAAGGCTTCGGCCAGAATTCGGGGCTCGGCCTTTCGATCAGCCGGCAGATCGCCGAAGCGCATGGCGGTTCGCTGAGAGCCGAAAACATCACCGATGCCGAGAGCGGGCATATACTCGGCGCGCGGTTCATCCTCTCTTTGCCAATCGGCGCCGCAGCATGACCGAGGCAGGTTTCAACGTCCATGCGACGGCGATCGTCGTCGGCAAGACGGGGCTGCTATTCAGCGGTCCCTCCGGCTGGGGAAAATCGATGCTGGCCTTCACCTGCATGACCGAGGCGCGCCGGCTCGGGCTTTTCACGGCGCTGGTCGCCGACGACCAGGTGCTTCTCTCCGGAGAGGCCGGCGCGGTGATCGCTACATGCCCGCCGTCGATCGCCGGGCTGATGGAGCTTCGCGGCACCGGCATCGTTCGGCAGGACCATATTCCGCGGGCGACCATGCATTATGCCGTGCTTCCTGGCAGCGCCTCCGGTGAAAACCGGGTGCCTCCAGAAGGCGAAACCGTAGGCCTTGCCGCCGGTTTTTCGCTTCCCGCATTGCGGTTGCTCACAGGCGTCTCTTCACCCCTTGCGATCCTGATGGCAAAAGTGCCTGGCATCGGGCACTGAGGCCTTCCGGATTGGTCAATCTGCCTTATATATTCGCATTTTTATCTTGCACTTCGGCTTTTCATAGCCAAGATGTGCCCCCACCGGTGGACGTAATTGCTGCATTGCGATATTGGGGCCACCGTTTGTATATGGGAGCAGTAATATCATGATCGGACTTGTGCTTGTCACTCATGGCAAGCTGGCTGAAGAGTTTCGTCATGCTGTCGAGCACGTCGTCGGTCCTCAGAAATTCATCGAGACGGTCTGTATTGGCCCCGAAGACGACATGGACCAGAGACGGCAGGACATTCTGGAAGCCGTTTCCGGTGCCGATGATGGCCACGGCGTTGTCATCCTGACCGACATGTTCGGCGGCACGCCGTCCAATCTCGCCATATCAGTCATGAGCAGCGGCCATACCGAAGTCATTGCCGGCGTCAACCTGCCGATGTTGATCAAACTTGCCGGGGTGCGCGGCGAGAACAACATGGAGAAGGCGCTGGTCGAGGCCTCCGAAGCCGGGCGGAAATATATCAATGTCGCGAGCCGTGTGCTCAGCGGAAAATAACGGGCATTCATGACATCGCTCTCCCGGGAACTCCTCATCATCAACAAGCGCGGTCTTCATGCGCGCGCTTCCGCCAAATTCGTGCAGATGGTCGAGACCTTCGATGCCGCCATCACCGTTTCCAAGGATGGAATGACGGTCGGCGGAACCTCCATCATGGGCCTGATGATGCTTGCGGCAAGTCCCGGCTCAAGCGTCGTCGTTTCGGCGAGCGGCAGCCAGGCCGAGGAAGCGCTGGAGGCCCTGGACAAGCTGATCCAGAACAGGTTCGGCGAGGAGATATGAGCTCCGATCGAGTTCATATAAACATATAAAGACTTCTTTATATCCTTATTGCTATCACCGGCGAAGCCTGCTAAACGGCGGACATGCCGTGCGCTTGCACGCGGGTCATTTTTCGCGCCTGCGCCAATTTTGAGACGTTTTTCAGCCTGGAGGCCTCTATGAGCACTGAAAAAGATTATGTCGTCGCCGATATCGGGCTTGCGGATTTCGGTCGCAAGGAAATTACGATCGCCGAAACCGAAATGCCGGGGCTGATGTCCTGCCGCACCGAATTCGGCCAGACGAAGCCGCTGAAGGGCGCGCGCATCACCGGCTCGCTGCATATGACCATCCAGACGGCCGTGCTCATCGAGACGCTGGTCGCGCTCGGTGCCGAAGTCCGCTGGGCCTCGTGCAACATCTTCTCGACGCAGGATCACGCCGCTGCCGCGATCGCCGCTTCCGGCGTGCCTGTCTTCGCCATCAAGGGCGAATCGCTCGAAGATTACTGGGTCTACACCGACAAGATCTTCCAGTGGGCCGATGGCGGCCTTTCCAACATGATCCTCGATGACGGCGGCGACGCCACCATGTACATCCTGCTCGGCGCCCGCGCCGAAGCCGGCGAGGACGTACTGTCTCACCCGCATTCCGAAGAAGAGGAAATCCTCTTCGCACAGATCAAGAAGCGCCTTGCCGCTTCGCCTGGCTGGTTCACCAAGCAGCGCGACGCGATCAAGGGCGTCACCGAGGAAACGACGACCGGCGTCAACCGCCTTTACCAGCTCAGCCAGAAGGGCCTGCTGCCCTTCCCGGCGATCAACGTCAACGACTCGGTCACCAAGTCGAAGTTCGACAACAAGTATGGCTGCAAGGAATCGCTGGTCGACGGCATTCGCCGCGGCACCGACGTCATGATGGCCGGCAAGGTTGCCGTCGTCTGCGGATACGGCGACGTCGGCAAGGGTTCTGCCGCTTCGCTCTCCGGCGCCGGCGCCCGCGTCAAGGTGACAGAAGCCGATCCGATCTGCGCATTGCAGGCTGCGATGGACGGTTACGAAGTCGTTCTGCTCGAGGACGTCGTTTCCTCGGCCGATATCTTCATCACCACCACCGGCAACAAGGACGTCATCCGCATCGACCATATGCGGGCGATGAAGGATATGGCGATTGTCGGCAATATCGGCCACTTCGACAACGAAATCGAAGTCGCTGCACTGCGCAATCTCAAGTGGACCAACGTCAAGCCGCAGGTCGACCTGATCGAATTCCCCAAGGGCAACCGCATCATCCTCCTTTCCGAAGGCCGTCTGCTCAACCTCGGCAACGCCACCGGCCATCCGTCCTTCGTGATGTCGGCTTCGTTCACCAACCAGACGCTGGCGCAGATCGAACTCTTCACCAAGCCCGACCAGTATTCCAACCAGGTCTATATCCTGCCGAAGCATCTCGATGAAAAGGTCGCACGCCTGCATCTCGACAAGCTCGGCGTGAAGCTGACTGAGCTTTCTGCGGAACAGGCTGCCTATATCGGCGTCTCGCCGAAGGGCCCGTTCAAGTCCGACCACTACAGATATTGATCTGATCGTTAATATCCACAAGATGTAGAAGCCGCGGCATTGACAAATGCCGCGGCTTATTTTTTGGACGCTCCCTTCCCGCCGATTCCCTTCCGAAGTATTGTTTTAAGACTTGATTCGTGGCGCCGGACCCTGTTCGGCCGCTGCGAAAATGGGATGTCTTGTCGTAATGCGGCACATTGAAGGACGGAGACATACCGCGGATGTCGGAAATAAAAAGCAGCCTGCCCGGTCAGGCGGATGATGGCGCACGCGCCGATCGCCGCCCGCTGATGGCAGGTCAAGGATATAAATCTGCAACGGCACACGAGGCCGTAAAGCAAGAGCGCGGACCATTGGCGCGCTTCCTGAAAAGCTGCGCGGCCGGCACGGCGCTTGCCGCCCTGGCGCGGCCGGCTCTGGCACAGGCGGAGCAGCAGGCGGCGGCCACGGCTCACCTCTTCACATCCTCGCAGGTGATCGGTGTTTCCGTCGTCATCGGCGTCATATCGGCAGCACTGCTGTCGACGCTGTGGCTCGTGCGTCAGCGCGGCAACCTGGAAAACGAAAGCCGAGAAATCCGCTCGGCGCTCTCCGATGCCCAGCAGCGCATTTCGCAATACCAGGCTCTGATCGCCGACAAGAACCGGCGGATCGTCATCTGGGACGGCAATGCACGTCCCGAACTGCTCGGCCAGCTTCCGCCCGAGACCGGCGCACCACAGGACGGCGAATTCCTGGCCTTCGGCCTATGGCTGAAGTCACGTTCGGCTTCCGAGCTGGAAAAGGCGATCGACCGGCTGCGCGACGAGGCGCAGAGCTTCGACATGGTGGTCGAAACCATCCGCGACGAAATCCTCGAGGCGCAGGGCCGGGTTTCCGGCGGGCGGGCCTTCGTCCGTTTCGTGGCGCTCAACAATCTGCGTGCCGAGCTCGCAGAGCTCAGGATCGAGCGCGACCGGCTGATGACCTCGATCTCGGCCTTCCAGACCATGCTCGACGCGATCGACATGCCGGCCTGGCAGCGCGATCCGGTGGGCCGCCTCACCTGGGTCAACCAGGCTTATGGCGAGGCGGTCGAAGCGCGATCGCCGCAGCAGGCGATCAATGAAGGCCGCGAGATGCTGACGACCGTGGCGCGCGAACGCATTCGCGCCACGACGACGCCGGAATCGCCCTTCCACGACAAGATCTCGACGGTCGTGCACGGCAACCGCACATTCTTCGACGTCGTCGACGTCAGGGTTCCCGGCGGCTCGGCCGGCATCGCGATCGATGTGTCCGACATAGAGGCCGTGCGCGCCGAGCTGGAACGGACGCTGAAGAGCCATGCCGAAACGCTCGACCATCTCGCCACGCCTGTTGCCATCTTCGACGGCGAGCGCCGGCTGCAATTCTACAACCAGGCCTTCGTCGCGCTCTGGGAGTTGGATATCGCCTTCCTCGAGGGCCGGCCCGACAATAGCGAGCTGCTCGAGCGGCTGCGGGCGGCCAAGAAACTGCCGGACCAGCTTAATTGGAAAAGCTGGAAGGAAGCCGCACTTTCGGTCTATCGCGCGCTCGACACGCAAACCGATCTCTGGCATCTGCCGAACGGGCAGACGTTACGGGTCTTTGCGACCGCCCATCCGCAGGGCGGCGCCACCTGGGTGTTCGAAAACCTGACCGAGCAGGTCGATCTCGAAACGCGCTACAACACGCTGGTCAAGGTGCAGGGCGAAACGATCGACCACCTTTCCGAGGGTGTGGCGGTGTTCGGTCCTGATGGACGCATCCGCCTTTCCAACCCGGCCTTCCGCGCGCTCTGGGGGATCACCGAAACCGAAGCCAAGCCCGGCACCCATATCCGTGCGCTGGGCGAGGCCTGCGCCCCGTCCTATGATCGGCCGGACGGCTGGAAGACCTTCGCGGAACTGATCACCAGCTTCGACGACGAACGCCGCTCAGGACAGGGAACGCTGGAACTCTTCTCCGGCCTCGTGCTCGACTATGCCGTCATCCCGCTACCGAACGCGCAGACCATGCTGACCTTCGTCAACATGACGGACAGCGTGCGTGCCGAGCGCGCGCTGACCGAGAAGAACGAAGCACTGCGCAAGGCCGACGAGCTGAAAAACGATTTCGTCCAGCACGTTTCCTATGAACTGCGCTCGCCATTGACCAACATCATCGGCTTCACCGATCTCCTGCGCACGCCGGGCGTCGGGCCGCTTACCGAACGGCAGGCCGAATATATCGACCACATCTCGACCTCGTCCTCGGTTCTCTTGACGCTCGTCAACGATATTCTCGACCTTGCGACCGTCGATGCCGGCATCATGCGCCTCAATTATGCGGATATCGATCTCAACGATCTGCTCGACGACGTCTCGATGCAGATTGCCGATCGCCTCCACGAAAGCGGCGTCGCGCTTGAAATCACCGCACCCGCCTATCTCGGCTCGATCGTTGCCGATCCGCAGCGGCTGAAGCAGATCCTTCTGAAGCTTCTGTCCAATGCGGCGAATTTCTCGCCCGAAGGCACCTCAATCTCGCTGGAATGCCATCGCGAAGGCACGGATTTCGTCTTCGCCGTCAGCGATCGCGGCCCCGGCATCTCACCTGATATGATCGCGACCGTCTTCGACCGTTTTGCCACGGGGGCAAAAAGCGGCAAACGCGGCGGCGCCGGCCTCGGCCTCTCGATCGTCGACAGCTTCGTCAGTCTGCATCATGGCGATGTGACGATCGACAGCGAGCCGGGCAAGGGCACGACCGTCGTCTGCCGTATCCCCTCGGTCGATGTCCCGCATTCCGCCGCCGCCGAATGACGACCAGCGATACGATCTCGCTTTTCCTGAAAGACGAGGCGGCTACCATCCGCCTCGGCGAGGACCTGGCGCTGGCCCTGAAGGCCGGCGATTGCCTTGCCCTTTCTGGCGATCTCGGCGCGGGGAAATCCTCGCTCGCCCGCGCGATCCTGCGCGCCATCGCCGATGACGAGGGGCTCGAGGTCCCGAGCCCGACCTTCACGCTGGTACAATCCTACGATCTGCGCATCGCCGTTTCGCATTTCGATCTCTACCGGCTCGGCGATGCCGCCGAACTGACAGAGCTTGGCTTCGACGAGGCCCTGCAGAACGGTATCTGTCTCGTCGAATGGCCTGAGATGGCGGAGAGCGAACTGCCCGCGGAGCGCATCGCGCTGACACTTGAACATGAGGTCAATGGCCGTCGGGCGACAATCAGAGCCGCGGGCGCGCAAAATACACGCATCCGCCGTGTCCTGGCGATCCGCGATTTCCTTGACGGTGCAGGTTATCCCGAAGCGAGACGCCGCTTCCTGACCGGCGACGCCTCGCTGCGCGCCTATGAGGCGATCTATCCGCAAGCCGGGAACCAACGCATCATCCTGATGGACTGGCCGCCGCTTGCTGAAGGCCCGCCGGTTCTCGACGGCAAACCCTATCCCAAAGTCGCGCATCTTGCCGAAAACGCTTATCCCTTCGTGGCGATCGCCGATACGCTGCGCAAGGATGGTTTTGCGGCGCCCGAAGTCTACAAGGTGGATTATAACAAGGGTATCCTGCTGATCGAAGATCTCGGCAGCGAAGGCGTGCTGGATATCCACGGACAGCCGGTTATAGAACGCTATCGCGAAAGCGTCGCCTGCCTGGCCAAGCTGCACGCCCTGAAATTTCCGCAGGACATCCCCGTTGGAAAGGGCCATATCCACCATATTCCTGATTTCGACCGCACGGCGA
The DNA here is from genome assembly GCF_013591995.1 of Rhizobium sp. WYCCWR 11146. NCBI lineage: Bacteria > Pseudomonadati > Pseudomonadota > Alphaproteobacteria > Hyphomicrobiales > Rhizobiaceae > Rhizobium > Rhizobium sp. WYCCWR 11146. The sequence continues at coordinate 32,733 of NZ_JACCEY010000019.1, forward strand.
TGAAGATGGAGGTGCGGTTGGTGCTCGACTGGCACCTGCCCTGGAAGCGCCAGGGCGCACCCGCAACGGAAGCCGAACGGGCGGAATATCTGGCGATCTGGGATGCACTCATCGACGAGCTCGCAACGGCCGAGAAGAGCCTGCTGCTGCGCGACTTCCATTCGCCGAACATCATCTGGCGCGAACATGAAAGCGGTATTCGCAAGATCGGCCTGATCGACTTCCAGGACGCGATGATCGGCCCAACGGCTTATGACCTTGCGTCGATCGTCCAGGATGCGCGCGTAACGATCGAGCCGGACCTCTTCCGGCAGCTGATGGATGATTATCTGACGCTTCGCCGCGCGGAGCGCGGTTTCGACGAAGCCGGATTTATGAAGGCCTGGGCGATCATGTCGGCGCAGCGCAATTGCAAGCTTGCCGGTCTTTGGGTGCGCCTGTTGCAGCGCGACGGCAAGCCAGGCTATCTGAAACACATGCCGCGCACGCTTTCCTATCTGAACGTCGCGCTCGAGCATGAAACGCTTGCCCCCTTGCGCGATTGGTGCGCAAGGGCTGGAATAGGCCAGAGCGAATCATAAGTTTCGGATCAGAATGACCATCAGACAAGCCATGGTACTGGCCGCGGGTCTCGGAACCCGCATGCGCCCGATCACCGACAAGATCCCGAAGCCGCTGGTGAAGATCGACGGCAAGCCGATGATCGACTACGCGCTGGATTCGCTGGTGGCGGCCGGCGTCGAACGCGCCGTCGTCAACGTTCACCATCACGCCAACCAGATGCTCGACCATCTCGGGAATTATCGCGGCCTCGACATCGTCATATCGGACGAGCGGGACGCACTGATGAATTCCGGCGGCGGCCTGGCGAAGGGGCTGAGGCTGCTTAACCGCGACAATATCTTCGTCATGAATGCCGATCTCTTCTGGATCGGCGAACAGCCGGGGCGGCCGACGAACCTGGAACGCTTAGCCGGATTCTTCGATGCCAAACGCATGGATATGGCGCTGCTTTGCGTCGGGATCGAGGATACGACGGGTCACAATGGCAAGAACGACTTCAGTCTTGCGGCCGATGGCCGGCTGACGCGTTATCGCGACGATCCGTCCAATCCCGTCGTCTATGCCGGCGCGATCGCCATGAACCCGTCGCTGTTCGACGATGCGCCGAAGGATGCCTTCAACCTCAATATCTATTTCGACAAGGCGATCGCGCGTGGACGGCTTTTCGGCATGGTGCTCGAAGGCCATTGGCTGACGGTCGGCACGCCGGAGGCAATCGGCGAGGCGGAGGAAACGATCCGGCGATTGCGGACGTTTGCTTAAGCCATGGCGGAGCGGCACCAGCCACGCATCCTGACGATCCCGGCGGGCCTCTCCTTCCTGAAAACGCTGGCGACGACAGTTTGCGACGGCCGATTGACGCCGATTTTCCGGCACGACGCCGATGATCCGCTGTCGCTTGCCAAAGTCACGATCTACCTGCCGACCCGGCGCGCCGTGCGTGTGCTGCGTTCTGAATTCGTCGACCTGCTCGGCGGCCGATCAGCGATCCTCCCCGTCATCCGCCCGCTCGGCGAAACCGATGACGATAGCGGCTATTTCGACGAGGCGCTGCCGACAACGATCGATCTCGCCCAGCCGCTATCGAATACCGCCCGTCTGCTGGAGCTTGCGCGTCTGATCCTTGCCTGGCGAAATAAGTTGCCGGAGATCGTCCGCCACATTCACTCGGACTCGCCGCTCGTCGCGCCGGCAAGCCCGGCGGATGCGATCTGGCTCGCCCGCAATCTTGCCGAGCTGATCGATTCCATCGAGACCGAGGATCTCGACTGGTCGGAGCTGTCGAAACTCGATACCGGCGATTATGCCGCCTGGTGGCAGTTGACGGCGGAGTTCCTGCAGATCGCCAGCGCCTTCTGGCCCGAACGGCTTTCCGAACTCGGCAAATCCTCGCCGGCACGGCATAGAAACGCCATTCTGCGGGCCGAAGCAGGCCGGCTTTCGGCGACGAAACCCGCGGGACCGATCATCATCGCCGGTTCGACGGGTTCCGTTCCCGCCACCGCCGATCTCATCGCCGCCGTCGCCCATCTGCCTGAAGGTGTGATCGTGCTTCCAGGTCTCGATCTCTCCATGCCCGAAATGCACTGGCAGATGGTCGCGCCGGAACCGGCGCCCGGCCAACATGCCAATCCCGCAAGCCGGAGCCATCCGCAATATGGCCTGTCACTGCTGCTCAAGCGGCTGAAGCTGACACGCGCCGACGTCACGCTCCTCGACAGACCGGAGGCCGATCTTGACCGGCGGGCCGAAATCCTGTCGCGGGCCCTTGCTCCAGCGGAGGCGACCAGCGACTGGGGAGCGTGGAAGAGCGATCTGCCGGCCGGCGCGCTGTCTTCGGCCTTCTCTGATGTCTCGCTGATTGAAGCCGCCAATGAGCGCGAGGAAGCAACGGCGATTGCCATCGCACTCCGGCTGGCGCTGGAAAGACCGGGACAGGACGGCGAGAGCCGGGCAGCACTCATCACTCCGGACCGCAATCTCGCGCGGCGGGTGATGGCCGAGCTTTCCCGCTTCGGCATTCTCGCCGATGATTCGGCGGGCACACCGCTTTCGGCCATGCCGCAGGGCACCTTGCTGCAATTGCTGCTGGAGGCAGCGCTGCGACCGGGCGATCCGGTGGCAATCATCTCACTGCTCAAACATCCGCTTGCCCGCTTCGGCCTGGAGCGCGGCGCATTGATTTCCGCTACCGAGGCGCTCGAGCTGCTGGCGCTGCGCGGCGGTGTGGCCGAGGTGGATATCAGCACGCTCGAACCTCTCCTCACGCACCAACTTGCCGAACAGGCGCTGGACAGGCACGCGCCGCAATGGCGAAAATCGCTTTCGCCTGAGGCCGCCGACGCCGCATGCGACCTTGCCCGCCGGGTCACACAAGCGACCGAGCCTCTGGCTTCGGCGCTGATGCGGCACCGGCCGGAAGATCGTGGAAGAACAGTGCGCTTCACATTGTCCGAATGGGCCGAGCGCACTGGCCGTTCGCTTGAAGCGGTCGCGGTCGATCCGCAAGGCAATCTCGCCGATCTCTGGTCGAACGAAGCGGGAGACGCCCTCGCCGCCCTGCTCAGTGAAGTGATCGACACGGACGGCCAGATGGAGGCCGACGGACCGCAATGGATCGACATCATGGCAGCGCTCGCCGCCGGTCATGCGGTGAAACCACGGGCGCTCAGCCATCCGAGGCTCTTCATCTTCGGCACGCTGGAAGCCCGCCTGCAGAGCGTCGATACGCTGATCCTCGGCGGCCTGAACGAAGGCACCTGGCCGGGACAGACCGCCAACAACCCCTTCATTCCGCGAATGATGAAGACGGAGATCGGCCTCGAGCCGCCGGAGCGGCGCATCGGCCAGCTGGCGCATGATTTCGAGATGGCAAACGGCACACGCCATCTGATCTATTCGCGCGCGCTGCGCCAGGGCTCGACGCCGACCGTCGCCTCGCGTTGGCTGCAGCGGCTGCTGGCGCTCGGCGGAGAGGCGTTCGAAGCGGAATTGAAGGGACGCGGCAATCGGTTCCTCCAATGGGCCGCTCTCATCGATCGGGGAGATGCTCAGGCGCCGGTGCAGCGCCCCTCGCCGAAACCGCCGCTGGCGCTGCAGCCGAAATCCTATTCCTTCAGCGAAGTCGGCCGGCTGCGCCGAGATCCCTATGCCATCTATGCCCGTCGCATCCTGCGGCTTGACCCCGTCGACCCGTTCAATCGTGATCCAGGGGCGGCCGAACGCGGAACGCTCTACCACGAGATCATCGATCGATTCATCCGCGAGGCTCACATCGCCGGCACGCCGGATGCGGCAGCGGCGATGGAGGCCATCCTTTCCGAGCTTTTCGACATGGAAAAGTTGCCGCCGCATATCGACGCGGTGTGGCGGCCGCGCTTTCGCGCGGTGGCCCGCGTCTTCCTCGAATGGGAGGCCGGACGCCAGCATGGCATCCTGAAAACGCTGACGGAAGTACGGGGCGGCATGGAATTGGAGCCGATCAATATCCGGCTCACCGGCGTTGCAGACCGGATCGACGTCACAGGACCAAACTCGGCCGACATCATCGACTACAAGACCGGCTACAATCCCTCACCGGCGCAGGCACGTGTGCTTCTCGATCCGCAGCTTGCGCTTGAAGCGGCCGCCTTGAGCGCCGGTGCCTTCCGCGATGCCGGCAGCCTCGTGCCGCAGGACCTTCTCTATGTGCGTCTGCGACCCGGAAGCCGCTTCCAAGTCGATACCGTCAACAACGAGAGCTCGGCGCGCAGCGACAAGGCGAAATCGGCGATGGATCTGGCCGCCGAATCGATCGACCAGCTGGTCAAATTCGTGGGGTTGCTGCAATCCAGCGAGAGAGGCTTTACCTCGCGGCTGATCCCGGCCCAGCAATTCGATTTCGGCGGCGACTATGATCATCTCGCCCGCGTCTCCGAATGGTCGACGGCCGAAACCGAAGAGGGCGGCGATGAGTGATGTGACCGCCCTTCCCAACGATGACGATCCGGGCGCCTGGATCGGCTGGACGACGATCCAGCAGGCGATTGCCTCCGATCCGCTGCGTTCAGCATGGGTCTCGGCCAATGCCGGTTCCGGCAAGACGCATGTGCTGACACAGCGCGTCATCCGGCTGCTGCTATCAGGTGCGCGGCCTTCCGCCATTTTATGCCTCACCTACACCAAGGCCGCGGCGTCGGAAATGTCGAACCGCGTCTTCGAACGGCTGGCGGAATGGGTGGTGCTTGACGATGAAGACCTCGGCCGCCGCATCACACAGATCGAAGGCATGGCTCCCGACGGACTGAAGCTTGCCGAGGCACGCCGGCTGTTTGCCAAGGCGCTGGAGACACCAGGTGGACTGAAGATCCAGACGATCCATGCCTTTTGCGAGGCACTGCTGCATCAGTTCCCGCTGGAAGCCAACGTTGCCGGGCATTTCTCGGTTCTCGACGATCGCGCGGCGGTGGCGCTGCTTTCCGATGCGCGCCGGGCACTGCTGACGGCAACCGCGCCGGACGAAGACAGCGCCCTTGCCGAGGCATTCGCCTACGTGCTCAATCTCGGCGACGAATCCGGGCTTGAGAACCTGCTCGGCGACATCGTCGCCAATCGCAATGCCATTCGTCGTTTCACCGCGACGGCTGAACAGCAGGGCGGCGTGGAAATGGTTCTGCGCAAAAGGCTCGGCCTTGCCGTCGGCGACACGGAAGACAGGATCGCGGCGCAATATTGGCCTTTGCCGGAGCTTTCGGGCGGCACGCTGGAACTTTATCTTTCGCTTGCCGACCAGAAGGGCGGTGCCAAGGCGCAGGAGGTTGCCTATGGCCTCAGGCTCGCCGGGCGGGAGCGCGATGACGCAAGGCGCGCGCAATTTCTCGAGAAAATCTTTCTGACCGTGAAGGGCGAGCCCAAGGCGGACTCGCAATTCTTCGTCAAGGCCATGCTTGCCGAGGCACCGCAGCTGGCGAAGGCCATCGCCATTGCCCGCGCGCATGTCGCAGCAAGCCGTGACCGGCTGAAACTGATGCGGATGTACGGCGCCACACATGCAGCGCTCGTGCTCGCCGATCGGCTGAATCACGATTATGACGAGTTGAAGAAGCAGCGCAGCCAGCTCGATTTCGAGGACCTGATCACCCGCACCGCCGACCTCCTGACGAAAAGTGGCGTCGGCCCCTGGATCCACTACAAGCTCGATCGCGGCATCGATCATATCCTCGTCGACGAGGCGCAGGATACCAGCCCGATCCAGTGGAGCGTCATCCAGTCGCTCGCCGAAGATTTCTTCTCCGGCGAAAGCGCCCGGCCGATCGTGCGCACGCTTTTTGCCGTCGGCGACGAAAAGCAGTCGATCTATTCCTTCCAGGGGGCAAGGCCCGAGCGTTTCTCCGAGGAGAGCGACCGAACGCGGCGGCGCGTTTCCGATAGCGGGCAGAGTTTTTCCTCCGTGAGGCTGCCGCTGTCGTTCCGCTCGACCGCCGACGTGCTCGAGGCGGTCGACCACATTTTCAAGACACCCGAAAACGCGCGCGGCCTCAGTGCGGTCGGCGAACCGGTCGTGCATCGTTCCAGCCGCATCGGACATCCTGGCGCCGTCGATCTCTGGGAGATGGTTGCGCCGGAAGCGGTGGTGAAGGAGGAGGACTGGACGGCGCCCTTCGATGCGACGCCGGAAAGCGCGCCGGCCGCGATCCTCGCGCGGCGGATCGCCCATTCGATCGGCACGCTTGTTGGCCGCGAAACGATCGTCGACAAAGGCAAGGAGCGCCTGATCGAGGCCGGCGACATCCTGGTGCTGGTGCGCAAGCGCGACGCCTTCGTCAATGCGTTGACGCGGGCGCTGAAGCGCCGCGGCGACATTCCCGTCGCCGGCGCGGACAGACTGGTGCTGACCAGCCATATCGCCGTGCAGGATCTGCTGGCGCTCGGCCGTTTCCTGCTTCTGCCGGAAGACGACCTTTCGCTCGCCGCCGTGCTCAAGAGCCCGTTTTTCGATCTCTCCGAGGACGACATCTTTGCGATCGCCGCGTTGCGCGGCGACAATGAAAGCGTCTGGAGCCATCTCAAAAGCTTCGCAGCAGACGGCACCGAGCGCTTCCGCGCTGCCGTCGAGAGGCTGGAGCTGTTTCTCCGGCAGTCCAGGAGCCTGTCCGTCCATGATTTCTATGCGCGCGTGCTGGGCAGCTATGGCGGGCGGCGGCAATTCCTTGCCCGTCTCGGCACCGAGGTCAGCGATATTCTCGACGAATTCCTGACCTTCACGCTCGACCATGAGAGCGCCGGCCTTCCCGGTCTGCAATCCTTCATCTCGACGCTGGAACTCGAAGCCCCGGTGATGAAGCGCGAGCAGGACAAGGGGCGCAACGAGGTACGGATCATGACGGTGCATGCCTCCAAGGGTCTTGAAGCACCGATCGTTTTCCTCGTCGACGGCGGTTCGAAGGCCTTCACCCATACCCATCTTCCGAAGCTTCGCCTGATCGAGACCGGCCCAGACGAGCCGCCGATGCCCGTCTGGGTTCCTGTCTCGGATCTTTCCAATTCGCTTACCCAGGATGATGCCGCACGTATCCAGATGCTGGCGGAGGAGGAATACCGCCGGTTGCTCTATGTCGCCATGACGCGCGCCGCCGACCGGCTGGTCGTCTGCGGCTATCGTGGCGTGCGTGTGAACAATGACACCTGGCATATGATGATTTCGACGGCACTGCGCGACGACCATCCGCATGTGGAGGCGACCACATTCTCCGGTCCCGATGGGGAATGGCCGGGCATCAAATGGCGCGTGCCGCGGGTAGAACGAAGCTTCGAGCGTATCGATCGCAGCGAAGAGCGCGGCAGCGAGGAGACCTTGCCGGACGGCCTGTTGCGGCCATTGCCGCCGCAGGCTGAGCTGCCCCGGCCGCTCAGCCCTTCCGGTGCCGGGACGATCATCGATGAAGACGCGGGTGGCCTGCTGGTCGTTTCGCCGCTGTTCGGCGAAAAGGAGCGCAGCGATCGTTCACTGGAGAAAGGCAGGCTGATCCATCGCATGCTGCAGGCGCTTCCCGAAATTCCGCTTGCGGAGCGACCTGATGCGGCGAGCCGTTATGCTGAACGGGCGGCTCGATTCTGGCCGGAAGCCGAACGGCGCAAGCTTGTCGATTCGGTTCTGAAACTATTGGACGAGGAAGGTCTGCAGGCTGTCCTCGGTGCGCAGGCCCAGCCAGAGGTTTCGATCATGGGAACATTGACGCTCGAAGATCGGCGCTATGCCGTCTCCGGGCGCATCGACCGGCTTGCCGTCCTTGCCGATCGCGTCGTCATTCTCGACTACAAGACCAATCGGGTGCCGCCGGCAACGGAGGAGGCTATCCCCTTCGCGCACCGGGCGCAGCTGGCGATCTATCGCGAGATCCTGGCGCCACTCTATCCTGATAGGCGTATCGATTGCATGCTTGTCTATACCGAGAACGCCTCGCTCTTTACACTGAGCGAAAAGGCGCTCTGTTTGGCGCTTGCAGCGGTCAAGACAAAGTGAAATACCGGACATTGAAAATTCGGCACCGCACCATCACATGTGGTTCAACACCCAATTCCGTTAAAGGAGCAGCCCATGGCTACCGTGAAAGTCGATATCAATAACTTCCAGTCGGAAGTTCTGGAATCCGCAGAACCCGTCGTCGTCGATTTCTGGGCCGAATGGTGCGGCCCGTGCAAGATGATTGCACCGAGCCTCGAAGAAATCGCCGTCGAGATGGAAGGCAAGGTCAAGGTCGCCAAGCTGAATATCGATGAGAACCCGGAACTCGCTGCACAGTTCGGTGTGCGCTCCATTCCGACCCTTGCAATCTTCAAGGGCGGCGAAGTTGCCGATATCTCTGTCGGCGCAAAGCCGAAGACGGCTCTGTCGAACTGGATTTCGAGCGCCGCCTGATTGATATCGGCCAACTTATATTACTTGACGAAAAGCCCGGCTCGACCGGGCTTTTTTCATTTCGCAGCCTTCATTTCGGCGGCGTGCCGTTGTCGGCAAGCACGTCACCGACGAGATAGAGAGAGCCGCCGACCAGGATGCGCGGCGGCAATGCCTCTGGATCGAGAACAGCTTTTATCGCTTCCAGCGCATCGCCGACCGTCAACATCGGTTCGGCAACCAAACCGGCATCATAAGCGGCATTTGACAATATTACCGGGTCGATCATCGCTTCGCTGCCGCGGATCGGCACGCAGAAAACCTTCTCGACCAAGCCGGTAAAGGCCTTGAAATAGCCGACCGGATCCTTGGTATTGATCATGCCGGTAATCAGGAAAAGCGGCCGAGACTGGCGCTCCTCGAAATTGGCCATGGCTTCGGCGATCACTTCGCCGGCACCGGGATTATGTCCGCCATCGATCCAGATCTCGGCACCGGCGGGCGCATGCGACAGCAGCCGGCCCTCGCTCAGACGCTGCAGCCGGCCCGGCCATTCGACCGAACTCATCGCCTTTTCCATCATCGTCTCGGTGACCGTGAAACCCGCCGCCTTGACGGCACGAATGGCGGCGGCGGCATTGGCATATTGATGGCGGCCGGGAAGGCGCGGCAGCGGCAGGTCGGCAAGGCCGAACTCGTCCTGGTAGACGAGCCGGCCATATTCCTCATGCGCCATGAAATCCTGCCCGAAGACGGTGCTCGGGCAATGCAGTCGTTCGGCCGTCGACATCAGCACGTCGAGTGCTGCGTCATATTCCTGATGACCGATGACAACGGGAAATCCCGGCTTCATGATGCCAGCCTTTTCGGCCGCGATCAGCTCGACCCTGTCGCCGAGATAGGGCTGGTGATCCAGCGAAATCGGCATGATCACCGAGACGGCCGGATCGGAAATGACATTCGTCGCGTCGAACCGGCCGCCGAGACCGACTTCGATGATCGCGGCATCGGCCGGATGTTCGGAAAACAGGATGAAGGTGACCGCCGTCAGGATTTCGAAGACAGTGATGTGCTGTCCTGCATTGGCATCGGCCACGCGACGCACGGCCTCGGCAAAGACGGCGTCGTCGACAAGCTGTCCGCGTCCGCCCTTGACGCCGATGCGATAACGCTCGTGCCAATTGACGAGATGCGGCGAGGTGTGGACATGGGCGCTGTAGCCGCCGGCTTCGAGCAGGGCGCGGCAGAAGGCGGTGACCGACCCCTTGCCGTTGGTGCCGGCGACATGGATCACCGGCGGCAGTTTCCTGTGCGGATTGCCGAGCACATCGAGAAGACGGGTGATGCGATCGAGAGACAGATCAAAACCCTTGGGATGCAATCCCATGAGCTTGTCGATCTCCTGCGCTGCCTCACTCACCGCGGTTTGGCCTCTGGGTATCAATTCGGCACCCCGCCTGCTTGTCGGTTATCAGGCGCTCGCCGCCAGGGCAATCGCGCCGCCATTGATGTCGTTCGCTGCCGAAACCGGCTTCTTCGTCAGGATCTTCAAGAGGCGCGCCAGCGTTTCCGGAATATCGTGACGTTTGATGACCATATCGACCATACCATGCTCCAGCAGGTATTCGGCGGTCTGGAAGCCTTCGGGCAGTTTTTCACGCAACGTCTGTTCGATCACGCGCTTGCCGGCAAAGCCGATTTCGGCGCCGGGCTCGGCCAGATGAATATCGCCAAGCATGGCATAGGAGGCCGTGACGCCACCCGTCGTCGGATTGGTCAGCACGACGATATAGGGCTGGCCGGATTCTTTCAGCATGTCGACGGCAACGGTCGTGCGCGGCAGCTGCATCAGCGACAGGATGCCTTCCTGCATGCGTGCCCCGCCGGAAGCGGGGAACATCACCAGCGGGCACTTTTCAGACGTCGCACGCTCGAAAGCCTTGACGATCGCCTCGCCGGCGGCCATGCCGAGCGAACCGCCGATAAAGTTGAATTCGTGCACAACGGCCACGAGTTTCAGTCCTTGCACCTTTCCGACACCGGCGAGGATCGTATCCTCTTGTTCGGTCTTCAGGCGGCTGTCGCGCAGGCGATCGCTATATTTCTTCGAATCGCGGAACTTCAGCGGATCCTGCGCGACCTTCGGCTGCGGCAGCGATTCGAACTCGCCATTGTCGAAAAGATCGATAAGGCGCGCTTTGGCCGGCATCTTCATGTGATAACCGGACGCCGGAATGACCCATTTGTTACCTTCCAGGTCCTTGTGGAAGACCATCTCGCCCGTTTCCGGGCACTTGATCCAGAGGTTCTCTGGCACTTCGCGACGGCCCAGCATGGAATTGATCCGCGGGCGAACGTAGTTGGTGATCCAGTTCAACTCGAATACTCCTGATAAACTTTTTCCAGTGTGGGCAAACTATTCGGCAGCAACAAGGCGCGCCGAACGTGTTCCCGTGGAAAGGCCGCGCACGAGCGTGGCAACCGCCTGAACGGTGTCCGCCGTTGCCTTTCCGTCATGCGTCAAGCTGGTCGCAACCTGATTGACGATCGCGGTGCCGACGACGACGCCGTCGGCCGAACCGCCGATGACCTTTGCGTGTTCCGCCGTCTTGACGCCGAAGCCGACGCAGACGGGCAGCTTGGTGTGCTGCTTGATGCGCTCGACCGCGCCCGAAACCAGCGACGGATCGGGCAGCGCCGAACCGGTGATGCCGTTCATCGAGACGTAGTAGACGAAGCCTGAAGTGTTCTTCAGGACCTTCGGCAGGCGCTTCTCATCCGTCGTAGGCGTCGCCAGGCGGATGAAATTGATGCCTTTGCGGATAGCCGGAATGCAGAGCTCGTCATCCATCTCGGGCGGCAGGTCGACAACGATCAGGCCGTCGATACCGGCAGCGAGCGCGTCGTCGAGGAATTTCTCGACGCCGTAAATATAGATCGGGTTATAATAACCCATCATCACGATCGGCGTCGCATCGTTCGTCTTGCGGAAATCGGCCGCCAGCTGCAGCGTCTTCTTCAGCGTCTGGCCGCCTTTCAGCGCCCGCTGACCGGCCAGCTGGATCGCCGGGCCGTCGGCCATCGGATCGGAAAAGGGCATGCCGAGCTCGATAATGTCGGAGCCTGCCTCCGGCAGCGCCTTCATGATGCCGAGCGAGGTGTCGTAGTCGGGATCGCCGCCCATGAAATAGGTCACAAGTGCCGGACGGCCCTCGGCCTTCAGCTCGGCAAAGCGTTTGTCCATGCGTGCGGTCATGTCTTACAGTCCCATTCCCAGAATCTTGCCGACGGTGAAGATATCCTTGTCGCCGCGGCCGGAGAGGTTCATCAGGATGATCTCGTCCTTGCCCATCGTCGGGGCGCGTTTGATCACCTCGGCAATCGCGTGCGAGGGCTCGAGCGCCGGGATGATGCCTTCGAGGCGGGTCAGGGTCTGGAAAGCCTCGAGCGCTTCGTGATCCATGATCGGCACATAGTCGACACGGCCGGTATCGTTCAGCCAGGAATGTTCGGGGCCGATGCCGGGATAATCGAGACCGGCCGAAATCGAATGGCCTTCCTTGATCTGACCGTCACCATCCTGCAGCAGGTAGGTGCGGTTGCCATGCAGCACGCCTGGCGAACCGGCGGTGATCGAGGCGCAATGTTCGTCGCCCTGCAGACCCTTGCCGCCGGCTTCGACGCCGACGATCTTGACAGAGGGATCATCCAGGAAAGGATGGAAAATGCCGATGGCGTTCGAGCCGCCGCCGACGGCAGCGATGACGAGATCCGGAAGACGGCCTTCGGCCGCCAGCATCTGCTCTTTCGCTTCGATACCGATCACCGACTGGAAATCGCGGACCATCTCCGGATAGGGATGCGGACCGGCTGCCGTTCCGATCAGGTAATAGGTATCCTCGACATTGGTGACCCAGTCGCGAAGCGCCTCGTTCATGGCATCCTTCAGCGTACCGCTGCCTGCCGTGACCGGTTTGACCTCCGCGCCGAGCAGCTTCATGCGGAAAACATTCGGCGCCTGACGCTCGACGTCGGTGGCGCCCATATAGACGACGCAGGGAAGGCCAAAGCGGGCTGCAACGGTCGCGGAGGCGACGCCGTGCTGGCCGGCACCGGTTTCGGCGATGATGCGGGTCTTGCCCATGCGCTTGGCGAGCAGGATCTGGCCGATGCAATTGTTGATCTTGTGCGAGCCGGTGTGGTTCAGTTCTTCGCGCTTGAAATAGATCTTCGCGCCGCCGAGTTCGGCTGTCAGCCGCTCGGCGAAATAGAGCGGGCTCGGGCGGCCGATATAATGCGCGCCGAGATGTTTCAATTCGGCCTGGAATGCCGGATCGTTCTTTGCCCTGTTCCACTCGTCCTGCAGGTCGAGGATCAGCGGCATCAGCGTTTCGGCCACGAAACGACCGCCATAAATGCCGAAACGGCCATCTTCATCGGGGCCGGAACGGAAGGAATTCGGTTTAGGCGTCTCGTTCACTCTCAACTCCCTGAGGCCATCATCGGCGTATTCGCCTTTTCGACCGCGTCAAAAAATTCATCGATCTTCGCGACACTCTTCACGCCAGGCGCAGTTTCGACTCCCGAGGAGACGTCGATACCCGGTGCCTTGGTGATGAAAAGCGCTTCCGCGACATTGTCCTTGTTCAGCCCGCCGGAAAGCATGTAGTCGACGCTGCCGTCAAGCCAGCTGAGAAGGCTCCAATCGAAGGAAATACCGTTGCCGCCAGGCAGTTCCGAACCCTTCGGCGCTTTGGCGTCGAAGAGGAAACGGTCGGCGATGCCGATATAGGCCTCGACGCGCTTCAGGTCGTCTGCCGTGCGTACCGAAAAGACCTTCATCACAGGCAGACCATAGACCGCCTTTATGGTCAGCACATGTTCGGGGCTCTCATTGCCGTGAAGCTGGAGTATATCCGGCCTCAACAACGACACGATCTCGTCGAGTTCGTCATTGGTCGGATCGACGACGACAGCGACGATTTTCGCCTTGCCACGCGCAGGTTCCGCAAGTTTTGCCGCCAGGTCCGGCTCGATATAGCGCGGGCTCTTTTCGAAGAAGATAAAACCGATATGGGTCGCGCCGCGCTTCAGCGCGCGATCGACAGCCTCAGGCGTCTTCAAACCACAGATCTTGATATCCGGTCTCATGGCAGCGAAGTGACACGAAATGCGGAAAGAGTCGAGCCAATTTGCGACGGACACTGAATTTAGCGCGGCTCTCGGCTAGAGTGCCGCGCATGCAAAGGACGCACTAGGGACGCTCTATCACTTTAAATCTGCGCATAATGCTTTCCGAAAAATCGATTCCGATTTTCGGGGTTATGCGCTAGTCGAAATCGATGGCATGCAACTGGCTGCCATGCCGCTTGAGCCAGGACTTCGCTTCCTCCATACCGGGGCAAAGCTTACGGCAGAGAGCCCAGAAGTGCGGGCCGTGGTTCATTTCCTTGAGGTGGGCGACCTCATGGGCGGCGAGATAATCGATCACCGAAGGCGGCGCCATGACGATACGCCACGAAAAGCTCAGATTTCCCTCCGACGAGCACGAGCCCCACCGGCTGCGGGTATCCTTCATCGAGATCGAGCGGATCGGCGCTCTGATCGTTGCTGCATGCATCGTCGCCAGTCTTGCGAGATCGGCGCGCGCCTCCTTCTTGAGAAAGGCCGCAATGCGCCGTCCGACATGTTCCGGCATGCCGCTGACGCGCAACACCGGGATGCCGTCTATGGAAACCGCCTCCGTCAGCCCGCGCAAGCTGCCGCTGTGCTGGATGCGATGGGAAACGCCGCGAAGGAGGATTTCGCCGCCGTCACGCAGGCCGGTATCGGTCGAAAACTTGGCAAGCTTGGTGAGTAGCCACCCCTGGTGACGATCGAGGAAAGCATTGACCTCACGCGCCGCAAGGCCTTTCGGCACCGTCATCTTCAAGGCGCGGCCACCCGGTTCGATGCGCAGCGTGATGCGTGTCGCCCGGTCGTGCTGCTTGATCGTCAGCGGCATGAGCCGGCCGGCGACATCGAGCGTCCGCATTTCGGGCGGAGCCGGCTTTCGCGCCTTCGACCTTGTTTTCAGAAGCGAGAACATGCGTGTTTTCTATACGATTCGCCGGCAAATCTAAATGATCGCCGGAAGGGCAGACGTGGAAAAACCGGCATCGCGAGATGCCGGTCATCAATTCATCGTTCAGGCGTTTACGGTGTCTGGTATTCAGCGATCGGGCCGTTGTCATCGCGCTTGGCGTTTCTGCGGTCGCGCATGAAACGGTCGAACTCTTCCTGATCCTTGGCGCGGCGGAGCTCGCGCAGATAGGAGTCGAATTCCTCGCGCATTTCGTCAAGCTTGCGGCGCTCTTCCTCCATGCGGTCGAGTTCGGCCTTGCGCCAGTCGTCAAAGGCGACGTTGCCGGTCGAAAAATGCGGGCGGTGACGGCCATGCGGGCGGCGGCAGGAGGCAAAGAAGCCATCGGTCGCCTGGTTGACGTCACGCTTGAAGCCGCGCAGACGGTCGCCGAAGATGATGTAGGCAAGCATGGCAAGACCCAGAGGCCAGAAAACCATGAAGCCGAGAATCATCAGGGCAATGGTAGCCGGAGTCCAATCCGGTCGAAGCAATGCTGACTGGTTCATCGTGCGGGTATCCCTCGCTTTCCGCGCCCGGTAGAATACCGAACGCTGAAATCGATGTGGTTACCGCAATAACCGCCTTCAAGACGATTGCCCGCGAAATCGGACAAGGCCTTGAATCCGTTTTGCTAATTCAGCTATCCCTGATTCAGCCCGCCCGGCCGCCCTTGATGACACGCGGGACCGGAGGCTTAACGGCAGAACGCGAATGCTGGCGGACGAAATCGATGATGCGCGGCGCGATCTCGCGGCGGAAACGCGAACCATTGAAAACACCATAATGGCCGACATCCGGCTGAAGATAGTGCATGCGCATATCTTCGGGAATGTTCACGCAGATGGTCTGCGCCGCCTCTGTCTGGCCGACCCCCGAGATATCGTCATTCTCACCTTCGACGGTCAGCAGCGCCACGTTGCGAATTGCCGCCGGATCGACGCGTTTGCCGCGATGCATCAGTTCGCCCTTCGGCAGCGAATGCTTGATGAAGACCTCCTCCACCGTCTGCAGATAGAATTCGGCGGTCAGATCCATGACGGCGAGATATTCGTCGTAGAAATCGCGATGTTTTTCCGGCTCGCCGTCGTTCTTCACAAGATGCATGAAGAATTCCTTGTGCGCGACGAGGTGGCGATCAAGATTCATCGACATAAAGCCCGAGAGCTGCAGGAATCCCGGATAGACCGGGCGCATGAAGCCCGGCTGCGGCCAGGGCACATTCATGATGACATTGTCGGAGAACCACTGCAGCGATCGCTCCTGGGCGAGCTTATTGACCGCCGTCGGGTTGATGCGCGTGTCGATCGGGCCGCCCATCAGCGTCATCGACGCCGGCGAAAGCGGATCCCTGGCTTCTTCCATCACGGCAGCGGGTGCCAGCACCGGGACGGAAGGCTGGCAGACGGCGATGACATGCGTG
>NZ_JACCEY010000019.1:48753-108783 GCF_013591995.1 Rhizobium sp. WYCCWR 11146
GGCTGGCAGACGGCGATGACATGCGTGTCGTGACCGAGGAAATGCAGCATCTCGATGACGTAGTCGACGTAATCGTCGAAATCGAACGTGCCTTCTGTCATCGGCACCATGCGGGCGTCAATCCAGTCGGTGATGTAGATATCGGCACTCGGCAGCAGCGCCTCGACCGTGCCGCGCAGCAGCGTGGCATAGTGGCCAGACATCGGCGCGACGATCAGGATGCGCGGGTCATTGCGGCTGGCGGCGGGCGCATTGCGCGCGAAATGCAAGAGATTGCAGAAGGGGCGCGACCAGATGACCTCTTCGCGGACGGTCACCGTCCTGTCACCGATCGTCGTCTGCTTCAGTCCGAATTCCGGTTTCCCGTAGCGGCGCGTCGTGCGTTCGAACATTTCGAGACTTGCCGCCATCGTGCGACCGAATGGCGTATGGGAGAACGGATTCAGCGGATTGGCATAGGCAAATCGCATGATATCGGCCGCGGCGCGAAACGGCGCCATGGCGGCATGGTTCAATTCATAAAGCTGATAAAACATTGGAAGGCGCCACCTTTCTCTATCGAAAAGATGACGCCGATTGAGAGGCATCGACTCTTTTCGTAACGCGGGCACGTCGCGCAGACTAACAGGTTTTTGTTGCACAGCAACATGGGCGTACCAGACCCACACAAGAAATGCCGCAGAATTGACCTGCGGCATCATAATCGACCTGAAAACTTAAGTTTCTCAGCAAGAAGCGTCGTTAACGATCCGCTATGAAGGTCTGCTTCTGCGTGCCGAGACCTTCGATGCCGAGTTCGACCACGTCGCCGGCCTTGAGATAACGCGGCGGCTTGAGGCCCATGCCGACGCCCGGAGGCGTGCCGGTCGAGATCACGTCGCCGGGGTGCAGCGACATGAACTGGCTGAGATAGGAGACGAGGAACGCAACCCCGTAAACCATCGTCTTCGATGAGCCGTTCTGCATCTTCTGGCCGTTGACCGTCAGCCACATGCCGAGGTTCTGCGGTTCGGGAATTTCATCCTTGGTCACAAGCCAGGGTCCGATCGGACCAAAGGTGTCGCAGGATTTGCCCTTGGTCCACTGACCGGACCGCTCGGTCTGGAAAGCGCGCTCGGACACGTCATTGGAAACGCAATAACCAGCGACATAATCCAGCGCTTCGGCTTCCGTCACATATTTGGCAGTTTTGCCGATGACGACGCCGAGTTCGACTTCCCAATCGGTCTTTTCCGAACCGCGGGGAATGATGACATTGTCGTTCGGTCCGACGATTGCGGATGTTGCCTTCATGAAGATGATCGGCTCGGGCGGCACGGTCGCACCGGTTTCGGCAGCATGATCCGAATAATTCAAACCGATGCAGATGAACTTGCCAGTGCCCGCGACGCAGGCGCCGATGCGGCCGGGTGCGATTTCCGGAAGGCTCTTCGGATCGATCGCCGCTATCTTTGCAAGGCCTGCGGGTCCGATCGCTTCACCGCCAATATCGGCGACATGACCGGAGAGATCGCGGATCTTGCCATCGGCATCGAGAAGTGCTGGTTTTTCACTGCCGGCTTCGCCAACACGCATCAGCTTCATGGAATTTCCTCCTCATCGAAAACGGATTTGCAGCCACCTATGAACGAATTATTCATCGGTGTCATTACGGCTTTGCCGGGAAGCGGTACGGCTTTGCCGCGATTCGGATGATTTTCTGCTGAAAACCGCCCGTATCTTTCGGCATCATGCTCTAAAAATTTCCGCCAGATCCGGGCCGGAGGGAATGATCTTCGTCGGATTGAGGCTTTCGATCGAATAGTAGCCGCGCTTGATGTGATCGAGGTTTACCGTTTCACCGATGCCCTGCCAATCCAGCATTCGGCGGCAGAAGGCGCGCAGATTGGCATAGTCGGAAAGCCGACGCAGATTGCATTTGAAGATGCCGTGATAGGCGACGTCGAAGCGCACCAGCGTCACGAAAAGCCGGATATCGCTCTCGGTGGGATGATCGGCGAAGAGAAAAGACGGGCCCTCGAACTGCTGCTCGACCCAGTCGAGGCAGGAAAAGACATCGGCAAAGGCTTCTTCGTAAGCGACCTGAGTGGTGGCGAAACCGGCGCGGTAGACGCCATTGTTGAGGGCAGGATAGATGCGATCGTTGAAAGCATCGATCTCGGTGCGCCTCTCTGCCGGGTAAAGATCGATCGGATTTTTTGCCAGGGCGCCAAAGCCGCCGTTCAGCATGCGCAGGATATCGGCGGATTCATTGTTGACGATGGTCTTTTTCTGCTTGTCCCAGAGAACCGGCACGGTGGCCCGGCCGGTGAAATCGGGTGCCGCCCTGGTATAGATTTCATGCATATAGGTTACGCCGTTGACGTGATCCTCCGTCGCGCCGGGATAGTCACCGAAGCGCCAGCCCTGCTTGCCCAGCAGCGGCTCGACGACCGAGACGGAGATGATATCTTCCAGGCCCTTGAGCTTGCGGCCGATCAGGGTGCGCGAGGCCCAGGGACAGATATAGGCGACATAGAGATGGTAACGGCCGGCGCTGGCTGCAAAGCCGGCTTCGCCCGTCGGCCCGGCGCTACCATCCGCGGTCACCCAATTGCGGAAACTTGAGGTCTGGCGGACGAAGCCGCCCTTTTCGTCCTTCGCCTGCACGGGCTGCCAGTCTTCCGTCCATTTTCCGTTCACCAGCATGCGCACCTCCCCGATCGATTGACGAAATGGTTCATTACCCTGCTTGGACGCCGGCGTGAGGCCGCTTTTATGAAGACAGTCTGTACACCCAAACTGCGACGATGCTGCGCTTGCCAAGCCGGTGAAGCAGGAAATATGTCTCTGCTATACAAAATGACGTGGAGTTCGAAATGCATCTCTCGAAGGCCGTCGTACGGACCGAACATGCAAGCCGTTACCTGCAGCAGCTCTGCAAACACTGGAGCCACAAGTTCAGCGTCGATTTTGATCCTCTGAAGGGCCGGGTGCCGTTCAGCGATACGGCCGAGGTGACGTTTGCGGCCGACGCTGCGGCACTGACCATGACACTTTCCGTCGCCGATCCCTCGCAACAGGAGAGGATGCAGCAGGTCATCGACGATCATCTGAAGCGCTTCGCCTTTCGCGAAGAACTCGACATCGTCTGGTCGGACTAAGCCCAGCCCCCGATCCAAATTTTCTGCCCCAATCCCTGGAACAAGCATGACGAAGAGCAATCACCGCGAATCCGACTATCCGATCGATCCGATGTTTCTCGACCGCTGGTCGCCGCGCGCCTTCACCGGCGAAATCATCGAGGAGACGCAGCTGCTCCGTCTGCTCGACGCCGCCCATTGGGCGCCGTCCTCGGCCAACCACCAGCCCTGGCGCTTCATCTATGGTCTCAAGGGTTCGGAGCATTGGGAGAAATTCGTCGCTTTGCTCAACGATTCCAACCAGGAATGGGCCAGGAATGCATCGGCGCTGATCTTTGTCGTGTCCCGCGCTTTCACCGGGGCTGCCGGCTCGGCTGAGGAAAAGCCGAGCTACACCCATTCCTTCGATGCCGGTGCGGCATGGGGGCATCTGGCGATCCAGGCGCGCCTCTCCGGCCTTTACGCCCATGGCATGGGCGGCATCAAGCATGAAGAAATCAGGCGGGCTTTCAGCATTCCCGAGGGATACCGGGTCGAAGCAGGCGTCGCCGTCGGCCGCCTGGCCGACAAGAGCGTTCTTTCCGAACGCAATCAGGCCCGCGAATTCCCCAGCCAGCGCAAGCCGCTCTCCGAGGTCGCCTTCCACGGCCGCTTCGTCGCGAATTGAGCGAAGCCAAAGGCCAGGCGGATATCGGGCAAACGAAAGCCCCGCCATCCTAAAGATAGCGGGGCCATTTAGTTTTGAAATATCAATTAGATATCGAGATTTGCAACGCTCAGCGCATTCTCCTGGATGAATTCGCGCCGCGGCTCGACTTCGTCACCCATCAGGCGGGCGAAGAGACCATCGGCGTCGGTGGCGTCGTTGACCCTGACCTGCAGCAGCGAGCGAACATTCGGATCGAGCGTCGTTTCCCAGAGCTGCTCGGCATTCATCTCGCCAAGGCCCTTGTAGCGCTGCATGGTGAGGCCCTTGCGGCCGCTTGCGAAGATCGCGTCGAGCAGGGCGCGCGGGCCGGAGATTTCGACGTCGCCTTCGCGGCGATGCAGCGACGGCGGCGTCTGATAGATTTCCTTGAGGCGTGCCGTCAGCTGGTCGATGTGACGGGCATCCGAGGAACCGATCAGCGCCATGTCGAGCACGACGAGTTCCCTGACGCCGCGGACCATGCGCTCGAGGCGCAGACCGCCATCGGTTGTCACATCGCCCCGCCAGCCGCGCTCGGTTTCCTCGGCGATGATGTCGAGGCGCCCAGCCACTTCGTTTGCCAGCGCCAACGCTCTGGCCGGGTCGCTGGCGAGCTCGGCGTTGAGCGCTCCGGCAATCGCCGCTTGTTCGACGGCGGAACGATTGTAGCGCGAATGGAGATTGTCGAGCAGGGCGCGCATGCGCAGCGCATCGAGGATGACCTCGCGCAGATCCTGGCCGGCGCGAACCTCGCCGCTGCCGAGCCTCAGCGAAGCATCTTCCAGGCCCTGGCTGATGAGATATTCTTCGAGCGCCTTCTCATCCTTCAGATACTGCACCGACTTGCCGCGCGAGACCTTATAGAGCGGCGGCTGGGCGATATAGAGATGACCGCGCTCGATCAGTTGCGGCATCTGGCGGAAGAAGAAGGTGAGCAGCAGGGTGCGAATATGGGCGCCGTCGACGTCAGCGTCCGTCATGATGATGATCTTGTGGTAGCGCAGCTTTTCGACATTGAACTCGTCCTTGCCGATGCCGGTACCGAGCGCGGTGATCAATGTGCCGATTTCCTGACTCGACAGCATCTTGTCGAAACGGGCGCGTTCGACGTTCAGGATCTTGCCGCGCAGCGGCAGGATCGCCTGGTTCTCGCGCGAGCGGCCCTGCTTGGCCGAGCCGCCGGCAGAATCGCCCTCGACGAGGAAGACTTCGGATTTTGTCGGATCACGCTCGGAGCAGTCAGCAAGCTTGCCCGGCAGCGAAGCGATATCGAGTGCGCCCTTGCGGCGGGTCAATTCGCGGGCCTTACGAGCCGCTTCGCGTGCGGCGGCTGCCTCGACGACCTTGCCGACGAGGATCTTGGCTTCGCTCGGATGCTCTTCGAACCAGGTGTTCAGCGCCTCGTTGACGAGACTTTCGACAACAGGACGGACTTCCGAGGAAACGAGCTTATCCTTGGTCTGCGAGGAGAATTTCGGATCCGGCACCTTGACCGACAGAACCGCCGTCAGGCCTTCGCGGCAATCTTCGCCCTGCAGCGTCACCTTTTCCCTTTTGGTGATGCCGGAACTGTCGGCATAGGAAACGACCTGGCGCGTCAGCGCCGCGCGGAAGCCGGCCATATGCGTGCCGCCGTCGCGCTGGGGAATGTTGTTGGTGAAGCACAGCACATTCTCATGATAGCTGTCGTTCCACCACATCGCGACTTCGACGGTGATGCCGTCCTTTTCGCCGCGGATGGCAACCGGCTTGTCGACGAGCGACTTCTTGGCGCGGTCCAGATAGGCGACGAAAGCCTCGAGGCCGCCGTCATAACGCAGCTCTTCCTGCCTGATATCGGAATGGCGCTTGTCGGTCAGCAGGATGCGGACGCCTGAATTCAGAAAGGCGAGTTCGCGAAGGCGATGTTCCAGCGTGCCGTAGTCGAACTCCGTCATGGTGAAGGTGCCGGTGCTCGGCATGAAGCTCACTTCCGTGCCGGTTTCATTCGGCGCGTCGCCCGTAACCTTCAGCGGAGCATCGGCCACGCCATGGGTGAAGCTCATTTCATGGATCTTGTCGTGACGGCGGATCTTCAGCTTCAGCCAGACGGACAGCGCGTTGACGACGGAGACGCCGACACCGTGCAGGCCGCCGGAGACCTTGTAGGAATTCTGGTCGAACTTACCGCCGGCATGAAGCTGCGTCATGATAACTTCGGCCGCCGACACGCCTTCACCGGTGTGAATGTCCGTCGGGATGCCGCGACCATTGTCGGTGACGGTCACCGAGCCATCCGGATTGAGAGTGACAGTGACGATGTCGGCATGGCCGGCAAGCGCTTCGTCGATCGCGTTGTCGACGACTTCATAGACCATGTGATGCAGGCCGGAGCCGTCG
The DNA here is from genome assembly GCF_013591995.1 of Rhizobium sp. WYCCWR 11146. Classification (NCBI taxonomy): domain Bacteria; kingdom Pseudomonadati; phylum Pseudomonadota; class Alphaproteobacteria; order Hyphomicrobiales; family Rhizobiaceae; genus Rhizobium; species Rhizobium sp. WYCCWR 11146. The sequence continues at coordinate 54,943 of NZ_JACCEY010000019.1, forward strand.
TCGGTATCGCCGATATACATGCCGGGGCGTTTGCGCACGGCATCGAGGCCCTTCAGAACCTTGATGGAATCTGCGCCATATTCGGTGCTTACGCCGTTTTCCGTCGCGGATGTATCGCTCATTCTGTCGAGATTTTCCCTGTTGTCGTAAAGCTGCGGCGCGCCTTGCGAATCACCGGCTTTCTTCACTCTTGTATATAGGTTTTTTGAACCCACTTCCCAATGGCAAGCCCCTAAAACAAGGCATAAAACAGGGGATTATGACGCTTTTCCGTCGCCTTTGCCGCCATTTTCGAGAAGAGCCGATAGCCGGCCTATCTCCGCACTGTCAAGGTTGCGAATCTGCCGGGCCAGCCGGTTGGCAAATTCGGTATATTCGGGAGGCAAGCCGGAGGTATCGATCACGACGCGCGGGTCGGACGAGCGGGCGAGCAGGAACAGTTCCTCGGCCTCATCCCAGATGATGTTGAAATAGCCGGCGATGCGCTGTAGCAGATCGAATGTCGGCAAACCACGCTTTCCATGTTCGAGCGCCGAGAGATAGGCAGGAGAGACATTCAGTGCTTCCGCCATCTCCTTCTGCGAGACGCCCTTGCGCGCCCGCAACCTGCGAACCGCCTCTCCGAAGGGAGTCATGGCCTTTCCCCATGCCGCCGCGACAGGCGAATGTAGAGCGCGCCCTCACCGCCATGATGTTGTGCGGCCGACTCATAGGAGGAGATCAGGTAGCGGAATTCCGGCTTCGAGAACCAGAGAGGCACGGCCCGCTTCAGCGCGCCCTCGCTGCCCATGGAGCTGCCCTTGCCCGTGATCACAAGCACATGGCGCATGCCGCGCTCATGGGCGCGGATCAGGAAATCGAGAAGGATGGCATGGGCCTCGCTCTGCACCATCCCGTGCAGGTCGATCCGCGCTTCGAGCGCCAGCCGGCCCTTGGCGATCTTACGCTTGACCGGCTTTTCCAGCGGATGATGCACCCCGGCCGATGGCTTTGCCATTGACGGTGCTGTCGGCTGCAGCGGCGTGGGTGTGGCGGGCGTCTGCTTTTCCTGCTCCCGTTCGGCTGCCGCTTCGGCTTCGGCAAGAAAGGCATCGAGTTCGGTCAACGCCCCCGCCTTGCCGGGCATCGGCCGCGTGCTGCGGGCAACCTTGCCCCAGAGGATCCTCTCATCCGCACTCAGCTTGCGATCCCTGGCCATCAGTCGAATCTTCCGGCGGCGGTATTGGGAATGAGGATGGCGAAATCGGCGTCGTTGCGGACCGTGCCGGCACTTTCCCCGGCCATGTCCCCCGAGCCGGTGAAGATATCACCCCGCGCCGGCCCGATAATCGCCGAACCGGTATCGAGCGCCAGCATCAGCCTGCGGAACGGCCGGCCCTGGTCGAGATGGATGAGGCTTTCGGCGCGAATGAAAAAGGGAAAGCCGAAGGTATGGATCATTCGGTCGACCGCAAGCGCGCGCCCGGCGAGAAGCGGCACCTTGGCGGCCGCGATCGGACCTGCCTGCGGATCGGCAACCGGTGCATCACGGAAGAAAATATAAGAGCGGTTATGCCATAACACTTCGTCGACGCGCTCAGGATTGCGCACCAGCCAGGCACGGATCGCCTGCATCGAAATCTCCGCCCGATTGATCTCGCCGCGCTCGATCAGTAGCTTGCCGATCGCCGAGAAAGCGTGGCCGGCTTTCGCCGCGTAGGTGATGCGGCCGATACGACCATCCTCATAACGCAGGCGGGCAGCACCCTGCACATGCACGAAGAAGACATCGACCTTCGACTTCGCCCAGGCGATTTCGAGCCCGCGGCCCTCGAGAAACCCCTGATCGATGGCGCGGCGGTCCGGATAGGCAGTGACGCGGTCCTCCTGCAGACGGCCGAAAACATAGGCCTTGTCGAGCCCGGCGGGGCGATTGGCGTCGTCGAGATCGATCAGATCGTCCGGACTCCGGTAGAAAGGAAAACGGAAAATTTCGTCCGGCCGCTCCGCCACGTCGATATCGGGTTCGTAGAAGGCGGTGACGAAGCCGGCATTGCCGTCCTTGCGGCGAATCAGAAAGGGCCGACAGCGCGTCTCGAAAAAGGCGCGCGCCGATTCCGGAGATGACGGCGTGAAATCTTCGGCGGCGGCGAGAAGCGGAAGCAGATCTTCGGAGCTCAGGCCCAGCGATCCGGTGCGGTACGGTTTGACATCGGTGATTTGCCGCCGGCAGCTTCGCATAACTTCAAAAAGGCTGGAGGGATCATCATCCTTCCAGCCTTCCAGAGTGTCGAAGCTTATGGCCTGCAGGACGAAGTCCGATGCGTGGTCACTCATGTTCCGATTCGGTCGCCACAAGTTTCCAGTTCGGATCGCGCGAGCGGGTGTCGCGGGCGAAGGTCCAGACGTCGTTGACCTCGGCGACGTTTTCAGCGTCGCCCTCGATCAGAACGTCGGCCTTGTCGCAGGTCGCCGATATCAGCTGGCTGGCAATGCGCACGGTGATCTGTGCTTCGCTGCCCTTGGTCTCCGCATGGGTGATCTCAGCCTTGTCGATGCCGACGAAAGTGGACTTCACCTTCTCGCCCCGGGCTTCACGCTCGCCGATCGCCGCGTCGAAGCCGTCATAGACTTCGCGGGACAGCAAGTTTTTCAGCGTTTTCCGGTCGCCATCGGCATAGGCTATGACGATCATCTCGTACGCCATGCGGGCGCCGTTCAGAAACTCCTTCGGGCTGAAGGCAGGATCGGCCTTGTTCAGCGCACGCAGCGATTCGTTGAGCGGCGTTCCGGGCGCCGCGAAAGCATCGATGGCGGCGAAGCGATCCTCATCCTCCGTCGTCGCATCGCGCCGCGGCAGCGTCACGACCTTGCCAGCATCGGCGGCTTCGGCCGGAGCCGCATCCCGCGGCGTATAGAGATCGCGCGGCGGCTTCTCATTTCCTGTACGGCGCCCGAGCACGGAGCGGAGCTGAAAGAAAATCAGCACAGCCGCTACCAGGAAAAATAATGTGATGAAGTCGTTCGAACTCATATCGTATCGCAGCCGCCGTTAACATCTCTGATTTGTACTCCCATATAGTCTGCCTATACAGATGATTCAAATGATCGCTGGCATCTTCGCCAGCGCCAAGAGGAGACCGGCGAGCCCGGGACATGACCGACATGCGTTTTTCGATCCTGCCAGCCTCCATTCTGCTGCTGCCGTTCGCCGAAATTGCCGGTTTCGTCGTCGTCGGCCAGGCTATCGGATTGTGGCTGACGCTTGTTCTCGTCATGCTGGGTTTCGTTCTCGGCGTGGTTCTGCTGCGCCGGCAGGGCATCGGTATTTTGCGCCGCATGTCGAGCGAAGGACGAAATGGGGTGATGCCGGGCCGCGACCTGCTGCGGCCGGCGATGAACGTTATCGCCTCGCTGCTCCTGATCATTCCCGGCTTCCTCACGGATATCATCGCGATCCTCATTCTCATTCCGCCGGTGCGCGATCTCGTCTGGCGGGCGATCGCCAAACGCTTCGTCGTCGTCAATGCCAAGGGCGGCTCTTCTGCCAGCCCGCAACCCGATTTCCGCGACCGCAAGCCGAACTCGAAGGTGGTCGATCTCGACGAGGAGGACTATCATAGAGAGCCGGATCGCAACTCGCCGTGGTCCGGCAAGCATCTTGGCGATTGAGGCACTGCGGCTGATCAACCGAGCCAAGCGCCCAGGGTTGTAAGCCCTTGCCTGAAATGTTAGATGGCGGCACCATTCCCATGCCCCTCGAGGAAAAGCCAATGGCAGACGATAACAACAGCAACGGTGCGGCCAACCCCACCCTTTCGATCCTTGCGCAATATACCAAGGATCTGTCCTTCGAAAATCCGGGTGCGCCGCGTTCGCTGCAGGCCCGCGACAAGGCGCCGACGATCAACATCAATGTGAACGTCAACGCCAACCCGCTTTCCGATACGGATTTCGATGTCGTGCTGTCGCTGAATGCCGAAGCCAAGGACGGCGACAAGACGGTTTTCCATGCCGAACTCACCTATGGCGGCGTTTTCCGCGTTGCCGGTTTCCCGCAGGAACACATGCTGCCTGTGCTCTTCATCGAGTGCCCGCGCATGCTTTTCCCCTTCGCCCGTCAGATCATCGCCGACGTCACCCGCAACGGCGGTTTCCCGCCGCTGATGATCGACCCGATCGACTTCACGCAGATGTTCGCTCAGCGCGTTGCCGAAGAACAGGCCCGCGCCAAGGTTCAGGCCGTTCCGAACTGACCCGATCCTTCTTGTCTGAAATGCGGATGCCCGGGCCTGGTCCCGGGCATTTTCAATTGAGGACCGGTTTAATCGAGATTGGCGTATTTCGCCCAGACGCTTTTTTCACCGAGCTTGGCGACGAGCGCATCATGCGCCTGCTCCTCGGATAGGCTGATGCGCGGGGCGAGTGGGCGGGGCCGCTCAAGCACTGCGGCAACCACCACATCGTCTTCCATTGCCGTTTCGCCGTGGCGAGCCTGGCCCGACGTTCCTGATATGCTCAGGCCAAAGGCCGCCTGCCTGCCGCCGATCATCTCGATATAAACTTCGGCAAGCAGCTCGGAGTCGAGCAGCGCGCCGTGTTTGGTGCGGTGCGAATTATCGATGCCGTAGCGCCGGCAAAGCGCATCGAGCGAATTCGGCCCCATCGGATGTTTGCGCCGCGCCATCGACAGCGTGTCGAGCACCCGTTCCGGCAGGATTGGCGGTAAACCGATCCGCGCGAACTCAGCGTTGATGAAGCCCATATCGAAGGTGGCGTTATGGGCAATCCACTTCGCATCGCCGAAGAAGGTGAGGATTTGTTCGGCAACCTCGGCGAAATGCTGCTTGTCCTTCAGGAATTCATCGGTGATGCCGTGCACGGCGAGCGCATCCGGATGAACCTTCTGATCTCCAGGATTGATGAAGATATGGATCGTGTTGCCGGTGGGGAAATGATTGAAGAGCTCGATGCCGCCGATTTCGATGATGCGGTCGGCGCGGTTGTCGAGGCCGGTTGTTTCCGTATCGAAGATGATCTCACGCATTCCGGAAATCTCCCTTGGCAATCCGCGTTTTCAGTTCGGCGACGATCTCGAACACCCGTTCCCTCGTCGTCGCGATACTGTGACTGGTGTCGATCAGATAATCGGCCCGGCGCCGCTTTTCCGTGTCCGGCGTCTGGCGTGAGAGAATCATGTCGAATTTTTCCTCGGTCATGCCTTCGCGCGCAAGCACCCTTTGGCGCTGAATCTGTGGATCAGTGCTGACGACGACGATGACATCCACTCTTGCCTCGGCGCCGGTTTCGAAAAGTAATGGAATATCGAGCAATACCATATCGGCGCCGGCGGCGCGTTGTCGCTTCAGAAATTCCGTCTCACGTTTGCGAACCAGCGGATGGACGATCGCTTCCAGGCGTTTGAAGCCGTCGGGATCAAGAGCGAGCAGGCGGCCGAGTTCACGTCGGTCGACGGCTCCATCCTTCATCGTGCCGGGGAAGGCGGCATTCACCAGGGGTGCAGCCTCGCCGGCATAGAGATCGTGGACCACGGCATCCGAATCATTGACCGGGATTCCGGCATCGGCGAAGAGCTTTGCCGCTGTCGATTTTCCCATTCCGATGGAGCCGGTGAGACCGATCTTCAGCATCAGTGTGCTTCCATATCCGCGATGATGAGCGCACGCAGCGCCGCGTCGACGATGGGACGCTGGCCGAACCATTTTTCGAAGCCGGGTACGGCCTGGTGCAAGAGCATGCCGAGACCATCGACGATGGGAAACCCTTGCTCTTCCGCCTGCGTCAGGATCGGCGTCTTCAAGGGCACATAGACGATATCGGTGACGACGGCATCGGCTGCCAGAGGCGAGAAATCGAGTTGCGGCGCCTGCTCGCCGTCCATGCCGAGCGAGGTGGTATTGATGAAGAGGCCGGCCCCTTTCATCACTTCGGCAAGCGCTCCGGCCGGATGGGCCTGGACACGCGGGCCAAAACGATCCGCGAGTTCACGCGCGCGTTCGACGGTGCGGTTGACGACGTGAATCTCCTTGAAACCACGATCACGGACCGCCTGGATGATCGCGCGGCTGGCGCCGCCGGCGCCAAAGACGACGGCCGTGCCATGCCGGTCCCAGCCGGGATGGCGTTCGTCGAGATTGGCGATGAAGCCACGACCGTCGGTATTCGTCGCATGCAGGGCGCCATCCTCCCGCCAGAGCGTGTTCGAGGCGCCGAGTTCGCGCGATAGCGCGTCCGGCTTGTCGGCGAGCCGGAACGCCAATTCCTTGTGAGGAATGGTGACATTGCCTCCGATAAAGCCGGAACTGCCGTCCTTCAACGAGTGAATGAAATCGGCAAAGGCCTCGGGTGCCACTTCATGAGCGCGGTAGCTGCCCGGCAGACCGAGCGTCTTCAGCCAATATCCGTGGATCAGTGGCGAGCGCGAATGCTTGATGGGAAAGCCCGTGACAAACGCCTTCGGCCCGAATGTTTCACGTGAATCACCCATCGATCGCTCCGAGTTCTCGCAATTTTTTTAAGAGCGGCAGCATCGGCAGGCCGAGAATGGTGAAATAATCACCTTCGATCTTTTCGAAGAGCTGGATGCCCTCCCCCTCCAATTGATAGGCGCCGACGCTGGAAAGCGCCCGTTCGCCAACCCGCGCCAGATGCCTGGCGATGAACTCCACCGTCAGTGGCCGCATCGTCAATTCCGCATGGGCGAGATGTTCCCACAAGACCACGCCGTCGCTGACGATCGCGACGGCGCTGTTCAATCTGTGGGTTACGCCGGAAAGAGCTTGAAGGTGGCTAGCCGCGTCAGCCAGGTCCTTCGGTTTATGGAAGACGCTGTCGCCGAGCGACATTGTCTGATCCGAACCGATGATCAGGCAATCCGGAAAGCGGCTGCTGACCTCCTCCGCCTTGGCCCTGGCCAGGACGAGGGCCACGGCATCAGGCTTAGCACCGGCTTTTTCCAACGGCGCTTCGACGGCCCGTTCATCGATCCTTGCGGCATGCGCCTCGAAGGACAGACCGGCATTTTCCATCAGCATCCGGCGAAACGGGCTCGACGATGCAAGGATGAGTTTCGGTGTCATGGGTTCCTCGGCGTGCCGGCTTTTCGTCAGCGCTTAGCGCAGCTTCGGCCGCAGGGCAACGATTGCTGCGGCTGTTTCCTCGATTGAGCGGCGGGTGACGTCGATCAGCGGCCAGTTATGACGGGCGCAAAGCGAGCGGGCATATTTCAGTTCCTCGGAAATCGCGGCGCGATCGGTGTAGTGTTCGCGATCGAAACCCTGCGTCACCCCGAGCACCCGGTTTTCCCGCACCTGGGAAATACGGTCGGTGGTGGCGATCAGGCAGACGATCAGCGGTCTGCTCGCGACGAAGAGGCTCTCGGGCAATGGCACGCCATAGACGATCGGAATGTTCGCCGTCTTGATGCCTCGGTTGGCAAGATAGATGCTGGTCGGTGTTTTCGACGTCCGGCTGATGCCGATGATCACCACATCGGCATCGTTGTAATCGTCGGGCATCTGGCCGTCATCGTGATCCATGGTGAAATTCAGCGCTTCGATGCGCGCGAAGTAGCCGGCATTCATCACATGCTGAGCTCCGACCCGACGGCGCGACGGGGCGCCGAGATAGATCTGGAAGGCATTCATCACCGGCTCCAGCACATTCACCGAAGCGACACCCATCTCGATGCAGCGCTCATCGATCAGGCTCGCAAGCTCCCGGTCGACAATGGTGTAGAGCACGATGCCGGGGGCGTCATCGATCGCCTGCAGAACCGGCAGCAGCTGTTTGCGATTGCGGATCAGTGGATAGACATGTTCGATCGGCTGCGCCGATCTGAACTGCGCCGACGCGGCGCGCCCGGCGGAGATCAGAGTCTCTCCCGTTGAGTCAGAAATCAGATGCAGATGAAAGAAGTTCGTTCTGTTCTCCACGCTATTTTCCGCTGCCTGTTGAAAACACTGGATGAAACAGAGCTACGGCGGCGAGGCAGTCTCCGGCAAGGGAAAACATGCCTCCTTATCCACATTTCGGATTTTGCCGAACGGTTTCGGTTGGCCCTGTGGACGATGGGGAAGGGCTGCGCTTCTTGAAAGCTCGTCCACAGCCTGTCCACAGCTATGAGAAAAATTGTCGATCCGGAAGGATTTGGAATCATTTCTGGATTCGGCTTCTCCCCGAAATTTGGACGAGATGGACAAATCTTTCCGATGTTGTTTTGCAGCCGCGCGACAAATGGCATCGGCGGTGGATGGATTTTAATCCTTGATAGTCACCGACTCTAAGAAATAGAAACCTTTTAAAATATCTTTGTTATTTTATAGGGAAGAAGCGCTTGAGCGATACGCGCCGAAAGATCATGAGGGTTTTGAGTGGCGAGAGTCTCTCCCCTCCTCCTCTCTGGCTGATGAGACAGGCAGGACGTTATCTCCCGGAATATCGGGAGACACGGGCAAAGGCAGGGAGTTTTCTCGATCTCTGCTACACGCCTGAGTATGCCGTCGAAGTGACATTGCAGCCGATGCGCCGCTATGGCTTCGATGCGGCCATTCTGTTTTCCGATATCCTGGTCATTCCAGACGCAATGAAGCGAAATGTCCGGTTCACCGAGGGCCATGGCCCGGAGATGGATCCGATCGATGAAGCCGGGATCGGCAGTTTGAACGGCGAAGAGGTTGTCGATTATCTCAGGCCGGTTCTGGAGACGGTACGGCGGCTGCGTGAAGAACTGCCAGCGGAGACGACGCTGCTCGGTTTCTGCGGGGCGCCATGGACGGTTGCGACCTACATGATCGCCGGTCACGGCACGCCGGATCAGGCCCCTGCCCGTCTCTTCGCCTACAAGCATCCCCGCGCCTTCGAGCATCTGCTGATGCTGCTTGCCGACGTATCGGCCGATTATCTCGTCGCCCAGATCGATGCCGGCGCCGATGCCGTGCAGATCTTCGATTCCTGGGCAGGTGTTCTCGGTGAGAAGGAGTTCGAGGCGTTTGCGATCAGGCCGGTTGCGCGGATGATTGCTTCCGTCAAATCACAACGGCCGCATGCTCGCATCATCGCTTTTGCCAAGGGCGCCGGCTATCAGCTCAAGACCTATCGCCAGAAGACGGGCGCAGATGCGATCGGCCTCGATTGGTCGGTCCCGCTGGCCTTTGCAGCCGAACTTCAGAAAGACGGACCGGTTCAGGGCAACCTCGATCCGATGCGCGTCGTTGCCGGCGGCCGGGCGCTGGAGGAAGGCATCGATGATATTCTGCAGCATCTCGGCAATGGTCCGCTGATCTTCAATCTCGGTCACGGCATTACACCGCAGGCCGATCCCGAGCATGTGCGTCTGTTGGTGGATCGTGTGCGAGGCGGGGCGTGACGATGGAAAAGCAGACCGATCGGAGGTCTGGCGCTTACGCCCGGCGCCGGGCTCATTTTGCGCTGGCCTTCTTTGCGCTGATGGCGGTCGGGCTTTTTGCCTGGAACCCCGATAATCTCTACCTCTGGGTCAAGGCGCTGCACATCATCGCGGTCATTTCCTGGATGGCCGGGCTGTTTTACATGCCGAGGCTGTTCATCTATCACACCGATGCGGAGCCCGGCTCGGTGCAGTCGGAAACCTTCAAGGTGATGGAGCGTCGGCTGCTTCGGATCATCATGACGCCGGCGATGATGTTGACGTGGATTTTCGGCCTCTATCTCGCCTGGTCGGTTTATGGATTCCAGGGCGGCTGGCTGCATGCCAAGATCGGTCTCGTCGTATTGCTGACCGCTGTTCATATGTTCTTCAGCCGCGCCGTCGGAGCGTTCGAGCGGGATGAAAATCGCCGCTCGGCGCGTTATTGGCGGTTCATGAACGAGGCCCCGACAGTGCTGATGATCCTGATCGTCATCCTCGTCGTGGTGAAGCCGTTCTGAGGAAAATCGTCCTCAGGTTAAATTTGCTTCATTTTAAGCAGCCCTCTTGCGGCAGCGATTGCGAGTCGCTATTTTCCGCGCATCTCATCTACGTGGCATGTGTGTAGAGTTCAGTCGTCTGCGAGCCCTTTCGCGGTACCGAATACGACCCAACATCGCCTTTCCCCTTTGAAATTAAAAAGAGTATTGGTCACTTCATGGCTGAAATGAAGCTTCAGGAACTTAAGAGTAAATCCCCGACGGATCTGCTGGCATTTGCCGAATCGCTCGAGGTCGAGAACGCAAGCACGATGCGCAAGCAGGAGCTGATGTTTGCGATCCTCAAGATGCTTGCCAGCCAGGATGTCGAAATCATCGGCGAAGGCGTCGTCGAAGTGCTGCAGGACGGTTTCGGCTTCCTGCGGTCGCCCAATGCGAACTACCTACCAGGCCCGGATGATATTTATATCTCCCCGTCGCAGATCCGCCGTTTCTCGCTGAAAACCGGCGATACCGTCGAAGGCCCGATCCGTGGACCGAAGGAAGGCGAGCGCTATTTCGCGCTGCTCAAGGTCAACACCATCAATTTCGACGATCCGGAACAGATCCGGCACAAGGTTCATTTCGACAATCTGACGCCGCTCTATCCAAACGAGCGCTTCAAGATGGAACTCGATATTCCGACCACCAAGGATCTGTCGCCACGTGTGATCGACCTGGTAGCGCCGCTCGGCAAGGGCCAGCGTGGATTGATCGTCGCGCCGCCGCGTACCGGTAAAACCGTGTTGTTGCAGAACATCGCGCATTCGATCACCGCCAATCATCCGGAGTGCTATCTGATCGTCCTGCTGATAGATGAACGCCCCGAAGAAGTGACCGACATGCAGCGCTCGGTTCGCGGCGAGGTTATCTCCTCGACCTTCGACGAACCAGCCGTCCGTCACGTGCAGGTGGCCGAGATGGTCATCGAGAAAGCCAAGCGTCTTGTCGAACACGGACGCGACGTTGTCATCCTGCTCGATTCGATCACGCGCTTGGGCCGTGCCTACAACACGGTCGTTCCCTCGTCAGGCAAGGTCCTGACCGGCGGTGTGGACGCCAACGCTCTGCAGCGGCCGAAGCGCTTCTTCGGCGCGGCGCGTAACATCGAGGAAGGCGGCTCTTTGACGATCATCGCGACCGCGCTGATCGATACCGGCAGCCGCATGGACGAAGTGATCTTTGAAGAATTCAAGGGCACGGGCAACTCGGAAATCGTCCTCGATCGCAAGGTCGCCGATAAGCGCATCTTCCCGGCGATGGACATCCTGAAATCCGGTACGCGCAAGGAGGACCTTCTGGTTCCGCGCCAGGATCTGCAGAAGATCTTCGTGCTCCGCCGCATCCTTGCTCCGATGGGCACGACCGATGCGGTCGAATTCCTGATCGACAAGCTCAAGCAGACGAAAAACAATTCCGACTTCTTCGAATCGATGAACACTTAATCCTTAGCCGGATTCACCCTTAAAGCTGGAGGCATCGTCACGATGCCTCCAGCTTTTCTGTTTGAGAGGAATCGATTTCGATTCCATCCGATGAACCAGGCGTTATGGCCATGTTGAATGATACCATATATGCGCTATCGAGCGGTGCCCTGCCGTCGGGTGTTTCAGTCGTTCGAATCAGCGGCCCGCTGACCAAAGACATATTGGTGAAGCTCGTGGGGTCCGTTCCGGTAGCCCGGCGTGCGTCTTACCGAACGATTCGGGCTCGTAACAATCAGCCGATCGATGGCGGCCTGGTGCTGTTTTTTCCTGCTCCAAATTCGTTTACCGGCGAGGATGTTGCCGAGCTGCAGATCCACGGCAGCAGAGCCGTGCTGGCGGCGCTGTTTCACGCGCTTGGCGATATTCCGGGTGTTCGGATGGCGGTTGAAGGCGAGTTCTCCCGCCGGGCTTTCGAGAATGGCAAGCTTGATCTCGTTGAGGTGGAAGGGCTGGCCGATCTCATCGGCGCCGAGACCGAAATGCAGAGGCGCCTTGCGGTCGAACATAGCGCAGGCGGGCTTTCCGCAGTTTACGATTCGTGGGCGGAACGATTAACGCGTGCCCGCGCGCTGGTCGAGGCGGAGCTTGATTTCCCCGACGAGGATGACGTTCCAGGGTCGGTATCGGATGCGGTCTGGGCCGATATGGCGAAGCTTCGCAGCGATATCGGGGATCATCTGGCGGCGGCTTCGGCCGGCGAGATCATCCGAGACGGCTTCAAGGTGGTCATCGCCGGCGCTCCGAATGCTGGAAAGTCGAGCCTGTTGAACGCTTTGGCGCGTCGAGACGTGGCAATCGTGACGGAGATTGCCGGAACCACCCGCGATGTCCTGCAGGTTGATCTCGATATTGATGGTTACCTGATCAAGCTCTATGACACTGCGGGTCTTCGCGAGGCGGATGACAAAGTCGAAATGGAAGGTGTGCGGCGCGCGCGTGTGGCACTGCGTGATGCCGATCTTGTCCTGTTGCTGGTCGACATGACGAAACCGCTGATTCCCGACGACTTGGAGCAGTCCTCTCCGCATGTTACTGTCGGGACAAAGATGGATCTGACCGAAGTCGCTTCGAGTCGGTATGATCTGCAGATTTCGACCGCGACGGGTGAAGGTCTGCCGGAACTACGGCGGTTGATCGGCGACATCGTTGAGAGACGTTGTGCTGGCCTGTCTATGGCAATCCCCAGCCGGCAGCGGCATAAGGATTCGCTAGCGAAATGTTTAGTGGCGATTGATGCGGCCATATCGCAGACGGATGTGAATCTTGAACTGCGGACCGAGCAGCTGCGAATTGCTGCAGAGTATTTGGGCAGAATTACCGGACGAGTGGATGTCGAACAGTTGCTCGGGGTAATCTTCTCCGAATTTTGTATTGGCAAATGATTCACGTGAAACCTTTGGAGCTAAAGGACTGTACGGTTTCACGTGAAACGCCTGCCGGATATGGAGTCTTGAATGACGGATAATGTCTTTGATGTGATTGTAATCGGCGGGGGCCATGCCGGGTCGGAGGCTGCCAGCGCAGCTGCGCGCCTTGGGGCAAAAACCGCTCTGATTACGCATAGGCGGGACACGATCGGAGTCATGTCCTGTAATCCGGCGATTGGCGGGCTGGGTAAGGGCCATCTGGTTCGCGAGATCGATGCGATGGATGGCCTGATGGGTCGCGTCGCCGATGTTGCAGGCATTCAATTCAGGATGCTCAACAAGAAGAAAGGCGCGGCTGTCCGAGGACCGCGGACGCAGGCCGATCGAAAGCTTTATCGCCTGGCAATGCTGGCGGCGATCGAAGCGACGCCGGACTTGGATATCATCGAAGGCGATGCGTTTGATCTGGACGTTGTCGATGGTTGCGTCGCCGGCGTGATCATGAAGGATGGTCGAACCCTGAAAGCGCCGGCAGTGGTTTTGACCACTGGAACCTTTCTGCGCGGTCTTATTCATATCGGGTCGGAAAAGACACCGGCCGGGCGTGTCGGTGAAGCGCCGTCGATCGGATTGTCTGCAACTCTCGCCCGCCTGGGACTGCGGCTGGGACGTCTGAAGACCGGCACACCCGCCCGGCTGGACGGAAAGACGATCGACTGGCAATCCGTCGGTCGACAGGGAGCTGACGAGGAGCTTGTCCCCTTCTCCTTCATGACAGACACGATTACCACGCCACAAATCGAATGCGGGGTCACTAGGACGACCGAAGCGACCCACCGCATCATTGTCGACAACATTATGCGCTCGGCAATGTATTCCGGGCAGATCGAGGGCGTCGGGCCTCGTTATTGCCCGTCGATCGAAGACAAGCTGGTGAAATTCGGAGAGCGGGATGGACATCAGGTCTTTCTCGAACCCGAGGGACTGGACGATGACACGGTTTATCCGAACGGAATTTCTACTTCCCTGCCGGCCGAGGTCCAGGCAGACTTCATCAAAACAATTCCCGGCCTCGAAGCGGCAAGAATACTGCAACCGGGCTATGCAATCGAATATGATCATGTCGATCCGAGAGAGCTGACTCCATCGCTGGAGGTCAAACGGTTGAGAGGCTTGTTTCTCGCCGGCCAGATCAATGGTACCACCGGCTATGAAGAGGCGGGCGCGCAGGGATTGGCAGCCGGGCTGAATGCTGCATTGCGAAGCAGCGATTCGGAACCGTTCCATTTCAGTCGGACGAATTCTTATATTGGCGTCATGATCGACGATCTCACCTCGCGAGGCGTTACGGAACCGTATCGAATGTTTACATCGCGTGCGGAGTATCGACTGAGTTTGCGGGCTGACAACGCCGATATGCGCTTGACGCCGCTGGCCATGCGGCTTGGATGCGTCAATGGCGAACGAGTGCAGCGATTTACATCCTATCAAGCAGAGATCGAAACCAGTCGGGCGCTGTTGCAGTCGCTGGCGGTTACACCGAATGAGGCGCGCCGCGCTGGCCTGAATATCAATCTCGATGGACAGCGCCGAACTGCGTATGATTTACTGTCCTATCCGAATTATGATTTCGCCGCGCTCCGCCTTGTTTGGCCGGAGAAGCTGGGCATGATTGGACCGAAAGTCGCGGAAGCACTGGAAATTGAGGCTGGGTATTCGGTTTACCTCGATCGACAAGCCACGGCGATCAAAGATCAGCAACGCGACGAGGAGCGGCAGATACCGCTTGATTTCAGCTATGACGCGCTGTCCGGTCTCTCGAACGAGCTGAAGGTCAAGCTCAGCGCTGCTCGCCCTTTCAATATTGCCCAGGCTGCAATCGTTGAAGGGGTGACGCCGGCGGCAATCGCATTGCTGCTCGTGCATTTGCGTCGACTATCCCCTGCCGAGCGCCATAGCGCTTGATTACAAGATTTGAGAGTCTTTCAGAATGGAATTAAACGGTTTGCGTGTTTCACGTGAAACACAGGAACGGTTGCAACACTTTGCAGCGCTGTTTCAGAAGTGGGCAAAAGCAATCAATCTGGTGGCGCCGTCGACACTCGATGATCTATGGCACCGGCACATCGCTGATAGCAGTCAGGTCTTTCAGATTCATCCTCAACCGATTACCTGGGTTGACCTCGGCAGTGGGGGCGGCTTTCCCGGCGTTATTACGGCGATTTTTCTAGCCGAGCTGCAAGGTGGATGGGTCCATCTGGTCGAAAGCAACCATAAAAAGGCAGCGTTTCTGCGGACAGCGCTGCGGGAGACAAATGCGCGCGGCAGCGTTCATAGCATTCGAATCGAAGATGCTTATACGGAGGTTGGCGAATGCGACGCGATTTCAGCGCGTGCCCTTGCGGATCTTGATTCGCTCATCGGATATTCATCGCCTTGGATGTTTGGCAAGGAAAATTGTCGTGGCCTCTTTCACAAAGGCCGGGATTACCGGAAGGAAATCGACAAAGCACGTGGTCGGTGGGAATTCGATCTGTTAGAACATAAGAGCGCCGTCGAGCAGGAATCTGTTATTTTGGAAGTATCAAATCTCCGGCGCTTGGTTTAACAGATCGGATATTGCGGCAATGGCTGGCGAACGACATCGGATTATCACCATCGCAAATCAGAAGGGTGGCGTTGGTAAGACGACCACAGCAATTAACCTGGCAACGGCGCTTGCTGCTATCGGCGAGCGTGTCTTGATCGTCGATCTCGACCCGCAGGGCAATGCCAGCACCGGCCTCGGTATCGATCGTCGTGATCGCAAGCTTTCCTCCTACGATCTGATGGTTGGTGATCGTGGGATCCCCGAAGTGACCCTCGAAACAGCGGTTCCTAATCTGTTTATCGTCCCGTCGACGATGGATCTTCTTGGCATCGAGATGGAAATCTCGCAGCAGAGCGATCGGGTGTTCAAATTGCGGAAAGCGCTGTCTTCGCCCGAAGCCATGGCGTTTTCTTATATTCTTCTGGATTGCCCGCCGTCGTTCAATCTGCTGACGATGAATGCCATGGCGGCAGCGCATTCGGTCCTCGTTCCGCTGCAATGCGAATTCTTTGCGCTGGAGGGGTTGAGCCAGCTGCTCGAGACCGTCAGCCAGGTTCGCCGGACAGTTAACCCGCGTCTGGATATTCAGGGTATCGTCTTGACGATGTTCGATGCGCGCAACAATCTTGCCCAGCAGGTTGTCAATGACGTGCGTACGCATCTCGGGGACAAGGTTTACCACACGTTAATTCCGCGCAACGTCCGGGTTTCCGAGGCGCCGTCCTACGGTAAGCCGGCTATTCTCTATGACTTGAAGTGCGCGGGCAGTCAGGCCTATCTGCAGCTGGCCTCCGAGGTCATCCAGCGAGAACGCCAAAGACTGGCCGCGTGATATCAATTTAGGGGTGTAGGTGAGTGTAGATCATGAATGACGATGTATCAAAGAGGCGATTGGGCCGCGGCCTTGCGGCGCTGATTGGTGAAATGGATCAGCCTGTCCCGGTGGAAGCCGAGCGGACTATCAGCGCCGACAGAATGATCCCGATCGAGTTCGTCAGCCGTAACCCCCGCAATCCCCGTCGGTTCTTCGATGACTCCGAGCTGCACGATCTCGCAAGCTCCATTCGTCAACACGGTATCGTTCAGCCGATTGTTGTGCGGACGATGTCGCGGGATCGATATGAAATTATCGCCGGCGAACGACGCTGGCGCGCAGCTCAGCTTGCCGGGCTGATCGAGATTCCCGTCATTATCCGTGATGTGGATGATAAGACGGCGCTGGAAATCGCCATTGTCGAAAACGTACAGCGCGCGGATCTCAATGCCCTCGAAGAGGCCTTGGGTTATGAGCAGCTTATCGCGGAATACGGCTACACCCAGAACGACCTCGGCGAAATCATCGGTAAAAGCCGCAGCCATGTTGCCAACTCGTTGCGCCTGTTGAAATTGCCTGATCCGGTTCGCGATCTGCTTGCCGCCGGCAGCCTATCGGCTGGGCACGCGCGCGCATTGGTTTCGACATCCGACCCGGCAAGTCTTGCCCGTACGATCGTTGCCAAGGGCATGTCGGTGCGTGATGCGGAAAAGCTGGCGCAAAACAATATCAAGGCACAATCGGAGCCACAGCAGGCGGCCTTGCGGCGAGATCAGAAAGATTCCGACACGCTGGCGCTGGAACGGACGCTTTCCGATGCACTCGGCCTTGATGTTGCGATCAATCACAAGGCAAGCGGCGGCCAGATTAAAATTTCCTATAAGTCGCTAGAACAGCTCGAGGAAATCTGCCGCTTGCTCGAGAGGCGTTAGAGCACCGACGCTCTAACTTCTTGAAACAACGCATCGTGCTTTCCGAAACATGATTATTGGGCCGACGTGCTGGTCAGGCGGATTTTCGGCCGGATTGAAGGGTGGTGGACAGAAGCGTTTGCATCGCAACGCTGTCTTCCAGCACCTGCCGCCGCCTGCTTTGCAGAATAGCGGCCTGTAGCCGATTGGATTCACGGGCGATGCTTTCCGCTGTCCACTGGCGCAGCGCCTGTTCGATGATCGGCTTGCGGCGGAAATGCAGATGCCGCCCCATTGTCTGCATGATTTGAGGCGGCTGCAGCCGTTTTTCATCCATTTCGGCGCGCATCGAATCCAGAAGCTGGAATTGCTTCAAGCATGCCTGCAGCACAAGAAAGATCGCGGTTTTCGAGCTGCTGATTTTTTGCATGGAGTGCAGAAAGGCGTTGAGATCACCGCCGAAGATGGCATCGACGGCGTCGTCAACCGAGATGGCGCTGGCGTCGCCGATTATTTCGGTAACGTGATGTTCTTCGACCGTATCGAAGCCGCGGCAGTAAAGAGCAAGCTTGCGCACCTCGTTTCGGGAAGCGATCCTGTCGCCGCCGATCAACGCGATCAGCGCCTGGCGCGCGGCCGGCGTAATGCCGAGCTTTTCTGCACTGAGCTCTGTATCGA
Organism: Rhizobium sp. WYCCWR 11146; assembly: GCF_013591995.1. Classification (NCBI taxonomy): domain Bacteria; kingdom Pseudomonadati; phylum Pseudomonadota; class Alphaproteobacteria; order Hyphomicrobiales; family Rhizobiaceae; genus Rhizobium; species Rhizobium sp. WYCCWR 11146. The sequence goes on from NZ_JACCEY010000019.1 coordinate 72,714, forward strand.
TCAACGCATTCAAGGCGCGGCTGTCATCGGCGTAGGAGGGGATCGTCATGACTGATCGTGCGGCTTCCGCGGTTTTGCGCAGCAGGGAACCCTTCTTGAGGTCACCGGCCTCGACGAGCAGATAGGCGGCTTCGAGCGGTTTATCGGCCAGCAACGCCAGGGAATCGACGAGATATTTCTCGTTGGCGGCACCGCGGATCCAGATCAGTTTCTCACCGCCGAACAGGCCAATCGACTGGACCTCGTCGACCAGCCGACCGGGGTCTTTCTGCAGGTCGCCAATATCGAGCTTCGTCAGCGAGAAGGGATCATCGAGAGCAACACCGCTCTTACCGGCGAGCAGGCTTGCCCGTTCGGAAACAAGGCCGCGATCCGGTCCGTAGATGACGTAAATCCGATAGTTCCGTGCCGATTTCTGCAGGAAAGTCTCGAATTCGTGGGATTTTATCTCTGCCACATCTCCGCCCTCAGCGGCTGAGGGCAGCGGCGATATCGGCTCCCACGAATTCCGCCACCTGATCCGCCGCGCGGTTTTCGGCATCACGGATCGCCCGCTGCTTGGCGAATTCCTGTTCGGAAAAATCCACCAGCGCCGTGGTCGCGCGGCTGCCGGCCTTGATGACGTGATCGTCGGTCGCCGAACGCAGCGTGTAGGTGACGCTGACGGTCACACGGCCAGCGCGCGACGTATCCGTCGAATCCGTCAAGAGTGTGTCGGCAACAGACGTGGTAGCGCGAATCTCAACCTGATATTGCGGGTTTACCGCTTCACCGGCACCGCGCGATGCAAGGAAGATCAGGCGATTGCGCACCTGCTGCTCGACGCGGCTGCTTGCTGGGGAAAAGCCGACCGAGGAAAGCTTTTCGACGACACCGGAACTCTCGGAGTAAAGCGGTCGGACCTGGCAGGCGGAGAGAAAAGCCGCCGAGGCAAAGATCATGGCGATGCCGGCATTGCGGGCCAGCTTGCAAGCGATATCAAACGACAATGTTTACAATCCTTTGGGGAACCACGATGATCTTCTTCGGTGCCTGTCCGTTCAGCGCGTTCTTCACCGCATCCAGATCCAGCACGGCGTCGGTGACGGCATTCTGATCTGCATCGCGAGAAATTGTCAATTCAGCGCGTTTCTTGCCATTGATCTGTACCGGCAGGACGACATCGTTTTCGATGACGAGTGCTTCGTCGTATCGCGGCCAGCTTGTCCGGGCAAGCAGGCCTTCATTGCCAAGCGCGGCCCAGCACTCCTCAGCCAGATGCGGCGTCATCGGAGAGACGAGCTGAATCAGGATCTCGGCGGCATCGCGCACCGCCGCGCGATAGATGGCATCGCCCTCGCCTGCCGCAACTCTCGTCATCGGTGCGGCCAGCGCGTTGACAAGTTCGTAAATTCGGGCAACGGCCTTGTTGAACCACAGCTTGTCATAGTCGTTCTCGACAGCCTTCAGCGTCTTGTGGGCGGCCTGCGAGATCGACAAGGCTTCCCCATCGGTGGCCGGCGCAGGTACCACGGCGGAGAGCGCATCCGCTGCTTCGGAAATCAAGCGCCACAGACGCTGGGTGAAACGATGGGCGCCCTCGACGCCTGCCTCGGACCAGATGACATCACGCTCTGGCGGGGAGTCGGACAGAACGAAGAAACGAGCGGTATCGGCGCCGTAGGAGGCGATGATATCGTCGGGATCGACGACGTTCTTCTTCGATTTCGACATTTTCTCGATCGAGCCGATCGCAACTTCTTCGTTGTTCGTCAGCAGGAAAGCCCGGCGTTTTCCATCGAGTTCATCGATACGGATATCGGCGGGAGCCACCCATTCGCGGCTGGCGCCGGCGCCGCGGCTATAGGTTTCGTGGACCACCATGCCCTGGGTGAAGAGACCCTTGAAGGGTTCGGTGGCCGCGACGTGACCGGTCTCGCGCATGGCGCGGGTGAAGAAGCGGGAATAGAGCAAGTGCAGGATCGCGTGCTCGATGCCGCCGATATACTGGTCGACCGGCAACCAGCGGTTTGCCGCCTCCGGATCGGTCGGCTTTTCTTCCCAGGGCGCGGTGAAGCGGGTGAAATACCAGCTCGAATCGACGAAGGTGTCCATCGTATCCGTCTCGCGGCGGGCATCCTTGCCGCAGTTCGGGCAGGGGACGTGGCGCCAGGTCGGATGACGGTCGAGCGGATTGCCCGGCTGGTCGAAGGTGACGTCGTCGGGCAGCTTGACCGGCAGGTCCGCCTTCGGCACCGGCACGACACCGCAATCATCGCAATGGATGACCGGGATCGGGCAGCCCCAATAACGCTGGCGGGAAATACCCCAGTCGCGCAGACGGAAATTGACCTTGCGTTCGCCCTGCGGCGCATTGCCGAGCGAAGCGGCCGACAGCCGGTCGGCGACGATATTGAAGGCTTCTTCGGTGGTCTTGCCGTCGAGGAAGCGTGAATTGATCATCACGCCATCACCGTCATAGGCGGTGTCGCCGACGGAGAAGCTTGCGGCATCGCCATCCCTCGGCATGACGACGGCCACCACCGGCAGGTCATATTTTCGTGCAAAATCAAGGTCGCGCTGGTCGCCCGAGGGGCAGCCGAAGATCGCGCCGGTGCCATAATCCATCAAAACGAAATTGGCGATATAGACCGGCAGCTTCCAGGAAGGATCGAGCGGGTGCCGGACGCGGATACCGGTATCCATACCCTTCTTTTCGGCGGTCTCGAGTGCTGCGAGCGAGGTGCCGGCGCGGCGGCACTCTTCGCAGAAGGCTTCGATATCAGGGTTCTTCGCGGCGGCATCCTTCGCCAGCGGATGATCGGCGGCGATTGCCAAGAAGGAAGCGCCGAACAGCGTGTCCGGCCGGGTCGTATAGACCGTGACTTCGCTCTCGCCGGCAGGTGCCGTTTCCGGCACGATCTCCCAGCGGATCGTCAGGCCTTCCGAACGGCCGATCCAGTTCTTCTGCATCAGCCGCACTTTTTCCGGCCACTGGTCGAGCGTATCCAGCGCGTCCAGCAGATCCTGGCTGAAGTCGGTGATCTTGAAGAACCATTGTGTCAGTTCACGCTGTTCGACCAGCGCGCCGGAACGCCAGCCGCGGCCATCGATCACCTGTTCGTTGGCGAGCACGGTGTTATCGACTGGATCCCAGTTGACCTTCGACTGCTTGCGATAGACCAGGCCCTTCTCCAGGAAATCCAGGAAGAGATGCTGCTGGTGCTGATAATATTCGACGTCGCAGGTGGCGAATTCGCGGCTCCAGTCCAGCGAAAGACCCATGGCCTTCAGCTGCGCCTTCATCGAGCCAATGTTCTGGTGCGTCCAGGAGGCGGGATGCACGCCGCGCTCCATGGCGGCATTCTCCGCCGGCATGCCGAAGGCGTCCCAGCCCATCGGATGCAGCACGTTGTAACCGCGGGCGCGCTTGTAGCGGGCGACGACATCGCCCATGGCGTAATTGCGGACATGACCCATATGGATGCGCCCCGAGGGATAGGGGAACATTTCGAGGACGTAATATTTTTCGCGCGGATCGGCATTGTCGGTCTCGAAGACCTTGTCTTCATTCCATTTCTGCTGCCAGCGGGGCTCGGCATCGCGCGGATTATAACGTTCGGTGGCCATGGTATTCGTATTTCCGGAAAATCAGGGGAGTTGGTCGAGACCTTCACCATGAAACCACCGTAGCGTCAAGTTTTGCAGGCGCTGCGAGCGTCCGATCTTGGTCATGACTAGGCGATTTCGCGAAGGCGGGTCTTGGCAAGCACAGGCTGGCTGGTTAGTTCATTGCCGATCCTTTCATGCTGGTATGTCGAGGCAGAACGATGGAACTTCAAGAGCGCTTGAACGATGTGCGGTCGCGGATTGCGGCCGGGGAACGCGAGGCAGGTCGTCCGGCGGGTTCTGTTCAGCTCGTCGCGGTGTCGAAGACCTTCGAGGCGGACGCGATCCGCCCGGCCATCGAAGCCGGGCAGCGTATCTTCGGCGAGAACCGGGTGCAGGAAAGCCAGGGCAAGTGGCCGGCGCTGAAGGCAGAGCATCAGGATATCGAGCTGCATCTGATCGGACCGCTGCAATCGAACAAGGCGGCGGATGCTGTGGCGCTTTTCGACGTGATCGAAACGGTAGACCGGGAAAAGATCGCCCGCGCGCTTGCCGAGGAGATGAAGCGTCAAGGCAAGGCGCTGCGGCTCTATGTCCAGGTCAATACCGGGCTCGAACCGCAGAAGGCCGGCATCGCTCCTGACGACACGCCGGCCTTCGTCGCCCTCTGCCGCGACGAACTCGGCTTTTCGATCGAAGGTTTGATGTGCATTCCGCCGGCCGAGGAAAATCCCGGACCGCATTTCGCCCTGCTGGCTAAGCTCGCGCTCAAATGCGGCGTCGAAAAACTTTCCATGGGCATGTCGGGCGACTACGGGACGGCCATCGCCTTTGGCGCCACGAGCGTGCGTGTGGGATCAGCGATTTTCGGCACGCGCTGAAACGCTGCTTTGGTCGGGCTTCCTGTTCCCCTTAATGCCGCCTAGATTAGGTTTGCATGTCCTGGGGAGGAGCAGATGCGGAACGGCTATCATCAGGCCTATGCGGCCTGGAAACGCGATCCCGAAGCCTTCTGGCGCGAAGCGGCCAGTGACATCGACTGGTTCAAGCCGCCAGAGCGGATTTTTTCACCCAATGACGGCGTCTATGGCCGCTGGTTCTCAGACGCCGAAACCAATACATGCCACAATTGCCTGGACCGGCATGTGGCTGGCGGCCGCGGCGGCGAGACAGCCGTCATCTTCGACAGCGCAATGAACGGCGAAAAGCGCCGTTTCACCTATGATGAGGTGCTTCGGGAGGTGATGGCCATCGCAGCAGCACTGGTCGAGCGCGGCATCGGCAAAGGCGATCGCGTCATCCTTTATATGCCGATGGTGCCGGAGGCGGTCTTTTCCATGCTCGCCTGCGCCCGCATCGGGGCGGTTCACTCCGTCGTTTTCGGCGGGTTTGCCGCCAGCGAACTTGCTGCGCGAATCGACGATTGCGCTGCGAAGCTGGTGATCACCGCGAGCTGCGGGCTCGAGCCTGGTCGCATCGTCGCCTACAAGCCACTGGTCGATCAGGCAATCGAGATCGCGCGTTCGAAGCCGGATCGCTGTCTGGTGCTGCAGCGGCCGGAGCTTCGAGCAGATCTCGTCAGCGGTCGAGATCAGGATTTCGAGGCGGCAGTGGCGCAGCATCGTGGCGCCGAGATCGCCTGTGTCTCCGTCAAGGCCACCGATCCGCTCTACATCCTCTATACCTCGGGCACGACGGGCCAGCCGAAGGGCGTCGTGCGCGACAATGGCGGCCATATGGTCGCGCTCAACTGGTCGATGCAAAATATCTACGGCTTGAAGCCGGGCGAGGTCTTCTGGACAGCTTCGGATATCGGCTGGGTCGTCGGGCATTCCTATATCGTCTATGCGCCGCTGCTATCAGGCGTAACCACTCTGATCTTCGAGGGAAAACCGATCGGCACTCCGGATGCCGGCACATTTTGGCGCATCGTTTCGGAATATCAGGTGCGGGTGCTCTTCACGGCGCCGACGGCATTCCGCGCCATTCGGCGGGAGGACGGTGACGGTGAACTGATGCACCAATATCCCATGCCGGATTTGCGCGCTCTGTTTCTTGCCGGCGAGCGGGCGGATCCGGAGACGTTGAAATGGGCCGAGCGCATGCTCGGCATACCCGTCATCGATCATTGGTGGCAGACGGAGACCGGCTGGCCGATCGCCGCAAATCCGCTGGGCCTCGGCGCTCTTCCCGTCAAGCACGGTTCGCCGGCGCTGCCGATGCCCGGCTATGATATTGCGGTGCTCGACGATGCCGGTCATCCGATCGAGGCGGGAACACTCGGCAATATCGTCGTGAAGCTGCCCCTGCCGCCCGGCTGCCTGCCGACCCTCTGGAACGCCGACGACCGTTTTCGCTCCGCCTATCTCGATGAGTTTCCCGGTTATTACAAGACGGCCGATGCCGGCTATGTCGATGAGGACGGCTATCTCTTCATCATGTCGCGCACCGACGACATCATCAATTGCGCCGGGCATCGGCTCTCGACAGGGGCGATGGAGGAGGTCTGTGCGCGTCATCCAGATGTCGCCGAATGCGCGGTTATCGGCGTGATCGATGCGCTGAAGGGTCAGGCGCCCTGCGGTTTCCTGGTGCTGAAACGACATGTCTCCCGCGACGCGACGGCGATCGAATCAGAGGTCGTGGCGATGATTCGTGATTCGATCGGACCTGTCGCCGCCTTCAAGACGGCCATAACCGTTAACCGGTTGCCGAAGACACGCTCCGGCAAAATCCTGCGCGGCACGATGCAGAAAATCGCCGACGGCATACCCTGGAAAATGCCTGCAACCATCGATGATCCAACGATTTTAGAGGAAATTGCCGAGGCGCTGCGCGGCCGCGGTTTAGGCTCCCTGCCGATGTGAATTAAACTTTCGGTAAGCCTAATTGAGGAATTGTTAACCATGTTGATGCAAGCATTTGTTAACGGCAATGGCTTGCATAGCAGGCTTTGCATGACGCGGTCGCCGTTACCGGCTTAGTCCGGATTGCCCCTTTCTCAACGATTGTGGAACGGATCATGACAAGCATCCTCACCAACAACGCTGCCATGGCAGCGCTGCAGACTTTGCGCGGCGTAAACGATAGCCTCAAGGACACCCAAGGTCGCGTTTCATCGGGTTATCGTGTCGAAAAGGCGGCTGACAATGCCGCGTATTGGTCGATTGCTACGACCATGCGTTCTGACAACAAGGCGCTTTCGGCCGTCTCCGACGCGCTCGGGCTTGGTGCAGCCAAGGTCGATACCGCCTATTCGGCCATGGATAGCGCTCTCGATGTCGTTAGCGAAATCAAGGCCAAGATCGTCGCCGCCACGGAAAAGGGCGTCGACAAGACGAAGATCCAGCAGGAACTCGACCAGTTTCAGGAGCAGCTGCTCAGCATTGCCCAGTCGGCGTCTTTCTCCGGCGAAAACTGGGTTGCCGGCGCCTCCGGCACGAAGAGCGTCGTTTCGTCCTTCGTGCGGGATGGCAGCAATGCCGTTTCAGTCAAGACGACGGACTACGTGCTCGATTCAGGCACGCTTGGAAACGTGCTTTTCGGCATGACCAGCACCGGTGCGATCGAGACGAGCAGCGGTATCATCGGTACGGCCTTCAACGGAACCTATGGCGGTACGGTCATCGTCATGCCGTCGATATATGCTCTCGACATCACTGGTTTCACCCAGGGTCAGCTCGACGCAGCCCTGGCCGGTATCGAACTGGTTCTCGGCGCCATGACCGCCGCCGGCTCGGCGCTCGGCTCGATCTCGACCCGTATCCAGCTGCAGGAAACGTTTGTCAGCGGCCTTCACGATTCGATCGACTCCGGCGTCGGACGCCTGGTTGATGCCGATATGGAGGAGGAATCGAGCAAGCTCACGGCGTTGCAGACGCAGCAGCAGCTTGCCATCCAGTCGCTTTCGATCGCCAATAGCTCGGCGCAGAACATCCTCACCCTGTTCCGCAGCTAATCGAAACAGGCCATCCGCAACAAAAAACCCGCCGGTCAGCTCATACCGGCGGGTTTTTCATGCGATCTATGATGTCTCAGTACTGATCGTCATCCTCGTCCTTCGGCGCCGAGCGCAGCGAGCTCAGCTTGCGGAAGACGGCATCGGCGTCGATTTCCTTTTCCTTTTCCTCCTCGCGCTCGTAGCTCGGGGTCAGGCGCTCGGTTTCCTGGGCCGATTGCAGCGTCGCGCCAAGCTCGGCAGCGGTCGGCAGCGGACGGCCCTTGGAGGCCTTTTCCACTTCCATGTCGAGATCGATCTGGCTGCAGAGGCCAAGCGTGACCGGATCCATCGGCGCCAGGTTGGCGGAGTTCCAGTGGGTGCGCTCGCGGATCTGCTCGATCGTCGATTTCGTCGTGCCGACGAGGCGGGAAATCTGCGCGTCCTTCAGCTCCGGATGGTTGCGAACGAGCCAGAGAATGGCGTTCGGGCGGTCCTGACGCTTGGAAACCGGCGTATAACGCGGACCGCGGCGCTTGGATTCCGGCACCCGCACCTTCGGTTCGGAAAGCTTCAGCTTGTGGTTCGGATTGGCCTCGGCGCGGGCAATCTCGTCGCGGGAAAGCTGTCCTGTCGAGATCGGGTCGAGGCCCTTGATGCCCTGCGCCGCTTCGCCATCGGCGATCGCCTTGACTTCGAGCGGATGCAGTTTGCAGAACTGCGCGATCTGATCGAAAGACAGTGCCGTATTGTCGACGAGCCAGATGGCTGTCGCCTTCGGCATGAGCAGTGTTTGAGCCATGGATATAGTCCTTCTATCGTCCGCGCCGGTCGCGGTCCGTGGATTGTCACCACAATGTCCGGGAAATATGGCGCTATATAACCGCACTGTCGCAGAATTGCAATTCTTCCGAAGTGAAATGACCTTTGTCTAATTGCCGTGGCGATGCGAACTGCTATGAATTGCCGTGATTTCAAGTCCGGGCCCTGCAAGCTCACGCGGCCCGTCGCATGTCCCATGAGGAGGAGTTGCATGTCGGAGAAGATCTATCCGGTCACGAAGCCGGTGAAGGCGCGCGCCCTGATCGATAAGGAAAAGTACCTGAAATGGTATGAGGAAAGCGTCGAGAACCCGGACAAGTTCTGGGGCAAGCACGGCAAGCGGATCGACTGGTTCAAGCCCTATACCAAGGTCAAGAACACTTCCTTTACCGGCAAGGTTTCGATCAAGTGGTTCGAGGACGGTCAGACAAACGTCTCCTACAACTGCATCGACCGTCATCTGAAAACGAATGGCGACCAGGTGGCGATCATCTGGGAGGGCGACAACCCCTATATCGACAAGAAGGTCACCTATAACGAGCTCTACGAGCATGTGTGCCGGATGGCGAACGTGTTGAAGAAGCACGGCGTCAAGAAGGGCGATCGCGTCACCATTTATATGCCGATGATCCCGGAATCGGCCTATGCGATGCTCGCCTGCGCCCGCATCGGCGCGGTGCATTCGGTCGTCTTCGGCGGTTTCTCGCCCGAGGCGCTGGCCGGGCGCATCGTCGACTGCGAATCCACCTTCGTCATCACCTGCGACGAAGGCCTGCGCGGCGGCAAGCCGGTGCCATTGAAGGACAATACCGATACCGCAATTGACATTGCTGCACGCCAGCACGTGATTGTGGAGAAGGTTCTGGTCGTTCGCCGCACCGGCGGCAAGACCGGCTGGGCGCCGGGCCGCGACCTCTGGTATCACCAGGAAATTGCCACCGTGAAGGCGGAATGCCCACCGGTGAAGATGAAGGCGGAAGATCCGCTCTTCATTCTCTATACGTCCGGCTCGACCGGCAAGCCGAAGGGCGTGCTGCACACGACCGGCGGTTATCTCGTCTATGCGGCGATGACGCATGAATATGTCTTCGATTATCACCACGGCGACGTCTACTGGTGTACGGCCGATGTCGGTTGGGTGACCGGCCACTCCTATATCGTCTATGGGCCGCTTGCGAACTGCGCGACGACGCTGATGTTCGAGGGCGTGCCGAATTTCCCGGACCAGGGGCGTTTCTGGGAAGTCATCGACAAGCACAAGGTCAACATCTTCTATACGGCGCCGACGGCGATCCGCTCGCTGATGGGTGCCGGCGACGACTTCGTCACGCGCTCTTCGCGCTCTTCGCTGCGCCTGCTCGGCACGGTCGGCGAGCCGATCAATCCCGAGGCCTGGGAGTGGTATTACAATGTCGTCGGCGACAAGCGCTGCCCCGTCATCGATACGTGGTGGCAGACGGAAACCGGCGGTCACATGATCACGCCGCTGCCCGGCGCCACCGATCTGAAGCCCGGCTCGGCGACGATCCCGTTCTTCGGCGTCAAGCCGCAGCTGGTCGACAATGAAGGCAAGGTGCTGGAAGGCGCGGCCGACGGCAATCTCTGCATCACCGACAGCTGGCCGGGCCAGATGCGCACGGTCTATGGCGATCACGAGCGTTTCATCCAGACCTATTTTTCCACCTATAAGGGCAAGTATTTCACCGGCGATGGCTGCCGTCGCGATGCGGACGGTTATTACTGGATCACCGGCCGCGTCGACGACGTGCTGAACGTCTCCGGCCACCGGCTCGGCACGGCGGAAGTGGAATCCGCCCTTGTCTCACATAGTCTGGTTTCGGAAGCCGCAGTCGTCGGTTACCCGCATCCGATCAAGGGCCAGGGCATTTATTGCTACGTGACGCTAATGGCCGGTCACGAGGGATCGGATGCACTTCGCCAGGAACTGGTGAAACATGTGCGGGCCGAAATCGGCCCGATCGCCGCGCCCGACAAGATCCAATTTGCGCCCGGCCTGCCAAAGACCCGCTCCGGCAAGATCATGCGCCGCATCCTGCGCAAGATCGCCGAAGACGATTTCGGCGCCCTCGGCGACACCTCGACGCTTGCCGATCCGGCAGTTGTCGACGATCTGATCGTCAACCGGCAGAATAAGGCGACCTCCTGATAAATTGAGCCGCTCCGGTCCCATTTAGGGCTTCCGGGGCGGCGCTTTTTGTTTCCACGTATTCGATGCGTGGTTGCGGCATCCAGGCATGTTCACGGGCGAAGCCTGAGAGACGATTGCCGACGAGGTCACGCTCGCCAGTTGAGGCTGAGATACCCGCCGCCCCAAATGTCATTAGCCGGATTCTGAGTTCGATTCTGCTGCGGCCCTAGAAGCCAACAGTAATATTGGCTTAGAAATCGATCGCCCTGCCATTGATTTCGTAGTCGCCGAAGCGCGCCGGCTCGGCTCCGCCGCGGCCGCCGATCTCCGGCGGCAGCTCCAGCGGCTTCTGGCTCTTTCGCCGCTCCTCGGCTTCGGCAAGGGCGCGTCTGGCAGCCGGGGACAGCATCTTGCGCAGCGGCTCGGATCCCTCGGCCATCGGCGTTTCGCTGTTGTCATTATCGGCGTCCTGCATGGCCGTCTCCTGCCGGAAATATTGAAAATGGCTGATGAATAACCAAATCATAATGCGCCGGTGCCGGGATTGAAAGCTTGTGGTGCCGAAATCGGAGATGGAGATCCGCCATGAACCTCGTTCGCACTGCCATGTTGCTTGCCTTCATGACGGCGCTTTTCATGTTTGTCGGCTTCCTGATCGGCGGTCGGGCCGGCATGATGATCGCATTCGTCATTGCCGCCGGCATGAATTTCTTCTCCTATTGGAATTCCGACCGCATGGTGCTTTCGGCCTATCGCGCGCAGGAGGTCGACGAGCGCAATGCGCCGGAATTCTTCCGGATCGTGCGCGATCTCGCCCGCAATGCCGGCTTGCCGATGCCGAAGGTCTATCTCTACGACAGCCCGCAGCCGAATGCCTTCGCCACCGGCCGCAATCCCGAAAATGCCGCCGTCGCCGCCTCGACCGGCCTGCTCAGCGCCTTGTCTGCCGAGGAGGTCGCAGCTGTGATGGCGCATGAACTGGCCCACATTCAGAACCGCGACACGCTGACGATGACGATCACGGCAACGCTTGCCGGCGCGATCTCCATGCTCGGCAACTTCGCCTTCTTCTTCGGCGGCAACCGTGAGAACAACAGCAATCCGCTCGGCTTCGTCGGCGTCATCGTCGCGATGATCGTGGCGCCGCTCGCCGCCATGCTGGTGCAGATGGCGATCAGCCGCACGCGCGAATATTCGGCCGACCGCCGCGGCGCCGAGATTTGCGGCAATCCGCTCTGGCTCGCTTCGGCACTCGGCAAGATTGCGCGCGGTGCTGCCCACGTGCCGAACGAGGATGCCGAGCACAACCCGGCGACAGCGCATATGTTCATCATCAATCCGCTCTCCGGCGAGCGCATGGACAATCTGTTTTCCACGCATCCGAACACGGAAAACCGCATTGCCGCGCTGCAGGACATGGCGCAAAGCGGCATGAATGTCTCGACGTCGCCGGCTCGTGCTGCTAATCCGTCGCGCAAATCGCGCTCTGTTCCGGATACGGGTCTTGGTCGCGGTGGTTCGCAACCGCCAAAAGGTCCGTGGTCTTGAATTCAGACGGCACGAAGAAGCCATTCCGCAAGCATAAGCCCTCCACCGAGCGATCTGCTCCGGCAAAGCCCGGCCTGCAGGCCCGGGCTGCGGCGGCAAAAATTCTTGCTGCCGTCGTCGACCGCAAGCTGCCGCTCGACGGCGCTCTCGATCATGAACACGGCAATCCGGCCTATAGGGCGCTCGGCGAAAGCGACCGGGCGCTCGTCCGCGCCATCCTGAACACGACGCTGCGCCACCTGCCGCGCATCGATGCCGCGATTGCCGGCCTGCTGGATTCGCCGCTGCCGGAGGGCGCAAGAGCGCTGCATCACGTGCTCGCAATCGGGGCGGCGCAGATCCTCTATCTCGATGTGCCGGATCATTCGGCCGTCGATCTCGCCGTCGAGCAGGCCAATCAGGATCCGCGCAATCGCCGTTTCGCCAAGCTGGTCAACGCCATCCTCCGCCGGCTCGGTCGCGAGAAGGAGCAGGTGCTCGACGCCATCGGCAAGGTCGCGCCGATGCCGGCCTGGTTCATCGCCAGGCTGGAAAAGGCCTATGGCCGGGACACGGCGCTGGCAATTTCGGAATCCCAGCTCGAACCGGCGGCAATCGATCTGACCGTCAAGTCCGATCCCGAAGGCTGGGCGAAGCGGCTGAACGGCGTTGTTTTGCCCACAGGCGGCATTCGTCTCGCCGCCTTCGACGGCGGCATTCCCTCGCTCGAAGGCTTCGACGAGGGCGCGTGGTGGGTGCAGGATGCGGCGGCAAGCATACCGGCGAAGCTTTTCGGCGATCTCTCGGGCAGACGTGCCGCCGATCTCTGTGCTGCGCCCGGCGGCAAGACGGCGCAGCTCATCCTTGCCGGCGGCGCGGTCACCGCACTCGACCAGTCCGAAAACCGGCTGAGACGGCTGCGTTCGAATCTCGACCGGCTCGGCCTCAAGGCGGAGACAATTGCAGCAGATCTGACGACATTCGAGCCGACGGAGCGTTTCGATGCGATCCTGCTCGATGCCCCTTGCTCTTCCACCGGCACGACACGTCGGCACCCTGACGTGTTGTGGACCAAGGGACCTGAGGATATCGCCAGACTGGCGGCGCTGCAGGAACGGCTGCTGCGTCATGCGCTGACATTGCTGAAGCCGGGCGGCACGCTGGTTTTTTCGAATTGTTCGCTCGATCCCGTCGAGGGTGAGGACGTCGTCGCCCGTGTTCTTTCCGATACGGATGCGGTCGAGCGCGTTCCGATCGGCGCCGGTGACTGGCCGGGCCTTGAGACGGCGATCACGCCGCTCGGCGAATTCCGCACGCTTCCCACCATGCTGAAAATGCCTGACGGCATCGGCTCCGGCCTCGACGGCTTCTATGCGGCGGTGCTGCGGCGCCTGGCCTGATTGCAAGGCGTGAGCGCTCGCGGCGATCTCTCGCACTATACGAGGTGCTTCATAGCCTCATGTCATGCATGCCGTTCTCTCCAAAACCGCCGGCATGATTTCAGGTGAAACGCGTCAATGTGCGTATATTCGAACCTTGTCACGAATTAATTCATTGCGGACGATGAAATCGGCCACTTTTCACCTATTCTTAACCACGAGGGTCAATAGACAATAGAATATGCAGTCCGGTCGGCGTTTTGCGAGCATGTATGTTCGGGAGGCTTGGCGGCGCGCCTTGCGCCGCGTCGCGTTGTTGCGCCTGAAGCTCTTTCGTCATTCGATCAAGGTGCCCGAGCGTCTGATCGTCGCGCCGACCGATCTCCGCAGCATCGATCCGCATGTGGCCGACGAGATCCTCAACGGACGATTTCTCCTGGCCGGGCGCATGCTGGAAACCAACGAGAAGTCGCCCTTCACCTTCACCCTGCCCTCGCGCCCCTTCGCGATCCGTCTTCACAGCTTCGGCTGGCTGCGGCATATGCGGGCGAACAAGACGGAGCGTAGTTCGGCTGTCGCCCGCGCGATCGTCGACAGCTGGCTTTCCATCCATGCCGGTCGCATGGAGGGGATTGCCTGGGAAACCGACGTCACCGCCCAGCGCGTTATTGCCTGGCTGTCGCATTCGCCGGTGGTACTGCAGAATGCCGACCGTGGCTTTTATCGCCGCTTCATGAAGTCGCTGGCGTTCCAGGTGAGATTCCTGCACCGGATGGCGCCGTTCACCCTCGGCGGCCTGGAGTTGTTTCGGCTGCGTATTGCGCTGGCCATGGCCTCCGTCGCCATGCCGGCGCGCGCCTCTACGCTCAGAAGGGCGGCGCAGGCGCTCGACCGCGAATTTGATAGCCAGATTCTGCCGGATGGCGGCCATGTGTCGCGCAATCCGCGCGTCGGGCTGGAATTGCTGCTCGATCTGCTGCCGCTCCGACAGACCTATGTCAATCTCGGCCATGACCTGCCGCAGAAGCTGATCTCCGGCATAGACCGGATGTATCCGGCATTGCGGTTCTTTCGCCATCAGGACGGGGACCTGGCGCTCTTCAACGGGGCGACCTCGACGCTTGCAAATGAGCTGATGTCCGTGCTGCGATATGACGAAACCGCCGGTCAGCCGTTCAAGGCCTTGCCGCATTCGCGCTATCAGCGGCTTTCCGGGGGAAAAACGGTGATCATTGCCGATACCGGCACACCGCCTTCAGGAGGCGCGCTTCGCACCGTGCATGCCGGCAGCCTCTCCTTTGAGATGTCGTCCGGCCGCCATCGCTTCATCGTCAATTCCGGTTCGCCGAAATTTGCCGGGCACCGTTATGTCCAGATGGCGCGCACGACGGCGGCGCATTCGACCGTCATCCTCAACGACACGTCGTCCAGCCGTTTTTCGCCCTCGCCCTTCCTCAATCACGCGATCACCGAACCGGTGAGAACCATCACCGTCGAGCGTGCCGAAACCGAGGATGGACGCGACGGCATCAAGCTCAGCCATGACGGTTATCTCAGGGTGTTCGGCGTGCTGCACGAGCGTGAGCTGACACTCAATGCCGCAGGCTCGATCGTGACCGGCCGCGACCGGCTCGTCGTCCGCGAAGGATATGAGCATGACGAGCCCTTGAAGGCCGTCGCCCGTTTTCATATCCATCCTTCGATCGTCCTGCATCAGAGTGACGGGGAGTCCGTGCTGCTGACGGCACCGGACGGCGAAAGCTGGCTGTTTTCCGCACCTGGCAATGAAGTGCTGATCGCCGAGGACATCTTCTTTGCCGACAGCTCCGGCATCTGCGGTTCGGACCAGATCGAAATCGACTTCGATCTTGCCGAGAAGACGGAAATCCGCTGGTTTTTGTCCCGCAAAAGCTAGAGGCGGATGATTTTAGGCCGAGTGGCCAAAGAACGGGATTGCATCCAAATCAAGGAAGTAAAGTACGATGCCGTCCAAAAATGGCTCGTGCTTTTCGACATCTGCTCTGAGGCCTGTTTGCGTGGCGGCAAACCTGTGCTAACGCGGCGCCAGCATGCGAACATCCCTTGCGGATGTCCTCCCGAAGCCCGAACGGAGAAGGTTTCATGGCCGTCATTTCCAAGAAGATCCCCGCCCCCGACAAGGTCGAAATCAAGACCGCGCTCATCTCCGTCTTCGACAAGACGGGGATCGTCGACCTCGCCCACGCCTTGTCTGCCCGAGGTGTGCGCCTGCTTTCGACCGGCGGCACGTTTAAAGCGATCACCGCTGCCGGTCTTGCCGTCACCGATGTTTCCGCAATCACCGGTTTTCCGGAGATCATGGATGGGCGTGTGAAGACGCTGCATCCAACGGTGCATGGCGGCCTGCTGGCGATCCGTGACGACAGCGAACACCAGGACGCGATGAAAAAGCACGGCATCGAGGGCATCGACCTCGCCGTCATCAACCTTTACCCCTTCGAGGAGGTGCGCGCAGCCGGCGGCGACTATCCGACGACCGTCGAGAATATCGACATCGGTGGTCCGGCGATGATCCGCGCATCGGCCAAGAACCATGCCTATGTGACGACCCTGACCGATCCGGCCGATTATGCCGAACTGCTGGAGCAGCTTTCCGCAGATGACGGCAAGACCGCCTACGCCTTCCGCCAGCGCATGGCTGCCAAGGCCTATGCCCGCACCGCCGCCTATGATGCAACGATCTCGAACTGGTTCGCCGAGGCGCTGTCAATCGACACGCCGCGCCACCGGGTCATCGGCGGTGCGCTGAAGGAAGAGATGCGTTACGGCGAAAACCCGCACCAGAAGGCCGCCTTCTATGTGACCGGCGAGAAGCGTCCGGGTGTTTCGACGGCCGCTCTTCTCCAGGGCAAGCAGCTCTCGTACAACAATATCAACGATACGGATGCCGCCTACGAGCTCGTCGCCGAGTTCCTGCCAGAGAAGGCGCCGGCCTGCGCGATCATCAAGCACGCCAATCCCTGCGGCGTCGCCACCGGATCGAGCCTGGTCGAGGCCTATCGGCGGGCACTCGCCTGCGATTCCGTTTCCGCCTTCGGTGGCATCATCGCGCTCAACCAGACGCTGGATGCCGAAACCGCCGAAGAGATCGTCAAGCTCTTTACCGAAGTGATCATCGCGCCGGATGTCACGGAGGAGGCGAAGGCGATCGTCGCCCGCAAACCGAACCTGCGACTGCTGTCTGCCGGCGGCCTGCCCGATCCGCGTGCCGCGGGCCTGACGGCGAAGACCGTTTCCGGCGGCCTGCTCGTCCAGAGCCGCGACAACGGCATGGTCGAGGATCTGGAACTCAAGGTCGTCACCAGGCGGGCGCCGACGGCGCAGGAACTTGATGACATGAAGTTCGCCTTCAAGGTCGGCAAACATGTGAAGTCGAACGCCGTGGTCTATGCCAAGGACGGCCAGACGGCTGGCATCGGCGCCGGCCAGATGAGCCGCGTCGATTCCGCCCGCATCGCTGCGCTGAAGGCCGAAGAGGCCGCCAAGGCGCTCGGCCTCGCAGTGCCGATGACGCATGGCTCGGCGGTCGCCTCCGAGGCCTTCCTGCCTTTTGCCGACGGTCTTCTGTCGATGATCGCCGCAGGGGCGACGGCGGTTATCCAGCCGGGCGGCTCAATGCGCGACCAGGAAGTCATCGATGCCGCCAACGAACACGGCGTCGCAATGGTCTTTACCGGCATGCGCCATTTCCGGCACTGATCGGGCGCGGGCCGTGGCCGGCGCTCTTCCTCGAGTAGGTTCGTCCCTATGCGCGATCGGCCGGGTAGGGCGTGCGGATCAGGAGCACCAGGCCACCAGCGAGGAACAGGATCAGCGTTGCCATTCCAAGCCGCGGTGATCCGCTCATATAGGTCACCAGCGAAAAGAGCAGCGTCGCCATGAAACTCGTGGCGCGCCCCGAAAGCGCGTAGATGCCGAAGTAGCGGCCGGCTTCCTCGATGTTGACGCTGCGGGCGAGATAGGAGCGTGACGAGGCCTGCACCGGCCCGAAGGCGAGCCCGATCAGCAGGCCATAGAGAATATAGGCCTTTTCCGCCGCCGTACCGAAGAGGCCGCCGGAATCCGCCACCGGCAGCGGCATCAGTCCGAACAGGGTGTAACCCGGTCCTGTCGAAATGATGCCGATGGTGGCGAGAAGCAGCATGGTGAGGCTGATGACGACGGTCACCTTCGAACCGACGCTCTTGTCGACGCGGCCGGCGATCAGGCAGCCGAAGATCGCGACGACATTCAGGATGATGCCGTAGATACCGATCTCGATCGTTGCCCAGCCGAACATGCCAGCCGCGAAGATACCGCCAAGGATCAGCAGGCCGTTGACGCCGTCCTGATAGATCATGCGGGCGATGAGGAATGTCAGGATGCCGCGGCGCTCTCTGAGCTCGCCAAGCGTGTTTTTGAGTTCCCGCAAGCCGGAGCGCACCGCGGTGCCGAAGGGAAGACCCTTGCCGACATCGGGCGTGAAGAAGAACATCGGCAGGATGAAGATCAGATACCAGACGGCCGAGATCGGCCCGGTGATGCGTGCATCCTGGCCTGTCTCAGGATCGAGGCCGAACAGGGGATCAAGGCCGAGGATGGTCTTGCCGGTCTCAGGGCTCGCCGCCAAAAGCGTCACGACGGCAATGAGCACGATGATGCCGCCGAGATAACCGAGCCCCCAGGCGGTGTTGGAGAGCTTGCCGACCTCGTGCTTGCCGACTAGGCGCGGCATCATCGAATCGTTGAAGACGATCGAAAACTCGGCCGAGATCGAGGCGAGGATCATGAAAATGACGGGATAGAGAACAGGCGAGCCGGGTGCGGCGAACCACAGGCAGAAGAGGCTTGCGATCTTGATGACCGCGAAGAAGCCGATCCAGGGTTTGCGTGCGCCGGATTGGTCGGCGATCGAGCCGAGGACGGGTGAGAGAAGGGCGATGATCACCGAGGAGATCGTCGCCATGTTGCTCCACGTCGTCTGCGCGGAAACCGGGTCATCGGTCAGGCGGGAAACGAAATAGGGTCCGAAGATAAAGGTTGTGACCACGGTGAAGAAGGGCTGTGCTGCCCAATCGAAGAACATCCACCCCCAGATGCCCTTCTCCGTGGCCTTCGGCGGTTGCGTTCCTGTCCAGTCAATGCGATTCAACATCCGCTCCTTCTTTGACGCGGACTGTCTCACCTCACCCGGTCGCGCGCAAGATCGGTCAGGATACCTGCAGCAACGGTAATACGCGCGAGATTGGGATCGCCGCCGTCGCTGAGGGTTGAAAGCTCCTCGAGGATACGGTTGATGCGGATACGATCCTGCGCATGCCAGGCTTGAACGGGAAGCTTTTCCTTGCCGTGATCGGAAAGGGCCGAGATGACGATGTCGCGCCTTGCGCTGGCGATTTGATCGATGCTGCGGGCAAGCGCCAGATTCTCGTAATGGTCTGAGGTGAGGATCCGCCCGCCCGCCGCCAGCAGCCTGCCGATACGGAAGGTCTGCGACACGGCGATGTAGTTCTCGGCGGCGCGTACCAGGGGTTCGCCGGTGCGCTCGGCGATCTGCATGATCTCCGGCACCAGTGCGAAGATCGGGAGGCTGGCGATGTCGGCGGCGAGTTTTTCGGGCAGGCCCGCCTGGCTGTACTCCGCCTGGCGCACGGCGACCTCGCCGGCCACCTGTCCGGCGAAGGCGGTTTTCAGCTTCTTCAGGGCTGTCTGCAGCCGGCTAATCACTTCCGCCATATCGGCCTTGGTCATGCCCGTTTTCAGCAGCAGGCGCGTCAGCACGATAAAGCTGTGGCTGATCTCCTCGTAGATGCGGTTTTGCATCTCGCCTGATATCTTGCCGTCCAGGGCGTCCGTCCCGGCCCAGAGGCTGGTCAGGTCGAAACCGTCTCTAGCGACGATTGCGGCGCGCACCACTTCCGGTGCTGAAGCCGCCGTTGCGTCCATCATGGCAATGGTGAAGCTCGGCCCACCGCGGTTGATCGCTTCGTTGGCAAGCACGGTGGCGACGATTTCGCGCTTCAGGCGATGGCCGGCGATATCGCCGGCGTTCGACTTCTGCATCTTCACGGGGAAATAATTCGACAGCGTCGTGGTGAAATAGGGATCGTCTGGCAGATCGCTTGCGGCCAGCGCATCGAAGAGCACGATCTTGGCATAGGATACCAGCACGCCGATTTCCGGCCGCGTCAGCGGCTTGCCGGCAGCATAGCGTTCGGCGAGGGTCTGGTCGTCCGGCAGCGTCTCGACTTTGCGATTGAGCTGCTTGGCGCCTTCGAGAACCGTCATGAAGCGCGCAAGTTCCAGGCCATTTGCCGTACCCTTGCGTTCTGTCAGCGAGATCGCCAGCGACTGCAGGTAGTTGTTGCGCAGCACCAGGGTCGCCACTTCGCCGGTCATCGAGGAAAGAAGCTGGTCGCGTTTTGCCCGCGTCAGGCGCCCGTCATGCATGGCGGCCGCCAGCGCGATCTTGATATTGACCTCGACGTCCGAGGTGTTGACGCCGGCCGAGTTGTCGATGGCGTCGGAGTTGCAGCGCCCACCTTTCAGACCGTAGGCGATGCGGCCTTTCTGGGTAACGCCGAGGTTTGCGCCCTCGCCGATCACCTTGGCGCGCACCTCAACAGCGGTGATGCGGATCGGGTCGTTGGCGCGATCGCCAACTTCGGCGTCGGTTTCGGACGGCGCTTTCACATAGGTGCCGATGCCGCCGAACCAGAGCAGGTCGACCTCACTCTTCAGGATCGCCGTCATGATCTCGAAGGGCGTGGCGACAGCCTTGTCGATACCGATTGCGGCAACTGCTTCCGGCGTCAGTTTGACCGATTTCGCTGCGCGAGAAATGATCATCGCACCCTTCGACAGCACGCTCTTATCAAAATCCTGCCAGCTCGAACGCGGCAGGTCGAAGAGCCGCTGGCGCTCAGTCAGCGTCTTTTCCATATCGGGATCGGGATCGATGATGATGTCGCGGTGATCGAAGGCGGCAATGAGCCGGATCTTCGGAGAGAGCAGCATGCCGTTGCCGAAGACGTCGCCCGACATGTCGCCGACGCCGGCGACGGTGAAGGGCGTCGTCTGGATGTCGATGTCCATTTCCCGGAAATGGCGTTTCGCGGTTTCCCAGGCGCCGCGGGCGGTGATGCCCATCTTCTTGTGGTCGTAACCGGCCGAGCCGCCGGAGGCAAAGGCGTCGTCCAGCCAGAAGCCGGCTTCCTGCGCCAGTGCATTGGCGGTGTCGGAGAAGGTCGCGGTGCCCTTGTCGGCGGCGACGACGAAATAGGGATCGTCACCGTCGAGCCTGACGGTATCCTTCGGCGGGGCGATGTCGGCGCCAGATATATTGTCGGTGATCGAAAGCAGCGTGCGTATATAGGTCTTGTAAGCCTCGCGGCCAGTATTGAAGATCTCGTCGCGGCTGCCGCCGACCGGGAGCTTCTTCGGATAGAAGCCGCCCTTGGCGCCGACCGGCACGATGACCGCATTCTTCACTTGCTGCGCCTTGACGAGGCCGAGCACCTCGGTGCGGTAATCCTCGGCGCGGTCCGACCAGCGCAGGCCGCCGCGCGCCACCTTGCCGAAGCGCAGGTGCACACCTTCGACTTCGACGCCGTAGACGAACATCTCGCGGAAGGGTTTCGGTTCCGGCAGCCCATCGACCAGGTGCGGATCGAGCTTGAAGGCCAACATCGGTTTCGGCGAGCCGTCCGGGTTCTTCTGGAAATAATTGGTGCGCAGCGTCGCATCGACGATGTTGACGTAGCGGCGCAGGATACGGTCGTCGTCGAGGCTCGGCACGTCGGCAAGCTCGGCCTCGATCGCCTGGTGCAGTTCGGCAAGCTTCTTGACGCGGGCCTTCTCCGAAAGCCGGGTGTCGAGTGTGTCGTGGAACAGCCGGAAGATGGCGGCGGCGACGACGGGATATTTATCGAGCGTCGTTGCGATATAGTCTTGCGAATAGGCGATGCCGGCTTGGCGGAGATAACGGGCATAGGCGCGCAGCACGTTGGTCTCGCGTGCCGAAAGCCCGGCCGAAAGAATCAGCCGGTTGAAGCTGTCATTGTCGATCGTGCCGGCGAAGGCGGCGACGAAGGCTTCCTCGAGGGCGGCGCCGTAACGCGCCAGATCGATTTCGCCACCATTGCGGGCCTCGAGCTCCATGTCGTGCAGCACGACGAGTTTCTTTTCTCCATCGGCGACCGGCACCCCGATGTCGAAAGTGCGTTCACTGACGACATTGAAGCCGAGATTCTCGAGAAGCGGCACGCGGCGCGACAGCGCCAGCTGGCCGCCGGCGTGGAAAATCTTCAAGGAAAGGATGGGGCCCTGTTCTTCCTGACGATGGTAGAACTGGATGCGCAGCGGTTCGCCAGCGGCGCAGGCACCGATATCGGCGAGGTCGGCCACGGTTTCCTCCGGCGTGAAGGAATCCTGGAAGGCCTGGTCGACGGATATCTTCGGGGCCTTGGCGCCTGACAGCGCCTCGAAACGGTCGTCCCAGCGGGCCGTGATCTCGCGGATCACCTGCTCGAGTTTTGCCTGCGGAATGCGTGGCGTCTTGCCGCCCGAGCGGCCGATGATGAAATGCACGCGCGCCACGCCGCCTTCCGGGAAAGCCGGGTAATAGGCGGAGACACGGCCGTCATAGACAGTCTTCAGATAGGTGCCGATCCGTTCGCGGACGATCGAATCATATTCCTCACGCGGCACATAGATGATCACCGAGACGAAGCGGTCGAAATGGTCGATTCGCGGCAGGACGCGGACGCGCGGCCGATCGGCCAAGTCGTTGATCTGTTCGGCAAAACTTGCAAGCAGCGTCGTGTCGATCTGGAAAAGATCGTCGCGCGGATAGGATTCCAGGGTGTTGTCGAGCATGCGGCCGGAATGGCTCATCGGGTCGAAGCCGAAATGTTCCTTCACCTTGTCGATCTTGGAACGCAGCAGCGGGATTTCCGAGGCGAGCGAGGTATAGGCGGTCGAGGTGAAAAGGCCGACGATGCGCAGCTCACCGGTGACGTTGCCCTCCGCGTCGAAGCGCTTGACGCCGACATAATCCATATAGGCGCGGCGATGGACGATCGATTTCACATTCGCCTTGGTGACGATCAGGAAGTCGGGGCCGTCGAGGAAGGCAAGGATCTCAGGCGTCGTCGTCACGGCGTCCTTGCCGGTGCGCAGCACGAGAACATCGGGGTTGGAAAGGATGCCGAGGCCAGCACCCTTGTCGCGCTCGACCCTGGCATCGGTCCCCTTGCCGGAATAGACATATTCCCGCATGCCGAGGAAAGTGAAATTCTCATCGCGCAGCCAGGTCAGGAAAGCGACGGCTTCGTCGCGATCGGCCTTCTTCCGGCTGGCGCCGTTGGCCGCAAGCTCGGCGATCACTCCGTCGATCTTGGAAAGCATCGGCTTCCAGTCGAAAACCGACAGGCGGACCTGTTCGAGGACTTTTTCGATGCGTTTGACGAGATCGGCGGCCTGGGCGGAATTGAGGGGCGCTATATGAAGCTGGATATGGCTGACGCGGTTGGCCGGATCGCTCGGGTGATCGGCGGAATACGTCGTCAGCGCCTTGCCCTTTTCCATGACAAGGATGGGATGCACGGCCATGAACAGGTCGCGGTAGGTGCTCGTCACTTCGCCCATGACCGATTCAAACAGAAAAGGCATGTTCTGGTCGGTGACTGAAAGCACCGAGACGGCGATGCCATCAGGCGTCACATCGGCAATCGTGTCGATGCCGACGCGGGGCGCCTTGCCGTTCCAGGCAGCAAGTTCCTTTGCCGAATGCACCGCGGAGAGCGCCAGCATTTCCGGTGTATAGAGTTCGAGATCGTCATTGCTTGCCCGGCCGAAGAGAATTTCCGGATCGAGATGCGCCTCGCCTGTCGCCTTGGCGATCTTGCGCGCGCTTTCGATCTGCTTTTCCCGTTTCGGATTGTTTCTGGCAGCCATGGATCGCCTCCCTCAATGTCTGATTTTTTGCAAGCTAGCAGAAGATTCTTCGAAAAAATCTCTAAAAGAGCGGTCCGAAGGATTGTTTTGACGCTTTTTTGGCGCGGGAAACGAGAAATTGTAAGAGATTTTCCGCTTTCTTCGCCAAGCGAAAGCGAAAGTCCCGTCTTCCGGTTTTTCGTTCCGCCGAACATTTCCACGCCCGCATGAAGAATGGTTGACAGCGTGGCGTCAAAAAGATCATCAAACGCGGTCATCATTCGGATCTTGGATATCATGTCGGAAAATGCAGCGGGCGCAGTCATCGTCATTTCCAGCCATGTGGTGCGGGGCTCGGTCGGAAACCGGGCAGCCGTCTTTGCGCTGGAGACGCTCGGTCATCCGGTCTGGGCCTTGCCGACCATCGTGCTGCCCTGGCATCCCGGCCACGGCCGCTCGACGCGGCTGACTTTTGCGGAAACGGATTTCGACGCGGCGATCGACGATCTGATCCGCGCGCCCTGGATCGGCGAAGTCAAGGCGGTGCTCTCGGGCTATTTTGGCAATGCCGCCCAGGCGCGCTCCGTCGCCCGGCTGATCGGTGCGCTGAGGCAAAACAATCCCGAGCTGCTCTATGTCTGCGATCCCGTCATGGGCGATCTCGGCGGCCTTTACGTGCCGGAAGCGACCGCTGAGGCCATTCGCGACCATCTCATTCCGCTCGCCTCGCTCGCAACGCCGAACCGCTACGAGCTCGCATGGCTTTCGGGGGCAGCCCTCGAAGACAACAGCGCGATCATGGAGGCGGCGCTCGCGCTCGGACCATCGCGCATGCTCGTCACTTCGGCGGTGCCGATGATGGCGGGTGGTACCGGCAATCTCTATCTTTCCGGCCGTCACGCCCTTCTTGCCGAGCATCGTGTTGTCGAGAACCCGCCGAATGGTCTCGGCGACCTCATCGCCGCCGTCTTCCTGTCGCGCCTGCTCTCCGGGATCGAGGACGAAAAGGCGCTGCAGCTTGCCACCGCCAGCGTCTTCGAGGTGCTTGCGCGTGCCGTCAAGCGCGGCAGCAACGAGTTGATGCTGGCAAGCGATGCTTCCAGTCTTTCGACGCCGATGGCCATGGTGCAGATGCGCCGCCTCGTGCACCCGGCGCAGCGGCGGAAAAAATGACGCATCTGCCGATATGCTCATTTTGCAGTGCAGCAGTTGATCTTGTCTTCGGCGCGCGCTAATCCAGAAGCATGCAGCGTTTTCCAAATCCCCTTCTGGACGGCTATCGCAACTTTATGAACGGGCGTTATGCCGACGCCCGGGACAGGTATCGGCAGCTTGCCGAAAACGGTCAGAGTCCCCATACGCTTGTCATTGCCTGTTCGGACTCTCGCGCGGCACCCGAGCTGATCTTCGATGCCGGCCCGGGCGAGCTCTTCGTCATCCGCAACGTCGCCAACATGGTGCCGCCTTACGAGCCGGACGGTCATTTTCATTCGACCTCGGCCGCACTCGAATTTGCCGTGCAGGTGCTGAAGGTCTCGGATATCGTCGTGATGGGCCACGGCCGCTGCGGCGGCATCCGCTCAGCACTCGATCCGAATGCCGAGCCATTGTCGCCCGGCGATTTCATCGGCCGCTGGATGTCGCTGGTCAAACCCGCCGCCGAACAGATCCAGAGCAACGACGTGATGACAGCGGCCGAGCGGCAGACGGCGCTGGAGCGTGTCTCCATCCGCAATTCGATCAACAATCTCAGAAGCTTTCCCGACATCAAGGCGCTCGAGGAAGCGGGAAAGATTCATCTCCACGGTGCCTGGTTCGACATTTCGACCGGTGAACTCTGGGTCATGGACGCCGAGACACGCGACTTCATTCGTCCCGAAATCTAGGGACATGCCAGTTTATCAGTTTTTTAAGGATTGTTGTTAAGCTCGCCGTCAATTGGTCGCGCACGACCGACGTTTTGATCACCGTGGCGATTGGCGATGAAGTTCGAAACCATCAAAAGGGTTATCCTGGCCGCCATCATGCTGCCCTTCGTCTTCATGCTCATTGAAGGCGTCGTCGTCATACGTTCTTCGGTCAATCAATACTGGAACCTCGAAAAGGACCGGCAGTTCGCCGATGTGCTTGCCCGTGGCGGGTCGATCGCCGCAACGGAGATCCTGACTGAGATCGGCGCCACCCGCCGCTACCTCGCAGACCCCAGCAGCAGGACTGCCATCGACATGCAGCAAAGCCGGGTGACGCTCGATCGCGAACGCCACGCTTTTTATGCCAGCCTGCCCTCCCGCGATGCGCTCGACGAGGGGCTCGTCGGCGAATTATCGATTCTCAGCCTTGCCTACAGCCGCATCGTCGCGGCGCGCAGCGCCGTAGACCAGGGGCGTTATACCGGCAGTGATCCCGGTTCCATCTACTGGTATGCGGCTCTCAAGCAGCTTGCCGTCGTCGATGCGCTTTCGCCGCTGATCAGCGATCCGGTGCTGCTTGAGAAATCCAACCAGCTGATGGGTATCCTGCTGACCTATTACGGCGAAAGGCTGATCACCGGGATCGGCACCCGTTATCTCAACCAAGGGGCTTCCGCCAGATTGCCGGTGGAGCTTTTCGTACAGGGCAAGGTCATGCTCGGCGAGGGCATGGATCACATGGTTTTCCATTCCTCCGCGCCGGTCGTGCGCCACATCGTTGCTTATCTCGGCCGCAGCAGCCAGGTAAAGGCGAATGCGATCACCGATGCCATTCTCGCCGGATCGCGGCCGACACGCGCCGTGCATGACGTCTGGGCCGCCGCGCAGAGCGAGCGCATGACCTTCCTGCAGCAGAAGATGATCGAGGCCGCAAAGGATATTCATGAGACCGGCGAAAGCCTTTCGACGCGCTCGCACATACACCTGACACGGATCCTGGCGCTGTGTGCCGGCCTGCTGATACTCGCCACATTGGTGCTGCTGCTGGCGGCAAAGGGCCTGCGCCTGATCGACCGGCTGACCCAGGATCGGGAGACGCTGGTGGGCGAGTTGCGCAGCGCCGCCCAGACCGATCTTCTGACCGGCCTTTACAACAGGCGCGGCTTCGAGGTCGCCGCATCCGCACTTCTCACACAGGCCGAGCACGGATCACGCTGGATTTCCGTCGTGCTGTTCGACCTCGATCATTTCAAGAAGATCAACGACCTTCACGGGCATGACGCCGGCGATGCCGTGCTCCGGCATGTCGCGGGCGTCGCGCGTGAGAATTTTCGTTCCTTCGATCTCTTGGTGCGCCATGGCGGCGAGGAGTTCCTGGCGCTTCTGCCGGATTCGACGCCTGACGATGCTGCAATCGTTGCCGAGCGTGTGCGGCTGGCGATCGAGGCGGCGGAAATCCCCCTGCCGAGCGGCGATGTTCTCAAGGTGACGGCGAGTTTCGGATGCGCCGGACGGGCAAATGAAGCCACCAACCGGAACTTCGAGGATCTGGTCAAACGCGCCGACCTGGCGCTTTACGCCGCCAAGGCCTCCGGCCGCAATTGCGTCGTCTCGGGACCAATCATCCAGGCCCCGGTGCAGGAGGAGCGACGCAAGGCGGCTTCCGGCGGCGGCTTTGATTCCCGCAAATGAAAAACGCCGCATATCGCAGCGGCGTTTTCGCGTATTCTATCGGGCCTATTTGCCGTCGATCTGCTGACCGATATAGGCGATCGCCTGCTGGTAGACGCTGGCGGCGTTCCAGCCCTGGATGGCGACGAAATTCGGCTCTCCCGGCTGATAGCCGGCGCCGGCGCGCCAGCCGTGGCCCTTGAGGAAATTCGCCGTCGAGGCCAGTGCATCGGCGCGGGAACCGACCATGTCGACGCGGCCGTTGCCGTCGCCGTCGGCGCCGAAGCGCACGACATTGCGCGGCAGAAACTGCGTCTGGCCGATTTCACCATGGGCAGCGCCCTTGGCCTGTGGGCTCAGATAACCCTCGGAGACGAGCTGGAGTGCTGCATAGAGCTGGTCGGTGAAATATTGCGAACGACGGCAGTCATAGGCAAGGGTCGAAACAGCCGACAGCGTATGCTGGTTGCCCATGTAGCTGCCGAAACCGGTCTCCATGCCCCAGATCGCAATCAGCGGGCCGGCCGGAACGCCGAAACGGCGCTCGATCGAGGCAAAAAGCGCCTGATTGGCGGCCTTCATGCTGCGACCGCGGGAGATGATCGCGGCACCGCCGCGCTTCTGCATGAAAGCGTCGAAGGAGAGCTTAAAGCTCTTCTGGCCGCGGTCGGCGGCAATCGTCGGCCTGTTGTAATTGACGTTGGCGAAGGCGCGGTCGAGGACCGAGCGGCTGACGCCGTTTGCCGCCGCTTCCTGCTTGAAGTCGGCGACCCATGCACCGAAACCGCTGCTATTATTACCGCATTGAGCGCCCTGGGCCGCTGCCGGCAGCGCGTGGAGGACGCCCGCCACCGTCAACGCCGCCAGAAAGAATGTTGTCATGCGCATGAGAAACCCCGCTTCCGATCTACTGAAGCGCGCCGCGGCCGATCGGGGCCATTCGACGCGCTCAAAGTCTTCGTTCTGTTCATGTCGCTGTCCCGAACCGCTGCACGGTTTTGGACGGCATGCTTTGGCTTGACGCCGGGCAGAATGCCAGCCGAAGGCGATCTTGTCACGACCACCTTTTTCAGCAAGCGCTTATGGACAGAAGCGTCCACAATTCGGCAAAAAGCCCTGCCTCATCATCAGCAGGGCTTTAGCATATTATGGTTTACAAATGGTATCAGGCAGCCTGCTTGCGCGGCTTGACGAGACCACGATTGACGAGCAGCTCGGCGATCTGGATGGCGTTCAACGCAGCGCCCTTGCGCAGATTGTCGGAGACCACCCAGATGTTCAGGCCGTTTTCGACCGTCGCATCCTCGCGGATGCGCGAAATGTAGGTCGCATCCTCGCCGGCGGATTCATAAGGCGTGATGTAGCCGCCATCCTCGCGCTTGTCGATGACGAGGCAACCCGGTGCATCGCGCAGGATGTCGCGGGCCTGGTCGGCGGTGATCTCGTTTTCGAATTCGATGTTGACCGATTCCGAATGACCGATGAAAACCGGCACGCGCACCGCGGTGCAGGTCACCTTGATCTTCGGGTCGAGCATCTTCTTCGTCTCGGCCAGCACCTTCCATTCTTCCTTGGTGTAGCCGTCCTCCATGAAGACGTCGATATGCGGGATGACATTGAAGGCAATACGCTTGGTGAACTTCTTGTTCTCGATCGGATCGGCGACGAAGACGGCGCGTGTCTGATTGAAGAGCTCGTCCATGCCGTCCTTGCCGGCGCCGGAGACCGACTGGTAGGTCGAGATGACGACACGCTTGATCTTGGCGAAGTCGTGCAGTGGCTTCAACGCCACCACCAGCTGGGCGGTCGAGCAATTCGGATTGGCGATGATGTTGCGCTTGGTGAACTGGCTGATGGCATCCGGGTTGACTTCCGGCACGATCAGCGGCACGTCGGCGTCGTAGCGCCAGGCCGAGGAATTGTCGATGACGATGCAGCCCTGCTGGCCGATCTTCGGCGAGTACTTCTTGGAGACCTCGCCGCCGGCCGACATCAGGCAGATGTCGGTATCGGAGAAATCGTAATTCTCCAGATTGGAGACCTTCAGCGTCCGGTCACCGTAGGAAACCTCGGTGCCCTGCGAACGCGAGGAGGCGAGTGCCACGACCTCATCGGCGGGGAAGCCTCGCTCCGAGAGGATGTTGAGCATCTCCCGGCCGACATTTCCGGTTGCTCCCGCAACTGCTACTTTGAAACCCATTTCTCAAGCTCTCTTTCTCTTCTCTCCTCTTGTCCGGTGAGGGGAAAGGCGCGACTAATCGCGTCTTCCTGTCCCCAGCCGAGCCGGGGAGAGAGCGGCAGGCCAGAGACGTCAGACGGTTTTCGTCGTCGTTTTGGCCTTGGTTTTGGAAGAAACCGGAACGGCAATGTCCACCCCGGCAACTCGTGCCCGGTCATTGCATTCGGCAATGGCGTGTTCGTCGCGAACCATGGAGATTCCTTTTCCGCTGTTGCTCTTAGAAGGTTTTCCACAGGAGTCAAGGTTTTTGCGCTCAGAGCCGGCAGGCGAAAGCGGCGACCGCAATGCTGCGACGTTTTGTCATGCCGCTGTCATCCTCGGGAGGTATCCCGGCGCGGTTGTTAATGTCTGCAACGAAAACGGGGGTTTTCCATGCGTACGCTTCTTGCCGCCTTTGCGGCCACCACCATCCTTGCGGGCGCCGCTCAGGCGACGACGGTCTATCCGCTTGATCGCGCGACGATCCTTGCCGGTTCGCCGTTCGATTTCAAGGTCGAGCTCAACAAGCAGGTCAAGCTCGAAGACGTGAAGATCACGGTCAACGGCCAGGACTATAAGACCGTGCTTGGGGGCGAGGCGCAGTTCGTCGAGCTGGAAAAGGGCAAGGACGACAAGGCTCTCGGTTCCGCTATCCTGCTGCGCGGCCTGAAGATTTCCGCTCCTGGCGACTACAAGATCGAAGTCGCTGCCGGCGACGAAACGAAGTCCGTCACCTGGAACGTTTACGAAACAGCGGCCCAGCCGAAGGCCAAGAACATCATCTTCCTGCTGGGTGACGGGCTATCCGTTGCGCATCGCACCGCTGCCCGCATCATGTCCAAGGGCATGACCGAAGGTAAGGCGAATGGCCGCCTGAATATGGATGATCTCGAGCGTATGGCTTTTATCGGCACGTCGGCGACGAATGCCGTCGATACGGACTCGGCCAACACCATGTCGGCCTACATGACGGGTCACAAGACGGCCGTCAACGCGATCGGCGTTTACGCGGACCGTACGCCGGCATCCCTCGATGATCCGCGTGTTGAAACCTTCGCAGAAGCCGTTCGCCGCCTGACCAAGAAGTCGATCGGCATCGTTGCAACGGCCGAGGTCGAAGACGCCACGCCGGCTGCGGTCGTTGCTCACACCCGCAACCGCAACGACAAGGCCGACGTCGTCGGCATGCTGCTCGACGTCAAGCCGGAAGTCCTCCTCGGCGGCGGCTCGGCCTATTTCCTCGGCAAGGAAGTCGCCGGTTCCAAGCGCAAGGACAATCAGGACTACATCAAGCAGTTCCAGGATGCCGGCTACAAGCTTGCCACCGACAAGAACGAGCTCGCAGCCAATGCATCGGCTGAAGGCAATCTCCTCGGTCTCTTCCACACCGGCAATATGGACGTCACGCTTGATCGAGAGTTCCTGAAGAAGGGTACCGTCGACAAGTTCCCGAACCAGCCAGGCCTCGTCGCCATGACCAAGGTTGCGCTCGACCGCCTCTCGAAGAATCCTGATGGCTTCTTCCTGATGGTCGAAGGCTCCTCGATCGACAAAATGTCCCATCCGCTCGATTGGGATCGTGCCGTCTACGAAACCATCGAATTCGACCAGGCCATCGGCGTTGCCCGCGAATTCCAGAAGGCGCATCCGGATACGCTGATCGTCGTCACAGGCGACCACACACATGGCGTATCCATCATCGGTACCGTCGATGATGAAAAGTCCGGCACGGAAATGCGCGAAAAGGTCGGGACCTATGCCGAAGCTGGCTTCCCGAACTACAAGGACGAAAACGGCGACGGCTATCCCGATAAGGTCGATGTCAGCCGCCGCCTGTTCCTGAGTGCCAACAATGGCCCGGATCACTACGAGACCTTCCGTCCGAAGCTCGATGGTCCGTTCGTTCCGGCTGTCCAGAACGAAAAGAAGGAATATGTCGCCAACGAGCAGTACAAGGATGTTCCCGGCGCGGTCTTCGTTCAGGGCAATATTCCGAAGAGCGGCGATAGTGGTGTCCACGCAGCCGACGACGTCGTCCTTCAATCGGCTGGTCCGGGCGCTGAAGGTTTCCATGGTTACATGGAACAGAGCGACGTCTATCGCGTGCTCGCCGACACCTTCGCTCTCGGCGCCAAGCAGACGAACTGATCTGCCGATCCGGCCAGGCCGCTTGCCGGCCTTGCCCCTTTCACCGATCATGGTCCCGGCCGTTCAGCGGCCGGGACTTCATTCTTGGAGATCGCCATGGAAAAGCTCCCTTCGCTGCATCTCAGCCGCCGCGGCCTGATCGGCGCCATCGGCACGCTGGCCTTGGCCGCTGTTGCTCGCCCGAGTTCTGCTGCGGATTCCTTGATCAGCTTCGATGAGCTTTACGGCAAGTTCGGCGTGCTCGGCCTCGAATTCTCCGACAAGGTGAAGCGCCTTGCCGGCAAAGGGATCAGCATGAAAGGTTTCATGGCGCCGCCATTGAAGGCGGAGGCCCAGTTCTTCGTGCTCACCGAGGTGCCGATGTCGCTCTGCCCCTTCTGCTCCTCGGATGCGGACTGGCCGGACAATATCGTCGTCGTCTATCTCGGCGAGAAGCAGACCTTCGTGCAGCCGCGCCAGACGATCGAAGTGCGTGGTACGCTTGAATACGGTTCGTGGACGGATCCGGAGACAGGCTTCGTCAGCCTGCTGCGGATCCGCCAGGCCGAATATTCCGCCGTCTGAACCGATATGCTCGCTCTCGATATCGAAAACCTGACCGTTGCCTTCCCAGGCCTGTCCTCGCCGGCACTGGCGATCGACCGCCTGTCGATCGATGCCGGCAGCAGGGTCGCCATTACAGGCGCGTCCGGCTCCGGCAAGAGCACCTTCGTCAATATCGTTGCCGGGCTGGAGCGGACACGGCAAGGCCGCATCCGCTGGAACGGCGAGGATATCGCGGGTTTTTCAGAAAGCCGGCGAGACCGGTTCCGTGCCGCCAATATCGGCCTGGTCATGCAGGAGTTCCATCTCTTTCCCGGCCTGTCGGCGTTGGAAAACGTGCTGCTGCCGGCGCGGCTTGCCGGCGCTGCCACGGCTGATGTCATCGAGCGGGCTCATGCGCTTTTGAGCACGGTCGGTCTTTCCCGCCCCGACCAGAAGATCGAAACAATGTCGCGCGGCGAGATGCAGCGTGTGGCGATCGGCCGGGCGCTGCTGCGTAAGCCCGGCGTCATCATCGCCGACGAGCCGACCGCAAGCCTCGATGCCGAAAGCGGCGAGGCGGTCGGCGATCTCATCCTCGATCTGGCCGTTGCCGAAGGCAGCACGCTGATCGTCGTTTCGCACGACCAGCGCTTGGCCAGCCGCCTCGACCGGCGCATCACCTTCGGTT
The DNA here is from genome assembly GCF_013591995.1 of Rhizobium sp. WYCCWR 11146. Lineage (NCBI taxonomy): Bacteria > Pseudomonadati > Pseudomonadota > Alphaproteobacteria > Hyphomicrobiales > Rhizobiaceae > Rhizobium > Rhizobium sp. WYCCWR 11146. The sequence goes on from NZ_JACCEY010000019.1 coordinate 105,230, forward strand.
CCGGCCGGATCAGCGAAGATTCCGCGGCAACGGCGGGAGAAGCTGCATGATCCGCTTCATCCTTTCCGATCTTCGTCGCCTCTGGGCGGGATCGCTGGTGGTCGTGCTGCTGGTAGCGCTCGCGACCGCGCTTGGTGTTTCTGTCGTCCTGCAGGAGCGGGCGCTTCGTCTCGGCAGCGCACGCGCTGCCGACAAGTTCGATCTTGTCATCGGCGCCAGCGGCAGCGAGACGCAGCTCGTGCTGTCCTCCGTCTTCCTACAGCCCTCTCCTTTGCCGCTGATGCCGGGCGAAGTGCTGGGCAAACTTGCTGCCGATCCACGCGTCGATTGGGCAGCCCCGATCGGCTTCGGCGATTCCTTCTCCGGCTATCCGATCGTCGGCACGACGACCATGCTGGCGCAGAACCTGTCCGGTGGTTTAGCCGAAGGCAAGATTTTTGCGCGCGAGGGCGAAGCCGTGATCGGCGCGGCTGTCAAGTTGTCGCTCGGCGGTGAGATCAAGCCTATGCACGGTTCGCTGGAAGAGGGCGGCGAGACCCATACCGAACTCGTCTATCATATCGCCGGCCGCTTGCGGCCGACCGGCACCGCCTGGGACCGGGCGATCCTCGTTCCCATCCAGGCCGTCTGGCACATCCATGGCATGGAGGCGGAGGAACATGCGGAGGACGGTGAGCAGCACGAGCATGAAGCTGTGTCCGGAACGGATAACACCGAACATGGTCATGCGCATGAGAAAGCCGGCGCTGATCACGATGGGCATCAGCATCACGGCGAGGCCGATCCGGATGCTGTGCTTGATGAGAGCTGGACTGCGGGCGCTCCCGGCCTTCCCGCCATTCTGGTCAAGCCGAAGACGATTGCCGATGCCTACAAGCTGCGGCAGGACTATCGCAGCGGCAATACCGTCGCCGTCTTTCCCGGCGAGGTGCTGACCAATCTCTACGCCACGCTCGGCGACGCCAAACAGATCCTCGTCACGGTCGCCTCGGGCGCGCAAGCTCTCGTCGCAGCCTCGCTGGTGCTGATCACGGTCATCCATATCGGCCAGCGCCGCCGTCAGATCGGCGCACTCAGGGCTTTCGGCGCCCCGCGCGGCGCGATTTTCGGTATCGTCTGGCTAGAATTCTTTTTCCTGGTGGCGGTCGGCATCGCACTCGGATTCGCGCTCGGTTATGCCGCGGCCCTCATCTTGTCCGGCATGTTCTCGCAAACGAGCGGGATCACTATGCCGGTCGGCTTCGCCCGTGAAGACGCCGGGCTTGCGGCGGTGCTGCTTGCCTTTGCCACAATTCTTGCCGCGCTGCCGGCAGTGCTCGCCTACCGGCAATCGCCGGCGCAGGCGCTAAGAGCATAACGGATCCACATCACAAACCGCTGTGAAACTTTCTTCCAAACTTCCGGCAGCTCTATCGTCACGGGCGGCGGAGAGCTTGATGTGCATGACAAAGCGTGGCGTCATTAGACTAAAGTCATAATCCGAAAGCCTCTCTCTTTTTGATCTGTCGTTTCTGGCACACTCCCGTCAGGCGTGTCGCGGCCAGGGGTATGCTTTGAGGAGAAGTAAGCCGCGCGCGTTGATCATCACTCTGTGGAGGACAGACAATGGCAAATGTCGCAAGCATCGACGGCGCGAAGGCCGGTCCGATGACCGGCGAGGAGAAGAAGGTCATCTTCGCCTCTTCGCTCGGCACCGTTTTCGAATGGTACGATTTTTATCTCTATGGTTCGCTCGCCACCTATATCGGTGCGACCTATTTCACCCAATATCCCGAGGCAACGCGTAACATCTTCACGCTGCTCGCCTTTGCCGCCGGCTTCCTGGTCCGCCCCTTCGGCGCGCTGGTGTTCGGCCGTCTCGGCGATCTCGTCGGCCGTAAATACACCTTCCTGATGACCATCATGATCATGGGTATGTCGACCTTCCTCGTCGGCATCCTGCCGGGTGCCGCCACGATCGGTATCGCAGCCCCGATCATCCTGATCGCGCTTCGCCTGCTCCAGGGTCTGGCGCTGGGCGGTGAATATGGCGGTGCGGCAACCTATGTCGCCGAACATGCGCCGAACGGGCGCCGCGGCTACTTCACCTCGTGGATCCAGACGACGGCGACGCTCGGCCTGTTCCTGTCGCTGATCGTCATCGTCTTTGTTCAATATCTGATGGGTGCGGCTGAGTTCGCCGCCTGGGGCTGGCGCATTCCGTTCCTGCTCTCGTTCGTCCTGCTCGGCATTTCCGTCTGGATCCGCCTGAAGATGAACGAATCGCCGGCGTTCCAGCGCATGAAGGCGGAAGGCAAGGGCTCCAAGGCGCCACTGACCGAAGCCTTCGGGACATGGAAAAATGCCAAGATTGCGATCATCGCGCTTCTCGGCGCCACCATGGGCCAGGCGGTCGTCTGGTATGGCGGCCAGTTCTATGCACTGTTCTTCCTGCAGAACGTGCTGAAGGTGGACCTGTTCTCGGCCAATGTCATGGTCGCCATCGCACTTCTCCTCGGCACGCCGTTCTTCGTCATCTTCGGCGGCCTCTCCGACAAGATCGGCCGCAAGCCGATCATCATGGCAGGCCTTCTCATTGCGGCAGTGACCTATCATCCGCTGTTCAAGGCGATGACCTGGACGGCGAACCCGGCGCTTGCCGAAGCGCAGGCTTCGATTCGGGCAACGGTGACAGCTGATCCGGCGGATTGCAGGTTCCAGTTTAACCCGACCGGCACGGCGAAGTTCACCAGTTCTTGCGACGTGGCGACGGCATTCCTGACCAGGAACTCGGTGCCTTACGACGTGGTGCCCGGCACCGCCGGACAGCCGGCAACGGTGAAGGTCGGCAACGCGACGATCCCAAGTTTCGACGTCGTCGCTGCCGGCGACAAGGCCAAGGGCATGACCGCCGCCTTCGAAAAAGGCGTCAACATCGCGCTCCACGATGCCGGCTACCCGCTGAAGCGCGGCGCCGTCAAGGTGCCGGATTCCAAGCTCGATGCCTTCATCGCAGCCAATCCGGAGCTGTCGCTCAACGCCGATGCCGTGCGCGCCGGCGAGAAGGAAACCGTACCAGCGGCGAAGCTGGTCGAGACCAAGCTGCTGACCGCGGATGAGGCCAATGGCGTCACCGACATGACGGTCTACAACATCGCCAACGGCGGCACTTTCGCCATGGTCGCCGATCCGGCCCGCGTCAACTGGATCGGCACGATCGCCGTGTTGTTCGTCCTTGTCTTCTATGTGACGATGGTCTACGGCCCGATCGCCGCTCTGCTGGTCGAGCTTTTCCCGACCCGCATCCGCTACACCGGCATGTCGCTGCCCTATCACATCGGCAACGGCTGGTTCGGCGGCCTGCTACCGGCGACGGCCTTCGCGATGAGCGCTGCCGCGGGCGATATCTACTACGGTCTCTGGTATCCGATCGTCTTTGCGACGATCACGCTGGTGATCGGCCTGATCTTCCTGCCGGAAACGAAGAACAGGGATATCCACGCCATGGATTGAGCGGTGGATTGAGGCCAATCCTTGCTTGAGAAAAAAGGCCCGGCGCTCACAAGGCGCCGGGC